>CAZGNV010000058.1:0-31025 GCA_964527835.1 uncultured Desulfosarcinaceae bacterium | reverse complement strand
GGGTGGCTCCATTAGGGCGATCATCGAATGGCTCCATATTGGCGATCGTCAACAAACGCAGCATGCGCCTCAATTCACGAAGTTCGGTGGGCATCATGTATGCCTCGGGTTAATTCGGGGGACACCATACTTAATTCCTCTAATTCGAGGGGTACCATAAATCAAAACAGTGAATTAAGTATGGTGTCCCCCGAATTAATTCAATTTTATTGACGTTAATTTTGAAAAAGATTATATTGTAATCTAAATGACGACAGTTGGGAGGGCAATGATATGATGCAGCAAATCACCATCCGAATGAGCGGGGAGGACCTGAACCGAATCGAGGCGATTGCCAGGGCCACGGGCTTAAAAAAATCCGATATCACCCGCATGGCCATCCGCAAATTCGTTGAAGAATACACCCATGGCAAAGATGAAAAAATTTATGACAAAGTCAGGCACCTGATCGGCGCTGCTGAAAGCGGCCTGGCGGATCTGGGTTTGAACCACCGCCGGCATCTAATCGATAAAATAAAGCGCGCTCAACAGTGAACGCAATTCTTGATACCGGTCCCTGGGTGGCTTTGATCGACCGCAGTGAAAGCCGACACGATCAATGTGTGCACTGGTTGAAAAATTTCAGCGGACGCCTGTATTCCACCGAGGCGGTGCTGACGGAAGTGCTTTACCTGCTGAATTTCTCGATAAAAGCGCAAACGGCCGCGCTGGATTTCATCATTGAATCGGTTGTCGAAATCGTTCCCGCCAATACCGCAAGCTTGAAAAAGTGCAAAATTTTAATGAAAAAATATGCGGAGCTGCCCATGGATTATGCAGATGCCACCCTCGTTTGCCTTGCCGCTGAAACAGGCATTGAAAACGTTATTTCCCTGGATCGAAAAGATTTTAATGTCTACCGCCTGCCCCGGGGCAAGCGCTTTACAATTATGCCTTGAAAAAGCACAAAATCAATATGGAATACACCGCCATGCCGAAAACAAAAAAAATCAAGGTTCACTTCTGGGACCAGATGGTGCTGATCGCCCTGGGCCTGGCCCTGCTGTACACGATCTTTGATTCGATCCTGTACATCTTTTTGTCCTATGACGTTGATTTTTTTCAGCGCCTGTTCGGCGCAAACATGGGCGCCACCTGGAGCCGGCTCGCCATTTTATGTTTTTTCGTGATTTTCGGCGCCCACGCCCAGTTTACCATCAACCAGCGCTCGGAGGCCGAAGCCGCCCTGCGTGAAAGCGAAGCCAAATTCAGAACCATTATCGAAACCACCCCCGACGGCTACTACGAGGTGGATCTGGACGGCAACTATACCTTTTTCAACGATTCCATGTGCCAGATCCTGGGCTACTCCCGCCGGCAAATGCAGGGCATGAACCATCGCGACTCGCTGGATGAAGCCAACGCCGAAAAATTGACCGCCACTTTCAAGCGGGTCCTGGAGACCGGCGAGCCGGAAAAATCTTTAAGCTGGACGCTGATTACCGCTGACGGCTCCCAGCGTTTTGTCGAATCCTCCATCTCGCTGATCAAAGACCCCCGGGGCCGGCCCACGGGCTTCGGCGGCTTTTTACGCGACGTGACCCAGCGCCGGCGGGCTGAGGCGCTCTATCGCGCCAAGCTGGCTGCGGAAGCCGCCAGTCGGACAAAAAGTGAATTTCTGGCCAGCATGAGCCACGAAATCCGCACCCCGCTCAACGCCATTATCGGCCTGGTGGAGTTGATGCTGCAATCCGAACTGTCCCTCGATCAGCGCGAAGACCTGGACGTGGTCAAAGCTTCGGCCTACTCCCTGCTGGCGATCATCAACAACATCCTGGATTTTTCCAAGATCGAGGCCGGCAAGCTGGAATTCGATCAGACCCCGTTCAGCCTGGAACAGTTTATCGATGAATCCATGAAAATCATGGCCATGAAAGCCCATGAAAAAGGCATCGAGCTCGCCGCCCGGATTACCCCTGGTGTTCCGGACCGCCTGGTGGGAGACCCCACTCGCCTGCGCCAGGTCCTGCTGAACCTGGTGGACAACGCCATCAAGTTTACCGAGCGCGGTGAAGTCGTGGTCTATGTTGCCGCCCAGGACGGACCGCAATCCGAGGTGATTTTGCACATCTCAGTGGTTGACACCGGCATTGGCATCGCTCAGGACAAGCAACGCAGCATCTTCGGGGCCTACCACCAGGCAGATGCGGCCACCACGCGCCGCTATGGCGGAACCGGCCTGGGGCTGGCGGTTTCCGCCCAGCTCGTAGCGATGATGGGCGGAAAAATCAAGGTCAAAAGCCTGCCCGGTCAGGGAAGCCGGTTCAGGTTCACCGCCCGTCTGTTCAAACAGCAGGAAGACAAGTCCGAGCAGAAAGTCAGAACCCATCCCGCCCTGGCCGGTCTGAAGGTCCTGGTGGTGGATGACAACAGTTCCAGTCGCAAGATTTTAAAAGAACTCCTGCAGGGCTGGCAGATGGACGTGGTGCTCGCATCCAATGCCCGGCAGGCCCGGCAGATCCTGCTGCCGTCAACCCCCGCTTCGAATTCCGTCAAGCTGGTCCTGATTGATTCGGATATGCCTGAAAGCGACGGATTTTCCCTGGCCAGCTGGATTCAGGGACAGAGCTTTTCCGACCTGCGCCTTGTCATGATGCTCACCTTTCCCCGGCTCAAACGCAAAAATGAATTCGCGCAGCTGGGCATCGCCGCCGGTGTGGTCAAACCGCCGGGCAGAACCGAGCTGTATGAGACCGTGCTGGAAGCGCTGGCCGTCAAAAAACGCCGGCAGCAGCAGATCACCGCAGCCCGCAGGCATGCGCCCCTGCGACCGGCCCGGTCCTTGAAGGTGCTGGTTGCCGAAGACACTCCATTCAACCAGAAATTCATTCTGCGGCTGCTCGAACGCTGGCAGCATCACGCCACGCTGGTGGAAAACGGCCGCCAGGTTCTGGAAGCACTGCAAAAGGAGCGCTTCGACATCGTCCTGATGGATGTCCAGATGCCGAAAATGGACGGTCTGGAGGCGACCCGGGCGATCCGGGCCAGCGAGCAGGACAGCGGCGAACACATCCCGATTGTCGCCATGACCGCCCATGCCGTTAAAGGCGACCAGGAACGCTGCCTGCAATCCGGCATGGACGAATATGTCTCCAAGCCCATCGACGCGGACAAGCTTTTTAACATTGTCGAAAGGCTGGCACTGCCACCCGATCCCCTGGAAAAAACCGCCGCCCCCACCGCCGAACTGGACAGGGAAATGCTGCTGGCGGCCTTTGATCATGACTGGGATTTTTTCACAGAAGTTGTCGAGGTGTTTTTCGAGGATTACCCCCGGCTGATGGATAACCTGGAGCAGGGTCTCGCACAGGGCGACGGTGACGGCCTGATGCGCGCCGCCCACAGCCTGAAAGGCATGCTGAGAAATTTCCAGGCCGAAGATGCCGCCGAAATCGCCTTCGAGCTTGAAAAAAAGGGCAAAGCCGGCCAACTTGAGGGGATGAAGATCGGCATCGAGCAACTGGCCCGGCACTTGGCCGCCCTGGAACAACAGCTGCGCCGCCTGTTGGAAGAAAAAGTGTAATTCGGGGGACACCATACTTAATTCCTCTCGAATTCGGGGGGTGTAATAAATCAAAGCAGTGAATTAAGTATGGTGTCCCCCGAATTAATTCCAAAACTTGCATATATTTCCCAATTCAAGCTATATTGATAGATTATGCATACCCCATTTAAGGAGCTTCGATGAAAAAGAAAATACTGGTGGTGGATGACGACCGGATCATCCTCAAATTTGTCTCCAACCTGCTCACCCGCGAAGGCCATGAGGTCAAAACCGCCGAAGACGGATTTTCAGCGCTCAACCTGCTGACCTCCTTCACCCCGGACATCATGTTTTTCGATTTGATCATGCCCAAGATCGACGGGGACAAGCTGATTAAGATTGTCCGCAACATGCCCCACCTGGCTGACTGCTACCTGGTGATCGTTTCGGCGGCCGTGGCCGAAATCGACTTCAATTTCCAGCAGACCGGTGCGGACTCTTACATTGCCAAGGGCCCCTTCAGCTCCATGGCCGAACATTTTCTGGAAGTCATCAAGGCCGCCGACGGCCCCCGACCCACCGGTCAGGAAAAACCGGTGCGCGGGCTGGAGCACGTCTACGCCAGGCAGCTGACCAAGGAGCTGCTTTCCCGCAACCGTCACCTGGAAACCATCCTGGAAAGTATGGCCGAGGGGATTTTGGAGGTTTATTCCGGCAAAATCGTGTTTGCCAACACGGTGGCCATTTCCCTGTTCGGATTGAACACGGAACAAATTCTGACCACCAACCCTTCGGACCTGTTTGATGAAAACACCGCGCGCGAGTTGGATGCCATTATCGCCAATCCATCGACTGAACCTGTCGAGATCGGTGAAAAGGTGCCCATCGAGCTGAACGGCCGGCAGATTATCCTCAAGGTACTGCCGGTCAGGGGCGAGGCGGCCACCATCGTCATCATGATCACCGACGTCACCGAACGCCGGCGCCTGGAAATGCAGCTCCAGCATGTTCAGAAAATGGAGGCCATCGGCACTATTGCCGCCGGTGTGGCCCATAATTTCCGCAACACCCTTTCCGAGGTACTGGTCAACAGCCAGCTGATCCAGCTCAACTACGAGGACCGGGATGGCCTGCACGAGGTGGCGGAACGCATCAACACCTCGGTCAAGCGCGGGGCCCGGCTGGTCGACGGTCTGCTGCAGTTTTCCCGCAAGCAGATCAAGGCTGAATTCAAACCCCTCGACCTGGCCGCCATCATCGAAGATACCGTCCAACTCATCCGCAAATCATTCGACCAAAAAATTGAGATTCAAACCGACATTTCCAAACCACTGCCGATCATGGGCGATACTTCCAGCCTCAGCCAGGCGCTGATGAATCTGTGCACCAACGCCCGGGATGCCATGCCTGAGGGCGGCCGGCTGACCATCACGGCCGAGCGGGAGGCAAAACGCGTGCGGGTGACGGTCTCCGACAGCGGTGAGGGGATGGACCGGCCCACCATCGAAAAGTGCTTTGATCCTTTCTTTACCACCAAGGAGGTCGGCAAGGGCACGGGCCTGGGATTGTCCACCACCTATGGCATCGTCAAAAGCCACGAGGGACTGATCAGTGTCGATTCGCGGCCGCAGCAAGGAACCACTTTTAAATTATATTTTCCGCTGACCAATTTCGACGACCAGGCTGCACAAGCGCCTGCCCCGGAGATTATTCACGGCAACGGACAGCGCATCCTGGTGGTCGATGATGAAGCCGAGATTATCAATGCGCTAAGCGACCTGCTCAAACTGTTGAACTATCAGCCCGCTGTCGCCTCCAACGGCAAAGAGGCCCTGGAACAATACCAGGCGGTCAAGCCCGATGCAGTTTTAATGGACATCAACATGCCGGAAATGGATGGCCTGGTCTGTATCGAAAAGATGCTCAAGATGGACCCCAACGCCAACATCTCGGTGATCACCGGCTACGAAATGGAAGGACTCAACGGCCTGAGCCAGCAGGCCAAGAACGCGATCAAGTACTATATGGCCAAACCCATTGCCCTGGCCGAGCTGAGCGTTCTGCTGGCGCGGATGCTGGAAAACAAGGCTAAAGAATAAAAGGAGGCCATTGTGAGACAGTTTCGAAACCTTTTTATACCTCTCCTGATAACTGCGGTTGTGCTTTCCGCCTGTTCTTCCAACGAGGAGAAAAAGCTTGCCTATTTTGAAAAAGGCAATGCCTATTTTGAAAAGGGCGAATACAAAAGCGCCCAGCTGGAATTTAAAAACGCCATTCAAATCGACGCCAAGTTTGCGGATGCCTATGAAAAACTGGCCGAAACCAATCTCAAACTGGGAGACGCCCGGGGGGCTTTCCGGGCCTATTCAGCCGTGGCCGAGCTGGAGCCGGCCAACACCCGGGCCCAGCTTAAATTGGCCACCTTTCTGATGCTGGCCAAAAAGTTTGACGATGCCCGCCAAAAGGTGGACGCCGTGCTGGTCGCCGAGCCGGAAAATGTCGAGGCCCTGCTGCTGCAAGCCAATCTGCTGGGCCAGGAAAACAAACCGTCCGAGGCGGAAGCCATATTTCGCCGGGTGCTGGATATCGACGGCAGCGAAACCCGGGCCTACCTGGGACTGGCCTACCTGCTGGCCCGCCAGCAGAAACCGCAGCAGGCCGAAGCGCTTTTGAAAAAGGCGGTCAGCATCGACCCTGACAACACCAAAACACGGCTGGCCTTGTTCAATTTTTATATCAGCCGCAAAAAATACGACCTGGCCGAAGGCGAAATAAAAAAGGCGGCGGCCGATCACCCCGACGATGCGCAGCTGGCCATGATGCTTGGCAACTTCTACTTCCACCGCGGCAAACCCGGTGATGCTGAAGCCGCCTACCTGCAAGCCACCGAGATCGACCCGCGCGACATCAAGCCCTACATGGTCCTGGCCGGTTTTTACAATGCGACCGGCGATGCTGAAAAAACGCTGGCCACCTATCAAAAAGCCCTGGAGCTGGAGCCCGACAATGTGCGCATCCGGCAAGCCATCGCTTCCTACCACCTTTCGCGGGGTGATCTGGACAAGGCCGACAAACAGATCGCAACCATTCTCGCCAGCCGGCCCAATTATTTTCCGGCCCGCCTGCAAAAGGCCGAACTGCTGACCGCCAAGCGCAAATTTGCCGAAGCCATCGAAATCCTGGATCAACTTGTTGAGGAAGAACCCGCAGCTGCCCGGGCGCACTACTTCAAAGGCCTTTGCCATTTCGGCAGGGGGGAGCTGAACCTGGCCAAGCCGGCACTGGAAAAAGCCATCGAACTGCAACCGCGCTTTGTAAGGGCCCGGCTGCTGCTGGCCGAAATATACCTGCGCGGCGGTGATTTTGAGCTGGCCCAGGAGCAAAGCCAGAAAATTCTCGAAATCCAGCCGACCAACTACCAGGCCCGGCTCATCCTGGGAAACGCTTACATGTACCAGAAAAAATTCAAGCAGGCCGAGTATACCTTCCGCTCCATGATCGACGCTGCGCCGGACAACCCCACCGGCTATTATCGCCTGGGTTTGCTGCAGCAGGCGCAGGGGCGCTATGGGCAGGCCCTTCAAAATTTTGACCGGGCCCTTGAAATCAACCCGAAGCTGATGGATGTTTTCACCGGCGTCGTGCTGGCCTATTCGGCCCAAAAGGATTACAGCCAGGCCCTTGAGCGCTGCGAGCGGCAACTGGAGATCGTAAGGGACTCGCCGGCGTCAGCAGCGATTGTCTACAACCTGAAGGGCAACCTGCAGCTGGCACAGGGAAAATATGCCGCGGCTGAAAAATCCTACCAGACGGCTATCGAAAACAACCCGGACTTTCTGCAACCCTATTACTCCCTGGCGCGCATCTACTTGGCCGAAAAAAAAGAAGACAAGGCCATCGAGCAGTACGAGGCCGCCCTGGCCGCCAATCCGAACCAGACCGCCCCGCACATGTTTTTGGGTGTCATTTACGATGCCCGCAAGCAGTTCGACCGCAGCGAGCAGCAGTACCGCACAGCGCTGAAGATCAACCCCGACTTTGCCCCGGCCGCCAACAATTTGGCCTTTCTGCTGGCCGAGCAGAACAAAAACCTGGATGAGGCCCTGGACCTGGCCCGCACGGCCAAGGAAAAGGCCCCTGAGGATCCCAGTATCATGGACACGCTGGGCTGGGTATATTACAAAAAGGGCCTGTATGATTCGGCCATCGGTGAGCTTAGCGACAGCCTGACCAAAATCCCGCAAAATCCCACTGTGAATTATCATCTCGGCATGGCCTACTACAAAAAAGGCGACTCCGGTCAGGCCCGCACCTATCTGCAAAAGGCCCTTGAGATCAGCAAGAATTTTTCCGGCGCCGACGAGGCCCAAAAAGTGCTGGCGGAGCTGTAAAAGAAAGGTGCGGTACCTGTCACTTAAAATACTGCTGCTGTGCATAATGCTGCCACCGGTGCTCTATGTGGTTTCACTTAACCTGCTGGAGAGCTACCTGCAGCAGCGCTATGCCACTGAAATCGAAAATATCTACACCGGCGACACCCGCGCCCTGTTCGACGGCAGTGTGCGGCTTGAAGATGCGGTCAACCACAACATCGACCGGTTTCTCGAATCGCGGTGGCCGGTTGCCCTGGGGGTAAAGGTCAGTGTGATGGTGATCAGCGGGACGGGGAAAATCGTGTACCCCGCCGATTTCGTCAATGCCCCGGCCCTGCCCCTTTCGGACCCCACCCGCATTGCCGCCGAGAACTACCGCCTGCTCAGCGCCGGACTCAATGCCAAAACCGAGGTCAAAATTGGCTACGGCACCCTGATGTCCGCCCTTCTGCTGGCATGCTGCCTTCTGATTTCCGTGCTGCTGCTTTTGACCCACTACAAAAAAGCCGTAACCCGGATAGATCAGGAACAGCATGAAAAACAACAGGAGGTGATCCGGCTGCGACAGCAGGAAAAGGAAAAAGTCGAGCGCATCGAGACTCTGACTGAAGAGCGCCAGCTCCTCAAAGATGAATTTGACCGCCTGCAACAGGCGCTGGCCACCGAGAAAAACCGGGCGCAAAGCAACGAAAATGAAATGATCGATGAAATTGTATCCCTCGAGCAGCAGCTGGCCGAAAATATCGCCCGGCAAAATGACCGGCAGGCGCAAATCGAGGCACTCAAGGAAAAATTAAAGCACTATGAAAAATCCCGGCGCAAGGGTGACGGAAAAAAAGTCAGGGCCACGCAGACGCTGAAAAAACGCTTCACCACGCTTTACAAGAACATAACGATCCACGAGCGGGCCGTTAGCGGATTTGCGGAGCTCAACGAGGAATTGAAGATCAAGGCCGAGGAGGTTATCCATCAACTAAACGCGGATCCCTCACAGGTGACGATCAAGCGCAAGGTATTCGGCCGCAAGGGCCATCAGACAGTGCTGGAGGTGATATTTGCCTACAAGGGGCGGCTGTATTTTTGCAAACGAAAGGACAATCGAATCGAAGTGCTGGCCATCGGCACTAAAAACACCCAGGCCAGGGAGTTGGAGTTTCTTTCGCGGTTGTAAAATGCGCCTTTTCTTTATCGCACAGCGCTTGCAGTTTAACGCGGCAGCATTGAGCTGCTGTCTGTGCCCGTCTGCGGGTGCCTGCGGTTAACATCAAGCCTTTTTCAAAAGCCAGTCTTTTAGCCCTTGTTTTTCGCGAGCAGATCGGTCACCTGCTGGTCCAGCACGGGCAGTTCGACGGGTTTTTCCAGCACCACGTCCGCCTTGGCTTCGGTGGCCAGGGCTTCAGGATGCTCCCCCCAGCCGGTGATGGCGATCACGGGGATTCCGGGGTATTTCTTCTTGATAATCGAGATCACACCGACTCCGCTGATATATGGCATCACCAGGTCGGTGATGACCAGGTCAAACCCCCCCTTCTCGGTTTCGAACAACCTCAGCCCTTCCATCCCGTCCGGTGCGGTAAACACCTTGTACTTCTGGCTGAAAAAATGATACAGCCCGGCCACGGTTTCCGTGCTGTCATCGATTATCAGCAGTCGATATTCTTTGTTCATTTTCCCTTCTCCACAACGATGGTTTGCATTATGAGACGGTGATTTTTTCGTTGTTCACCCTTCGACCCCGCCAGGGTGTGGTTCGGTGCTGGACGTTCGATGCTCGACGTCCAGCCTTTGTATTCCATGTTTGTCTTTTAATTTTAGGCGCTTCAGACACTTTAGCGCACTTTCTTCATTTCTAATCATACTCCTTTATCCCGGCTAGTGCAAGTCCGCAAATATCCATTTCCAAGCTTTGGTCCCCTTCGCACAATTGTGAAAACTATTACCCACCCCTGTGAAAAAAAATACCATTTTCCTGGAAAAAACTTCGAAAAATTAATGTCCTACAGGGGCCTGAAAAAGTTTTCCCGGGGCTATAAGGAAACTGAACCATCAAAAATGGTATTAATTTTCATAAGATGCGGCACTCTATTGTCCAGCCGCAATCACCGTGCGCCATTGCCTGTCAATTCGGCATGCATCTTGCTCATGCAACGCACCATGGGACACAGACAGCTGCAGGTGCGCACAGATTGGAGAAATAACTTGATCGCCTCCGACGGCAAAACAGACATCACAAGCAGGTGATTAATACCATGGCCCCCTCCAGGATCGTCATCCTCGAAAAAGACCCCCAGCGCAGGGACTACCTGCGTTTTATCCTGTCCGAGCGGGGCCACCTTGCCTTCACCTTTGAAAAGGATACCGTCTGCCTGGAAAACCTGCAGCCCCTGAAGCCAGATCTGGTGCTTGCCGGGCCGCTGCCGGCAGCAAGGGCCCGCCGCTTTATCCACACCGTAAAAATGATCAACCGGCAGATTGCGGTGGTCATGCTTTCAGCTGACCCAACGCTGCAGGACTTTATCAACGCCAACGGCTTTAGTGCCATGATGGTCGCCTCCGATGAATTTGAACCCTCCCGCATCAGAACGGTGGTTTCGAGGATGCTCGACAGGCGGCCTGAAAAGCGGCGACCCACCGCCCCTGCCATCCCGCTGATTGTCGGCAACAGCCCCGCGATGCTGGAAATCAAGAAAAAAATCATCGAGTTGGGCTCCTTGAAGGAAACGGTGCTGATTCAGGGGGAGCCGGGCACCGGCAAAGAACGGGTGGCGCGCGCCATTCACGCCGGCTCCGAGCGCCGCGAACGGCCATTTGTAAAAGTCGACCTGGCGCAGATCGATTCCGGGCAAATTGATGAATTGTTTTTTCAACCCGATCCCGCCCCGCAAGGGTGGCAAGCGCAAAATCCCAACCGCATTCTGGAGGCCGCCGGCGAAGGCACGGTGTTTTTAAAAAGCATTGAGGCAACCCCCGTCTCCCGCCAGGGGGCCCTGCTGGCATTGTTCACCAACGGCCATGGACCACGGTCCAACCGGCCCGATGTCCGTTTCATCGTATCGGGCAGCAACAATCTGCGGCTGCTTGTCGCCAGGGGCGGTTTCAGAAAAGACCTTTATTTCCGTTTAAATACCGTCTGCCTTGACCTGCCGCCGCTGCGGGACCGGCGGGGAGACATCCTCCTGCTGGCAGATTTTTTTGCGGACAAGTTCCGCCTCGAACTCGGCCGCGGGTCCTGGGAATTTTCCCCCAAAACCATGGAATTGTTCGACCACTACAACTGGCCGGGCAACGTGCGCGAACTGGAACATCTCGTCAGGCACGCGGTGGCCACCGGAAATGAAGAAAGCCTGTATACCAACCTGTGGGCCCGCCACGCGTCGCGCGGTGACCGGGAACCATCGTGGCACCCCAACGATTCCTGCCGGATGGTTGCAATGGAGGATCTGGAAAAAGCCCTGAACGGTTCCGGACACGTGCCGCTCAAGGACCTGTGCCGCAAATACGCAGCCCAGACCGAAAAAAAAATCATCCCCCGGGCCCTCGAGCACACCGGTGGAAACCGCAAAAAGGCCGCTGCCCTGCTGGGCATCAGCTACAAATCGCTGCTCATGAAAATAAAGGAATATGGCCTCGGCTAGCTTATGCCGGGAAGTGTTTATTTTATTTAAATTGTTAGAAAAATAGTATATATTGGATATAGATTGGCCCCGGGAAAAATCGGCCCGCCGATGATGCAAACCTTGGGCGGATGAAACAGCAGGCGCCGGCAAATCACCCCCCTTGATCCAACGCGGCGCGGGAAAGGAAAAAATGACCGAACAACCGGAATCTTTTCAAATCGATCATTACCTCGAGCTGGTATTCAAGCATCGCTGGCTGATTATCATTCCGTTTTGTCTTAGCCTGGTGGTCGGAATCATTCTGGCTTTCGTGCTGCCGAAAAGCTATGAAGCCAGCACCCTGATTTTTGTACGTCCCCAGAAGGTGCCGACCGATTATGTTCAATCCATTGTGTCGACGGACATCAACACCCGGATCAACACCATCTCCCAGCAAATTTTAAGCCGCACCAATCTCGAAAAAATCATCAACCAGTTCAACCTTTTCATGGAACCCGGCCAGGAAGACATGTTCATGGAGGACAAGGTGAACAACCTGCGCGAACGCATCATCATTGAGCTGCAGGCCAAAAACCGCAGAAAGGAAGCCGACGCGTTTTCGATCACCTTTTCCGGCCGCGACCCGGAACTGGTCACAAGGGTGGTCAACGGACTGGCGGCCATATTCATCAACGAAAACCTGCGCGTCAGAGAGGCCCAGGCAACCGGCACCAGCGAATTTCTGGAACAGCAGCTTAAAACCATGCGCCAGCGCCTGGAAGGCCTCGAAGACAAACTCAGGCAGTACCGCAAACAGCACATGGGAGAACTGCCCGAGCAGCTGGAGTCCAACCTGCGCGTGCTGGATCGGCTGCAGATGCAGCTCAACCAGAAGCAGGAGTCCCTCAACAGCGCCCGGGACCGCCTGCTGGTGCTCGAAAACCAGATCAAGGCCAGCAAAAAACTGATGCAGCCGCAGGCGTCGGCCACCGTCACGGAGCCCTCCGGTGAAACCCTGAGCCTGGCGCAACTTAAACAGAAGCTGGTCGATCTGCAAACCGCCTATACCGAGCGTCACCCGGATGTCATCCGGCTGAAAAACAAAATTGCCGACCTGGAGGCCCGAATCAATGCCGGCCAAATCGCCGCAGCGCAGTCAACCGCCGCCCCGCCGGCCGGCAATCAGACGGATCCTTACGCCGCCAGTCTTTACAATGATCAAATCCGCCAGCGCACGGAATTGAGGCTGGAAATCAAGAACCTCAAACGCGATGTGGCCAAAATAAGCCAGCAGATCAGAGAATATCAGCTGCGGGTGGAAAACACCCCCAAACGCGAGGAGGAGCTTCTGTCCTTGCAGCGCGACTACAAGAACATCCAGGAGTCATACAATTCCTTGCTCAACCGCCAGCTCGAGGCCCAGATTGCCGTCAACATGGAGAAAAAACAAAAAGGCGAGCAGTTTCAAATCATCGACCGGGCCCGGGTCCCCCAGAAGCCGGTGTCGCCGGATATGACAAAATTGTTTCTGATCACCCTGGCAGCGGGGCTGGGACTGGGCGGCGGATTGATTTTTCTGGTCGATTATTTCGACACTTCCTTCAAGCGCTCGGAAGACGTCGAGCGCGATCTGGGAATCGCGGTGCTGGCAACGGTTCCTAGAATTTATCAGCCCCGGGATTTAAGGCGCAAGAAATTGCGCACGCTGGCAACCGTCTTTTCACTGCTGGTCACAGCCTGTCTGGTCGCCGGATTTGCCGTGCTGACCTTTGTCGGCCCGGAAGCAGCGCTGGAAATGGTCAAAACCTGGCGCATTTAAGAAAAGGACAAAGATTGTGGGAAAAATAAGCGACGCCCTGGAAAGGTATAAAAAAGAAAAAGGATCCACCCGTCCGCAAAAACTGAAAGCCGGCGATTATGAGGCCTTGCTGCAGTATGACCCCCAGTCCGGCAAGCTGGATCTGCAGCATCCCCTGGTGATCAGCGATCCGGGAACCGTCGATCGGCTGGTTACCTACCGGCTGATTGAAACCGACGGCACGCTGACCCCGGCGGGCAAGGCCCGGTGCAAGGAATTAAAATCCAGGACCGGCAGCAGTCAACCGGCCTCCGGCCCCAAAAAAAAGGCCCAACGCCCGAAGCCGCCGCCCGCCGCCGACTGGCAGGAAATTGAAATCGGCGTCAGCAAAACCGAACGCAAGGCCATGTTGGAGCCAGCGGCCGGAAAAAAAGATGAAACCGCGCCTGCGCACGAGGCCCCTGCAGATACCGGCAAAACCAGCACCCCCGCCGCCGGGCCGGCCCCGGCGCCTGCTGATCCTGATAACATGCCGGCTGCAGCCACAAAACTGAGGGTAATCGAGAAGAAAGCGCCCCCTGAAAAAAAAGCCCCACCGGCCAGACCCGCTGCTGCCCTGCCCCGGGACCAGTCGCTGGACCCGAGCCTGGTCGTGTATTTCAAACCGCAATCGTTTGAGGCCGAACAGTTTAAAATCCTGCGCTCCAACCTCCTGTACCCGGTCTCCGGAACCCCGCCCCGCTCGGTGATGGTCACCAGCCCCATGCCGGGAGAGGGAAAATCCTTTGTGGCCTCGAATCTGGCCATCAGTGTCGCGCGCAATATCAACCGCTATGTGCTCCTGATGGACTGCGATTTGCGAAGGCCCTCGATACACAGCCGCTTTGGCTACGGGGAGGTCCCCGGGCTGAGCGATTATCTGTCCGGCCAAAAGCAACTGCCGGAGCTGCTTTTGCGCACCGCTGTTGACAATCTGACCATCCTGCCGGGCGGCCGCCCGCCGGACAATCCTTCCGAATTGCTGTCTTCGCAGCGCATGGCGGATCTGCTGGACGAGGCCAGAGAACGCTACTCCGACCGGCTGATCATCCTGGACTCCCCACCGCCTGCGCTGACGGCGGAAACCAGCGTGCTGGCAAGGTGGGTTGACGGGGTGGTGATTGTCATCAAGCACGCCAGGACTCCCCGCGCCGGGGTGTCTGATGTCATCGACACGATTGGCAAGGAAAAAATTATCGGTGCCGTGATCAACAATTTTGAAGTCTATTCGCCCCGCTACTACGGCAAATACTATAAGAATTACGGAACCTATAAATAGACAGCCCGGAGGGTGCGGGGAGCATCCCCCGCGTCAGGCAAAACCGGTTTTTAAACAATTTATTAGTATTTTCAATAGATTATGTTGCAACACGCCTTGTAATCGACAAGGCGGAGCTGTATCAACGACAGGTACCGGGTCCAGGGTGCAAGGTTCAGGGCAGGACTGAGTTGCAATCACTTTTTTTCCCTTGTACCGTGTGCCTTGAAGATTGAACCCTCTAATAGCTATATTTTTGGGAGAATATTTATGAAAAAAATACCTGTGCTCGTTATCAGTGCCCTGTTCTGTCTGGCTTTCGCTACCGGTGCGGTGCAGGCCGGCAAAAAAACATCCAAAACCAAAACCACCTGGTCGGCCAAGGAAAGCCAGAAAGCCTACCGCATCGGCGCCGGGGACATACTGGAGATTACCACCTGGAAGGAGCCGGATTTTACCCGCGAAAACGTGCTGGTGCGCTCCGACGGCCAGATATCATTTCCCCTGCTCAATGACGTGCAGGCCGCCGGCCTTTCGCCGGTGGAGCTCAAACGGGCGCTCGAAGCGGGCTTGAAGCAATACGTGTCCAACCCGGTGGTCACCGTGCACGTCGCCAATCCCGGCAGCCAGCGCTTTTACATCCTCGGGGAGGTCATGCGCACCGGCGAATACCCCCTGGTCAAGAACATGACCGTGCTGCAGGCCTTTGCCGTGGCCGGCGGGTTCACCGAATGGGCCTCCAAAAAGGAAATCATCGTGCTGCGCCATGAAAACGGCAAGGACAAGATCTACCGCATCAACTACAAAAACATCGTCAAGGGCAAGGACCTCAAACAGAATCTCAAGCTCAAAGCCGACGACACCATCATCGTCCCGTAATAATTAATGAATGGATTCTGTGCCCGGCGTCCGCTTGACATGAGGAACATACGTGGGTACTGTAGTGAATAAATGTACTATCCTCCATTAAGCAAGGCAGCTTGAATTTAACATGCCAGCCTGTGGATTCCAAAAGCTGCTAAAATAATTATGGATCGAATTGAAAAACAAATCCTTGAAACTTTTGCTCACCTGGTGCGCAAGCAAATAGCCTTGCACAGCATTGTGCTGTTTGGCTCTAGAGCTCGAGGAGATGCTGAACCTGATTCGGATATGGACGTCCTTTTGATTGTCGATGATTTAACGGAAGAAATTGAGGATTATATCAGTGACTGCGCGTGGGAAGCAGGATTTGAAAGTGGAATAGTCATAGTACCTGTTGTCTTTTCACGAATCGAGTGGGAAAACGGACCCGAGCGTTACTCGCTGTTAGCCGAGGCTGTGAAGTTGGAAGGGGTGGCCATTTGAAGCCCAAAGAAATTGAAACCCTCATCAAGTATCGGCTGGAGCAAGCTCAGGCAGCTTTAGAAGATGCAAAATACCTGATCGATGGCAATCGCAGCCCGCAGAGTATTGTAAACAGATCCTACTATGCCATGTTTTATGCAGCCCTTGCACTATTGCAGTCTATTTCAAAAGCGCCCTCGAAGCATTCTGGTGTTATCAGTCTTTTCGACACAGAATTTGTCATCAAAGGGGTATTCTCCAAAGAATTATCCAAGCATTTCCACAAGGCCTTCGAAATTCGCCAAACTGTTGATTACAAAATCATTAGGCCGATAACCTCAGAGCGTTCCGAAGAAATCTGGCGTAACGCTTCGCAGTTCGTAAAAGAAATCCGAAGTTACCTGCTGAGCGACAGGCCCTGAATTTGTTAAATCCAAAACCCTATCTTCGTTCCCAAACTAATCCTGAAAACCTGTCAAAACTTTTTTGAATAAAAGCCAGGCCCAATGCCCTAAGAATCCATATTATTGAAAAGGGAGCAAAAAATGAAACTAAAACTGGTTGCCCCCCTCGCGCTGGCTGCAGTTTGTTTTATGTGTTCAACCGCCGCGGCCTTCGAGGCCACCTTCACTCCCCGGCTGCAGGTGCGCGAAGAATACACGGACAATGTCTTTTTGACCCGCGACAACAAAAAAGACGACTTCATCACCACCGTGACCCCCGGCTTTACCACCGGGCTCAGGGGCAAAGCCGCCGGCATGGAGCTGGCCGCCGACCCGGGCTATTCCTTTTATGCCAACAACACCCAAAAAGACGACTGGAACGTGTCGGCCAACTTCAATGCCTGGGCCAACACCTCCAAAAACACCCGCCTGGAAATCAACGATAATTTTTACCTGACCAGCGACCCTCTGTCCGAACGCGAGGTGCTGGTGCAGCCCGATGATCCGACCCAGCCGCCGGACACCACCGTGCGCAAGGGACGCAACCAGTACTACCGCAACAACGTCTCGGGCAATTTCAACTACCGCTTCGGCAAATACGACGCCCTCAACCTGGGATTTATGTACCGCCGGCTGGACAACAGCAAGGACCGCTTCTACGAGGACAACCAGGGATATATCCCCTCCATGCAGCTGGACTACTGGTTTACCTCCCATTTCGGCTCCCGGCTGACCGCCAGCTACACCCGGGGCACCTATGACCGGAGCAAAAATTTTACCGGCACCCGCACGGACGATTTTGATTCCTACAACGGCAACCTGCGGCTGATCAGCAAATTCAGCCGGCACCTGGACGGCTTTGTCCAGTACGAGCACACCCGCCGGCATTTTAACGGCCCCACCCACGACTACATGATCTACAACCCCTCACTGGGCATCACCTACCAGGTCCTGGATCACACCGAACTGGAAGCCTATGGCGGCTATTTTTACCGCCAGGTGGACAGCGCCAGCAACAACCAGGGCCCCTCGGGCAGCCTGAGCCTGACCCAGCAGTTCAACCGCGGCTCGCTGTTCCTCAATGCCGGCGGCGGCTACCAGTCAGCGGATTTCACCTCCGAGGCCAATGGATTTACCGAATACTACCAGGGCCGGGCGGCGTTCAACTACCAGCTGGCCCGCAGGGTCAACGCCGACATTTTCGGCTCCTACCGCCGCGACCGGTACAAGGATGCCCGCCCCCGCTTTACCAACCACACCAGCCGCGCCGGCGCCGGGCTGGTCATCCAGCCGCTGAGCTGGCTGTTCGTGCGCTTTGAGTATTCCTGGCGCAACGTCAGCTCGGATGAAAACGTCCAGGAATACACCGAAAACCGCGGTCTGGTGCGCTTCACCCTCACCCCCCCCCGCCCCTTCCGCTCGGTGCAGTAAGCAAAAAAACCATCTGAAAGTAAGAAATATTTATTGACATTGTCTTACTTTATCTTTAATGTATACCAGAGGCCTGAAAAAATCATCAACTTAAAAAACGATCCATGGGGGCCGCCAGGTAAAAAAATGCGAACTTCCACATCCAAAGTGACCACCAAGGGACAAATTGTAATTCCTAAAAGAATTCGTGAAAAATACGGGATTATGCCGGCCACCCTAATTCGGTGGATTGAAAAAAAGGAAGGCATTCTGATGGTGCCGGAGACCGAAGATCCGATTATTGCCGCCCGGGGAATGCTGAAAGGCTCCGGCCTGCTCAAAGCGTACCTGCGGGAGAAAAAAGATGAGAAAATCCGGGAGGAAAAGGCTTTTGCCCGCAGCCATTGACATGGTGCTCGACAGTTTCGCGCTGATCGGCTACCTGGAAAACGAGCCGTTTGCCTCCCGTATTGAAAAGGCGCTCAAAAAGGCGCGGCAGGGGAAAATGCGCATCTACCTGCATGCCATCCATCTGGGAGAGGTTTATTATATCGCGCTGCGGGAACAGGGTCCGGATTTAGCGAACCTCGCCTATGCAAGAATTAAAGCTTTTCCACTGACTTATGTGGATACCATCAATGAACGACTGCTGCGCTGTGCAGCAAATTTGAAGGCCCATTACCCCATTTCGTATGCCGATGCCTTTGCCGCTGCCATGGCCGTCATTTACAGCGCCACCCTGCTGACCGGTGACCCGGAATTTAAAAAGCTCGAACAAAAAGAAACTGTTTCCATCCAATGGCTCAAATGAATAAGACCCCATGCCGGTACAAAACATAATCAACTATTTTAAAAGCGCAAAAGACATCACCGCAGTCTACCTGTTCGGTTCCTATGCAGGTGGCAAGCAGACCGCCTGCAGTGACATCGATCTGGCCGTCTTGTTTGACGGCCTTGAACGGAAAGCTGTCAGCCAGCGCCTGGATAAATACCTGGTTGAGCTTTCGAGAATTCTGAGAAAAGATATCCACCTGACCGCGATGAATTTCGCCAGCGAAATGCTTTTGAAGCAGATTTTTAAAAAAGGAACTCTCCTTGTCGTCAATGACCCCAACAAACTGGCTCGTTTTACGATGACCGCCTATTCAAAAATTGCCGCCTTCCAGTACCACCACCGTCAAATGCAAACAGCGATGGTGCGCAAAATTATGGAGGGGGTTTAAAGTGGTCGATCATGATTTAATTATTGCCAAGGCCGGATCGATTCGCAGAAATCTAAAACGGATATCAGAAAAAAGCGCTGTGGATCTGGATACTTTTCTGGCAGACATCGATCGCCAGGATGTGATCGCATTTAACCTGCACCTGGCCATTGAAAATTGTACCGATCTTGCTGCTCACATAATTAGCGAAGAGGGTCTGGGCGTTCCGGGAAGCGCCAGTGAGATGTTCTATCTGTTGGAAGAAAACGGTTATCTGAGTCAAAAGCTTACCGAAAAGATGATCAGGGCTGTCGGACTGCGAAATTTAATCGTGCATGAGTATGCAAAGCTGGATTTAAAACGACTATTGGAAATCATTCAAAAGGATACCAAAGACATAAACGATTTTGTCGTCTCCATCTTCAAAAAACTCGGCATTTCACTTTGATAATATTCCCCGGATCCTTTAATTGCGCCGCAGGCGCAGTCTTTATCCTTTTTTGAGGCCATCATGAACATTCCATTTCTGGATTTAAAAGCCCAGTACCGACAAATCGAGCACGAAGTGCTGCCGCTGGTCACCGAGGCCATGGAAAACGGCGCCTTTATCGGCGGGCCCAACGTGGAGGGGTTCGAAAAAGAGTTTGCCGCCTTCTGCAACACCGGCCACTGCATCGGCGTCAATTCCGGCACCGACGCCCTGCGTTTCGCCCTGCTGGCCGCCGGCATCGGCCCCGGCGATGAGGTCATCACCGTGCCCAACACCTTTATCGCCACCACCGAAGCCATCTCCCAGGCCGGCGCGGCCCCCGTCTTCGTGGACATCGATGCGCGGACCTGCAACATGGACCCGCAAAAACTGGCGCAGTTTCTTGAGCAAAAATGCGCCTTTGACAAATCAACCCGCAATCCCATCAACCAGTCAACCCGGCGCCCGGTGCGGGCCATCATCCCCGTGCACCTGTATGGCCAGCCGGCGGACATGGACCCGATCCTGGAGACCGCCCAAAAATACAACCTGGTGGTCATCGAAGATGCCTGCCAGGCCCACGGGGCAAAGTACAAAAACCGGCCGGCCGGCTCCATGGCCGCCGCCGGGTGCTTCAGCTTTTACCCGGGCAAAAACCTGGGCGCCTACGGCGAGGGCGGTGCTGTCGTCACCGGCGATGCGGACATGGCGGCTCAAATCCGCATGCTGCGCGACCACGGCCAGGATAAAAAGTATTTTCACACCATGGAGGGCTACAACGGACGGCTGGATGCCATCCAGGCGGCCGTGCTGCGGGTCAAGCTCAAGCACCTGGCCGACTGGAACCGCGCCCGCAATGAGCATGCCGCCAGCTACAACGAGCTGCTTTCAGATGTTGCCGGCATCGATCTGGTCACCGTCGCCGAGTTTGCCGCATCGGTCTACCATCTGTATGTCATCCTGGCGGACAAGCGCGACGCGCTGCAGCAATTCCTGGGGGACAAAGGCATTGCCACCGGCCTGCACTACCCCCTGCCCCTGCACCTGCAAAAAGCCTATGAGCACCTGGGGTACAAGCAAGGAGATTTTCCAGTCACCGAGCGCATCGCCGAACGGCTGCTCTCTTTGCCCATGTTTCCGGAGCTGACCCGCGAGCAGATTCAAACCGTCGCCGACGCCGTCAAAGAATTTATGGCCCAAAAATAACGCGGACTCCAGACGCTTCACCGCCTCAGGCGAATTTTTCAACCCGTGTTTATCCGTGAAAATCTGTGTCCCGGAAAAAAAGGAGAGAAATAATGATCAACGTGGGGCTGATCGGATTTGGCTATTGGGGGCCGAACCTGGCCCGGAATTTCAACTTCAATCCCGATTTGCAGCTTGCCGCGGTATGCGATTTCTCATCCGACCGCCTGCAGGCGGCCGCCCAGCATTACCCCCAGCTGAATCTGTACAAAAATCTCGATGATTTTTTCAATGATACCGCCATCGATGCCGTGGCCATCGCCACGCCGGTGGCCACCCACTTTGACATGGCCCAAAGGGCCCTGGCGACCGGCCGCCACGTGTGGCTCGAAAAGCCCATGACCGAAACCGTGGCCCAGGGCGAAGCGCTCATCGAACTGGCCGCCCAAAAAAACAAAACCCTGCTGGTGGACCACACCTTTGTCTACACCGGCGCGGTGCGCAAGATCAAGGAAATCATCGACAAAGGCGAACTGGGAGACTTGATCTACTATGACTCCACCCGGGTCAACCTGGGCCTTTTCCAGCAGGACGTCAATGTCATCTGGGACCTGGCGCCCCATGACATTTCCATCATGGACTTTTTGATGCCCTTTAAAAAAGTCGAGGTTTCAGCCACCGGGTCCCACTACTACGGCAGCTCCATCGTGCCCAAATCGCTGCTGACCATCTACATGGAAAACAACACCATCGCGCATATCAACGTCAGCTGGGTCTCACCGGTAAAAATACGCCAGACCCTGATCGGCGGCAACGCCAAAATGATTCTCTACGACGACAACCAGCCCAGCGAGAAAGTCAAAATCTACGACAAAAGCGTTGAGCTGGGCCAAACCATGGAAGAACTTTACCACCTCAAGGTCCAGTACCGCGTGGGCGACATGTACGCCCCCAAAATCGACGACCAGGAAGCCCTGGCCCTGGAAACTTCCCATTTTGCGGACTGCCTGTTAAACGGCGAAAAGCCGCTGACCGACGGCCGCGCCGGCCTGGAGGTCGTCAAGGTCCTGGTCGCCTCGGAAAAATCCCTGCACACCAAAGGCGCCCCCGTGCGCCTAGTTTAGGATAAAAGCAAACGCACTACAGCAAAATGGAAAAGAAAATTCATCAAATAGCAAAAGAATTAAAAGCTGAAATCGCATCCAGATACGCACTCAACGAATTCAAGGTTTTTGGATCAAGTGCGCGGGGGGATCGGCGTCAAGATTCGGACATTGATATTTTTATCCTTATGCCTCTGGTCAACCGTCAAGTTGAAGAAGAACTGTTTGACATTGCCTATGATATAGAACTGAAGTATGACTGCCTCATCGATCTTATTATTTTTGATGACCATTCGTTAGCCAGCCAATATGCCTCAACGCCCATTTATCAGAAAGTCCTGAGTGAGGGGTTAAGTGTATGAAACCGGAAGATGTATCAGCCCTGGTTGCCTATCGAATGGAAAAATCTAAAGAAGCGATTAAGAGCGCAGAGCTATTACTGAAAAATGAAATGCTGACTTTTTCCGTCAACCGCGTTTACTATTCCATGTTTTATGCCGTTCAGGCATTGCTGGCTATTGACGGGGTCTCCTTTTCCAAACATGGCCAGGTAAAGGGGTATTTTAACCGGCAACTGATAAAAACCATGGTCTTGCCAAAAGAACTGGGCCAAATATACAATAAGGCGTTTGAATATCGTCAGAAGTTTGATTATGTCGATTTTGCAGTTCCAGATCGGGAAATGGTTATTGAATACATTGATAAGGCAAAAGATTTTCATAACGCAATCCAAAAATATTTAAAAACAAAAATCTGAAACTCCTGCTCGCCTTTATCCTGTCTTCTCTTTAATATGAAAAAAATCGCACCGAATGTGAAACTCGGCCAAGACGTCGTCTTAAACGACTTCATCAACCTATACGGCTGCACCATCGGTGACGGCAGCCGTGTCGGCCCGTTCGTGGAAATCCAGAAAAACGCCGTCATCGGCAAAAACTGCAAGATCCAGAGCCATTCTTTCATCTGCGAGGGGGTGACCATCGAAGATGAGGTTTTTGTGGGCCACGGCGTGATGTTCATCAATGACCGCTATCCCCGCTCCACCACCGACTCCGGAGGGCTGCAGACCGAAGAAGACTGGCAGGTCATCCCCACCGTGGTCCAAAAAGGTGCTTCCATCGGATCGAACGCCACCATCCTGTGCGGCGTCACCCTCGGCGCCGGCGCCATCATCGGCGCCGGCAGCGTGGTGACCAAAGATGTGCCCGCCAACGCCATCGTCGCCGGCAACCCCGCCAAAATCATCCGCAAAATAAAGCGCAAATGATCAGACACACCCAATTGCCCGCACGCAGCATCCCATGACCCCGCTATGTGCATATTTTGTAACTTGACTTTGAATTTATCCATGATACATTGAAAACATGTTTGGACGCTGGCTGCAAATACCACCCAACAAAAGCTGCCTGATCATCGGCCCGCGACGCGCCGGTAAAACCACGCTGCTAAAAAACCGCTTTGCGCAATGGCAATACGCAACCCTAGACGATCTGGATCATTTAGACTGGGCCCGGCGGGACCCCAAGGGGTTCATCAGCAGCCTTGGCAGCCGCGCCATCATCGATGAAATTCAACGGCTACCGTTGCTGACCGTAGCGATCAAATATGCCATTGACAATGAAAATGCCAGATTTTTAATGACCGGCTCCAGCACACTGGGCCTCCTGGACGCCGCCGCCGATACCCTGGCCGGAAGAATCGAAATCATATCCCTGCCCCCGGCTTGCTGGGGCGAAGATGCGGGCGTGCCTACCCATTCCATTCTGGCGGAAAAAATCACGCTTCCAAGTATCATGCAAACCAACCGGTTGCTGTCTGCAGCCCTGACTTACGGCCAGTTCCCGGAGGTGCTGGAACAGAACAGCGATGAACAAAAGCATCACGTGCTCATCAACTACAGAAACACCTATTTCACCCGGGACCTGATGCAGCTGTCAAATATTGAAAATCTCGAAGGCCTGCTGGCAATTTTTCAGCACCTGACCCGTTCACTGGGCTCCCACCTTGAGGTGTCCAATTTTGCCAGAGAAGCCGGTATCAGTTTTCCAACCACCAAAAAATATCTTAACGCCCTGCAGCAAGCACAGCTGACATTCAAGTTGTACGGCTATCAGTACGGGCCGGCAAAACGTCACATCAAGGCCGCCAAAACCTATTTTGTCGACAATGGCATTATCCACAGCCTGAATGCGGGTGTCAGCGAAGGTCAACTGCTTGAAAATTTTGTCATCGCAGAGCTCGAAAAGCGCCGCAAACTCGGCACGCTGCCCGCCGATCAATTTTACTATTACAAGAGCGCTGCTGGCCATGAAATTGATCTGGTTTTCGAAATGGATGATACGGTCTATGCAATCGAAATCAAGGCCACCCGAAGACCAGGGCCCAGGGATTTTACGAATTTGAAGCAATTTAAAGACCGCTTAAAACGTCCCGTCAAGCGAATCCTTTTCTATCCAGGCGAACAATACGGCACGGTCAACGCCGTCAGCCTGATTCCCATTGCAGCTTTATACGGCGGTAAATGAAAAAATGATGTGCGTTTCCCTTCAACCTCTGTACGCTGAACCCTGTGCCTGCGCCGCAGGCGCCATCCTTTGACCTTTGACCTTTATTCAGGAGATTGTATGCAGCACCCAGCCCAACAAAAAACAGACAACAATATCGAAAAACGCGAACAGAACGTATCCACCTGTCCGGCCGGCGAAGCCTTCCCGCTGCCGACGCCGCAAGATTACAGCCAGGAATTTAAAAGCCTGCAGAAGATCGTCGCCGAACAGCGCCGGCTCGGGCGGCAGATCGTGGTCGTCATGGGGGTGGGCTTTGTGGGCGCGGTCATGGCGGCGGTGGTCGCTGATTCGGTGGACAAAAAAAGCGGCCAGCCCAGCAAGTTTGTCATCGGCATGCAGCGGCCGTCCGCCCGCTCCTACTGGAAGATCCCCTATCTGAACCGGGGGGTGTCCCCGGTGAAGGCCGAGGATCCCGAAGTGGCCCCGATGATCGAACGCTGCGTGAAGGACAAAAAAACCCTGATGGCCACCTTCACCTATGACGTGCTCTCACTGGCCGACGTGGTGGTCGTCGACGTGCAGTGCGACTATCGCAAGGAACAAATCGGCAACGTGCGCCGGGGGCATGCCGACATCGCGGCTTTGGAAGACAGCCTGAAGGTCATCGGCGAAAAAATAAACCCTGAATGCCTGGTGTTGATCGAAACCACCGTGCCTCCGGGCACCACCGAATACGTGGCCTACCCGATCATCAAAAAGGCCTTTGACCAGCGCGGCCTTAAAGACCGCGAGCCGCTGCTGGCCCATTCATTTGAACGCGTGATGCCGGGGCGCAACTACGTGGCCTCCATCCGCGACTTCTGGCGGGTGTGCTCCGGCATCAACGAGGAGGCCCGCCAAAAAGTCACCCGCTTTTTGTCCGACATTCTCAACGTCGAAAAATTTCCGCTGACCGTCCTGGACCGGCCCATTGAAAGCGAGACCTGCAAAATCGTGGAAAACTCCTACCGGGCCACCATCCTGGCCTTTCTTGACGAATGGAGCAAGTTTTCCGAGCGCAACGGCGTGGACCTGATCAAGGTCATCGAGGCCATCAAGGTGCGCCCCACCCATTCGAACCTGATCTTCCCGGGCCCGGGCATCGGCGGCTACTGTCTGCCCAAAGACGGCGGGCTGGGAGTGTGGGCCTACAACACCCTGATGGGCTTTGAAGACGACCTGTTCAAACTCACGCCGCTGGCCATCGACATCAATGACACCCGCAGTTTTCACGTGGCCCAGCTGGTGCGCGATGCCCTGCGAAACATGGGCAAAATCGTGGCCGCCTCCAAGATGGCCCTGCTGGGCGCCTCGTACCGCGAAGATGTCGGCGACACGCGCTACAGCGGCTCGGAAATCATCCTGCGCAAATTGACCGAGATGGGCGGCGATGTTGCCGTCCACGACCCCTACGTGCCCCACTGGTGGGAGCTGGAAAAGCAGGACACCTATCCGGCGCCCGGCCAGTCCGTGGGACGCTTTTTCCGCAACCAGGAGCGGCTCAAGGACACCGTGATTCAAAGCGATCTCAAGCAGGCCCTGCAAGGGGCCGATGCGGTTATTTTTGCCGTGCGCCACCGCCACTACCTCGCATTGTCCCCCGATGAAGTGGTCGCCAGCGTCGGCGCCCCGGCGGCGATCATCGACTGCTTCGGCATCCTGGATGACAACAAAATCCGGCGCTACTTCGAGCTGGGCTGCGAGGTCAAGGGCCTTGGCCGCGGCCACGTCAAGCGTATTAAGGATGAAGTCCAGCAGGGCCACAAAACCAGAAAATAAGGCCCCTTTCAACCTTTATGCTGGTTTTGCCTGCACCGCCAGCGCTGCTCTCTGCCATGAATTGACAACAAATCGTATTTATACTAAATCTTAAAAAACACAAACCCCGGAAGACGAAATGGCAGCCCAGCTTACACAAAATAAAATTATAAGCCTTTCTGAGGACCGAAAAATCCCTTTTTTAGGCAATGGTGCTTCTTCCAGGAGTCCATATGATATTCGAAAAAGACCTTGATAATATTATTTCAATCATAACAAAAATAAATCCTGAAAAAATTTATCTTTTTGGATCACACGCCTCCAAATCCCAGGATGAACAAAGTGATATTGATTTAATCGTTATCGCCCCTTCCAATGCACGGCCTCTGGAAAGACGGATGCAATTGAGACGGATGCTATCCGAATATGACCGACGCATAGGATTGGATCTGCTCGTTTATACACCCGATGAGTTTAACATGCTTATGAACGAACCCTCTTCTTTTATTGCTTCAGCTATCAAACAGGGGGTTAAGATCTATGACCGTGAAGCTTCCTGAATTATGGCTGCAATATGCCGCTGATGACCTTAAAAGCGCAAAGGTGCTTTTAAATGAGGGTATTTATAATATCTCCTGTTTTCATTCCCAGCAAGCTGTTGAAAAGTTATTGAAAGCTTTCGTTGCAGCCTATGATCAACCAATACCAAGAACCCACAATTTAATTCGACTGCATAAAATTTGCGAAGATTTGTATGGCCAAAAGCTGGAAATTGATAATGAAAAATTGATACTGCTAAATGATGTGTATATTGATAGCCGGTATCCGGCGGATTTCGGTATTCTGCCATCCGGTCAACCCGGCAAAAAAGAAGCCATAAAAGTCTATCGAAGTGCAGAAGAATTGGATTCCATACTTCGCGCGTTGATTTCTAATATAGATTAAACGATAAGCTTCCGAGACAAATCAAAGGTCACCTCAAACCAACGCCGCAGGCGCTAGCCTTTTTCCTTGCGTATCCAAATCATCAACCCCATTGAGTACCCCGACTGGGATGAGCTGCTGCTGACCAACCCGGGCAGCACCTTTTTCCACACCTCTGCCTGGGCCCGGGTCCTGGCGGAATCCTACAAGTACCGGCCGCTTTATTTTATGACCGCCGGCAATGGCCGTCTGACAGCGCTGGTACCGGTAATGGAAATCAACAGCCCCTTGACCGGCAAACGGGGCATCTCCCTGCCCTTTACCGATTACTGCCGCCCGATTGCCGCCAACAATGAGCAGCTCGACGACCTGCTGAAAAAAGTGGTTGCTTACGGTCAGCAGGCCGGCTGGCGGCGCCTGGAACTGCGCGGCGGCATGGACTTTCACAGCCAGCCGCCCGCATCGGCCACCTTTATCTCCCATTCGCTGGATTTATCCGGCAGTGTGGATCAGGTTTTTAAAACCTTCAGGAGCAGCACCCGCCGGAACATCAAACATGCGGCCCGGGAAAATGTCCGGGTGCTGTTCGACCACTCCTGGCAGGCGGTAGAGACCTTTTATCGCCTCAATGCCGTCACCCGCAAACATCATGGCGTCCCCCCCCAGCCCAAAAAATTTTTCAAAAAAGTCCATGAGCACATTATTTCAAAGAACCGGGGGGTTGTGGCCCTCGCGCTGCACGCGCAGGAGCCTGTTGCCGGCGGGGTTTTTTTTCACTACGGCAAAAAGGCGATCTTTAAATACGGCGCCTCCCTGCGCCGCTGCCATCGTCTGAGGCCCAATAACCTGCTCATGTGGGAAACCATCCGGCGCTATCTCGAAGCCGGCTACCAGTATTTCAGCTTCGGCAAAACCGAACCCGACAACAAGGGCCTGGCGCAGTTCAAACGCGGCTGGGGGACCCGGGAGCGGCTGATCTACTATTACACCTTCGATATCCGGGCCAATGCGTTCATTGCCCGCAAAAAAAATTCCAGATCCTCCTACCATTTTTTCAGACTGCTGCCGGAACCGATCCTCAAACTGGCCGGCAACGTGCTCTACCGCCATGTCGGATAAAAAACGACTGCCGCTCTTTCCAAAACCGGCAGCCTATGCTGAAAAATCTTCAGCCCGCAGCGGCTGCAGTCTGTGATTGGGTAATAAAATTCCCACCCCTATGAAAAAAAATGCCATTTTTTTGTCGCCATTGGCTGCAGCGGCTTTCCTTTCACCTTCAAAAAATTCAGACACCAATCATATCCACATGATATTTCAGGCAAATATTCACCAAGCAAAAACCTCCTTTTTTCATTAAAATCATGTGCTCCAGGTACAACAATTGCAATAAACTCAAAAGCTCAGCGGTGCACTGCAGGTTTTCCCGTGTGCCAGATAATTTTTACCCTTTTGCCTTTTTGCTCGGTTGTGTAACCGACCAGGCGGAGCTATAAATAGCGTGCGAAAATCGGAATCCAGGAAGAAACCACCTGCCTGGCAATTCCGTGTCTGACCCTGCGGCCCAACACCGAACGGCCGGTCACCCTGACCGCCGGCACCAACAGGCTGCGCACCACCGAATCCTTTGAAAACGATGTCAACAACGCAACCGGCCGCTCAAAATACCAAAATCGACCTCTGGGACGGCCATACCGCCGACCGAGTGGTTCTGTCTATCAAAGAATATTTCAGCATTTGAGGTTTCACCGCAACGACGGCGGCAATTTAGAGCTAACCACAGACACACGCCTGCGCACGCCTGCAGCCTGATAATAAGTTTTCTTCATCAACTTATTTATCCCAGATACAAGGACAATTAAACCTTTACTTGTCCTTCCATCTGGGATAATATCGCCATCATGGAAACCCTGATCGAACAGCTCATCGCTGATTTTCACGAGCGCAATTTGCCGGATTTCACCCGGCGGCGTGTTCAATTGCCCATGCTGGCGCACAAAATCGATTCAGTGGTCGGAATGCGGCGGTCGGGCAAAACCTGGTTTCTGTACCAGGTCATTTCGGACCTGCTATCGGACCGGCAACCGAAACAATCCATCCTGTACCTGAATTTGGAAGACGAGCGGCTGCTGCCGATGAAAGCCTCTGAGCTTCAACAGATCCCGGATGTTTTTTACCGGCGTTATCCGGGCATGCGGGACCGAACCTGCAGCTTTTTCTTCGATGAAATTCAAAACATCCCGGGGTGGGAGCGATTTGTCAGGCGGCTTCTGGATACGGAGAACGTGCGCATATGCATCACAGGTTCTTCAGCAAAGCTTCTCAGCCGCGAAATCGCAACGAGCCTGCGGGGCCGGTCGATTGCCACTGAAATTTTTCCGTTCAGCTTTGCAGAAGCTTTAGAGCACCAGGGTATCGAGGCCGGTGAAGACCCGCGCCCGGGTGCCAGAAAGCGGGCGCTGCTGGAAAACCGCTATCGAGCCTATCTTCTCGAAGGGGGCTTTCCCGAAGTCCAGCAGATCCACGATGAATATCGCATCCGAATCCTGCAGGACTATCTGAACGTTGTCATCCTGCGCGATCTGGTTGAGCGTTATCGAATTGCAGGCACCGTCGCCCTGCGCTATCTGATCCGGCACCTGATCAATTCAGCTGCCGCTCTTTTCAGTGTGAACAAGTTTTACAATGATTTGAGATCCCAGGGCATTGCCGGCAGTAAAAACACACTGCACCAGTACCTGCAGAACCTGGCGGATGCCTGCCTTTTTTTCCAGGTTCAAATTCACGCGCAATCTGAAAGGGCCAGGATGGTAAATCCGCGCAAAATATACGCGATCGACACCGGCATGGTGCGTGCGTGTTCGCGCAGAGTGCACCCCGACTGGGGACGTCTGCTTGAAAATCATGTCTACCTGGAAATACGGCGCAAATACGATTTGATTGAATATTACAGGACCCGCGCAGGACGTGAAGTCGATTTCATTGTCACGGACCAACAGGGCCGAAAATTTCTGATACAGGCAGCTGCAGACATGCAAAACGCTGCAACCCGCAATCGCGAACTCAAGGCGCTGGATGAAGCCTTAAACGAGTGCGGCCTCGACCGGGCGATCGTCGTTACCCTGGACCAGGATGAAAAATTGAAAACCGATCACGGTCAGGTTGAAATCGTGCCGGCATGGCGGTGGTGCCTGTTTCACCTCGATCGGGCACAATAAATGGAACTATATCCAGTTAAAGCCCTCAACCCAAACTATAATTTTTATCGCCAAGCGCTTGCTGACTACGTCCGTCTGCGTCCATCTGCCTGCCCCATGAAATCTCTGTTGCCGTTATTTCATCGGGGGCGGTTAAATAAACTTTTTCCTTTCTCTGATTGATGCTCAAAAACCGCATATTTTACACCTTCAAGCCCCTGATTCCGCGGCCCTTCCAGATCTTCGTCCGCCGACGGATCGCCGCCTACAAGCGCAAAAAATACGCCGCTGTCTGGCCCATCGACCCGGCCGCCAACCAACCGCCAGAAGGCTGGCAGGGCTGGCCGAACGGTAAAAAATTCGCCCTGGTCCTGTCTCATGATGTAGATACGAAGAAAGGCTATGACCGGGTTCTCCAGCTGGCGGAACTGGAGCAACACCTGGGGTTTCGATCGGCATTTAATTTCGTACCGGAGCGCTATGGCGAGGTGTCCGCAGATCTGCGGCAAAATCTTGTCAACCGCGGTTTTGAGATAAACGTCCATGGACTGAAACATGACGGCAAGCTGTATTTGTTCAAACGAACCTTTGAGCGCAGGGCCCCTAGAATCAATGCCTATCTGCGCCAGTGGAACACCACTGGGTTCACATCTCCTTCAATGCATCATAAACTGGAATGGACACACCGGCTCGATGTCAACTACTGCATCTCGACATTCGATACAGATCCCTTTGAGCCGCAGCCCGACGGCGTTGGAACCATATTCCCTTTTTGGGTTGCGCACAATTCCTCAAGGGGGGGGTTTGTCGAGCTGCCCTATACACTGCCCCAGGATTCAACCCTGTTTATAATTTTGCAGGAAAAAAACATCGATATT
>CAZGNV010000057.1:0-31028 GCA_964527835.1 uncultured Desulfosarcinaceae bacterium | reverse complement strand
TCAATTTTATTCGATTCGCAAATCGCCAGATGTTTGCTGCAGGGCTTTTAGCAAATTATCGGCCGGATGTCCACCGGCAATCAGGCCGATCCGGCGGATTTCGTCATCCATGATTTCAAAGGTCAGTGCCAGGTGGTCAGCGTCAAGCGGTTCGCAGAGCCGGTCCGCCCATTCGATTGCAATCACGGCCTGGCGGTCGAGCACCTCGTCAAGGCCGATTTGCTCGAAATCCGCGGCCTGGCTCAAACGATACAGATCGACATGGATCAGGGGCCGGCGGCCGGGAAACTCGTTGATCAATGTGTACGTCGGGCTGGTGATGTAATATTGCTCCGGGACATCGAGCCCCCGGGCCAGTCCCTGGATAAAGGCGGTTTTTCCACTTCCCATTTCTCCGGTCAGGGCGATGATAAGCGGAAAATGAATCCACGCACCGAGCAGCTGCCCGAGCTTGCGGGTTTCATCAACGCTGTGGGTGATGATGTTCAATTTTTTTGATTTCTCCGGGCACAGCCCCCAGGACTTCGCCGGCCAGATAACCATAGGGTCCCATGGAGGCGGACAGGCTGTCGGCGGCTGCCCCGTGCAGATACACACCGGCCAGGGCGGCACAACCGGGTTCAACGCCCTGGGTTGCAAAACCGGCGATCAGCCCGGTGAGCACATCGCCCATGCCGGCTGACGCCATGCCGGCATTGCCGGTGGGATTGATGAAAACCCGGCCGTCGGGCAGCGCGATCACCGTGCGCGCCCCCTTGAGAACCAGGTGCACGTTGAATTCAACGGCAAAATTGCGGGCGCAGCCGATTCGATCCTGCTGCACAGCCGCAGGCCGGGTATTGAGCAGTCGCGCCATCTCCCCGGGATGGGGAGTCAAAATGACCGGGGCCGAAATTTTTTTAAGAATGGGGGTATGGCCGGCCAGGGCGTTGATGCCGTCAGCATCCACCACCAGGGTCACTGGGCAGTGTTCGATGATGCGGCGCACCAGGCGCTGGGTGCCGGCGGCCTGGCCGAGTCCAGGGCCCAGTGCCAGGCATTTTTTGCCAATCATCTGTTCAACCACAGGATCAAAAGCCGACTCGGCAAGTGCTCCCTGCTCATCTTCGGGCAGCAGGGCGGTCATGACTTCCATGGCATGGGTGGCGGCGACCGTGGTTGCACTGGCCCCGCCGGCCAGAGTCACCAGACCGGCTCCAGCCCGCAGGGCGGCAGAGGCGGTCATGGCGGCCGCTCCTGTTTTGCCGCGCGATCCGGCGATCACCAGCAGATGTCCCGTGCTGCCCTTGTGAGCGGCCGCCGGCCGTTGCGGCAGGCAGGATCTGACCCGCTGGGAAGTGAGCAGAAATTGCCCGGGCGCCACTTCCCTGACAATGTGGGGAGGAATCCCGATGTCAATGACTTCAAGTTTTCCGGTCCAATGGGCGCCGGGGTAGATCATGTGCCCGGTTTTGGCAAACCCGAAGGTGGCCGTCGCCGTGGCGTGGATGCAGGTGCCGCAGACTTGCCCGGTATCCGAATCCAGCCCTGAAGCAATGTCAACGGCCAGTACCGGCCGCTGCCGGGAATTGACAAAATCGATGACGGTTTTGAAGTATCCCTTGACCGTCGACTTCAACCCGGTTCCGAGGATGGCGTCCACCCAGATATCGATAGCGTCCATGCTCTCTTTGTGCCGGTTGAATGTATTCTCATCCGGGATTTCAATTACCGGCACTCCCAGCGGCTGGAGCAGTCTGAGATTGGCCGCGGCATCGCCCTTGACCTGCTGGCTGTCGGCCAGAAGATACACCCGCACCCGGATGCCATGTTGATGAAGGCAGCGGGCGATCACAAAACCGTCACCGCCATTGTTGCCGCGGCCGGCCATAATGCCCACCTGACTGGATTTTACATCCGAAAATTGTTCCAGCAAAAGGCGGGTGGCCCCCTGGCCCGCATTTTCCATCAACACCCTGCCGGGAAGACCGAAAGATTCAATGGTGCGGCGGTCCATCGCCTGCATTTCACCGGCGGTTACCAGTATCATCGATTTGCTCCTTACTCCAGCACCGGCTCCAACGTTGAGCGCTGCTAGGACTGTATCAGCGCGACCATTTCCCCAACGGCCGTTTTCATCCCCGTCAACAGGGCCCTGGACACAATACTGTGGCCGATGGTGAACTCGTCGATCTCATCGATTCCCTTGAAAGCTTTGATGGTTTTATAGCATAATCCGCGGCCGAGCCTGACGCTGAATTTCAACCGGTGGGCCAGTTTGACGGCATCGATAATTTTCGCAAAGGCCAGCTGTTTTTTTTGGTTCGTTTTGGCCTCACAGTAGATGCCGGTATGAATTTCCACCATGGCAGCTCCGCTGCGGTGGGCCAGTTTGATATGCTCGGGATCCGTATCCACCAGCAGGCCGGTGGGGATGCCGCTGTTTTGCAATGTGGCCACTGTTTCGCTGATATCACTCTGGTGCACAATGAGGTCCAGGCCGCCATCGTTGGAAAATTCTTCTCGTTTTTCCGGTACCAGGGTCACCAGATCCGGTTTAATGTCCAGCGCGACGCCGACCATCTCTGAGGTGGAAGCCATCTCCAGCACCAGTTTGGTTTGCAGTACGCTGCGCAAGATGCGCACATCCCGGTCCTGAATGTGACGGCGATCCCTGCGCAGGTGCACGGTGATACCATCGGTGCCGGCAAGTTCAGCCAGAATGGCGGCCGCCACCGGGTCCGGAAACTGGCTTTTGCGTGATCTTCGTAAAACTGCCACCTGGTCAATCTTGACTGTCAATCCTGGCATCGGTCGATCTCCCCTGTCTATTTTACGGGTTCAGCATCTATTGAAGGCCTTCAACTAGTTTCAATAGTTGCTCACTTTTTGCTTCCATTGCCCGGGCATCTTCATCGGATCGTTCATGGTCATAGCCGAACAGGTGCAAAATGCCATGCACCAGCAGTTCATCAAAGCGCCTTTGGGGTGGGATGCCGGCATCAGCAGCTTCCCGGACAGCGGTATCCATTGAAATGACGACGTCGCCCAGCAGCTGGGGGCTGACGTGTGAAAAATCGCCTTCCCGCATGGCAAACGCGATAACGTTTGTCGGGCCCCGGCGCTGGAGATACTGGCGATTCAGCTCTTCTATCTGGGGGTCGTCCACAATCAGAAGGGAAATTTCCCCTTCAGGACAGTCCAAGGCGTTTAAGATGACGCGAACCGTTTGGCGTATCCTCGTCAGCAAGATCCGATGCCGGCTTTGCCTGTTGTCTATCAGAATCTCCATTCCTGGCTCTTCCTTTGCCGTTTTCTACGCTGACCGGATGTTTTTCAGTATATTCGATGCGATGATGATGGATTCCGTATAACAACTTGTTGAAGCTTTTGGCGATATTGTGCAAATCTTTCAGGGTCAGTTCGCATTCATCCAGCTGACCGTCAGAGAATATCTGGTTGATGAGGTTCTGGACCAATCCCTGAATCCTGGAGGGTGTCGGGTTGTCAAGGGTTCGTGATGCCGCCTCAACCACATCAGCCAGCATGACCAGCCCGGCTTCCCGGGTCTGGGGCTTGGGGCCGGGGTATCTGAAGTCATCAATCTTGACGTTTTCTTCTCCTTTGCGTTGCCGGGCCTTTTCGTAAAAGTACTTGATGAGGCTGGTTCCGTGGTGCTGGCGGATGGTATCGATGATCACCCGCCCGAGTTTGTTTTCCCGGGCGATCTCCACGCCGTCTTTAATATGCGAGATTAAAATCAGGCTCGACATGGACGGCGCCAGTTTGTCATGTTTGTTGCGGCCGTTTTGCTGATTTTCAATGAAATACAGCGGCTTTTTGATTTTTCCGATATCGTGGTAATATCCGCAAACCTTGCCCAACAGGGGATTGGCGCCGATTTCAGAAGCTGCGGCTTCCACCAGCGAACCCACGATGACTGAATGATGATAGGTGCCCGGGGCTTCGATCATCAGCTGCCGCAGGATGGGGCGATCCAGATTGGCCAGCTCCAGCAGCGAGATGTCCGTGGTATAGCCGAAAGCGATTTCCATCAGCGGCACAACGCCGGCCGCCACAATGCCGGCGGCGATTCCGCCCGAAAAGGCGAAGGCCCAGTCCCATAAGAGCTTGTAGCCGGAAAATTCAGCCAGATACAGATCGATGGCGGTGACCAGCATAACATTCAACAGACCCAGCTTGGCCCCGGCGACGATGAACACTTTGCGTTCACGGCAATGGCGCAGCCAGTACGCGGCCATGGTGCCGCTGATCAAAAAATAGATAAAAATGGGCAGGCTGTTTTCCAAAATCACCGCAAAAGAGACCGCCATTACCGTTGCCATGGCAATCGCCACCTGCAGCCCCATGAAGACACAGATGATCATGGCGCCGGCGGCCAGAGGCATGCCGAACCACATGGATGACAGCTGGATGGGCAGCGCGGAATTCTGGCTCAACACCTGAGCCAATCGGGAACTGATGTCGGCCAGCAGGAAAAAGGCGATGAAAACGCTGGCCACAAAAAGCAGGTTTTTATTATGATCGGCCGGCAGCGGGGCAGGGGGCGCCAGATGCAGGATATAAGTGGTTACCAGCAAGCACAGCAGCAGCAGCGCCGCTCCCAGGCCGGTCAGCAGTACCCGCTCCTTGCTGCTGCGGGTCTCAAGGGTTTTGAGCTTCAACAGCTGGACATCGGTGACCCGTTCACCCTCGCGCAGAATCATTTCTCCGGCTTTAATCTGATACAGCACCGGCTTGACACTGGCGGCGCTCTGGTTGCGGCGCTCCCGGGTTTCATTGCGGTTTAGCGTTATATTGGGTTGAATGAGCCGCTGGACAAAATCCACCACCAGATTCAGCTTGCCGTAATCCAGGTGGCTGAGCAAGGGCTGCCCGATGATGCGAACCATGGTCTTGGCCTGGTCAAGACCATAAAAGTGATTCAGCTTGTGGATCACTTTTTCCTTCTTGGTGGCAACATTTCGCAAAACGATCCCCTTCTCGGCCTCCTTGAGCAAAATCTCCTTGTTGGTCACCACGCCGTTGCTGATGATTTTTTGCAGCAGCCGGTTGATGATGTTGGCGGTATCCTGCGAAAAACCCTCGGCCTCCAGCGCGTTGAATGCGCCCCGGCTGACCCGGATGCCAAGTTTTTCTTCGAAATATTTGCGCGGATCGGCGATGGACGGTCCAGGCGTAGCTTTCTGGGTGTTGTCTGGTGGGCTTTCTCCCGGTTTTTGCGCGCCAGCTGAATTTTCCAACCCGTCGGGCTGCGGTTCGGCCGGCGGGGTTGCCTGCTGCCGGGCGGCGCGCATTTGCGCAAAAGCCTGAATCACTCGGGCTCCCAGTTTTTTCCCAAGTTCTGCATCATAATCATAAACCGTCAGCACGTTTTGGACCGCCTGGCGGCGGTTGGTCTCCGTGGCCGCTTGATCTTCGATAAAAAAATCTCTGGGAGCCTTGATATCCCGTTCGGCGACATCGCCCAGCCGGTAGCGGTGCCGGGTGACGACCAGGTTTGGAAAAAGAAGCACCGTCAGCAGCATTGTGACGCAGCCCAGGATCACCCAGCGAAACCGGCCGGGAGCATCAAGCAGTCTGCTGACTGTTTCTTTGCTTTTTTCTTTGCTCATTTTTACCAAGACAACCGCTGGATTATAGGCCGGACGAGGACATCAATCCGGTGCAGTCCTGTTTTTGGCCGCTTCCAGTTGTTCGTAGGCGCGGATGATTTCCTGGACCAGTTTATGCCGGACGACATCCTTTTTCGAAAAAAAGACAAATTCAATCCCTTTGATTCCCTGCAAGATGTTCTTGGTTTCAATCAGCCCGGAGGTTCTGTTGGTGGGCAGATCGATCTGGGTGATATCTCCGGTAATCACCGCTTTGGAGTTAAATCCGATGCGGGTCAGAAACATTTTCATTTGCTCGGAAGTCGTGTTCTGGGCTTCATCGAGAATCACGAAAGAGTCATTTAGCGTCCGGCCGCGCATAAACGCGATGGGCGCAACCTCAATAACGCCTTTTTGCATCAGAGCCGCCGCTTTTTCAAAACGCATCATGTCGTGCAGCGCATCATAGAGTGGCCGCAGATAAGGATCGATCTTTTCGGCCAGATCCCCCGGCAAAAAACCCAGGGCTTCACCGGCCTCCACCGCCGGCCGTGTCAAAATGATACGACTGACAATCCCCTTGGCCAGGGCCGAAACCGCCATGGCCATCGCCAGGTATGTTTTGCCAGTTCCGGCCGGCCCGATACCGAAAACAATATCATGTTTTCGGATGGCATCAATATATTCCTTCTGGGTGAGACTCTTCGGCGTTACCGCCCTTTTTTTGGAAGGAATGTAAACTTTGTCCAGAAATATCTGCTTCAGATCAACCCGGTCGTCAGCGCTGAGAACCCGCACCGCATAGTCAATGTCCTGGGGATGAATTGGATAGCCTCCTTTGAGCAGACCGTACAGCTGGCGCATGACATTGCCGGCCAGGTTCACGGCAATCCGCTCACCTTCCAGAAAAACTTTGTTTCCCCGGGCATTGATGACAACATCGGTGGCCCGGGCGATGGTTTCCAGATTGCCATTGCGCTCCCCGAAAAGCTGGCGCGACAGGTCAATATCGTCAAAATCAAGGCTGATATTTTCAATGTCAGGATTTTCTGTCATGGTTGATGCTTGCACTCGTGGGAATGTGCTAATTTTTTTCTATCACAAATGCTCAAATGAATGCAAATGCCAAATTGCACAGGGGACAAAAAAGGAAAAAGCCCTTGACTCGCTATGCCCCCTTTGTTACTTCATCGGCGTGCACCAGCCGGAAAGCGGATTGTTCCCCGATTTGCCGGGGATATAAAAGCGAGCAAAAATTCATTTATGAATCCGTTTGATATCGTCACCATCATTATCCTGGGCTACAGCCTGATCAGGGGCCTTTTCAGGGGACTGGTAAAGGAAATGGCCTCCATCGTAGGGGTTCTGGGCGGTTTTTATGCCGCCTATACCTATTACATGGTTCTGGGCCGGCTGCTGAGCCGGCTTATCAAGAATACAGCTTACCTCAACATTCTGAGTTTTCTCATTATCTTTTGCGCTGTGCTCATTGCTGTCAGCGTTCTGGGCGTTATTATCAAATACCTGCTGAACATCGCCTTCCTGGGATGGGTCGACCGCATTGGCGGAGTTGTCTTTGGCGCGGTGAAGGCAATGTTGATTGTCTGCATTCTTTTCATCACCTTGACCGCCTTTCTGCCAAGAGGGACCCCCTTGATCAAGAACTCCGTGCTGGCTCCCCACGTGTCATGGGTCTCAGAAAATATGGCCAAGGTGGTATCCAGAGAGATGAAACTGGATTTTATGTCGAAATTGCGGGATCTTAAGCAAGCATGGAAAATGACCAGGTAAAACACGCGCCCAGCCCCCTGGACAATCTCACGGAACTGGTGAGAAAATTAAGGGGCCCGGACGGATGCCCGTGGGATCGCAAACAGACTCCCCTTACGGTTATCGCTTACCTGATCGAAGAGGTCTATGAACTGGCCGAGGCTGTTGAGGAGGGTGATGTCCGGCATATCTGCGAAGAGCTGGGAGATGTGCTTTTCCACGTCTTTTTTATTGCCAGGATGTTTGAAGAACAGGACAGCTTTGACATTCAGGAAACTGCGCGCGTGCTTATCGAAAAAATGGTTCGTCGCCATCCCCATGTTTTTGGAAACCGGAAATTTAAAAACAGTGAGCAGGTCATTCAAAATTGGAATAAAATCAAAAGGGAAGAAAAAAAAGAGGCCGTGGGAGACGGCTCAATGCTCGATTCCGTGCCTTTGCAGCTTCCGGCCCTGATACGGGCCTATCGAATATGCGAGCGTGCAGCACGGACCGGCGTTGAACGCGGTTCTTTTTCCGTTTTATTGCAGGAGATAAGAGGTCGGCTGGACTTGCTGGAGACCGCCGCGGGAAAGACAGATAATGATTCAGCTCCCCGCCTGTATGGGAATGTGCTTTTGGACCTTGTCAAATTGGCCCGCTTCATTGATGTTCATCCTGAAATTGCGCTGACCGGCTCGATTCAGACATTTATCAGGCAGTTTAAAAAAATGGAGGCGTTGATTGCCGACAGCGGCCGGCAGCTAGAGGTGCTCGATGACGATGAGACGGCAATTTTCTGGCAGCGGGCCGGGCAGTCCTGAATATTGTCGGACAAATTCCATCCCGCCCGGATGATCATTCAAGACATGGATTGCCGGGGTTGCTTCCCGACTACATCTGGCAGTGTTGAGCCCGGGAGCGAAACCCCTGTTTGTGTTCAGGCCATTTCGCCGAAAGGAAGATAACCCGGTGGAATTTTTTTGAGCAGCTTGCCGTCTTCATCATATTTTTCCACCACGATCTTGCCGTCTTCCAGACTGTTGCGGGATTTTATATTCTCCCGGGATTTGAGCTTCAACTCCGATTTCTGGCCCTTTTCACTTTTTTCGACCGGCCGCTGCTCCCTGATCTGCCGCCCTTTTTTCACGGCCAATTCTTTTTCCAGCAGGTCATTTTGATAATTCGGTCTGACCGTTTGCTGCATTGTGGTTTCACCAATGGCGTGTATCATGATTTCCTCCTTTGGATGCCAGCGATTCAGGCATCTGCTACTGATCAATCCCTCCGATTTATCAAAGCGGATCAAATACCCTTTGCTGCACGGACTTTACTATCCCCACGAATCAGTTTTATTGTCCGTTGTCTGCCTTGATAATTGTTCCAGCCGCCGGATCAATACGCTCGAGTCGTCGACTGCCAGAGTGCTGGTCTTTTTGGCGTTGATGCCGTCGATAACGTTAAAGGTGAACGCTGATTCGGTTCGATTGCCGGCGGTATGGTTTCTGGTTTGGTTTTCAGCACCGTTGCCGTCCCGCCGGCTGACTTCCCCCTGTGAGCCGTAGCGGGTAATTTTATTCAAGATATCCCTGGAAACTTTTTCCATGGTGGACAACCGTTTCCCCGGGGCCGTCCGGGCAATGCGGTTGAAAGACTGTTTTGCAGCAATTGTCCTGCGGTTTCCCCCACCTGAGTTTTGCGTCAACTGACGACTGTAAACATTCAGGACATTATGCATCTGATAGCTTGAAACAATCATGCCACTTCCTCCCTGACTGGCTTATCGGCCAATCAGTTCGGGGACTTTAGCAAAAAATGGCCAAAGTATAGTGGCAGGGTGGAAAAAAATTGAAATAACATCTTGGAATAAATAGAAATTATGGCATTACCAATACAGCACCTGCGCAACGGACCATACCGCTTTCCGGAAAACACCACCCACCGGCCAATTCACATTTTCGGCCGGCAGCCCGGCGGAAAAAAGATCATTTATGGATGGAAACTAATCATCGAAATCGCCGGCCGGCCCCTTGTCGCTCTGGATCGACACGGCCCGTTCAACAATGCGCTCGGGAGTCCATTCAGCAGGATCTTCGATGCGGCTGGCCTTGGGTCCGGGATCATGGGAGCCGTTTTCAAGAATGGCCGCGATGGCCAAAGAGGCGGTGTCCCTGGTATTTAATACGTTGGCCAGCATATTGTAGACAAAACCTTCAACGCGCTCGGCCATGCGCTGCTTGATCTCAGCCGGTTGACCGAGCAGTTTGTTTTCAAACGGCAGGTTGAGTTTTTTGTAATTGCCGCCGGTCCATCCCCGCTCGGCGGCGTAAGCGACCATTTCCGCCCACAGCTGCTCGGTGACCCCCTGGTCCTTGACTTTGATGAAATTTCCCTCATCGTCAAGTTGCGCGTTGCCATAGTCATTGACTTCCAAGCCCCAGGAGATCATTTGCAGGGCAGTGGCGACATTCGCCTTTGTGGTCTGCGTCTTGGCAGCGATTTCCCGCAGCCGGTCCGAGTTGTTGCCGGAAGTGCCGTGCTGGGCACCGGAAACCCTGTATGGTTCCAGCGCTCTGTGGATTTCAGCGGTCAAATCCACCTGAATGCCTTTGTCACTGGCCTCGATGCCGTGGGTGGTTCCATTGTTTAAAGCGATCCAGTCCGGAAAAATATCATGCGCATTCAGCCCCTGAATGAGAAACAGGGCTTCATCCACTGTGGACAGGCCTTCTTTCCCCTTGATTTCACCGACTTCAGTTTCCAGCCCGGCCCATTTCGGTATCAACGGGTTGAGTTCAAGATTGGCCAGCAGGTTTTTGTCGTCCGGTAGATGGGAAGCATCAATGGCAATGGATGTCATGCCCGCCTCAAACAACGTTGGTATTTCGACTTTGGCGGCGGCAATGTCCCCGTCGCTTTTCAAGCCGTAATGGTCGGCATGGATGGCCACGGGAACCGTAATCCCCATTTCATTGCACAGGGCATCCACGATGCGGGCGATATTCCAGTAGTTCACCGCGCAATACGCGTTGGCGCCGCCCTCAGACTTTGCGATTTCAATGATGATGGCTGCATTGGCCCGCTGGGCGGCCTGCAGTGCCCCGCGAATGACAAAGATGTTTCTGCCGTTGGCGGCCATGGCAATGGCATTTCCCTTGGCAAGCATGGCCCGGTCAATGTATTTTCCGCTGACAATCAGGGCCCGGGAATTGGGAAAGCATTTTACCACATTTGGCGGTCGGCCGATTTGCAATGCCTTTTCAAAATCTGCCGGGGTAATGTTGCTTGCTTCAGCCATGAGAATCCCTCCTTATGGTGTAAAAATTGTTGTTAATTATTTGTTGTTTATATCAAAATCGCTGTTGCGGATTTCATGCAGCAGTTCCAGGATCTCCTGGCGGTCAGCCGGGGGGGCGTGCAATTCCCCCCAGCCTTTGAGGGCCTGAAACAGTCCGTCATAGGCCGTATCATAATAGGAGCGCAGCCGGTGATCGATGCCCCGCTGGTCCAGAATGGAACTGAGCAGCTGCGCTTCGATAAGGTTGTCAAGAACGACAATTCTGGTCAGTTGCGCTTTGTTGTCCGCCTGCATGGGATTGTCCTGCCCGTCAGAAAATAGGGCTGTTAAACCCCGGCTGTGGTCTTTCGGCAACAGTAATTTCACAGACCACAAAATTGCATATTAAGCATAAATGTCAATAAGCAAACCAGTCCGGGGCATTTTTTGGGCATTCACGCGCTGACGGGAATCATAGACCAACCGGGAGGCATAGGTCCGATACGGTTGCTGGCGGGCGGCACGCACGGCATCCGGCTTATCGTGGGCCGCCGCCGGCCCATGGCAGACTTTAACCGCGCCCGGGGAAGGCAATGGGGATGGGGCTGCCTGCCGGGGAAACGGGTTGTAAGGTATTAGCTGTTTTTCTGAAGAAACGTTCATTGTCCTGTGCGCTTTGAATGTCGCCGGGATTTAGCCGTATTGATATATTTCGTAGTCGGTTTTTTCTTCGAGCAGCGCGTCAATCTGGTTCTGAATCTGCATTCTCTCCTTGCTGGTAACCCACCGCCGCCAGTTGTCAATGGACTGCCAGGTGCTGATTACCAGGTATTGTCCCGGGCTGTCGACACGTTTAAGAGTTTCACCGGAAATATAGCCGGGTTGGCTCATGGCCAGGGCCCGCAGCTGCTGAAAAAGCGGTAATAATTCCCGGACTTTTTTCGCTGGTACCGTTCGCTTGATGAGAATTTTTACAGCCATGTTGCCCCCTTTGAGTGGATGCAGCCGTTAAAAAACACAAGCTCTACGGATTTTTACCTGTCAACCATAGGAAAAAGCAGGGTAATTTGTCAAGAGAAATAAAGGTGGGTTCGCAAAAGAGGACCACCCGCCAGAAGACGGGATGGTCGTTGATTAATCAGTGGATTTTTTAGAGTTTATTTTGCTGTTTTCAAGAGCCACGCGCTTATTGTAGGCTTCGACCTGCTCCTGGTATTGCTTGCCTTTTTTTTCATAGGCCGCTGCCCGTTTGTTCAGTTCCTCAACCGCTTGATTGTATTTCAGGATTTCAGCCTGGTTTTTGAGAGATTTTCTTTTTTCGGCCAGCATTTGCTTTTCCTTCACCAGGGTTTTGTATTCCCTGTCAATTTCTTTTTTGAATGCTTCCAGGCGATTGCGGGCGGCATCCAGATCCGGGCTGTCGGCGCCCAGGGCGGCAGTTTCTGACATTCCATCATCTGTCCCAGCGTCATCCAACGATTCAGTGTCGGTTTGCGCATCATCAATCGATTCGTCGGCCAGATCTTCATCTTCGTCGCTCATTTCCAGGTCCCCATCACCGGCGTCATCATCGGTGTGCGCGGCCATATCCCGCCCGGCATCCGCAGCAGAATCATATTGTTCACTGTCTGCCTCGTTTACTGATTCAGCCCTGGTTTCCACAGCATCGCGCTGGTCCACAGGCACCATGTTCAAATCATCGGTAAAATGGATGTTGCCCTGATCGTCTACATACTTGTAAATTTCACCGGCTGCCGGACTTGCCAGCAAAAAGATCAGCACGAACAGCAAAAATTTGATAAAATTCACGAAATTGTCCTCCCCGGAGCAGTCCCACCGGGTTTGTTTGTGAATGTGAAGCCCGGTGGCAGATGGGTAATTTTATGTAACCTTTTTAAATATTTATCATATTTTATGCGAACGTGCAACCGTAACGCCTGGTCACCCGCCGCACGCTGCCTGTCTGGGTCTTGTATCGGCCGGTCGGCAGAAAAGTTTAGCAGTTTTGCGGTCAATCCAGCAGCGTCATGAAGGGCGCTAACAAGTGTTTGACAATCCCTGAATGTGGTGTAAACTGGACCGCATCCGGACTCCAGGGTGCTGCTGTGCTCTGCAACCTTAACTGTGCCAAACCAAACGGAAAAACATGAAGCCACAATTTTTTATTGGAGTTTTTGCATGGGTGCTGGTCATGGTCTGGGCATGTGCCCCCAAGCCAGTTGTAAAACCGGCCCCGGAAATACGCGAAGGGGCCTACGAGCTCTTTTCGAATGCCGAGCAATTGTTTGCCGCCGGCTCCTATGATGATGCCCTGCCGCTTTACGAGCAGTACGTCCGCAGGTTTGCTGATCAACCCCTGGCACCGGCGGCCCTGATGAAGATCGGCATTATCAACAGGCTGGCCGGCGACTATGAAAGTGCCCGGGCGGCCTTTCTCCGGGTAGGCGCTGACTACCCCGCCAGTCCCTTTGCCCCCGATGCCATGGTCGAAGAGTTGACCACTTATTACCGCCAGGGACGTCACCGGGATGTAATCGATAAAGCCTCCGGCATATTGCAGCGATTGGATTCCAGGTCCCATATCTTCCGCATTAATGCGCTGATTGGAGACGCTTACATGGCCATTGGCTCCCCCCTTGATGCCGTTGACTATTACACCCGTGCGCGTCGGTCGGCGGTCGAAGTCGAGCAGGAGGCCATCACCGCCAGACTCAAAGAAGCCATTGCCCAACTGGATTCAGAGGAGGTGGCAATTCTTTTGAATCACCCCGCTCCGGGGCTGCCCCCGGATTTTTTATTGTTTCAATTGGGGCTCAATTACGCCATGGCGGAAAGATACGATGATGCATTGAAAATTTTACGGGAATATATGGCAAAATACCCGGACCATGAGCACCGGATTGTTGCTGAAAATCTGATCGCAGAGATTAATAAAAACGCAGTTTTTAACCGGTACGCCATCGGCTGTCTGTTGCCGCTCAGCGGTCCGTATCAGACCTTCGGCCAGCGGGCGCTGAGGGCCATTGAACTGGCATATCACCAGTTTGGCTCCAGCAATGAGGGCGCTGTCGTCAAACTGGTGGTCAAAGACACCGCATCGGATCCGGACAAAACGCTGTTGGCGCTGCAGGATTTGGCAACCGAACAGGTGGCGGCAATTCTCGGCCCATTGGTAAATGTGGAGATTGCCGCCCGTCAGGCCCAAAAGATGGGAATTCCCATCATTACCTTTACCCAGAAAGATGGCATTTGCGAAATCGGCGATAAGGTTTTTCGCAATTTCATCACACCCCGCATGCAGGTGCAGGCCATCGCCTCGTTTGCCATGGAAGAGCTGGGTGCCACCCGTTTTGCGGTTCTGTATCCCGATGAAACTTACGGGGTCACATTCATGAACCTTTTCTGGGACCAGGTGATCGAGCTGGGAGGCAGGATCGTCGGAGTGGAAGCCTATAAACCCCGTCAGACGGATTTTGCGGATCCCATTAAAAAGCTGATCGGGCTTTATTATGAGATACCCGAAGACTTGAAATCCCGGGACGCCGAGGATGCTCAATCACAGGAAGGACAACAGGACGGTCAGGATGGGCAACCTTCGCCGGCGGAAGCACAACCCGAGCCGATTGTCGATTTTGATGCCATTTTTCTACCCGACTCCCCGCAGATCGTCGGTCTGGTGGCCCCTCAATTGGCTTATTACGATGTCAAGGATGTCTACCTGCTGGGGACAAATTTATGGCATTCCAAATCCCTGATCAAGGTGGCCGATCAGTATGTTCAGGGGGCTGTCATGCCCGATGGTTTTTTTGCAGGCTCCAGATCGCCGGTGGTAAAAAATTTCGTTGCCCTTTTTGAGGACACTTACAGTCAGACGCCGGAATTTATCGAGGCGGTGGTCTATGATTCAGCGATGATATTATTTCAGATCGTTGGTCAGCCGCACATCCGGTACCGCAGTGAAATAAGAGACGCCCTGCTCAATCTTGATGGCTACCCGGGAGTTACGGGGTTCACGCGCTTTGCCGAAAACGGAGAAGTCATCAAAAAACTGAATTTGCTGCGGATAAAGGGGAAACGATTCGTGGAGCTGGAATAGTTTATTCATTTTTCAGCGAACCCTGCCCGGTGGCTTCCAGTGTGCTGCGCCACAGACTGCCCTTTGGATTGACCCTTTTTCGTTTGCCGGCAATCAGCTCCATGGGAACGTGGACAAACTGGTTGTTCCAGTGACCGATGAGCATGTTGGTTTTGCCTGCCATGCCGGCATGCACGGCGTTGCGACCCAGAAAATTGCAGAACACCCGGTCATTGGCATTGGCCGGCAGGCTGCGGATCATATAGCTCGGATCGATGTATTTGATGGAAATTTCAATTCCCCGCTTCTGAAAGTACTCGATGATGCATTTTTTTAAATAAATGCCGATGTCCTGGAGCTTGATATTGCCCGAGGCATCGCGCTCCTGTTTGCCCTGCTTGAAAAATTTCTGGCCGGCCCCTTCAGCGGCAACGATTACCGCATGCCGTCTTTGCGTCAGGCGTGTCTCCAGGGCCTTCAGCAGACCGTTGGGTCCTTCGAGATCAAAATCGACCTCCGGTATCAGGACAAAATTGACATCCTGCTGGGCCAGGACCGCCGTGGCGGCGATGAATCCGGAATGACGCCCCATCAGTTTGATCAGGCCGATGCCGTTGGGATACCCCTCGGCCTCATTGCTGGCACTGATGATGGCATTGGTGGCGACATCGACGGCCGTGTCAAAGCCAAAGGAGCGTGAAACCATGAAGATGTCGTTGTCGATGGTCTTGGGAATTCCCACAACCCCGATCTTCAGTTTCCGGGACAGAATCGTTTCGGCGATGCGGTTGGCGGCTGCCAGGGTGCCGTCTCCACCGACCATGAAAAGCAGTCCGATGTTCATCCGTTCCAGGCTGTCAATAATTTCATTGATGTCCTGGGGACCCCGGCTCGAACCAAGCACGGTACCGCCGCGGTCGTGAATGTTGGTGACAAATTCAGGCGTCAGTTCGATGAGTTCATGCCCGTAGCGGGGAATAAACCCCTGCAGGCCGTAACGGATGCCGAAAATGTTTTCAACTCCGTAGCCGTAGTGCAGCTCCAGCACCACCGCGCGGATAATATCGTTTATCCCCGGACATAAGCCGCCGCAGGTAACAAGGGCGCACTTTAGCTTGCTGGGATCAAAAAAGATATCGGCCCGCGGGCCGGCCAGTTGGAAATAAGGCAGGTTTTGTCCGGCCTTGACTTTGCGGCTGATTTGAGAATCGTCGACCTCAATGACAATCCGGTCTTCATCCGATACGAACTGGATGCTTTCCGCTCCCTGGGCTCTTTTCAGAACCGGCGTTGGGATTTTTGCTTTGCCCAGGGTCGGTATCCGGGTATTTAGCGGTTTTGTTTTCATGGGGTCCTTTCATCCTTGTCCGGTTCGGGGGCTTCCAATTTCGGTGACAGCATGCTGATTTGCCCGTTGAATTTGAACTCGCCTTTGCCCAGGATGTCATGAAGGTGCAAGATCCCCTGGACGCACCGCCGCGAGTCAATGACGGGCAGCACGGTGATCTGGTGTTGTTCCATCACGTTGAGGGCGTCATAGGTGGGGCTGTTGCGGGTGACGCTGCGTGGATTTGAGGTCATGATATCCCCCGCGTTCAAGGCGTCAACGGAACGGCCGGCGACCACCATGCGCCGGATATCCCCATCGGTGATAATTCCCACCAGCCGACTCTGGCCATCGACCACCAGCACGGCTCCCAGGCCCCCCGCATCGATTGCCTTGGCTGCTTCGGGCATCGGAGTTTGCTCGGCCACCAGCGGCAGGGAGGTTCCGGTGAGCATCAGATCGTTGACCCTGCACGCCAGCCGCTGCCCCAGCAGCCCTCCGGGATGATAGAGTTTGAAATCCTTGCTTTTAAAATGCTTTTTTTGCAGCATGACCACCGCCAGGGCATCTCCCATGGCCAACAGAGCGGTGGTGCTGGCCGTGGGTGCCAGCCCCATGGGGCAGGCTTCGGTCCGGACTCCGACGTCAATGACAATGTCGCTGTGTTTGGCCAGGACGGAATTTTTATTGGCGGTAAAGGCAATGATCTTGCATCCGATGCGTCGAATGCTGGGCAACAAAATATTCAGCTCGTCGGTTTGCCCGCTGTTGGACAGCCCAATGAAAATGTCATCCCGGGCCACCTGACCCAGATCGCCGTGCATGGCCTCGACGGGATGCAAAAACAGGGACCTTGTCCCGGTACTGTTGAGGGTGGCGACAATTTTTCGGCCGATGATGCCGGATTTGCCGATCCCACTGATAATCAGCCTGCCCCTGGATTGGCAGATCAGCTCCACCATGGCGGCAAAGTTGTGGTCCACCCGTTCGACCAGCCCGGCAATGCCGTCAGCTTCGAGCTTTAAGACCTCCCTGGCTTTGGCGATAATTTCAGCTTCCGAATTTGAATGCGAATCCATGGGCCGTCCTGATGCCTGGCGTTCTGGCTTTTCCCATTGTCGGTGATTGTCGCCAAAAAATCAAGTTCGGTTTTGAAAATTGAAAAATAAGGTGAACCACCCATTTTTCATCAATTTTCTATTGACAACGGCAGTGGCGGCTATTATATTCGGTCGACTTTTATTTTCTGTTTTGGCTGGGTCCAAACGGGTTCCAGCCTTTTTTTGTAAAAATTAATGGCAAAGGGGGTGATTCCAATGATTTGTACAACCATCAAGCAGGGTACGGAGTGTCCTTTCATGACGGCTCAGGGGTGCTCGTACAACGGCGGGATTTGCCATCAGATCGTCGAACAATGCGAGGGCTGCAATCGCGGCGCGCAGTTTTCCACCGGCTGGTATTGCACTGCCTGTCCCGAGCCTTCAGCAAAATGGAAAAACGGCAACTGCAACCTGGCATCCCATGTCAGCATGGTGTCGTCAACGACCAAAAACAAGATCAACCCGCTCAAGGCTTCCAAAAGGGCGGCCCGTTAAGGGTCGGCGATCGGACGGTAAACCCCGCTCACTTTGAGAGCGGGGTTTTTTTATCATCCCGCTCAACCGAGATTGCGTTCAATGCTGACCAGCTGAATGCAGATGCCCACCACCTCGATGGCAGTCCGGATGTCGTTCAGACTCGGAAATGACGGCGCCAGGCGGATGTTGCGATCGTCCGGATCCTTTCCGTAGGGAAACGTTGCTCCGGCCGGCGTCAGCTTTACTCCCGCTTCGGCAGCCATGCCCACCACCCTGGCGGCACATCCCGGCAGGGTGTCAAGGCTGATGAAATACCCCCCCCTGGGACGGGTCCACCAGGCCACCTGTTTGGCTCCCAATTCCTTTTCCAGGCCGCTGAGAACGGCATCGAATTTGGGTTTTATGATCGCCGCATGTTTTTCCATGTGGGCTTCGATGCCGGCGGTGGTTTGAAAAAATTTGACATGGCGCAGCTGGTTGAGCTTGTCGGGTCCGATGGTCTGAAAGCTGATTTGTTTTCTGGCCCGGGCGATGTTTTCCCTGCTGCCGGCCATCATGGCGATCCCCGCGCCGGCAAAAGTGATCTTGGACGTGGAACCGAACAGGTAAACCCGGTCGGGATTTCCGGACTGCTTGCAGGCGGCAAGAATGTTTTTTACCTGCGGCCCACTGCGGTCGAGGTGGTGGACGGCATAGGCATGGTCACAGAAAATACGAAAATCCTGCGCCCGGGTTTTCATTGATGCCAGCCGGTCGATGACCGCATCAGAGTATACCGCCCCCGTGGGGTTGCTGTACAGGGGGACACACCAGATTCCCTTGATGCTCGCATCCGAGGCAACGAGTTCTTCAACCTGGTCCATGTCCGGACCATCGGAACCCATGTTGACCGGAATCATTTTGATGCCCAGGTATTGGCAGATGGCAAAGTGGCGGTCATAACCGGGGCTCGGGCACAGAAACTTTACCTCGGGCAGCTGCACCCAGGGAGGCGTGCGGGGTTCTACGCCTTTGATCATGGCCCGCATGAAGGTGTCGTGCATCATGGCTAGGCTTGAATTGCCGCCGATGATGATTTCCTCCGGTTCAACTTCAAGGTATTGGGCAAAAAGGTTTTTTGCTTCCGGGATGCCGTCCACGCCACCGTAATTGCGGCAGTCCGTGCCGGAGGCTGTTAAAATATCTTTTTCGTCCAGGCAGGTCAGCAACCCCATGGAAAGATCCAACTGTTCAGGGCAGGGCTTGCCCCGGGTCATGTCAAGGTTCATGGATTGCGACTGCAGCGCGCGATAGCGCTCAAGGAGGTTGTCCCGGATCTGCTCAAGCTCGCCGGCCTCAAGTTCACTGAATTTTTTCATAGGGGATCCTTTTTTCTTTTTTTGAAGTGTTTGTCGGGCCCTTGCATCAGCTCGCCCTATAGCATCGGACGGGGGGATATTTCAACCCCAAAACCACAAGGGCGCAGACTCGTCGGCACCTGTGCGGCGCGGCTGCCGGCCAGCCGCCGTTTTGCCCTGTGGCTGCAGTGGCCCCGGCAGGTTCCCCCTCCTTGCGTACGAGCGCAAAAGTACTGATGCGGTTGCAAATTTTGTGCTTGCAAATTTGGCGGATGCTGTTTAATTAACAAGCTTCGATGACTTTGACCAGTCTGCCGGCACTGACCTTGCGCCAAACTCCGGGACAAACCGCGGATTTTGCGCGGGGCAGACTTCGGGATGCTTCAAGCAATGGAGTCGCCAATGGGAAAAACAAAGCCTTCACAGACGGCGGGACAGAATCGGTCGGCCCAGGATCTGTCTTTCAAGTTTTTGCACGTCAGCCGGTGGACGCTCTACTTTATCGTCATCGGCATCATCGCCGGCTGCGGCTCCATTGTTTTTCACTACCTGTGCCAGGTGGGGTTTCATTTTTTCATGGATTATGTGGCCGGCTATCGGCCCCCGGCTCCGGCCGGCGAACATCACCTGCTGGCCCTGACCAACCGGCCCTTCAACCGCTGGATTCTGTTGTTTTTGCCTGCCTTCGGAGGGCTCATCAGTGGCTGGCTGGTTTATACCTTTGCTCCCGAGGCTGAAGGGCACGGGACTGATGCCGCCATTTCGGCCTACCACCATGCCGGGGGGTTCATCCGGGGGCGGGTGCCGATTATTAAAACCATAGCTTCGGCCATCACCCTGACCACCGGCGGCTCGGGAGGGCGCGAAGGTCCCATTGCCCAGATTGGAGCCGGTTTTGGCTCTTTTATGGCCACCAAGCTGAATCTGTCGGACCGCGAAAGGCGCATCATGATGGCCGCCGGGGTGGGGGCGGGCATCGGCAGTATTTTCCGGGCGCCGCTGGCCGGCGCGCTTTTCGCCGCGGAAGTTCTGTACAAGGAGCCGGAGTTTGAACCCGAGGTGATCATTCCGGCCGGAATCTCCTCGGTGGTGGCCTACTGCCTGTTCTGCCTGGTGTTCGGCTGGGGATCGCTGTTTCAGTCCCCCGACTTTACCTTCAACAACCCGCTGGAACTGGGCCCCTACACCATTTTAGCTCTTATCCTGGTGGCAACCGGGGTTTTTTATGTCAAGTCGTTTTACGGCCTGGTGGAGTTGTTTCACCGGCTGAAAATTCCCAACCACATCAAACCGGCCATCGGAGGACTGTGCACCGGGATGATCGGCTTTTACCTGCCCCAGACCCTGGCCTTCGGATATGGTTTTGCCCAGCAGGCCCTCAACAACGAATTGACGATACCGTTTCTGTTGTCCCTGGCGATCGGCAAGGTGCTGACGACTTCATTTTCCATCGGCTCGGGGGGCAGCGGGGGAGTCTTTGGCCCTTCAGTGGTCATCGGCGGGGCCATGGGCGGGGCGGTCGGCAGATTTTTCCACCAGATCATGCCGGGGGTCGTCACGCATCCAGGGGCTTTCGTGGTGGTGGGCATGGCCGGTTTTTTCACGGCGGTCTCCAACACGCCTATATCCACGATTATTTTTGTCAGTGAAATGACCAACTCCTATCATCTGCTTTTGCCCAGCCTGCTGGTGTGCTCCGTGGCCTTTCTGGCCAGCCAGCGATGGACGATTTACAAGCAGCAGGTCAGAAGCCGGGTGGACTCCCCCGCCCATGCCGGTGAATTTTTCGTTGACATTCTGCAGACCATCAAGGTCAGGGATCTGATGGACCACGTGCGCAAGGTAACCCTCATTCCCCAGGACATGACTTTTTCCGATTTCAAAAAATATTTTTCCGAAAGCGACCAGCATTATTTTCCCGTCATGGACCAGGATAAAAAACTGGCCAGTATTTTTTCCATCAACGATATCCGCGGGGTGCTTTTTTCGCCGGAAATCGAGAGCCTGGTGGTGATGAAAGACATCGGCACCTCCGATATCATCGTCACCACCCCTTCCGAAGATTTAAACACGGTCCTGCAAAAATTCACCATCAAAAATATCGACAGCCTGCCGGTGGTCAAAGAAGACGACCCCGGAACCCTGATCGGCATGCTCAATCGGCGTGAAGTGATTGCTTTCTATAACGACCAGATCGCGCACATGAAAGCCGGCGGGCAGCTGCCCGCCAACAGCGAGGAGCCGTGATGGAACCCGGCTAGTACTTGATGAAACCGTAAAAAGTAACATTTTCTCGCTTAAGCAAGCCTTTTCGGGAGCCGTTCAGGGTTTCGCTAAATCGCAAGAATTATTAGTAACACCCAAAAATAGCTTGCGATTCTTAACGCTCAACCCTTCACAGCTCTTTTTCCGAAAAGGGTTGATGTCGCTCGAAAATGACTTCCAACGAAGTCAACCCAAGTTCGTTGTTCATAGGTTGCCGCTCGCGGTATAAATAAGCTTTTTACGGGACCGTCAGTACTTGACCTCCACCAGAAACAGCCCGTGGGCAGGCGCGGTGGCGCCGGCCCGGGCGCGCTCCTTTGAATCCAGGATGTTTTTAAACTCAGCCGGGGTAATTTTTCCGCGTCCCACGTCAACCAGGGTGCCGACGATGTTGCGCACCATGAAACGCAAGAACCCGTCGGCCTCGATCTCGAAGATCAATTCTCCCCGGCAACCGACGCTGAGTTCCGCTGCCATGACATGACGCGTACTGTGGGCTCTGGGACTGCCGGCGCCTTCAAAAGCCTTGAAATCATGGGCTCCGATAATGGCCGGGATGGCGCGGCGCATGGCCGCGGTGTCCAGGCGCCGGCGGATGAACCATGCATATTGACGGCCGATGGCCACCGGGAGGGGGCTGTTCAGGATCTTGTAGTGATAACACTTGCTTTTGACATTGTAGCGGGCATGAAAATTTTCCGCGACCTGCCGGCAGGACCGGATGACGATATCATCGGGCAGCAGGCTGTTGAGCCCTTTTTCAAACTCCGGTGCCTCCAGATCGGTGTCGCAGTGGAAATGGGCCACCTGGCCTAGGGCATGAACCCCCGCATCCGTGCGGCCTGATCCGATAACGGTGGCCGGCCGGCCGGTCATGGTGGCCAGCGCGGTTTCAATTTCCTGCTGGATGGTCCGCTCTTTTTTCTGGCGTTGCCAGCCATGGTAGCCGGCGCCGTCGTACTCAATGACGAGCTTGAAATTTTTAACCATTTTTATGGGCTCCAACCAGATTCCCGGCAGGGGCTGTTTAAATCAGCAGCGCTATCGACAGCGAAAAAAACGACAGCAGCGTCGACAGGGCGATGGCCGCCGATGCCAGTTTGGTGTCACTGTTGAGCTGGGCGGAAAGCACATACAGCGCCGTGGAGGTGGGCAGTGCAAAATAAATCATACCCACTCTGAAGCCGGGTTGGGTGACACCGAAGGCCGTCAGAAGCAGATATCCTGCCGCCGGCAGCACCAGCAGCTTGAACACAGAGGCGATCAGGGCCAGACGGAAGTGAATTTTAATCGCCCGCAGCGTCAGGGCCCCGCCGATGGAAATCAGTGCCAGGGGCAGGGCCACCAGAGATGCCAGCCTCAGAGTGCCGTCCAGAAACGCTGGAAAGCCGTTGAACAGATGCGCATAAACCATGCCGCTCAGGCAGGCCAGTATCAGCGGATTGGTGGCAATCGCCCGCACCGTTTGAACGAGCCGCCGGGCCGGCTGCATCCTTTCTCCCGAAAACCACGTCAGGGTCGCCACTGACAAGACATTGATGATGGGGATGATCAGTCCGATGAGAACCGCAAAATACTGTACGCCCTGATCGTCAAGGGCATTGACGACAATGGCCACCCCGATATAGGTGTTGAAGCGGTAGCAGCTCTGGGAAAAAGATCCGGCCTGGGAATCCGGGACCCTGCCGAGTTTGATGAAAATCGTACTCAAGGCATAAATGATCAGAACCGTGGCGATGACCGCCTTGTATAGGCCGGTGCTGCTGAAAACCGCACTGGAAGCCCCCCCGATTTTCCAGAACAACAGCGCGGGGAAAAAAATGAAATACGTCAAGCGGTCTGATGTCTTCAAAAAGCTGTCACTGGTCAGCCCGAAACGCTTCATAAGACTTCCGGCGACAATCAACGCGAACACCGGAAATAGGCTGTTTAGAATCATAGGGTTTTAAATCCTGTCACAGGAAAATGCTTGATGGCGCTTGCAAACGACTTTTTGCGATTGCGTCATATTTGACAAATCCCCTAGATTCTGTCAAACAAATTTAATAATCATGGTGCCTTGCGGCGCATGACGGGCGATGCCCCGGACGGCTGGGTTCGAACCGAACAGATACAAAGACAGCAAAATCCTAAAGGAGATGGTGAATGGAGACCATCATGTGTCCCGGATTCCTGGCGGCCGGTGTGGCCGCGGGGCTGAAAAAAAACGGCAACCGGGATCTCGGGCTGATTTTTTGTGAAACCCCGGCCACCGTTGCCGGAGTGTTTACCCGCAACCTCGTCTGTGCCGCACCGGTGCAGCTGGACCGGCAACGGGTTGCCGCGGGCCATTGCCGGGCGGTGATTGCCAACAGCGGCAATGCCAACTGCTGCACGGGCCAGCAGGGCATGCGCGATGCCGTTTACATGGCGCAGGTGACGGCCAGGGGGCTGGGGGTCGATGAAAAGCAAGTGCTGGTGGCATCCACCGGGGTGATCGGAGAGCCTCTGCCCGTGGGAAAAATTGAGTCTGCTGTGCCGGATTTGATCCGCGCCCTTGCCCCGGACGGCATTGCCGGGTTTGCCGAAGCGATCATGACCACGGACACCGAGCCCAAAGTCGTCAGCCGCCGGGGGCAGCTGGAGGGCCAAAATTTTACCGTCACCGGCACGGCCAAGGGGGCCGGGATGATTCGGCCGGACATGGCCACCATGCTGTGTTTCGTGATGACCGACATCAATGCTTCGGCCGGTGAACTGCAGAAAATGCTGCAGGCATCTGTTGAGCGCTCCTTTAACCGCATCACGGTGGATGGGGATACCAGCACCAACGATACCGTGCTGCTGATGGCCGGCGGCGCTTCCGGCATCACGCTATCCTCTGCGGATCAAAAGCAGATTTTTCAGTCCGTGCTGGACGATGTGCTGATGTCCCTGGCCAAATGGCTGGTCAAAGACGGTGAGGGGGCCACGAAACTGATCGAGATTGCCGTCACCGGTGCACGATCTGCAATGGATGCGCGTCGGATCGCCGATACGGTGGCCCATTCCAGTCTGGTGAAGACTGCGTTTTTTGGCGAGGATGCCAACTGGGGCAGGATCCTGGCGGCTGTGGGCCGGGCCGGGGTGCCGGTGGACCCCGACAAAGTCGATATCCGGTTCGGCCCCGTCTTGATGGTCGAAAACGGCATTGGCTGCGGCAAGCAGGCCGAAGCCCGGGCCACCGAGGTGCTGCGGCAGCCCGAATTTGAAATCACCATTGACCTGAAACTGGGGGATGGCCGCGCGTCCATGTGGACCTGCGATTTTTCCGTCGACTACGTGAAGATCAACGCCGACTACCGCACCTGAGCATGGCAGGAGCGTCAAATCCGTCAAAGAGGCGAATTGCCCGGCGCATGATATTTTAGGGGACGAAAACTGAATATGTTGCAATATGCGTCGCGCCGGCGGGACATTTTTATCGCTCTTAGTGTGCATTTTGGGCGGATTGCCGCCCTGGGGCTGAAATGAAAAAACTCGGGCTGACGCCCTCAGACAGTTTTCATTTCTTAACGCCCCAGAGCCGCAATCCTTTTTTCCCAAAATGCACAAGGTCGCTGATAAAAACATCCCACCGGCGCTCATTATAGCTTTTATTGCAAGAACTTTTGGACTTACCGGCCCTTAAAAATTGGCGTGAATTGGCCGGTGGATGGTGTTTTCTGCAAACCGGTATGATACTTTACAGCACCTTATTTTCGCAGTGTCCCTTGTTTGGGATGAATGGCACGGGATCGATTCAATTTAGCAGTTGATTGCGCCTCGTCCCAAACAAGGGGCATGCTGCAACGGCATGGTTTCATACCGGTTGAAAGAAAATATCATGCGCCGGTCAATTCACACCTTCATTTTTTTTGCCGTTGCTGGCGCCCCCAAATGGACACAGAAAGCGAAGCGAAAATGCATATCGCGCGCGCCAATCGCAACTAGTTGAGGATGTATGGCTGGCATGCGACTGCAAAAATTTTTATCCGCCGCCGGGGTCTGTTCGCGCCGCAAAGGCGAGCAGTTCATTCGCGACGGGCGGGTGAGCGTCAACGACGAGATTATCACTGAGCTCGGCACCCAGGTGGACCCCGTAAAAGATCGGGTATGTATTGACGGGCGGCCGGTGGCTTATGAACCGGAGCCGGTCTATATCGTCCTGAACAAACCGGTGCACTACGTGACCAGCTGCCGGCATCCGGGTGAAAAGATTGTCCTGGACCTGGTGGATATCCCCCAGCGGGTGTATCCGGTGGGAAGACTGGATAAGGATTCGTCGGGGCTGCTGCTGCTGACCAATGACGGCCGGCTGCATCACCGGCTGTCGCATCCCTCGTTTGATCATGAAAAGGAATACGAGGTCACCGTGGCCCGGCCGATCAGCCAGGGGGCGCTTCAAAAAATAGCCGGCGGCATTATGCTGGAGGGGACCCGGACCCGCCCGGCCCGGGTGACCCGGATTTCCGCCCGGCAGTTTAAGATCGTTTTGCAGGAGGGCCGCAACCGGCAGATCCGCCGGATGGTCGCCAAGGTCGGCAACCAGGTGACCCGGCTGCAGCGCAAACGCATTGCCAACATCAAACTGGGACGCCTGCCGGAGGGAAAATGGCGCTATTTGCGGCCGGCTGAGAAAAAGGAGCTGCTAAAGCTGATGAAGTCGTAAAAGTCCGATTTTCTCGTTTAAGCAAGCCTTTTCGGGAGCTGTGAAGGGTTGATGTCGCTCGAAAATGACTTTTTACGGGGGCCGTCTACTTTTAATGGGTTGTCAAAGCCGCCGTAAAATGAAATCAGCGCGTTCTTTTACCGGCAGCAGCGGAACCTGGATGGGATGATAGCCGAGCACGCGATAGCTTTCTTCAATCAGCAAATCCAGCCGGAGGGCCGTTTTTTCATCTTCTGCGCGAACCCGGTCCTTGGAAAAAGGCAGTCTTTCAAAGAAAAATACCCGACGGTAGCGGACCAGCCGGCTTTTTGCCAGAGGTTCGGCGGGGTCCAGTCCGGCCAGTTTGAAATAAGCGATGCTGTCGGGCAGGCCGCGGTCAAAGAAGATGGTCTCATTCTCCGGCAGCCCGGATTCCAGCCGCACTTTTTCGGCCAGAATGGCCGATTCGAACTTCAGTTCGTCGGCCCTGATCTCGGCCAGGGAAAGCCCCTGCTGCAATTGGCGGTCAATGCAGGCCCGGGCGACTTCGTGGACGACCGCAAAGCCGCGGCGCTGCATTTCTTTAATGACGGCAGTCTTGCCCGAGCAGGGGGCTCCGGTGATGACACACCAGTTGGTTTGGCGCACGGACTGGCCCATTGGTTTTGGTTCTCACACCGCGCTGGCACCCCCGTCGACCAGCAGCGTCTGGCCGGTGATAAAATCTGCGGCCCGCGAGCACAGAAACAGCACCGGCAGCGCCACGTCAACCGTTTCGGCGATTCTTCCCAGGGGAATGCCGCTGACAATCTGTTTGTAGAAATCGTCGTTTGACCAGAAGGGTTCACTGAATTTGGTTTTGACCATGCCGGGAGCCACGGCATTGACCTGGATGTTGAAGGCCGCCAGTTCCTGGGCCAGGACTTTGGTCATCATTTCGATGCCGGCCTTGGCGACCCCGTAAATTCCCATAAACGGGGCCGAGCGCCGGGCGGCAATGGAGGAGATGCTCACGATTTTTCCGCTTTTCTGGGCGCGCATGATCTGGCCGGCTTTGCGGGAGCACAAAAATGTGCCGGTCAGATTGCTGTCAATGATTTTATTCCAGAGTCCGGGGTCGGCATCCACCAGTCCGGTGGCGATGTTCATGCCGACATTGTTGATCAAACCATCGACACGGCCGTAAGTTTCGACGGCGGTATCAAACAGCCGGTCGACCTCGTCATTTCTGGCAATGTGGGCCTGGACGGTTTTCAGGCGCTGCGGCGCATTCAGCTGCTCGGCGGCCTTGTCCAGACCTTCTTTTTTGCGGCCGCAGATAACCACTTTTGCCTGCTGTTCGAGCAGCATCCGGGCAATTTCGAAACCGATGCCCCGGCTGCCGCCGGTTACCACGAAAACCCGGTTTTCAAGATCAAACGCCAGCTTTCCCATGGATATCTCCTTTCAATTATGACGATTTCGCGAAAAGGCTGTCTTGCTTTCCCCCGGATGGCCTGCAATGGATTTTTGCGAATTTATCGATTGGGTTTAAACCGCTGCCAGCGGTTTGGCATCGCCGCGGGTGTTTGAGCCTGCGAACTAAATTTTGCAGTGATGTTACTCAATAAACAGCTTTTGGCCCGGATAGATTTTGCTGCCGGGATAAAGCTGATTCAGGTATAAAAGCCGTTGTAGCGGCATTTTGTGGCGTTTGGCGATCAGAAAGGGACTGTCACCCGGCTGGACCTCATAGGTATTCAACCCGTCGACGGACGGCGGCGTCGTTTTTCCGGGAAAAATGGTCAAAACCTGCCCCTTGTGCAAGGTGCTGGAAGTCAGGTGGTTGATCTGCTGGATTTTGCTGGTTGTCGTGCCATATTGCTTGGCAATGATATACAGCGAATCGCCCTTGCGGACAATATGGGTGATCGGGCGGCCGTTTTTCTTTTTGGGGGGGATGCTCGGAGCGGTATAAATATAGCCGCGCCGGGGGATTTTGATGAGTTTTCCGGCGACAATAAAATTGGAGCGGCGCAGATTGTTGGCCCGCATGATGCGCTTGACGCTGGTACGGTAACGGCGGGCGATCACCGAAAGGGTCTCGCCGTGCCGGACGCGGTGATAGACAAATGCTCTCTGGGGCGGATGTGAGACCGGGATCTGGTCGACTTTGGCCAGCAGCAGATCAGCACTGCCGGGCGGGATTTTAAGTTCGTAACTTTCTGCGGGAAGAATGCGGTAGCGCAGTTCCGGGTTTAATTCTTCAAGGGTTTTGGCGTCGACTCCGATGGCTTTGGCCACACTGCGCAGGTGAACCTGCCGGTTTACCGTGACGGATTCGTACTGCAGTGGGGGATCGACCCGGATTCCATCAAGCCCGTATTTTTCAAGATTGTTGATGATGTGAATGGTGGCCAGAAATCGGGGGACGTAGCGTGCGGTTTCGCGCGGCAGCCGTTCGTATAGATCCCAGAAGTTGTCCAGGTAGTTGATATTCTGGCTGCGAATGACTTTCAGCACCCTGCCTTCTCCGCAGTTGTAAGCCGCCAAAACCGTTGCCCAGTCACCGAAAATTTGATGCAGTTCCCTGAGATACTCGACCGCTGCCCGGGTTGATTTTTCAGGATCCATGCGTTCATCAATGAACTTGTCGCGGTTGAGGCTGAATTTATAACCGGTGGATGGGATGAACTGCCACAGGCCCAGCGCTCTGGAGCGTGAAAGGGCTTTTACCTTGTAGCCGCTTTCAATCAAAGGCAGCCAGGACAATTCCTTTGGCAGCCCGGATTTTTCCAGGGCGCTGACGATCCGGGCACGGTAGCGGCCCGAACGCCGGTAGGAGGCGATGAAAAACTGCCGCTCTGATCCGGTGGTAAAGCGTTTAATTTCAGCCTGGACATGCCGGTTGATGACAACGGGAATGGCATTGTGGTTGCCATTGATGACAATGTTGCGGGATGCGTAAATTTCCAGGATGCGTTTTGAGATCGTAAAGCGCAAATCCTCTTTTTGCTGAATGAGCTTGGGCTGGTCGTTGGTGTCGACGCTTAGAATCAGCGCATAGGCCCGATCCAGGGTTTCCAGCGCGTTTTCAAGCTCCCCTTTTTGCCAGAAATCCTGTGAAATCTGACACAGTTCAAGGGCTTCATCCAGATCCGTCTGGATTTTTTGCACACGAAAAGGATCGCTTTGCATCCCGGAGGCGCTGCTGACGGAAATTTCCTCTTCCTGCTGCGCGCCGGCGGGACCGTTATTTTTGTTGTCTTGGATGCCGGCAGAAGCGCTAGCTGTTTTTTCGTCCAACTCTGTGGCGGAATCGGTATTGGCGGCATCAGTTGTCTGGGCGGGGTTGTTGCTGTCAGGTGATTGTTGCGACGGGTCACCGGTGATATCGGTTTTCAGCAGTGTACAGCCGCTGACCAAAAATGCCAGCAGCACAGGATACAACAAGGCGCGTAGTTTCATCGGTTCAATTCCTCAGGGGCTCTACAATCATCGTTGCAGTATGCAAGATCAGGGTTCATGGCGGTTTAATTTCTTCCCAATTATGACTTAATCAAATATAGGTAAAATTGTCAAGGGGTTATAATTTGTTTTTGGATTTTTGAAAATAAAATCAAACCCACGCGACAAATATCTTATGGGTTTTTAAGGGGATATCGGCACCTTTCAAAAAGTCTTTAACCCGCTATACTTTAAAAATATGCCAATGTTGACGGTCCCGTAAAAAGTCGTTTTCGAGTGACATCAACCCTTTTCGGAAAAAGAGCTGTTCAGGGTTGAGCGTTAAAAATTGCAAGTTGTTTGAGGAGCTGGCGACGAGTTCTTGCAACGAATCCTTGTCCGCCTTCCTGAGGCAGGTAAACCTTCCTGAGGCAGGTAAACCTCAGGCGGATAGCGAAACCCGCAACAGCTCCCGAAAAGGCTTGCGGAGCGAGAAAATCGACTTTTTACGACTTCATATTGGGGACAGCTAAGCGGCCTTTGAGCAGGCGATCAGGGCAATATTTTGAAATTTTTTCTTTTTTTTATAAAACCTGTTGAATTTCAAGTAAATATGTCTTAATGTAAATCATCGTGTGAAACGGCACATTTAATCCGGCGCGCATCGGAGCGACCAGACTTCGCATTTCAGATGCAGTTTCCAGTAACAATGACCGAATTCATCCAAGGTTACCGCCTAACCTGACCCCGGAGTTTTGCAGTATCACTCTCAACGAAAGCTTTGCTGTATTGAAGGGCATATTCTTTTTTAAGAGCGTCCAAGAAGGGGCAGCATGGTAAAAATAGATGAAATTTTATAAAAAAAGACGATTTTATTGGTATTTTACAATATTTTGTTTATATTTAGAATTAATCATTAATAACGGCTAAATTCAAAGGTTGTAATAACTATGTAGGACCGTTAAAAATATTTGTTTTAGGTATCGGGGGTCATCTCTGGAGTACAGCAATCAAATTTCTATTAATATCAAGATATTATGTTGTGCGGCCAGCGTAGCTCAGCTGGTAGAGCAACTGATTTGTAATCAGTAGGCCGGGGGTTCGAATCCCTTCGCTGGCTCCACGGTTGAATTCGCTGTAAAAAACATCACGGTGGGGTTCCCGAGCGGTCAAAGGGAACAGACTGTAAATCTGTCGGCGAAGCCTTCGGAGGTTCGAATCCTCCCCCCACCACCAGCCTGCAGCTAAGGCGTATGTAGGAGATTTCGGCGCAAAATTCGGGATCGGTATTTACTACATGGCTTCCTGCATGAATCTTTAAGCACTGTTAGAGGAATCTTTGTTCATCTCCGCCGGTGTTTTGGGGTCGGCAGCGCCGCTTGAAATTATACGGGCGGGAGTAGCTCAGTTGGTAGAGCTTCAGCCTTCCAAGCTGGATGTCGCGAGTTCGAATCTCGTCTCCCGCTCCATGATCAATGGTGGAGCTTTTTTAAGGTGCCCGCAGGGTGCAAACGAAACGCCCACGTAGCTCAGTCGGTAGAGCGCTTCCTTGGTAAGGAAGAGGTTCATCGGTTCGATTCCGATCGTGGGCTCCACCACAGCGACGGCGTGCGGTTGCCATGTGCAAAAGTGTTCGCAATGGTTGCCGGCCGGTGGAATTGCAACCATGAAGTTTGAAACCGTAACATCCAAAACCATGGGAGGACGATCAAATGGCGAAGGAGAAGTTTGAGCGGACCAAGCCGCATGTCAA
>CAZGNV010000056.1:0-31771 GCA_964527835.1 uncultured Desulfosarcinaceae bacterium | reverse complement strand
TAAAGGACAGGTATTTCTTGAATTAACTGTTGACTAATATTTTTACATGGGAGGAACAATGAAAAAAAAGGCGCCTCTCGCCCCGCTGAACTTTGCCCCGCCTGAAGTTAACGTGCAGCATCTGAGTGATGGCGGCATGATCCTGCGGTCTGCCCAGCAGTTGCAGCCCTATCCGGACAGCCTCAATGAAATGCTGCGCCACTGGGCGCATGAAGCACCGGAGCGCATTTTTCTGGCAGAACGCCAACCGGACGGCAAATGGATAGAACTAAGCTACGAGCGCACGGCAGCTGCGGTAAACGCCATTTCACAGTCATTGCTGGATCGTGGCTTTCTCGGCCGCGATTTTAAGCCGGTCTCCACGGTGGCCATCCTCTCTGACAACGGAATCAACAACGCCCTGCTGCAGCTGGGCGCCATGCAAATCGGCGTTCCGGTTGTGCCCGTGTCCCCGGCCTATTCGCTCATGTCAAAAGACCATGGACGGCTTCGGTATATTCTGGAGCGCGTGTCGCCGTCACTGGTTTACGCGGCCGATGGGAAAAAGTTTGAACCGGCCCTGGCTGACGTGGATACGGCAGGCGTCGAGATCGTGCACAGCGAAAACCCTGCTGACAACCAGCGCGCTACCTTGTTTACGGCCCTTACCGAAACGGCATCCACAGATGCCGTTGATGAGGCATTCGAACATGTGGGTCCGGACAGCGTGGCAAAAATTCTCTTTACTTCCGGTTCGACCGGCCGGCCCAAAGGGGTCATCAACACCCAGCGCATGCTGTGCTCAAACCAGCAGGCCATTAAACAGCTGTGGCCTTTTCTTGAAGAGCGGCCCCCGGTAATTTTAGATTGGCTGCCATGGAATCACACCTTCGGCGGCAACCATAATTTTAACATGGTGCTGTTCAATGGCGGAACGCTCTACATCGACAACGGCAAGCCGGCCCCCGGACTCGTCGAGCACACCGTCGCCAATCTGCGCGAGGTTGCACCCACTCTTTATTTTAATGTGCCGCGCGGCTTTGATATGCTGCTGCCCTATCTGGAACAGGACCCGGCCTTGCGGGACAATTTTTTCAGCGATCTTGACATCCTGTTTTATGCCGGCGCCGCATTGCCCCATAATCTGTGGGAACGGCTGGAGGCGTTGTCGATCCGCTCCCGCGGCGAGCGCGTTCGCATGGTTTCGGCGTGGGGTTCCACCGAGACTTCCCCCCTGGTGACAGCGGTCCATTTTGAGATTGAGCGTGCCGGGGTGATCGGCCTGCCCGCTCCCGGATGTGAGCTGAAAATGGTTCCCAACGGCGACAAGCTCGAGATGCGTATCAAGGGGGTGAATGTGACGCCCGGCTATTGGAAAGATGAAGCGCTGACCCGGGCGGCATTTGATGAAGACGGCTTTTACTGCATCGGTGATGCCGGAAAACTTGCCGACCCCGATGACCCGGCAAAGGGCATTGTATTTGACGGCCGCGTTTCAGAAGACTTCAAGCTGACAACCGGCACATGGGTGCATGTGGGGGCATTGCGGATAGCCGCCATTGCCGCCGGTGCTCCCGTGATCCAGGATGCGGTCATCGCCGGGCACGACAGGGATGAGCTGGGCCTGCTCGTTTTTCCCAATCCGGCCGGATGCAAATCATTGTGCCCGGATGCCGCCGACGATGTTCCGCTGAAAAATCTTCTCGCGCGCCAGGAGGTGCGCTCCCGCCTGAAAGAGGGACTGCGGTTGTACAATAAGGCGCATCCGGGCCGCAGTTCCCGCATCGCCCGCGTTGTTCTGATGGCAGAGCCGCCGGATATCGATGCAAATGAGATCACCGACAAGGGCTACATTAATCAAAGAGCAGTCCTGGAGCGCCGCGCCCGGCTGGTGGAAAAACTGTACGCCGCCGATCCCGCTGATGATGAAGTTATCGTTCTTTAGCCGCCAAAAAGCCGGGCACCGGCTGTTTCAAGATGCTGGTGCCTGGTTTGCGCAACCGACGGTGCCAGCAACATATGCCGCAGATCATAGGTGTGCAGCACCTGCGGCAGCAGGATTTCCACCGCCGGGTGGTCTCTTTTCAGCGCCTGGCTGAATTCGGTCATGTTCAGGCGCTTGAGGGGCGGAAACTTCCAGCCCGACAGGTGCAGTCCCGGACGTGGTGACCTGGACAGCGGACGGAAAAAGTCATCCCAGTGCACCGGAACCACCAGCCGCGGTCGAACGATTTCCATTCTGTGACGGCGCTGGGCCGCCGTCATGCGGGGCTGCATAAACAGGATGGAAGCGGCGGCGGCTTGCGTGCATTTCTGCCCCAGATCGATCATCATCCACAGGCCATCGGCTTCAATCAGGAAACTGAAGGTCTTGTCCATGCGGAAATGCCAGGCCCACAGGGGTGGTTTCAGCTTTGCGGGCAATTGGCGACAGCCAAAACCCGGAATGACCACATGATGAGCGGGCAGCACCTGGAAATGGAAAGGGTTCAGGTACAGCCGGTCACCGACATCAATTTCATGGAACTGCCGGGGCGGAACCCCGCAGGCGCTCAACAACCGGCATGTACTGGCGGATCCGAAAACTTCGGCCCCGGTATAGCGCGCAATGAAAGGCACATCCATCAAATGGTCAAAATGGGAATGGGTCACCAGGATGTGATGGCAGCGGGGAATATGTTTGCGGATCAATTCCTTGTGAGAGTGCACGGGTCCAAAAAGGATGTTTCGCAAAGGGATCCGGGTCAGGTAAGGATCAATCAGCATGATCTCGGAACCCATGGACAGCTCAATTCCGGCCACCCCCAGCCATCTGAAGTAAATTGAATTTTTCATGGGTAAAAACAGTCCTTCCAGGCGCTGCTTTTTTAAAGACTCTCCACTGCGACAGTCAATTTCAACAAGGTTCAATTCTTTCAGGGGGAACCCCCCAATGAACAATAGCGATTTTCGTGCCAGACCGCTGCGTTTCGTTGATATTTTTCGTTTCCATCCGCGGTTCCGGTATTGTAGCAAAATGTTATAGCTGTCCAATGATCATCTGAATTTAAAACTTTTCCGGCAGTCAGGGAAAATTCGGCTTTGGATGCCATGGGTGACAGGTGAGACCTCGCAGGAGTGTAAACGTGGCGAAACAGTGTGCTGGGGTGGCGTCAGCGAACCGTCTTTTTGACCTGAATGTCAAGGCTTTTCAGCTTCCTGAAAAGGGCACTGGGCTGCAGCCCCAGTGATTTGGCCGTTTGAGACACGTTATAATTGTGTTTTTTCAGCTGGGCCGCCAGGTAGCGGGTTTCAAACAGGGTTTTTACCTCTCTAAAAGGCTGGGTTTGCTGAAAAAACGCGGCCAGAGCGTCCGATGCCCCGCCGTCCGCCGCGGCCGGTCGGTATAAAGCCTCTCCGGAGCCTTCGAAAACCACGGAGGGGTGCCCATCTTTTTGCAGGCGGCAGTTTTCAATATCTTCTCTGGTAACCACGTCCTTTTCCGTGGACAGGTACACCCGGTGGATCAGGTTTCGGAGTTCGCGCACGTTGCCGGGCAAATCCAGGTTTTTCAAAAATATCAGGGCGCCGTCGTCAAAATACTTTTCCCGGCCCCCCTCCTGGTTGGCGATACGGGCCAGGAAATAGGAAGCCAGCACCGGGATGTCATCCCGGCGTTCCAGCAGGGCGGGGATCTGCAGATGCAGAACGTTCAACCGAAAGAACAGGTCCTGCCGAAAGCGGCCGTCCCTGACCAGCTGCGCCAAATTCTTGTTGGTGGCGCAAATCACCTTGACATTCACCTTGAGGGGACGGCTGCCGCCGACCCGGGTGATCTCCCCGTCTTCAAGGGCTCGCAGCAACTTGGCCTGCTGGGCTAAAGGGAACTCTGCCACTTCGTCCAGAAAGAGGGTGCCGCCGTGGGCCAGCTCGAATTTGCTTTTTTTGGTTTTCACAGCCCCGCTGAAAGCCCCCTTTTCGTAACCGAAAAACTCGGACTCGAACAGGGCCTCGGGGATCGCTGCGCAATTGATCTTGACGAAAGGTTTGTCCTGGCGCTCGCTGTTCATGTGGATCAGGTGAGCGAATATCTCTTTGCCCACGCCGCTGTCGCCGGTAATGAGCACGTTGGCCGTGGTCTGGGCAAAGCGGCTGGATTTGTCAATTATCTGCAAAAGACGTTCATCCTGGGTGACCAGCTGGATGTCTCCGTAGGATTTGATGTGGGCGGAATTGAAGCGGACGATGTTTTTCAACTGGCGGATTTCTTTTTTGATCAGATCGCCTTCTTTTTTCAGCTCCCTGTTTAAAGCCCGTATTTTTTCGTAGGCCCGGGCGTTTTCCAGGCAAATGGCCGACTGGGCCATGAAAGCTTCCAGTAGCCGGGCGTCATCGTCGCCGAACACTCCGCCGGTCAGGGGGTTGTCCAGGTAGCAGCCCCCCAGCACCCGCTGGTAATGGCGCAGGGGCACACACAGAACGGATTTGAGTTCATAATCCGCCACACTGCGGTAAGCGTCCAGGTTCTCGTCCCGCCCGGCATCGGCGATGATCAGGGGCTGGGCACTCCGATAGACACGCTCGACGATACCGCTTGAAAATTGAAAGGCGACGGTGTGGTTTGTCTCCACGGCCTTGCTGATTTTAAGCTCCAGTTTCTCGGTGTGCTCGTGGGCGATGAATAAAAAGCCCCGCTGGGCCCCGGTCACCTCCATGGCTTTGGCCAAAAGGGTTTCCAGCAGACCCTCAATGTCCAGGATGGAAGTGATGTCGCGGCTGGCCTGCAGCAGGGAGGCCAGCCGGCGGCTTTCGGTCATCTCCGCTGGTTTTGGTGGCGCTTCTTCCGGTACCCCGAGGTGTTCCGCCATGCGTCTTTGCCAGACCAGGGCCCCGGCCTGGCTAAACATATTGAAGGCCTGCTGCCATTGTTCTGCCGCCGCAGCGTGCCGGCCGCCATTTTCCAGGAAATCACCGTATTGAGCATGGGTCTTGGCCAGTTCGAAACGTCGGTCAATGCCTGCCAGCTGTTGCAGGGCGGCTTCAAACAGGCGTTGAGCCTTGGAAGGACGGCCGGCAAGGTCTGCAAACTGGGCCTTGACTCTAAGGGCCAGGCCGCGAAAAAGAGGCCAGCGCATCGTGTTTGTGGTCATTTCCCTGACCATGACCTTGATTTTCCGGATCTGTTTCCTGCGTTGCCGCAGGTCCATGGAATTCGTCCTGTGTTTCAAATGCGCAAGGTGGGCATCGGTGCGGCAAATAAAGGCAAGGGCGACCACGGGTTTAAGCAAATGGTGCTTTTCCAGAATGTGGTAGGCCGAATCGGCATGGTGTAAGGCTGCCTCGAAATCCTCTTTTTCCAGCTGCAGCAGGCTGTAAACCGAGTGGGCAACACAGCAGGGGACCCACTGCCGGTTTTGGCCGCCGACCTGGAGAGCTTCCTGGAGCCATTTTTCGGCCGCCGGCAGATCCCCGCGGACCAGGCAGCTGCCCCCGAAGCTGGACAGGGCCGTGGTGATGCCGAAATGGTTTTCAATCCTGCGGCTGACCTCCAGCAGAGTGTTGACGACTTCATCGCGCCGGTCGATCCGGCCCCAGTTGTAATAAGTGAGCTGCAACCCGTTGAGCACGTGGATCAGTTCATAGAGATCGCCAACGGTATTGATTCGATCCCGGGCTTCGAGTAAAATCCGCTCGGCATTTTCGAAATCACCCTTTGCCAGGTATGCGTATCCGGTGTTGCGGGTGGCCAGCGCCACACCGGCGGCATCGCCCAGATCCGCGTACATGTCCATGGCCAGTTTGTGGTATTGGATGGCGTGTTCAAAGCGACCCATCCCCGTGCACACGAAGGCGTAGCCCGACAGGGCGGCGGCCAGTTCGCGGGATTTTCCCAGGCGCGTTTGACCGAAGTTCATCAACTTCAGGGTGACGCAAAAAAATTTGATGTAATCGTCGAACATGTACAGCTGGTGCAGGGCCTCGTACAGACAGGCGATTTCCCGGTCACGGTCGGTCAGCCGGCGGGCCGGTCGCCCGCGATGTTTGGCGGCCAGCGGCGAGCGCAAGAGATGGCTTGAAAATTCCCTGGCACTTTGCAGCAATACCCACCATTTTTTTTGCGGCAACCGCCTGCCCAGCAGATGCAGTCCCTGCAGCAGGCTTTTTTCAGCATTCGGATAATCTGATTTTTTGAAATAATTCAAACCAATGGCGCGATGCATCCGCACCCGGCCGAGCACGTCAGCCTGAACGGCAAGCAATTCGCGTCCCAGCTCGATGGCGGCATCATGGCTGCCGATGGTGGCATAAATCTGCATCAAGCCTTCCTTGGCCCGGATCCAGTCGGGATCGCCCCGGCGGCCCGTTTCTCCCAGCAAATCCAGGGCCATCCGGTAATAACGGATGGCCTCTTCGTTGGCATATCTGCGCCGGGCTTCGTCGGCCGCCGGCAGAGCGTAGCGCAGGCATTTATCAGCCTGCCCGGCCGCATGGAAATGATGGGCTAGGTCAAACAGCTTTTCATTTCTTTTTTCCTCCGGAGTTTGTTCCAGCAGCCCGGCGATGCGGGCATGCAGCTGGCGCCGGTGTTCGATGCCCAGCCGGGTATACAGGGCTTCATGGACCTGATCGTGGCAAAACACCAGCTCCCCCCGGAGCGGAGACGCGTCCAGGAGTTGAAGTGCGATGGCCTCGTCAATCCATTGGATCACCCTTTCGCGGGGATAATCGGCAAGCCGGTATAAAATGTCCAGACTGAAACGGTAACCGATCACCGCCGCCATGGACAGCACCTGGAGGTGATCCCGGTCAAGTCGGTGGATGCGCTGTCGGATGACCTCCACCATGGTGTCCGGAACAGCTACCCGGTCCAGCCGCCCGGGATCGAAGTGCCAGGTGCCCCGGTAAAAATAAAGCACTTCGGCAGCCGCCAGCTGGTTCACGAGTTCCAGACTGTACAGCGGGTTGCCGCGACTTTTGCTGTGGACATACCGGCCGATCTCTTCCACAGGGGGAATTTTTTCACCCAGCACCTGGGCCACCAGCTCCCGGGTGTCGACTTTTTCAAGCGGCTCGAGGGCAACGGTTTCCAGGGGCAGTTTTTTGTCGCGGGCCAGCTGGATGATGCGTCGGACACTGTGGTGGGGGCCGATTTCACTGTCCCGGAAAGTGCCCAGAATCAGCAGGGGAGCACCGGCAATTTCTTCGGCGATAGCTTCCAGCAATCCCAGGCTGCCTTCATCGGCCCATTGCAGGTCATCTAGGAGCAGCACAACGGGTTTGCCGATTTCACCGAGCCGGAGGAAAAACCTGGCGCTGGTCAGGGCAAAGCGCTGGATTTCCTTTTCCGGCTCCAGGGGCGCCAGGGACGGCACCTCACCGAATACCTCCTGGATTTCCGGGACCAGCCGGCAGATGATTTCCGCCTGTTCCCGGATGCTGTCCCGCATGTGCAGGAGCCGCCGGTTGCGTTCATCCGAACCCATGCGTTCCACCTGGCGCAGGTAGTCATTAAGAGCCTCGGCAAAGGGCTGGTAAGGAACTTTGTTTTCCTGGAAAAAACACTTGCCGGAAATGAATGTGCCGGTATTTTTCAGAACGAACACCCGGAACTCTTCGGCCAGACGGCTTTTCCCCTGGCCGGCCTCGCCGCTGATCAGGCACAACCCGCCGCTTCCGCCGGCCGCCTGCTGATAAAGCCGCTGAAGTTTGTCCGTGTGCCCCGCGCGTCCGATCAGTCGAGTCCTGAAGTTGAGCCTGGGACGGTGAGCAGCCCGGTCGAGAATTCCCGGACTTTCCCCGGCTGCCACACGTTGCAGATCTTCCAGCAGGCCCTGGGTGCTCTGGTAGCGGTCCGCCGGATCCTTGCAGATCAGTTTCAGCACTATTTTTTCAATCACGGGGGGAATGCCGCGCCTGATCCGGGTGGGAGCCTGCGGTTCACGGGCAACTTGCTGATAAATGATGCTGTTGACATCCGGACCTTCAAAAGGTCGCCGACCGGTAAGCATTTCGTAAAAAACCATGCCCAGGGAATACAGGTCACTGCGCTCATCCACCGGGTGGGAAAGAATTCCGGCCTGCTCGGGAGACATGTAGCTGAAGGTGCCGGTGACAACCTGCTTTTCCTTGATGCGACCCAGGTCTATCACCCGGGACAGGCCGAAATCCACCAGCTTGAGGAAGGGACGCGGCGGCTTGCCTGCCGGGGCGTGGGCAGGTTCGGAGGCGGGTTCTGGCCGTGCCAGCAGCAGGATATTGGCCGGCTTGATATCGCGATGGACCACGCCGGTCCTATGGACGTACCCCAGGGTTGCAGCCGCCTGTGTGACCACTTCCAGGGCGAAATCGACCCCCACCGTTTCCTTGCCGGCGGCGGAGAGGATTTCATCAAGTCCCTGGCCCTCGATAAGCTCCATGGCCAGGAAATTCAGGCCACCGTCCTGCCCCACTTCGTATATGCGCACCAGGTGGGGGTGCTTCAACTGGGAGACGATGGCGGCTTCCCGACGGAAACGGAAGACGTCTTCCACCCGGCTGCTGGTGCAGAACGGTCAAAATGAATTTCAGCTTTCCAAGCATCAGGAAACAACAACAACTATTTGAGTTTATAGTAATTTATATTCGGATACCTTCATGGCACGCTTTTTGGAGTACAAAGGCATGTCAACTGGCAACAAAAACATGGCAACGAGGGGCAGGAGTCCCCGGCAATGTCAAAAGCAAAAATAAAAAATAAAGGAGACCGCCGATGTTAAGCAAACGTATTTGGCTGATGGTGATCCTGCTGGTGCTTCCAGGCTTTTCCATGGCCCATGCCCAGCGAGGCTATTTAACCAACGACCCCCGCCTGAGACCGCTATTGCTGAAGCACATCCTGCCGGATTTGAGGATTTACATCGACGTGAAGCCGGATGACATGCCTTTTTACCGTGACGAACGCGAAGGCTACATAAGGCTCTCACTGGAGGAGATCAAGGACGCCGTCCGGCTGGGAATCGGCAACTGGAAAAGTGTGCTGCCGGACATGCATTTTCGCATCGTGGATTCCGAAGCCGAGGCCAACCTGGTCCTGAGGTTTCGCGACTACAAAAAACATATTTCCCGTGGTGCGACCGCTGAAGCTTTTTCACCACTGAGTTGGAAGTCGGATCCTGATTTTTCCTGTGGCAAAACCGCCGATGGAGAGGATAATTTCGATCACTCCCGTAGGAATTTGAGCTACTTTCCAGATGGGCGCAGGTGCGATGAGAGGCAAAACAACATCATTTTGTTCCAGCTCTGGAGCGGGGCTTTTTATAGAAAACATTTTGCCAGCAGCCTGGACCGGTACGAGTGGGGCATGGCATCGAGGGACCGCAGCCGGTCCTGGTTTAGGCTGGGAACCGATCCACTCATGAATACTGCGGACACGAGCACCTGCAGCCCAGGTTATGACAAAAATGGGGCGCCCTGGGGCGTTTTCGACCCCCTGTGCGTGGACCCGGAGGACTGGGAAGCCATGCCCCATGCCAAGGAGTTCTCTATCGACAGCAGCTATGCTGATCTGGCCTACCTGGTCCAGCACGAGTTCGGCCACACGATTATGGGAGACCACACCTCTGATATGACAATGGGCGGCACTTACGAGAAAAATGACCGCGATCCCGTGTACGACATTAATTATGCCATCCGCAAGGCCGAGCTAGCGGACATCGTCAGCCTGCCGGGCATCACCGCCCCCACCAGCTACTCCATCATGTTCAGCGGCGACGGGATCGAAACCACCTGGAACATCCGGGGCGTTTTTGATTTGGATGCCGACCGTCTGGCCAGCGGCAGCAGTTGCCACAGTGAGTGGCAGGGTTATCCGGCCGCCGGCTGGCGCGTGACCTACCCGCTAACGGAGATGCTCATCAAGCTGCAAAACAGCGACACCGGTGAAATTTACCTGACCCACGACTGGCATGAAGCCCAGGAAATGATGGGGTGGCCCACCCACAAAGACGGGAACAACCACCGGGCCCACGATACCCGGTGGTTTCAGGTGGCCATTCTCAACCCGGATGATGAGAACGTCTACACTATCACCAGCCCCAACGCCGGTGATGTTTATAAGGCCGGGGAGATAATGCCCATTAAATGGACGGCCACCGAGCAGGCCCAGCTGGCCAACATCCAGATTTCTTTTGATGGCGGGGATACCTGGTACAGGGTCAACCCGACCCAGTCGATCCAGCGTGGCGACCCTTTGTGGGGCGACTACCCCTTTACCATTCCCGAGAACTACATGAAAAACGGTGAGCTCAGGCCCGTGTCATCCACCCGGTGCCTGGTCCGGATCTTTGAACATACCAGCCTGAGTTTACAGGGTTTTTCCAGGGGATTCTTTGAAATTCGCCAGGCGGGCAAAACGGCCGGTGCGCAGGACGGCTGGCAAACTTTCGCGGGACAGACCGACAGCATCACCCCCGTGGATAAATGGCGCGAGGCCGAGAATTTTTACGGCTTCACAGGCACCGACAGTGCCTGGAAAGGACTGGATGAAATTACGGGGTACGGCTGGAGCGGTTGGGGAACCTACGCGGCCTGCTGGCACCAGGGAGACCTGCTAGAGTACCTGATGGAGTTCGGCGGCCAGTACAACCGGTTGACATTGAGAGGCCTTGCCGATCGTCCCGGACCGGTCAAGGTGAATATTTACGTCGACGGGGAAAAAATGGCCCAGGCCGCCTGGAGCCAGGCCGACAATCAATCCCACGAAATTGCGGTGAACATCCCCGGCATCGAATTCGGAGTCCATGCCATTGCGGTGGAGTTTGTCAATGACTACTGGGATGGTTCCGGCAACGATGACGGGGATCGCAACCTGTACCTGGATGCCCTGAAGGTAACCATTGGAGATCACATCAGAATTGTCAGCGACGGCAGCTGGAAATCCTTTGACAGTACGGAGGAAGGCTGGACTCAGCCGGGTTTTGAAGACTGCCATTGGCGCTATGCATACGCCCCGTATCCCAGCGCGGATTCCCCCTCAAGCTGGATTCCGGACACCACGGCGCAGTTCATCTGGGATTGGTCCGGGGAAGGAACGCCTGACGGAACCAACGGCCCGAGAAATGTCTACCTCAGAAAAGTCTTTCAATTGCCCTGGAACCCGGAGGAGATCACTTCCACCCGGGTGCTGGTGGCCGTAGATGATGATTTTGAGCTGTATGTCAACGGCCACAGCATCCTGAAAGATTTCAACGGCGAGATGCCAGCAGAGGTATACGACGTGGACATCAGGCCCTACCTGGTGGACGGCGATAATGTTCTGGCCCTTTACGGCCGGGATACCTTCGGCGGTACGCAGTGGGCCCTGCTGGAGGCGGTGATTTCCACAGCACCCCCGGCCGCCGGGTCCCTGGTTTACGAAGGATTCGCCTATGCGCCCGGTGAAGCCCTGCACGATCAGGGAGGCGTTTCCGCCGGCTGGGGCGGTCCCTGGCAGAACGTACGCAGCATCGACTGGCACAAGGTGCTGTTGACCGAAGGAAGCCTGGAGGCCGCCGGCCCTGGGGCTTCCGGCAACCACGCCGTGATGGACAACACCACCGCCCACCTATACCGTCCCCTGGAGTGGCCTGCCGGTGGAGAGGCAGGAAGTGAAGTGTGGCTCAGTTTCGTCCTGGGAGATGATGACGGCGACGCTTTGAACGCCCTGGCGCTGGTCGACGGCGGCAGCAGCAGCGACGGCGGATCCCGGCTTTATGACCGACGCCTTTTCAGCATCGAGATCACCGGCCAGGGCGATCAGCGCGCCTTTCGCATCAAGAAGCACTGGGCAAGCGACCAGTGGATCAGCCCGACCTGGGACGATTACGGTGCCGGCAGCGTGCCCTGGACCCCGGGCGATCACCTGGTGGTGGTGCGCATCAGCATCGGCGAGCAAAACTCCGATGCGGCCGCTTGGATCGACCCCGCCGATCCAATCCACCTGGGTGAGCCGCATCTGACCCTGGAAGGCAACGGCAATGGGCCGGTGAGCTTTGACGGCATCCTGTGGTACGTGGAGCCGTTTCACGCACCACGCAGCGCCCGGCTGGATGAAATTCGCATCGCAAACAGCCTGCCGGGTGTGACACCCTGATTGCCGGGTCGGGGTCGGGCTGAGGTTGCGGTTGCTAAAATCCTTTGATTTCTTTGGCACCGTCGATATCCCTGGCCTTTGACATCTATTGATTGCTGTTATACAGGGGTGCGATGCCCCGTAAGGGAGTATTCGCACAGGCCGGACAGATTGTGTGTTTTCACTTCAATGCGGTAACGGCCTGCTGACGGCAGCTTATATGAGATGAACTCATAATTCGTATTCCGATCACTGGAGTAGGCGACCACCCGTTCCTTGCCATCGAGAAGGAAAAGGTCCAGATCGATGCCAGGATCAGCCCATTGCAATTCCAAACTTATGGCATGGGTGCCGTCGTCGACGTCGATATCATAGATGCGGCTTGAAATAGGCTCTGGCTGGTCAAGCGTTTGACCGCGCAAATTAGTATTGATACCTTTAATTTTATCCACGGGCAGCTCAAATCGGCCTGTGATGTTAGGGTCCACATCTACCTGGGCCCAAGTGTCGGATTCAGCCCTGCCCCTGTAAGCACGCACCTTCACCTGATAGACCCCCGAGCTAGGCACCTCAATATCGACACTTTCAGCGGAATTCGACCAGGAATAGCCGCCACCGACCCATCTGCCGTTTTCGTCGTAAATCGTGATGTCCAGATCCGCATCGGTGTACCACCAGGCTTCGAATTTCAAGTGTCCACCGGCCCGGACGTCAAAAAAATAACTTTGAGCATAATGTTTATACGCCCAACCATTTTGAAAGTCCGAGCGTACATACCCTTTTTCAATGGTATCGCGCATCCCAAAAAACCAGTCCAGGAAAGCATCACTGGCTTCGGGAGCAAAGTCATGATCATAAGTTGTCCATTCGTCGACCCAGCAGTTGGCAAAAATTTCATGGGTTCGGCTGCAGAATGCATGCACTCCATTGGTGACGACCCCCTGGCCTCTGCCTGCTTCTGTGCTAAACCGAAAATACAGAAAGAATGTTACACTAACGTTTTCTATGTCGTGAAAACAAAAACGGTTCCAATTAGACGCGTCATTCATGGCGCCAGGCAATGTCAATTTATCCTCTAACTGCCGGCAGTGGTTGGTCGATATCCACTCTTCCAATCGAAAGACGAGATAAACTGAATTGTATCAGCGTTTTTTTTACGGTCTTTTTGGGAGGCCGGTGCCGGAGCATGCCTTTCGGCAGGGTGTTCTTCTGGCCCTGTCCGGCCAACTCCGGCCGCGGCGAAGTTTGGCAATTCTTTTCGTCTCTCCGTATTTTCCGAATCTTCCACCCATGGCATCCATCTCAACGTCGTCTTATTCTTTTCAACATTTCAAATTTTAATCCCAGAACCTCGATCTGCAAGCAAAAAGGACCTGCAAGCGGCCACTTGTTGGTCCTCGAAATCATTGGTACGCCCGGCCCGATGCGAACGGGCGAACTGCGGATTCGAAAAGCAGGATTCTAAAAAATAAAAGCTGTTGTAATTTCAACCTGTCGATTCTAAACCACTTTTTCAAACAACTTTTGGTTTGGTTTGGAACTGTTTGGAAACGTTTGATCTTGACGGGCACAACTCGGGCACAGTTTCTGCTGCAGGAAAGGCAGGGGGGATTTAAGGGTGATGCGCCAGGCCCACATTACGATCGGATACTCGGTTTGCTGAAACTCCATCGAAAACTTGGAGACGCCGAAGCGCTGGATGCCGCCGGAAAAAAAGGGAGCATACGCAGTGAAATGATTCGACGGTTGAGGGCAAGCATTGCATGAGCAAGCTATACCAGATACGATACTTAAGCACGGCGCAAGCAGATAATTAGTCGCTATCTCACCATTTCTTCAATAATTTCCCGCACTGGCTTGATTTTATTTACCACCCCGGCAACCTGCCCGGCGGCCACGGCCCCGGTCTCCAGGTCCCCTTCTAAAGAAGCCTCGTTTTGGCGGGCTGACAAGAACTCAAAGACCTGGGCTTTCGGCTTCTGCAGCCAGGCTTCCGCGAGAGGGGTGCGCAGCACCCGTACCAGAATCCTGTCATCACCCAGCAAAACCGTGTCCGTGTCGGCAGCCTTGCAGATGGCCTGCTTGTAATTGCGGTGCGCGATGCACTCCCGGGAGGCGATAAAACGCGTGCCCACTTGAACTCCCTGGGCCCCCAACGCCAGGGCGGCTCGAAAACCCCGGGCATCGGCGATGCCCCCGGCAGCCACCACTGGCACATCCACGGCATCGATCACCATGGGCACCAAAACCATGGTGGAAACGCCGCGGTGCCCCTGGGCACCGCCGGATTCCATTCCTTCTGCAATCACCGCATCAACACCGGCCGCCGCCGCCTTCAGAGCACTTTGCACGTTTGGCACCACCTGGAGCACTTTCACCCCGCGATCCTTCAGGTAGTCCACCAAGGGTCCGGAAAAACCCGCTGAAGTGGTCACCGCCCGGATTCCCATTGGGGGGACAATTTCAGCCAATTGCCGGGAGGCCGGATTAAAAGCCGCCAGATTGGCCCCAAAGGGCTTGTCCGTCAGCCTTTGAACCGCCTCAATCTGCTGCCGAAAATACTCGGGATCATTCATAAAAGCGGTGGCCAAAAGCCCGTAGCCACCGGCTTCGGAAACCGCCGCCACCAGTTCCGGGTTGCTGATCACCCCCATGGCCCCCTGGATAACGGGATAGCGGCATCCCAGAAGATCAGCGATCGCGTTCATTTTTTTCTCCTATTTGGCCGCCATGCGCATGGCCCCGTCCAGCCGGATGGTTTCACCGTTGATCATGGGGTTTTCGACGATCTGTTTTGCCAGCATGGCGAATTCAACCGGGATGCCCAGCCGTTTGGGAAACGGCACCATCTTGCCCAGAGCGTCTTTAACGGGATCGGGGAGTTGCGCCAGCAGAGGGGTATCGAACAATCCCGGCGCGATGGTGTTCACCCGGATACCGTACTCAGCGAATTCACGGGCGATGGGCAGCGTCATGCCCACGATGCCGGCTTTTGAAGCACTGTAGGAGGACTGCCCGATCTGCCCTTCAAAGGCGGCGCTGGAGGCCGTGTTGACCACCACGCCTTTTTCGCCGCCATCGTTGGGGCTGTTTTTCAGCATCTGCTGGGCCGCCAGCCGAATGACGTTCATGGTGCCGAACAGGTTCACATGGACCACCTTCTTGAAAACCTCCATGGACATGGGGCCGTTTTTGCCCAGCACCCTGGCGGGGGCCCCGATGCCGGCGCAGTTAACGGCCACGTGGATGGCGCCGAAAACCTGCATGACCCTGTCGACTGCAGCGGCCGTGCTTTCGTCATCGGTCACATCGGTGCGGCAGAAAATGGCCGCGTCCCCAATTTCCGCCCCCAGGGCTTCGCCCTTATCCCGGTCCAGGTCCAACAGCGCAACCCGGGCTCCATCTTTGACAAACATACGCGCGCAAGCCTCACCAAGACCCGAAGCGCCTCCGCTAATCACGGCAACACAATTTTTAAGCTCCACTGTGGGTTTCTCCTTCCTGGAAAAATGCTGTTCAAACTTCAATGACGGCGGCATCTCCTTGGGCCAAGCCGCCGCAGATTGCCGCCGCCCCTAGTCCGCCGCCCCTTCTGCGCAATTCGTACATCAGGGTCATCAGGATGCGTGCGCCGGAGGCGCCCACCGGATGGCCGATGGCAATGGCACCGCCATTGACATTGATTCTCTCCCGCAGGACGGTCAGCTTGGCCTCATCCCCATCGGCCAGTATTTTACTGGCCACCAGGGGCATGGCCGCAAAAGCTTCGTTGATCTCGATGAGACCCATGTCATCCAGCCTCAAACCCGCCGCGGAAAGGGCCTTGAGGATGGCCGGGGCGGGAATCCTGGCGATATCCCGGGCCGCACCGGCCACACCCCTAACCGTGCGAATGACGGCCAGGGGTTGAAGGTTCAATGCTTCGGCCTTGCTTCGGCTCATGATCAAAACCGCGGCCGCCCCGGTGTTCAAGCCCGGCGCGTTGCCGGGCGTCACCGTCGGGCTGCCGTAAACCGTTTTTAAAGCCGCCAGTTTTTCCAGGGTCGTGTCGGCCCTGGGTTGCTGGTCCCTATCGACAATGGTATCCCCTTTTCTGGAAGGCACGCTCACGGCCATCAACTCTTCCCCGGTTTTGAACTTCCCTTCTCCCAGGGCCCGGGCGTAGAGTTGCTGGCTTCTCAGTGCCCATTGGTCCTGTTGTTCCCGGTCCACACCCATCTCCAGGGCGACCTCGCCCGCATCAACGCTGACCGGGTTAAAACCGGCATAGCCGAGCTCGAAAAGACCGTCCCGGGCGGCGATGGAACCAATTTTCGTCCCCCAGCGCACGTTGGGTGGAACCAGCAAAGCCGCCCGGCTCATGTTCTCGGCGCCCACCGCCAGGCACACCTCGGCCCGACCGGACTTGACCGCATCAAAGCACAGGCCCACCGCCGTCAGGGAGGAACAGCAGGCACGGTCAATGGTCAACGAGCGTGTTGTCGGCGGCAGCCCGGCTTTTAAAATCGCCTGGCGGGCCGGGATGTTGGTCTCCAGGGCGGTTTCAGCCGGCACACAGCTCCCGTAGTAGACTTCATCCACCATGGCGCCGTCGACATTTACGCGGCTGAGGGCTTCCCGGATGACCATGGCTCCCAGATCGATGCTGGCAACGTTTCTCAACGGGCCGCCGAATTTATCAAAGGGGGTTCTCACGGCACTGACAATAACCACATCATTATTTTCCATTGCATGCCTTTCTATATTTTTCGCTCTCTACCTTCCCAGTACTTGTCGCGAAGTTTACGTTTCAGGACCTTCCCCGTGGCGCTGCGGGGCAGCTCCCCAATGAAATCAATGCTTTTGGGTGCCTTCACGCTGCCGATGCGCTCCTTACAGTGGGCAATGAGCGCTTCTTCGGAGACTTGCTGGCCGTCTTTGAGTTCCACGAGCCCTTTGACCGCCTCCCCCCATTTTTCATCGGGAACACCGATGACGGCGGCTTCCATGACCGCAGGGTGGGAGAGCAGCGCCTTCTCAACTTCAACGGAAAACACGTTGAACCCGCCGGAGACGATCATGTCCTTTTTGCGATCCACCAGGGTGATGTAACCTTCTTCGTCTTTATAGCCCATGTCGCCGGTGTGGTGCCACCCGAACCTGGAAACCTCAGCGGTCGCCCCGGGGTCATCCAGGTACCCGGCCATGTTGCCGAAACCCCGAATGACCACTTCACCGGTTTCATGGGGCCCAAGGATATTGCCTTTTTCATCCATGATCTCGGTCCAGCGCGTCAAACAGGCCCGCCCGATACTGGACAGCCGCTTTTCCCACACAGGCCCGTCGTCGGGGCGGTGCTCTCCGGGCTGCAGGATGGTGGTGGGGGCGGGCGATTCGGTTTGGCCGAAAATATTGGTCATCACCGGGCCGAAGACTTCATTGGCCTGTCGCACTTTATCCGGCGCCATGGGAGCGGCGGCATAAATGAAGTTTTTCAAGGATGAATAATCAAAGTCCCGCACCTGGGGATGGGCCAGCATCATGTATATGGCCGTGGGCGGAAGAAACAGGACGGTCACCTGGTGCTCTTCAATGGCTTTCATAATCCGCAACGGGTCGACTTTGGACTCCAGGATGGTGGTTGAGCCGATGGCCGAAAAGGCAAAGATCAGGGTCCCGGCGAAATGGGTCACCGGCGCCACGCAGTAATGCATTTCCGGTTCGCGGTAGCCGAGGCTGTAAAGAAAATCTATCACCACCAGCATGACGCTCAGGTGGCTGTGCATGACGCCCTTGGGCTTTCCGGTGGTGCCGCTGGTGGCGTAAATACCAAACAGGTCGGTGGGCTTATAATCGATCTCCGGGGCCGGTTCATCCGATAGGTCCATCCAGTCCGCCAGGTATGCCCCTTGTCCCTGGTCGCTGTCGATGCACACAAACTGCTTTATGGACGGGCATTCTTGTTTCATCCGAGGCACATGTTCTTCAAATACACTGTGGTAAAACACCATGTCACACTTGACCATGTTGAGAATGTAAAGGTTTTCCTCGATGGGATTTCGAATATTGATGGGTATCAACACGGCGCCGGCCCGAAACAGCCCATACATGGCCTCCACGATACGGTAGTCATTGGGAGCATAAACGGCGATGCGTGCTCCGTTTCCAAACCCATCGCGGTGCAAGGCATTGGCAATCTGGTGGGTGGCTCGCTGGCTCTGCAAATAGGTTCGTTTAATACCGTCTTGCTGGACGAAAACGTGATCCGGATAGTAACCGACGCTTTTGTCGAAAAAATCGATGAGTCGCATGGGGAAAAACTCCTTTCGTCTTGAATTGAATGTTTCAAGTTTACAAATGCTATTTTTAATGGATGGCCGCATACATAATTTTTTCTTCGGTGGCCTCCTCCGGGCTGAATTCTTCCACAATTCGTCCTTTCTGGGCCACCAGGATGCGATCGGAAAGACTCAGTATTTCAGGAAGGTAAGAAGATATGACCACAACAGCGACATCCTCCTCGGCCAGGGAGCGAATCAAGTTGTGAATTTGGGGGATTGTTTTAACATCGACTCCGCGCGTGGGCTCATCGAAAATCACCAGCTTGGGTTGCTGCACGAGGGACTTGGCAATGGTCACCTTTTGCTGGTTGCCGCCGGAAAGTTCAATAATCTTGGCCCTGCGATTCAGTGAGCGAATATGCATGCGTTGCGCCCAGATTTCACCCAACTCAGTCTTTTTTTTCCTGGAGATAAAAAAACATCGCCCCATCTTGGTGGCCAGCCAGCCCAGATAGACATTGTCGTCGGCGTCCATGGTCTCAAAGAAGCCATTGAGCTTGCGATCCTCGGTGACATACACAATGCCGTCGTTGACCGCCTGGCGCGGCACGCGGTAGCGTATGGGGCGCCCCTCCCAGTAAATCATGCCGCCGTGAAGAAAATTGCGCTTCATCGCACCGTAAATGATCTGGGCGATATCGGTGCGGCCCGATCCCACCAGGCCGGCGATGCCGGTGACTTCTCCCGAATACACGCTGAAGGACATGTTCTTGACCGTGTTGCCTTTAATGACGTTTTCCACGGTAAGTACTTTTCGTTTTGTTTTTCGAGGGGCGCGCTTTTGTCGTTTCTCCCTGGTGTAGTGGGTCTGCGTGAGATCCCGACCGACCATGTATCTCACCAGGCTCTCGCGTGTCAGGTTCAGCGCATCATCGGTAATAACTTTCTGCCCGTCACGTAGCACGGTGATGCGGTCGGCAATTTCAAGCGCCTCTTCGAGCATGTGGGAAATAAAAATCACCGACATGCCGTCCCTGCGCATGGCTTTGACCAGATCGAAGAAATGCAGCTTCTCTTCCGGGGTCAACGTTGCGGTGGGCTCATCGAAAATGATTACCCGGGCATCGGCGCCGACGGCGCGGGCGATTTCCACCATTTGCTTTTGGGCGGCGCCAAGCATGGCCACCAACAGCGTCGGATCCACGTCGAAGTTCATGGTCTGCATGGTTTGCTGGGCCTTGATGTACAGGCCGCGCAACCGATTGAAAAATTTTTCCCTTCCCAGCTCGATGTTCTGCGCGACGGTCATGCTGGGCACGAGGCTCGTTTCCTGGTAGACCATCGCGATTCCGGCCGCCAGGGCTTCCGCCGGGGTCTTGAAGGAACGCTTGGCCCCATCCACCAGAATGTGCCCGGAGCTCAACTCGATGGCTCCTGCCAATGCTTTGCAAAGAGTGGATTTGCCGGCCCCATTCTCACCGACCAGGGCATGCAGCTCTCCTTTATACAAATCGAAGTCCACCTCTTTGAGGGCGTGAACACCCTGGTAAACTTTGCTGCCCTTTACAACCTTGACGATCGGCTGCTTGTCTTGTTGCATAAAAGTTGTCCGGTATCTAGGGGTTGACTTTTTTTCTCAGGAGCAGTCCATGCCCTTTAGACAGGATGAACAGCTCCCCTTTGTGTTCCGCTACGCCGGTGATTCCATGGCGCCTGCCGTCAGCCCGGCTGTGGAGGCTTTCTTTGATTTCAAAATCTCCATCCAGCTTGACAAGCAAACCGTAGGAACGCGGCGGAGCCCAGGGCTTTTTAATGCCCAGTACCCGGATCCCGCCGAATTGAATCGGTTCCAGGTAATCTTCTCCGGATGACAATGCCGGGCGTACCCAATGGGCCGGATCGATGGTGCGCATCATTTCCAGGCGATACTTGTCCTCAGACAAAACGAACTCCACCAGTTCCGTGCGCATGGCGAAAAGACACATCCAATAACCCCCGTCAGAGGATGCAACCACGCGTCCCGGGTATCCGGGCAAATTGGGCAGGATGGTTTCACGGGTCGCCGGCCGTATGTCGCCGATGGGATAACGCGCAAGCGTATGGCTCCAACTTTCGGTGCAAATAATGCTCTGGGCGTCGTGGGTCAACGCCACGCCATGAGGATAACTCAGGTCGGAAAGCAGCACTTCGCATTTTTCGCTGTCTGGATCATAGAGGATTAAACGGCCCGATTTGCGCTTTTCCATCAGATCCCGGAACCAATCCTGTGGTTGATGGAAGGTGCTGCCATCGGCGATGTATATACTCCCGTCTGGACCCGCTATGGCTGAATTCGGGCATCGCACCGCAGTGCCTCCTGCTTCCTTGATCCACGTCTTTTCCCCGTGGCCGTCCACCAGGCACACCCCATGTCCTCCGACGCAGACCATCAACCTGCCGTCGGGATGAAAACTCAGACCGCCGGTGGGACCGGCAAACCGCGCAAACGCGGCTTTTTGGGGGTTCTCATCACCATTGAACCGCCATACCTGGTTGCCGGATGAAACATAAAGATTTCCCGCCCCATCTATTGCCAGATCGTCGGGCTGATCGAGGGCGGCCGCCAAAACCGGAAGCTGCTCGAGGGCCTCATTGGGGTTGAGGGGACCGTCCAGGGAGGGAATGGCATGTCGATCGCGGTTGCGAAAAACAATTTCCTTGAATATTTCAATGGCCTGAAAAGACATACGTTCACCTTTGCCGTTTCAAGAATCTTCCGTGCGATCCATGGCCGGCGACTTTTTCCCCCAATAGCTGTCGGGACCGAACCAGTCGGGGTCTGCCCCTTCAAGCTTTATTCTCCCGATGCGGTTGTTCATGATACCGCCCAGGTACAGGTAACCGCGGTCCTCGCGCATGGAGGTGATAACCGGATGGGATTTGCCGCTTTTATCCCACAGTGATTCGATAACCTCTCCCGAATCGCTGAATTTGAGCACACAGCCGGCATTGATGTTGGGGAACAACCATTCATCGGCAGGCACACGCTTGACCATACGCCCGCGAAAGGCGGGCATCCGCATGGCCAGGTCAAAGGCCGGGTTGCGCACACCCACGCAGGCCAGCCAGTAGTTGCCGTCCGAGGCCCGGTTGATGTTGTCCGGGAAGCCGGGCAGATTCGGGATGACCATTTCAATCTTGCCCTTTTGGGGCCCCGCGACCCAGTAACGCTTGATGGTGCAGCCGAAGGTCTCGGCGAAATAGATGGATTGACCGTCGTGGGCCGTGCAGATCCCGTTGGGAAATCTCAGGTTGCGGATCACGGTGCGTGTCTTTTTCGTGCCCGGATCATAGCAGATGATACGCCCGTTGCCGCGGCCTTCCAAACCGTCGAGGGGCCAGGAATGCATTTCGTAGCGAACGGTGGCCTCGCTGAAGTAAATTTTACCGTCCGGGGCGATGTCCAGGTCATCGGCCAAGCGCAGCCGGGAGTCATCGCTTATTTTCCACCAGGTACGATTTGTCTCATCGGTGAGCTTGTAAACCTCCCCGTCCGGCCTTATGCCGTAAAGTCCCATGCCGCCATTGCACAAAATGAGATTGTCATCCCGATCGAAGGCCATGCCCAGGGGCCGCCCCCCCATGCGGGCAAAGACCTCCCGCTTTTCGAAGTTGGGGCCCGAAAACCGAAGAATCCATCCCTGGCGGCAGGCACCGTAAATACGTCCCTGGCGATCAAGGATGATATCCTCGGGCCCGTCCACCCGGTTCAACCCGATGGCCTCGGCATTTTCCAGGCGCCTGTTGACTTCAAAGGGGGTGCCGCTGCCGGACCGAAAATCCGCTGCCGGCGGCAACTCCAGGTAAGTGGGAACCACGTAGATTTTCTGGACCATTTTGTAGCGGTTCTTGAACCACTTGACGTCGAATCCAACCGCAAACAACAGGATGGCCCCCAGCAGGGCGGAGCTGATCGCTCCGGTAATTCCCAGGCGCAGCAAGCCGTTGATCAGCACCATGACGATGGTGGCGCCCAGCACGGCACGCACGATTGTGCCTCGCCCCCCCGCTAGGCTGACGCCTCCCAGCACCACTGCCGTAAGGGCCAGAATCTCCCAGCCCTGCCCCGCATCGGCATGGGTGCTGTTCAGCCGCGCCGCATAGAATATTCCCCCCATGGCGGCCAGCATCCCGGAGATAACGTAGGTGAAGAAAACGACTTTTTCAACGGCGATACCCGCCTGGCGGGCCGAGCGGCGGGCGCCGCCGATGGCCGTCAGGTGCCAGCCGGGACGTGTGCGAGTCAGCATGAGGTGGCCAACAGCCGCCAGCACCAGCAAAAATGCCACGTTGGTCGGCAGTCCCAGTATGCTTCCGTCGCCAAGAAAATCGAGAACCGTGCTTTCATTGAAATGCGAAGCAATTTTCGCCGAAAAACGCTGGTCCAGAAGGTTGACAAAAGCGCGGAAAATGATCAACGTCACCAGGGTCGTCAAAAAGGGCCGGGTCTTCATAAAACCAATCAGGAATCCGTTGCAGGCTCCCAACAAGGCTCCCAGGAGCAAAATGGTGGGCACAATCAGCCCCACGGGCCAATCCAGCAACTGGAAAAGCAGCAGGGTGCCAAAATTGGCCAGGCCGAATACGGACCCCACCGACAGGTCAATGCCCCCGGAAACTATGACCAGTGCCAGGGCCATGGCCACGAATCCGAACTCGGCGAACTCCCGCCCCGTCTCCGCGATACTGTATGGCGTGAGATAATTGTTGATCAATCGGCCGAATGTCAGGACCAGAAAACACAGCAGCATAAAGGGGATGATGGCATCCATCCAGCGTTTGCCCAAAATATCGGCAAAAAACAACTGGGGAGACCACTCATAGCGCAACGCGAGGATTTTGCTTTTCAAACGACCCATCGTCAACCCATCCCTTTGGGGGGTTCATGAAAAGTTCAATTTTTCCTTGGGACCAACTGGCCGGGGACTGTTGCCCCGGCCCGATCCTTTGGCGATCACTTGGCGGGAAGGCTCCAGCAGGCCCCGTCGGTATTTTTGCTGGTGACCATTTGGGCCTGGGAAAACAGCGCTATTTTCAACTGACCCGGCTTGAGCCCGGACTGCAACAGCATTTTGGCCGCAGCCATGATATCGTGCCCCTGCAACGGCGCGTCGTAGTTCCAGTACTTGTCAATGATGCCAGCCTTAATATTATCGCAGATGATCTGGTTGCCGCCGCCTGAAGCATAGACAAGGACTTTATCCAGCAATCCCGCTTCCCTGACGGCTTGTCCCGCCCCAAGCTGCATGACCCCCCACATGCCGTATGTGGCGCACAGATCCGGGTTCTGTTTCAAGACAATGGCGGTGAGATCGTGCGCTTGTTTCCCGTCCCAGTTGGCCGCCTGGTTGGAAACAACCTTGATTTCAGGATACTTTTTGAAGACCGACATGGCCCCCTGGACCTGCTCGATGCTGGGAGCGGAAGTCGTCGGCCCCTGTACCAGAGCCACCTTGCCGGATTTACCGCTCCCCTGGCCGCATTCCTTGCAGATGTCGGCGGCGATCTCCTGGCCCATCTTGTACCAATCCACGCCCACATAGGCCGAGCTCCGGTAATTGGAGGCCATGTTGATCTGAATCACGTAGATTCCGGCTCTTTCGGCTTTCTTGAGCAATTTGGCCAGCAGCTGAACGTTCGGGTTATGAACCACCATCACGTCAGGCCGCTCGGCGATCAGGGAGGAAACCGCCTGTGTCATGGCCGTTGGGTCCATGTTGGGATCACGGACCACAAATTTCATCCCCAGCGCCCGGGCCTCTGTTTCCATGGCGTTTTTCCAGGCCTCCGTTAAGGGGATGCCGAGCGTCACCGGCACAAAGGCAATCGTTTTCCCCCTGAGGCTGTCTTCGAAGTGTTTGCGCACTGCTACCGCTGCCGGCTCACCGGCCGACGACGCACCGGCGAAAAGCATCAGCATACCGAAGGCACAAAGAGTCGCCACCCACCGCAGGTTGTGTTTCTTCATCCATTTACCCATCATTTTTTTCTCCTTTTCGTTTTTTTGATTGGTTGCTTTCCTGTTGACCGGCGCTGTTCATCTGAAACCCCAAGTGACCTCATAATAAATTCGATAACCGGTTGCACGTAACCCTTCTTCGGATATCGTCTTCTGAAGTTCCAACCCCGCACCGCCTCGATAACAAGCACATGTTGAATGATGTTGGCCGCCATGAATGGATCCCCGGTTTGAAAATATCCCTCCCGCACGCCGCGTTTGATCAGATCTTCGAGAAATCGGATCATCTCACTTTCTAGCGAGAGCACGCTTTGCAGTGAGTCCGGCTGCAAATGCCGGGATTCCGTATAGATGGTCAGCAAATGGCGGCGATATCGGCGGGAAAGCTCGAACAGGGATCGGATCAAATTCTCCAGCAATTCTACAGGATTCTTATCCTCTGCACCCGCAAGGGATTTGTAAATCGGATCGTATAGTTGCTGGACATGACGATAAAATAAAAACAGGATATCATCCTTGGAAGCTATGTATTTGTAAAGATAGGACAACTCTATGCCGCTGGCTCTGGAAATCTCCCGCATGGTGGTCTTGTGAAATCCTTGCCGGGCAAACAGTTCACCTGCCGCTGCGGCAATCTGCCGGTGCTTCTTGGCTACCAACTTCGGATTTTCGACTTTGGCAACAACTTCTTTCATTGTCCTGCTCCTATAAGTCACCCTGCCGCGCTGTTTCCTCATCACGAGGGTGCAGGCGGTTGTCCAGCATGATGGCCCCGAGCAGCACCACCCCCTTGATGATATTCTGCACATCATTTTGCAGATTCATTATGGTCATGCCATTCAGCAGGGTACCGATCAGGGCGGTGCCGGCAATCACACTCCAGATGCTGCCGCGACCGCCAGCCAGGCTGATGCCGCCCAGCACGACCACCAAAAGCGTATCAAAAATCAAGGTGGAGTTGATGACCCGCGTATCAATGCTGGCCACCGACGCGGCCATGACCAGCCCTGCGATATAGCCGATGAAGGCACAAAGGGTGTATTCAAGGATTGTCAGGGGCCTGATCGCAATGCCGCTGAAGCGTGCCGTTTCGGCATTGTCGCCGTGAGCATAAATAAATCGACCATAAGATGTTCGCGATAAGAAAATATGCGCAAGCAGCGCAAACAGCGCAAACAGGATAATCGGGACGGGAATCCCGGCGATGACTCCCTGCCCGAAAAAAAGAAAGGCGGAAGCGTGTTTGGGCACGTATAGTATGATTTCATCGCCGAGCAACCAAGTGCGCCCTGCACCGTAAACCAAAATGCCGGAAGCCAGGGTGACAAACAAGGCCGGCATTTCCACAAAGGCGATTAAAAATCCATTCAACACACCGATCAACACAACAATCCCCATTGATAGGACAATGGCGCCCCCTATTGAAAAACCGCTGTTCATCAGCTTAAGCGCCCAGGCCGTTGAAACGGCCATGACGGCCACCTGCGAGAGGTCAAGACCCCGGGCAATCACCACCAGCGCCATGCCGACTCCCAACATCCCGAGCACGGCGACATTGCGGGTAAGGGTGATCAGGTTGCTGACGCTGGCGAAACCATCCAGCAGGATACTGAAGACCACAAGGAAGAACAGCGTGGTCAGGATGACGATCTGCTCCTGTCCCGGTTTTTTCAATGCATCCTTGATTTTCAGACTAAAATGCGTTTTATGCTGGGAGGCTTCTGCAGGAGACATTTTTTTCTCTTTTCCAGGTTTAAATGCAGCAAAGGAAAACAGGCTCATCACCCGGGCTCGTGAAGACGCGAATTCATTATTGATAAACAACATACGTTGTTTGTTTTTCTGTTGTCAAGTAAAAAATCAAATCGCTTTAAAAAATGAAGTTCCCCTCCTTTCACGGCAAGGGGTGAAATGGAATGCAGGCGAAAACAAATAAAGTTTTTTTTGATCTTTGATCTTATATATCGTATATTGTGATTTGTCAATAACAATCAAAATAATTTTGCAGGAGTTGTAGCGAGAAGCAGGAAAAAGTTTCTATTTGTTTGATTTTTTTATATAATTAAGCTATTTAATACTTTTAAAAATAAAGGGGGACGTTGTTCAAAATATTGCAGCGGAATTTTTTTATTGACATTCAATCACAACAATAATATGGTAATTTCCTCGGTTGGCGTTACGTGTTGCAAGTGCTTGATAGATGAACATAGGCCTGGTTTTATCGATGACCAGATAAAAACCCATTCCGCACGGCAGGATTCAACTTAAAAGTCGGATTCCTGCGGCCCTACTAGTTGAAGGAGGCAAGGATGAATAACGCTCAAGAAGGAATTAACGTTGAGGACCTGGTGTATTATGCCGAGCAGACTGAAAAAATCGGCAAAAAGTACAAGGATCCCGGCGATCAGCACATCATGCACCTGACCGCTGCGATGGCGATGGAGGCCCAGGCCGCCTTCGGGGAAAAGGGGCTCGAGATGGTCGGACGGGCGGTCAGCCGCTTCTGCGAGGCCCGCGGCCGACGGATCACCCGAATTGTTGCCGGGGAAGGCAAGCCTTTGACCCTCATTAATTTTTTCCTTTATTATGACCTGGAAATGGATGACATCGAACTGGCACCGGAAATTGTCAACGGTGAGTTGCATGTGCATATTTCCAAATGCGGGCCGGCGGAAAAACTCAAGCAGTGGGGACTCGAGCAATTTGGCATCCACTACTGCCTGCATTCCGACGAGGCCATCTTGCGCGGCTACAACCCCAAGCTTTCTCTTGAAATCACCAAGCGTTTGACATCCGGCGATGACTGCTGCCGGTTCATCTACCGTCAACCCGCTAAAGCGATAGAGGGATAACGGCGGCATTGCTGCAACCGGCGGGAAAATCCCCGCTTCGAAGGACCTTTGAATGCAACCAGCATCTGGAGGATTCAAATGTACGATATCCTGATAAGGAATGCCACCATTGTGGATGGCACCGGAGCCCCCGGCTTTGCAGGTGACATAGCCGTCAAAAATGACAGGCTGGTGGCCGTCGGCAAAGCGCAAGCCGCCGGCGCCATCACCATCGACGCTGGCAATTTAGTTGTCTGCCCGGGCTTCATTGATGTGCATTCCCATCCGGATTTCACCATGCAGCTTGTACCCCAGTGCGAAAACTATCTTATGCAAGGAATCACCACTGTGGTGGGCGGCAACTGCGGGCTCTCCCTCGCTCCAAAAGAAAACCGTTCCTTCGGCCAATATCTGCAGCTGTTAGATGCGGTCCAATTGTCCATAAACTATGTTCCCCTTGTTGGTCATGGCGCCGTACGCACCCTGGTTTTGGGGGATGATTCCAAACGACCGGCCACCGCCGAAGAAATCGAGCAGATGAAGAAGCTCGTTCAGGAAGCCATGCAAAGCGGCAGTTTCGGCTTTTCGACAGGCCTGGACTATCATCCTGCCGAACATGCCGAAGCTTCCGAGGTGATCGCACTGGCTGGAATCGCCAGTCAGTACAACGGCATCTTCGCCATACACCACGCTCACATTCATGATCACTGGGCGTCAGAGGACCGCGACCAGGTCGGCTATGGTGCTTATTATGGTGAGATTGAAGACGCCTGGGTGGGAATCTACCGTGGTCTGCTGGAAGCCATTGACATGGCGCGTCAGGCGGATTTACCGCTGCAGATATCTCATCTCGCCAATGTTTATCGCTTTCCCCAGCCCCACCCGGATGATCTCGATGCCGCCGGCGCCCGGGCGACACTGAAAATCATTGACGCTGCCAGAAAAGAAGGACTCGACATCAGCTTCGATGTCATCTGCTTTGAAACCTCCATTGCCGCCACCAGGCCCATCATCGATGAATTTCTTTGCGCCAGAGCACCAGGAATGCAGTCGATCCGGGAATTCGGCCGGGAGGAATTCCTGCAGCAAATCCGCTCAACCGCATTGCGTGACCGGATAAGAGAACTTTCCCGAAGCGGCAAGGTCAAGTTCTCCATGATCCACACCAAAGCCAACCCATTTTGGATGAACTGCTTTACGGTCATATCCTGCGCCAACAAACACTGCGAAGGCAAGACCATCGGTGAAATTTCCGCGGCCCAACAGCAGGACCCCTTTGACGTCGTGTTCGACCTGATGGCTGAAGACCCTGAAACAACCTGGTTCCAGACCACCGACCTGAGAATGCGCGGAAGCATTCCGGAGATATTCCTGAAACACGATTGCGCCATGCCGGTAACGGACATGGCTGCCCTGCCCCCCATAGAGCTACCCGTGGAAGCCATCCTGCAAATGATGCCGGGGGATCTGGGGGATCGCAATATCACACCCGACATGGTCAAATCCGCCCTTAACACCCCCAATTTTTACGGGGCTTTTCCCGAATTCATTGGGAGTCTAATCCGCGACAAAGGCATTTTCAGTCTTGAAGAAGGCATTAAGAAAATGACCTCGCTTCCAGCCCGGCGTTTCGGGCTGGACAAAAGAGGGGTGTTGAAACCTGGCAATTTTGCCGACATGGTCGTCTTTGATTTTGAGCGCATCGGCGCGGTGGCCAGCCCCCGCCACCCCCGCCAAAAGCCCAAAGGAATCCAGCAGGTAATCATCAACGGGCAGGTAGTTTACGAAAACAATGAATACCGGGAAACGCGATCCGGACAGGTGCTAAGAAAGAAATAAAATCGAAATCCAGATATCAACCACAGGCCGCCCAGCAGATAGGCAATCAATTATTTCCTCAGCTGGTTAAACATGCCCATCAGGGCTTTATTTGCCGTGGTGATATCGTTCCGCAAACAAGCCACCATCTTCTCAGGATCGTTTCTTTTCATGGCCCGCACCATCCCCTGGTGGGTCTTGATCACCCCTCCGGATGCCGTATACCCCTGTTCCCGCAGCAGCATATGCAAATAGGGGCTGAGCCTTCCCCACAGGCCATCGATGATGGGCAAGAGGATGGGCATCTCAGCTTCACGGTAAATCGTATGGTGGAATTCATGGTTGAGGGCGAGGATTTTTTCAATGTTGCCGGACTTCCAGGCCGCAAGGAAGGCGGCATGTAAATCTTCCAAGTGCTCGATGACTTGCTTGCTGTGATTTGTGGTGGCCTTGCGTGCAGCCATGGTCTCGAGCGCCAGCCGGATTTCGGTAATTTCCGCTAGATTTTCAGGGGATAGTTCAGCGACGACGCTTCCTATTTTTTTCCGGGTGATCACCAGGCCGCCCGCTTGAAGCCGGTACAGCGCTTCACGCACCGGCATGGAACTGACTCCCAGCTGCCTGGCGATCTTCTCGGTGACAAGTCTTTCGGCCGGAGCGATGCGCCCGGAAATTATTGCCTGGAACAATTCCTGGTAAACGTTTTCCTGAACCGTCTTGGTCTCAACGGGCTTAAGCGTTTGCATGGGATCATCGCGAGCATCAATGCCGGTGGTCGATGGGTTTTGGGGCCGAAAATATACTGCCCACGTCTTTTTCAATGATCTTGCCCCGGATAAGCCGGTAAGGTCGGCATCATCAAACCATTTTTTAATAATGTGTGAAACGCTGGGCAGGTTCAGCGCCCCTCCTCCCTTGCGCGACGGAAACAGGTAATCCTCTGCAGACGGATTGACCACCTGCAGATACCACTGAAATGTTTCACGGCACTGCTGGCTGAATACCGGCAACGCACCGCCGTCTTTGCCTCTGGAACGAGCAACCGGCAAAAGCGCACCTGCCGGCAAATCCATTAAATCTTTAACCTTCAGCCGGATCAAAAAGCTCATGTCCATGCCGGTATGAACGGCCAAATCAAACAACAGCAGGTCTCGCGGCCGGCGGCGCAGGATTTGTCGCAGTCTGGATACTGCATTCAGGTCGGGCAGAGGCCTGATGGCCTGGTTTTTAGGGGGATGATCAGCTGTCATGTTTATCTCCAAGCGCCCTTTTTATTTGGCAGCTGGGCACGATATGCTTATATGATAGTTGCGATTCAATGTCAATAGTTATTGTCGAAAATCATTGTTCCGAAGCAATTTTCCAGGGCTTCGCCAGCTTGCAGAAAAATCACTTTCCGTTCAATCTCAGGCCCGTTAATATTTTACAGAGATATAATTAGAAGTCAATACGTTCACAGCCCCATTTTGCCGTCGACATATTTTTCCCGGCTGCGCACAATTTTTTATTGACAAATGATTTTTTTATATAGATGTTAGATCATATATATGTTGTTATTTAACATATAGGCCGGATCAATTGGCCCCCATGAATACCAAATGGGCAAAGCATGAAAAATACACTTATTAACCGTGCACGGATAATTTAAATGAGAGGAGTTTCCTATGGGTGATGCGACCGCCAAATCTGTGGGCATCGTCGGAACCGGCGTAATCGGCAGGGGGTGGATCCGGATCTTTACACGAGCAGGTTGCCGCGTGCAGACTTATGACGCTGACCCGGTCCAGGCTCGCAAGGCCCTGAGCTGGGTTGAAGCGGATCTCAATCGCGACGTGGCGGATGGCTTTATAACTGCTCAACAGGCGCAGGTCTGCTCGTCATTGATCACCGTGAACCCCAAACTGGAACAGGCTCTGGAGGGTGTTCAGTATGTCCAGGAAAGCGGCCCGGAAAAACTGGAAATCAAACGGAAAATCTTCTCCCGGATGGACGTCATCGCCTCACCGGATGTTATGCTGGCCAGTTCCACCTCGGCCCTCGATATAGAGGATATTGCCGGGCAGCTTCCGGGGGCCAGGCGCTGTTTTACAGCCCACCCTTTCAATCCCCCGCACCTGCTGCCCGCCGTTGAAATGATGCCGACCAGGGCGACCGACCCAGTTCTGCTCCAGCAGGCCATCGAGTTTTTAAGGAATGTCGGCCAAAAGCCTGTCAAATTGAATTTCTTCATTCCCGGATATCTGGCAAACCGCATCCAGGCAGCCGTCGTTCGGGAGGCAATTCATCTCGTGCAAAGCGGGGTTGCCGACGTGGAAGCAGTCGATACAGTTATCAGTGAAGCGCTTGGGTTGCGCTGGGCAATTTTCGGAAACTTCGGCACCAACAACACCAATGCCGACGGCGGAGTGCGCGAATACTACCGACGCTTCGGTCAAGCCTATATCAGTATCATGGAGGCACTTGATAACACGCCGCCCAGTTTTGACGAGCAAATGATTGAAAATATCGGCCGGGGGCTGGATGCCATGGAGGGCGATGCCCCCATCAGTGAGATCTGCCGCTGGCGCGATCGCATGATTTTCAAGATCAGAAAATTGAAAGAAGATGATTCTCACCCCTGAAGCAGCGAATTCGGAATTCTGGGAAAATGGTGAGGCAATGAAAATAAATTATGACACTCATTCTCGATTTAAATGTTGTGAAATATGGCATAATCAACAAAATTTTTTATTCTAACTTCTCAATTATTCGTTTAATTTCTTCTTCGGGCCTATCCCGCAAAAAAAGGCTGCGATTGTCCGGATCTGACAAACTGCTT
>CAZGNV010000055.1:0-34126 GCA_964527835.1 uncultured Desulfosarcinaceae bacterium | reverse complement strand
AAAGCGGTGCTTACAGGAAAAACCGCGCGAAATATTACAAAAAAATGCGCAAACAGCTTGACAGCGGACGCTTTAAAGCCATGGCGGAAATATTGCTCTACCATGCCCGAAAGGGGACCAAGGCCCCTGAAATCACCGTCTATCCTGATGATCAGCGGGTCCAATACGCTTTAGATGCCGCAATCGCGAAAAAATGGCCCTTTGTGATCCATATCGAGTTTTCGTCTTTGAAAGGCCCGCAGAAAACGCGCTTTATGGAGGGCATGGAAAAGATGCTGGCCGCACATCCAAAGCATCCCTTTGTTCTAAATCATCTCGGCCAACTGCAACCGCCGCAAGTCCAGCGGCTCATCGAAAACCATCCAAACCTCTATTTTCTGACCGCTCATACGACTCCCGTCATCACCCGGCTTTCAGATCAGCCGTGGGTTAACATGTTTGACGGCAGCGTGCTGACGGCAAAATGGAAAACGCTGATACTGAAACACTCCGAGCGGTTTGTATTTGCGCTGGACAATGTCTGGGGCCGGCACTGGAAGGAATTTTATCCGGCGCAGATGAAATACTGGCGCCAGGCGATGGCTGACCTGCCCCATGACACCGCCCACGCGCTGGCTCACGGCAATGCCGAACGGCTCTGGAAAATTCCAGCCAAGCAAGCCTGGGTGAATATGATAAGGAGATAATGGCACAATGAGAATCTCTGTAATCCTCGCTCATCCCAGCCCAAAGAGCTTCAACCACGCCATTGCAGCCGCGGCGGTTGAAACCCTGCAGCAAAACGGCCATCAAGTCGATTTTCATGACCTGTATGCAGAAAAATTTGACCCCTTGTTGCCGGCTGAAGAAATCCCGGAAGATATTTCCCTGCCGCCTGAAATTGCAAACCATTGCACCGAAATTGCAGCCGCCGAGGGCATTATTGTCATTCACCCGAACTGGTGGGGCCAGCCGCCGGCAATTCTCAAAGGTTGGGTCGACCGGGTCCTGCGTCCGGGAGTGGCATATCAGTTTCTTGAAGATGACCAGGGCGAGGGCGTTCCTATTGGATTGCTGAAGGCCCAATCTGCGCTCGTTTTCAACACCTCCAATACCGAAACCGAAAGAGAAAAAAGCGTCTTTGGTGATCCGCTTGAAACGCTATGGAAAAATTGCATTTTCGCTTTGTGTGGTGTAAACAGTTTTTATCGCAAAATGTTCAACATCGTTGTTGCCAGCTCTGGAGAGCAAAGAAAGGCGTGGTTAGCAGAAGTCCGGCAAGCGGTTGCCCAATATTTTCCACCAGACAGATAACGGAGGACCCATCCATGGCAGAACTTGTCGATTATTTGAGCAGCCAGTGGCGCGATGAAGCCGAAAAGAGGTTGAAGGCGGAGTTGTCGCCGGAAAAAATGAACCGGATCACCTCGTCCATGTCGAACATCTATCTCAACTGCCCGGATGGTGTGCAGAAATACCTGCTTTTTCGCTTTGAAAACGGCGAACTGACCGAGCTTGCCGTCGGTGAGGGACCGCCGCCGAAAGCGGAGTTTCAAATCACCGGTGACTATGAAACATTTGCCAGGATTTCGCGGGCCGAGCTGGGATCCCAGAAGGCATTGATGACCCGCAAGCTCAAACTGAAGGGCAACATGGTCAAAGCCCTCAAACTGGCGGCCATCGCCGACCGCTTGAACAGGGTGCTGGCAACAATTCCCACCCGTTATTAAAAAGAGGTAACCATGACAACGTCATCCAACAGCAATGATCCCTATTTCATTGATTTTCCGGCGCGCATCAAAAAAATTCAAAGCGCGATGCAAGAAGAAAATATCGACGTTTACCTGGGCTCCCGGCTGCGCACGCTTTCCTGGACCCTGGACGCCTTTTGTCCCTGGCGCAGTTTCGTGGTCATCCCCGCCGAAGGCCTGCCCACCGCCTTTACCTTTGTCATTGACGCCGCCCGGGTGGCCGACGACTCCTGGCTGGATGAAGACCACGTGTATGGGTTCGCCCCCATGGGCGGGCAGGACCAGATCGAGCAGATTGCCGACTTTATCTCCGATCTGCTTAAAAACGGCAAGGGCCGGGTGGGCATTGAAACCGGCATGTCCAATTACCTGCCGGAAGGCAACCTGACCCACTATGAATATGAGCAGTTCAACGCCGCTTTGCCCGACGCCGAACTGGTCAACGCCCACAGCATTGTGGATCGGCTGTCCATGATCAAGGATCCGGGAACCATCAACCGCTTCCGGGAGGCCTCCAGAATCGTCGACATCGGTCACCAGGCCGTGTTCGATGCTCTGCAAAATGGCGGATACAAAGATATCAGCGAAACGGAGATTGCAGGCGTCGCCGCCCATGCCATGCGCAAGGCGGGCAGCGAATGGGAGTGGTCTTTTACCGGCGGCAATGAAATCGCCAGCGGCTATCGCACCGGTTTTGCCGGCGGGGCCTGCACCCCGGCGAGCCGCAAAAAGATCCAGGCCGGCGAACCGCTGATGGTGGATCTGCATGCCATGTTCAAGCTGGGCCTCGGCGATCATGCCCATAACTACCTGATCGCACCGGCCACCGATCGCCAGTGGTGGCATGCCAACAATTTCATCGACATCGTCAAACAGACCCTGAAAACCTATCGGGCAGGCATCACGCCGTCTTCACTGGCCGAGGAAATGATCGGTTTTGCTGAAGAACGCGGATTTGCCGACTTCATGGTCCCCGGTTTTGAACACGGCATTGGCCTGATGGGCGACGAATGGCGCATCGGGTTGAACGACGGTCCGTTTGCCTACTGGACCAACCCGGATCATGTTTACCGGGAAAACGAGCTGTTGATTTGTGCCATGCAGTACGCCTGCCCGGAGGAAAACATCGGTTTTCGCTATGAAAACCCCATCATATTGAGCAAAAACGGGTGTGAGGAGCTGTCTCAATATCCCCTGGGGATAGAAGAAATCAAATAGCCGGCTGTTTTCGGCCGGGGGCTCGATCGCATTCCAGAATGGTCATTTTCTGAGGCCCACCGGGGTCCCAGCGGGCCATGGCTGAACTGCAAAAAAGGGAGGGAGGATCATGGAAGAACGACTGTGGCACAAATCCTATGCAGCCGGTGTTCCCAAAAGCCTGGAATACAAAAAAATCACCATCTCCCAGGCCCTGGCGCAATCAGCTGAGGATTATCCCCAAAACACTGCGCTCAACTACATGGGCAAGCGCATTTCCTACCGGCAGCTCGACGCTCTGGTCAACCGCTTCGCCAGGGCCCTCATGGACCTGGGCATTGGGCCCGGCGACAAAGTGGGCGTCTGCCTGCCCAACATCCCCCAGGTGATCATCGCCAACGTGGCCATCCTGCGCATCGGGGCGGTAACGGTTCAGAACAACCCGCTTTACACCGAAAGAGAGCTGGCCTACCAGCTCAACGATTCGGATTGCAGACTGGTCATCACCTTGAGCCTGCTGGTTCCGCGGATGGAAAAAATCAAGTCCCAGACCCGGCTGGAAAAGATCGTTGCCTGTCACATCCATGCCTTTTTGCCGTTTCCCAAAAAGCAGCTTTTCCCCCTGGTTAAAAAAGATATGGTCCGCAAGATCGTGCCTACCCGGGACGTTCTGGTTTTTTCGGATCTCATCTCCCAGGCTGCAGCCGGGCCGGTGGAAGACCAAAGCCGCTGGGAGGAGATGGGCGCCATTCTTTACACCGGCGGCACCACGGGGGTCAGCAAGGGGGTGATGCTCAGCCACGCGCACCTGTCTTCCAACGCCCAGCAGTTCGCGGCATGGTTTCCGGATCTCAAAAGGGGCGCTGAAAAGCTGGTGGGCAATTTTCCCGTCTTTCATGCGGCCGGCTTTGCGGCCATTCAGAATCTGATCATCTATCAGGCCTGGGAGAACATCATGGTCCCGCGGCCGGAACCCAAGATCAACATCGAGCTCATCAAAAAATACAGCCCCACGTTTCTTCCGGGAGTGCCCACCATCTTCGTGGGCCTGCTGGCCGACCCCGAATTCAGAAAAATCGACCTTGCGTCCATCAAGGGGTTTTTTTCTGGGGCCGCCCCCCTGGCGGAAGACACCATCCGGGACCTTAAGGAGCTGACCGGCGCCATGATGTGCGAGGTATACGGCTCCACGGAGGCCGGCCCCTTCGTGACGGTCACCCCCTGGGGCGGTCAGATCAAGCCCGGAACCGTCGGCATCCCCCTGCCGGACACGGATGTGCGGATCATGGACCTTGAAACCGGGGAAAAGGAACTGCCGCTGGGCGAGCACGGGGAAATCGCCATCCAGGGCCCCCAGATCATGATGGGCTACTACAAGAAACAAGAGGCCACGGCGGAGGTTCTGAGGAATGGATGGTTTTACTCCGGAGACATCGGCTGTTTCGATGAAGACGGGTATTTGAGCATCACCGACCGCAAAAAGGACATGATCATCGCCGGCGGCTACAACATTTATCCGGTGGAGGTGGACGGTGTGCTGTTCAGCCACCCGAAAATCCTGGAGGCCTGCACCATCGGGGTCAAGGACGCCTACCGCGGTGAAACCGTCAAGGCCTTTGTGGTCCTGAAGGAAGGTGAGTTGCTGACCGAACAGGAGGTCATCGACTACTGCCGGCAGCATCTTGCGGCCTATAAAATTCCGCGCATCGTCGAGTTTATCGACGAGCTTCCCAAAAGTGCGGTGGGAAAGATATTGAGAAGAAAACTGCAGGAGCGGGAAAGCGCCGGCAAGCAACCTCCCGCTGAAAAAGGCTAACCTTGACAAAATCGTAAAAAACGACTGCGTGCGCCTCGTGCTGCTGTTTCCTAAAATAGCTTGTTAAAACCATCACTTAAGCAACAGTGCTTACAAGAAGATCCCTGCCGCAATCGGCAGGGATCTTTTAATTTTGCAAACCTCTGAAGCAAATCCGGACAAGGCTTGCTCAAACGAAAAATCGGACTTTTTCGGGACGATCATCGTTTAGCGGGCAATACCGTATAAATATATTCACCGATAATTTTTCCCATATCCATGGGCAGGGATTTGTCATTTGCCCCGCCGGTCCATGCCGCAGCAATTGCGTTCGCGGTGCAGCTGATGACCCTTTCATCCAATACCCTGCCGGTTGCGCCATCGCTCATTTTAAGATAAACATTCATATAAGATGAGCCCGCCATGGCACCAGCCCAGAAGCGGGCAGCCGGGCTGGTGATACGCATGTCCAGGATTTCGCCTTCCACCGTTACTGTTCTGCCAACGGTGTTGCCGCCGAACTCCACCACTTTGCTGAAACAGTTTTTATTGCGCAAATGGCTCATCATCGAAAAAATGCACTGGTTGACAGCATACGGGTAATCTTTCTTGAACTGCTCGGGTGTCTTGAAAGCTTTAACCACCACCGTGCTGTATGCCCCGCATCCTGAAAGCTTCGGCTGCTGCTGAACCGTTTCGATATTCGCATCTTCGATTTGCGCAACCCCCGGCTTCTGAACTGCAGGTTCCGAAGCGGTTGTTTGCTGATGGCCGGCACAGCCGATCATGACAAACGCAAAACCAATCAATCCCGTCAAACTCATCGAAAAAATAAATTTGCGCATGGGACCTCCTGTTTTTTTGGTTTATTCGGTTCTTGAAAAATACACCGTTGATTTTTTCCCATGATCTGTGATTCAATAACCGCATTGTAGTTAATTATCGGGTTCTATTCAAATAACTTTAGCAATTCCATCCGACCGTCGACATTGGCTTAAAATACAGCCCCGGCTTGCCCTGGCAGGTACATATGGGATTAAGAAACGACAGGGGAAAATGATGGAGGCCTATAATTTCGATCGGGTAATTTCGAGAAAAAACACCAACTGCGCCAAATGGGATGCAGCTGAATTTCTATTCGGTGAAAAAGATGTCATCCCCATGTGGGTGGCCGACATGGACCTGCCCATTGCCAGGCCCATCACCGAGGCCCTGCGAAAGCGCACCGAACATGAAGTCTACGGGTATTCCCTGCCGGTGGCATTTTCGACCATCGAGGCGGTGATCAAAAGAATGCAGCGCAAATATGACTGGCAGATCAAGCCCGAATGGATCGTGACCACCCCGGGCATCGTCCCGGCCCTGTATACCGCCGTCAGGGCCTATACCATCCCGGGGGATGCGGTGATCCTGCAGGACCCGGTGTACTATCCCTTCTGGGGGGCCATCGAAAACAATGGCTGCCACGTGGCCGACAATCCCCTGAAACTGACCGATGGGTATTATGAAATTGACTTTGATGACCTGGCCGCCCGCTTCGAGCCCACCGTCAGAATGCTGCCGAGCCCTTCCCGGGTGCGCCTGATGATCCTGTGCAGCCCCCACAACCCGGTCGGCAGAGTCTGGAGCCGCGAGGAGTTGATCCGGATGGGAGAGATTGTCATTGGCAACGGAGCCATCGTGGTCGCTGATGAAATTCACTGTGAGCTGCTGTTCAAGGGCCAGCGGCACTTTCCGTTTGCATCGCTTTCCAAGGACTTCGAACAAAACTCGGTCACCTGCATTGCGGCCAGCAAAACCTTCAACCTGGCCGGGCTGGAAGCCTCCATCCTGATAATTCCCAATGCCGAACTGAGGCAAAAGTTCGAGCAGACCCGCAAGGGGTTTTTGCCCGACGGCAATATTTTCGGCATGGTGGCCCTGGAGGCGGCCTTCAACCATGGGGATGAATGGTTAGAGCAGCTGTTGGACTATCTGCAGCAAAACCTGGAGTTTCTGACCGCCTATTTCGAGCGCCACATCCCGCAAATCAAAGTGATCAAACCCGAAGGCACCTACCTGGTGTGGCTGGACTGCCGCCAGTTGGGCATGCAGCCCCAGGAACTGGCCGAATTCATGAGCCGCCAGGCCCGGGTGGGGCTGGATCACGGTGTTGCCTTCGGCCCCAATGGTAAGGGGTTCGAACGCATCAATATCGCCTGTCCCCGGTCGGTTCTTGAAAAAGCGCTGAAAAGAATCGAGCGGGCCGTCAAGGCGCTGGCGCTCTGAGTTTATTAGAAGCATTTGTCAGTGCTTATATCTGCCAAAAGCTGTCATCAAGGGAAAATTTAGCATGAACATACTTATCATCGGCGCCACCCGGGGCATCGGAGCCCAGCTTCTGGACCAGGCGCTTGCGAGCAGCCACCAAGTGACCGCACTGGCCCGCAATCCGGCCGGCATTAAACGAACTGACGTCAACCTGCGCATCCTGGGCGGCGACATTATGGACGCTGATGCGGTGACTTTGGCAGTTGAAGGGCAGCAGGCCGTTTGCGTGACTGTCGGCTGCGGACCCACCCGCAAGCCCGTTTCCCTGTTCTCGGAAGGAATCCGCAACGTGATTGCCGCCATGCAGCAGCATTCCGTCAGCAAATTGATCTGCGTAACCGGCATCGGTGCCGGCGACAGCCGGGGCCACGGGGGGTTCTTCTACGATCGGCTCATCAACCCGCTTTTGCTGAAAACGATCTATGAAGACAAGGACCGCCAGGAGGCTCTGGTGCGGGATTGCCAGCTGGATTGGGTCATCGTGCGCCCCGGCTTTTTGACCAACGGCCCGTTAACGCAGAAATACAGGATCTTAACCGAACTGCAGGGCGTCAGGGCCGGCAAGATCTCCCGGGCTGATGTGGCCCATTTCATTTTGAGCCAGCTGGATTCCATGACGCATTTAAGAATGACTCCCCTGCTGACGTACTGAAGACATGAAGGCAGCCCCTCTTAACTGTGTGAATACATAAGGAAAAACAGGATATGAAATTTTCCCGCAAGGCAGGGATAACAGCGCTGGTGCTGGTCATTATCGCGGGCGGCTTGCTGGTGAAAACCTTTTACGATGCCGGCGAATTCAAGCGCATCGAACCGCATTTTAATGGCGACTGCACTTCCGTGGGCGGCGTTTTAAGCTCGGAGGACATCACCATCCACCCCCACACCGGGATGGCTTTCATTTCCTCGGCCGACCGCCGGGCCCGGTGGGACAGGCAAAAATCGGTCCGGCAGGGAGCCATCTACGGCTTCGACCTGCAATCAAAAAATCCGCAGCTGGTCAATTTGACCGCAGATTTTGCCAAGGAGTTCAATCCCCATGGCATCGGCCTGTGGATCGGCGGGGATGGGAATTGCTCATTGTTCGTGGTCAATCACCGCAGCGACGGCCACTTTGTTGAAATCTTCGATTACCGCGACAACCACCTGGTTCACCGCGAATCTGTTGCCGGGGCGCTCATGCACAGCCCCAATGATGTGATCCCCGTTGGCAGGAGAACTTTTTACGTCACCAACGACCACGGCAACCGCTCCGCATTCGGGCGCCTGGCGGAAGAATATCTCCAGATGGCCCGATCATACGTGCTTTACTATGACGGCAAAAGCTTTCGTAAAGTCGCGCAACGGCTCGCCTATGCCAATGGCATCAACATCAGCCATGACGGCAAACTGCTTTATGTTGCTGAAACCGTGGGACACAAGGTGCATTTATATGACCGCCACAAGGAATCCGGCACCCTGGCACGATGGTTTTCCATCGAGCTGGACACCGGACCTGACAACATTGAAATCGATAAAAACGGAAATCTGTGGATCGGCTGCCATCCCAAGCTGCTGACCTTCGTTAAATACTCCAAGGACCCCGGCAGATTATCCCCCTCCCAGGTACTCAAACTGAGCGTGAAACAGGCGGATGATTACAAGGTAAAAGAGGTCTACTTGAACGACGGGCGGCCGCTTTCCGGCTCCAGCGTGGCGGCGGTCTTTAAAGGCACCCTGCTGATCGGCTCGGTTTTCGACAACCGCGTCCTGATCTGCCGCTAAATGCCTGGCTGGCTGAATCCCGGCTGCGGACAACCTGGGTCCAAAGTACCAGGAACGCATCGGACAACCGTTGATGATGCACACCGGGATCAACATGGGGTTGGTGGTCACCGGTGAGCTGAACCTGGAAAATAGAATATCCCCCTTACGAATGGAAGTGCAGAAAGCTTAATAATGATATCGAAGCTGAGCGATTAGAATGGCATCGGCGGAGGCTTTATAAACGATTCGATGCTCATCATTGATCCGGCGGGACCAGTATCCGGATAGGGCGTGTTTCAATGGCTCTGGCTTTCCGATTCCTTGAAACGGGCTGCGTTTAATCTCTTTGATGAGCGTGTTGACGCGCTTGAGAATTTTCCTGTCGGTTTTTTGCCAGTACAGATAATCCTCCCAGGCATGCTCTGAGAAAATAAGCTTCAATCTAAAAGCTTTCTTTCTGATCCCCGACCCTCTTCGAGCTGGACGATGGATTCAATCAGGCGCCTTGCGTTTTTGGGAGAGCGCAACAGGTAAGCCGTTTCCTCAAGGGCCTCATAGTCCTCGAGGGACATCAGGACCACAGAATCGGTGGTTTTACGTGTGATGATAATCGGTGCATGGTCCCGGCAAACGCTTTCCATTGTTTTGGCAAGATTTTGCCGTGCGGCGGTATATGTAATGGCTTTCATGTGATCGCCCCCGTTGTTGTACAATATAATGTACAACTAATAGCGTTGTGTGTCAAGATAAAAATTTAATCCGGGGATTTTAGCCCATCTTACGCCGTCGGCACCGGGCAGATTGTGTATGCCGCCGCCATTTTATTTTTAGATGCAATTGTGTTATTGAAACGCTTGTGAAGAAACGATCCGCATCGCAATTAAATAAAACATCCCTATCCAACAGGCAGAAACAGCCATGAAACCCATCAAGCTTCCCGACATGGACTGCGAGACGGTCAGCCGGCAGATCGGCGATTTTGTCATCCAGGCGGTTGTCGAAGTGGGCACCACCGGTTGCGTGGTGGGCCTGTCCGGCGGGGTGGACTCCAGCACCACCGCAACGCTGATCAAACGGGCGTTCGACCGTCACAACACCGCCAGCCGGCAACGGCTTGAGCTGGTGGGCTACATCCTGCCTTCCCGGATCAACAAAGCCGAGGATCTCGATGATGCCCGGGCGCTGGTAAAAGTGCTGGGCATCCGCAGTGAAATTCACAGCATTGAAAAACTGGTGGAAGCCTTCAGGCTGACCAACCCCGAGGCCTTTGAAGACCCCTACCACCGGGGCAACCTGATCTCCAGGGTGCGGGCCAACGTGCTGTCCACCAAGGCGGCCACCGAGAACAAAATCCTGGCCGGCACCGGCAACCGGGACGAAGACTTCGGTATCGGATACTACACCCTGTTCGGCGACGGCGCGGTTCACATCAGCCCCATCGCCGGGCTGTCCAAACGGCTGGTGCGCAAAATGGCGCTGTTTCTGGGGGTGGATGAAGCCATCGTCAACCGCACACCGACCGCCGGCCTGGAACCGGGCCAGAGCGACTTCAAGGACCTGGGCTATGACTACGACGTGGTGGAGGTGGTCTGCGAGGGACTGGAACAGGGGCTGAGCAAGGCGCAGCTGATCACCCATGAACAGGTGGCACCCCTGGTGGAAAAGCAGCTGGAGCGCTACCGCCGTGTTTTTGGCCGGCCGAAGCTGACATCCGTCGCCCAGGTGATCGATGACATTGAAAGGCGCCACCGCATGGCCCTGGGAAAAGTCAAGATTGTCCACCCGCCCGCCCCGCAAATCACCCTGGATTATTCCTGACCCGGATCGAGCGGTTCCACGAACAGCCACATTTTACCGCCGCAAACATCGCCCCCTTTGGTGCCCAGTTCATCCAGGAGGTTGACCTCGATGATCTCCGGCCGGCGGGTGGTCAGCAGACAGCGCAGGGCGGCGCTTTTGACCTGGCTTTCGCCGCAGCCGCCGCCCACGGAGCCGTACAGGGTACCGTCGGCGCACACCAGCATTTTGGCGCCCACCTCCCGGGGGGTGGAACCGACGGTTTGCACGATGGTGGCCAGGCAAACGGCCATGTTCAGCTGCTGGAGTTCGGCAATTTTTTGAAAAATTTCCTGATCGGTCATGGGTCGATTCCTATGGCAGCACGCAGGGACCGGGCCTGACCGGGGCCCTTGCGGCGCACGCACACCAGTTCAGCGACGATGGAAAGCGCGATTTCCGCCGGGGATTCCGCCCCGATGGGCGTGCCGATGGGGGTGAAAACATCCTTGATGCGCCCGGGGGCGATGCCCTGCTGTTCGATTATCTGCAGCACGAATCCGACCCGGCGGCGGCTGCCGATCAGCCCCACGTAAGCGGTTTCTTTTTTCAGCACTTCCAGCAGACAGTCGGCATCGTGCTCGTGTCCGCGGGTGATGATAATCACGTAGGCTGACTTTCCCAGGTTCATATTGGCCAGGGCCGCGGTAAATTCATCGACCACCACGGCGCAGCCCGGAAAACGCCCCGGGTTGGCAAACTCGGCCCGGTCATCGAGCACGGTCACGCGAAAGCCGACCTCCCGGCCAAAGCGCGCTAGGGGCACGGCGATGTGTCCCGCGCCGCACACGATCAGGGTGGCTTCGGGCGCAAGGACATTCAAAAACACTCGCACCCCCATCTGGATCTCAACCGTGCGGCTTTTTCTTTCTTCCAGGGCCGCCAGGGCGGCTTCCCGTATGCTCCGGGTCAATGCCTCGAGCCGGCTGACATCGCCCTGGATGGAACCGTCCGCGCAGACCACGGCCTTGCGGCCGGCGGGAATGTCGGGGTCGCCCGATGCGATCACCGTCGCCAGACAAAAAGTTTCGCCCCTTTGCATCAGGGCATTGACACGCGCGATGATGTTCATCTAAAGCCTGCCTTCTCCTGAACATTCCCACCGCCGCCGGGCAGCCGTCGGAGTGCCAGGTGCTGAAAAAGAGTCGCAATCTACCTGCATCTATCAAAAAATCAACGCAATTGCCATGGAAAATACCGCTTCCCGGAAGCTTTGGGGCCGTTCATTGTCACCGGATTTGACCGGCAGCGCAAATTGATAAATTGCAGTTTTTTTTCGGGGATGCTATAGAGGCACAATAGCATCACTTCTGCCGGGATTGATAAGCAAATGGACAAGCACCCCAAAACCACAGCTGCCGCTGACCCGGGTGTCGACATCAGCCGTCAGATCCAGCTGAGCCTGGTTCCGTCGGATTTATCGATCTTTGCGAACTACAGGCAATTCGACGTATACGGCACCCTGGTTCCAGCCGGTGAGGTCGGCGGTGATTTCTACGACTTTTTTTTAATCGATGAGGATCGGTTCTGCTGTCTCATCGGTGATGTTGCGGACAAGGGGCTGAACGCTGTCGTCTTTATGTCGGTTGCCAAGGCTCTGATCAAATCCATGTCCATGGACGACCGTTCAACGGCCAGCATCCTCACCCGGGCCAATGATGAACTCTGCCGCCATAATGCCCCCCTCATGTTCACGACCATTTTCATGGGAATTGTCAATATCCAAACCGGAACCCTGATTTACACCAATGCCGGGCATCATCCAAGCTATATCAAAAGAAAAAAAGGGCGCATCGAACGGCTCGATCGTCTGCACGGTCCGGCCCTCGGGGTGCTGGAAGGGCAAATCTACAGTCAGGAAAAAACCCAGTTGTCTCAAAACGACATTTTGCTGCTTTACACCGATGGCGTCATCACCGCCGGCAACCCCGGCGGACAGCTGTTTTCCCGGCAGAGATTGAGCGCGCTGATCGGCTCCCGCGAATTTAAATCCGCCCAGGATCTTGTGGATGCAACCATCGGGGAGGTCCGGCAATTCCAGCAAGGCAACCCGCACAGCGACGATATGGCGCTGCTGGCGTTTCAATTTCGCAAAAAGCCTCAAAAGTCCGCCAGCCAGAGACTGGAACTCACCATTTCCAATCAGCTGTCAGAACATTCGCGGGTCAGGCAACATGTTGATTCCTTTTCGAAACAGCATCGCCTTCCGGACAAGGTGCGGCTGAAGATCAGTGTCGTGCTGGATGAATTGATCACCAACATCCTTTCTTACGCCTACCGCGATAAACAAGAACATCACATTGCCATTGTGCTGGATCTGTCCCGGGATCGATTGGTGGTTCAGGTTGTCGACGACGGCATCCCCTTCAATCCCCTGGCCATCGAAAAACCGGACACCGAACTGACGCTGGACAAGCGCAAAATCGGTGGTCTGGGCATCCACCTGGTGCGCCACATGATGAGCAAGGTCTCCTATCAGCGCCGGGTGGGCAAAAACGTGATCACAATGATTGAATACCTGAACCCTTGATAAATGAATCCATTGCGATGACACTTCCTTTCAAACATATCGCCTGTGCCATCGATTTTTCCAAACATACCCAACCGGTTCTGCAATGGGCCACCGGGATGGCCCGCCGGTTTAACGCCCGCCTGACCGTTTTGCATGTCATCCACCCCCAGCGGGACAAATACTCCGGCACCGCCCTGTTCGAGCGCGGCGGCGAACGGGACCAGTTGATGCGCGAGGCCGCCGAATCCATCGAAGCGTTGATGGCACCCTTTGACATTGCCTGGATGAGCGCGGTTTTAACCGGGGATCCGGTGGAGGAAATCTCCGCCTATGCCCGGCGTCAGTCCATCGACCTGATGGTGGCCGCCAGTCACGGGATCTCCGGTTTAAAGCGGCTGCTGATGGGAACCGTGATCGAGCGCATGGCGCGCATGTTCAACGGACCCCTGCTGGTGCTGCCTGGCCTGCGATCATCGGACAGCCCGGCGCTGGACTTTGAAAAAATCGTCGTGGCCTGCGATCTTTCCCCGGGATCCCAGACACTGATCGATCACGGCACGGCTTTCGCCCGTGAATTCAAATCCCGGCTGTATGTGCTGCACACCATCGAAGCGCCCGTCCAGGAACAGATCGTGGAACCGTCGGCGGGTCCTTACGGCCAGGTGCAGGACCAGCTGCAGAATGAAATCATCCGCCGGCTGGAAAACATGGTCGGCTCCAGCCAGCCGCAGGGCATCGCGGTCGCCATCGAGGTGCAACCGGGGGTGGCTGAAGAACAATTGGGAGACTTTATCCGTGAGCAGCGGGTCGATCTGGTCGTTGTGGGGGTGCGGCCCCAAACCCGCTTTGAAAAAATGCTGATCGGCTCGACCACTGAAATGGTACTGCGCCGGGCTGCCTGCGCGGTGCTGACCATACCGGTGAGCCCGGATTCTGCCTGAAAAGGGTTGGCGACAATGCCGGCGAACATCTTGCCGAAAACCGGAATCGTCAGGGACGCGCGCTTTCTCGAGCATGCCACCGGAAACAATCATCCGGAAAGTGCGCGCCGTCTGCAGGCGATTTTTTCCATGCTCGACAAGGAGGATTTCGGCGGGCGCTGTGTGACCATCAAACCGCAGCCATGCACCCGCCAAACCCTTTGCCTGGTGCATTCTCCCGAGTATGTCGCCAAGATCGCCGCCACCACCGGTCTGGCCCAGTCTTCCATAGCCGGTGACACCCCGGTTGGCGCTTCTTCCTACCTGGCCGCCCGGCTGGCTGCCGGCGGCCTTGTCCAGGCCGTCGAGCAGGTGGTCTGCGGACAGCTCACTAACGCCATCGCCCTGGTACGGCCGCCGGGACACCATGCCGAAGCCGGACGCGCCATGGGGTTTTGTCTGTTCAACAACGTGGCCGTGGCGGCCAGCTACGCCCGGGAAAATTTGAATGTTCAGCGGGTGCTGATCGTGGACTGGGATGTTCATCACGGCAACGGCACCCAGCATGCTTTTGAACGCGATCCGGCGGTGTTGTTTTTTTCGACCCACCAGTATCCCCACTATCCGGGTACCGGTCTGTTCACCGAGGCCGGCAGCGGCCCGGGGGAAGGCTACACCATCAACCTGCCGCTTTCCCGCGGCTATGCAGATGCCGAATTTATCGCCATTTTCAACCGCCTGCTGCGGCCGGTGGCAGAAGAGTTCTGCCCCCAGCTGGTGCTGGTATCGGCCGGATTCGACATCCACACCAAAGACCCCCTGGGCGCCATGCGGGTTACGCCGGCCGGTTTTGCGGCCCTGACCCGCATTGTGATGGACATCGCCGAACACTGCTGCAGCGGCCGGCTGGTGCTGACCCTCGAAGGCGGCTATCATCGCAAGGCGCTCAGCGAATCGGTCAAAGCGGTGATCGAGCAGTTGACCGACAAAGCCCACTGTCAACCGCAACAGCTTGAAAAACATGCCCGCTCCGGCAAAGTCAATCGGATTGTGCAGCGCTGCACCGGAGTTCACAAGCGTTTCTGGAGGTGTCTGTCATGAACAAAATTAAGATCATGCAGTCTTCAGTCGCCAAGTGGAACCGTATTATTGCCGGCAGGGGAACCGACGGGGGCGTGCTGGACTGCCCGCCCTGCCGCATTTTTTACCCGCTGATCTGCACGGGATGTCCGATCGCCGAGTACGGGGGCAAAAAATTCTGCAGGGCCTCACCCTACCCTGCGTGGTACCACCACCAAAACAACGAGCACGGCTTTTTACGGCGCAAAATCTACTGTCCGGAATGCCTGCGCCTGGCCACGGAAATGCGCGATTACATGATTGAAATTGTGGCTTACCTGAAACAAAAGGAAGCTGCCAAAAAGCAGCGGAAAAATGCTGCCGGATCGGACGAAAGTGTGAATGGCTGCTGTTAGTGCCTTAAAGGTTATTTTTTGGGGGGGGCAGATCAGCGTGCTTTGTCTGGCGGCTTTTGTGCTGTTTCGCCGGGCGGGAAACACCCTGGCCGAAGCCGCCGCTTACGCCCCCATTGCCGTTTTTATGGGCCTTTCATTGCTGCTGCAGGTGTTTTGGCTGGCCGGTGGGCTGCATCTCGCCGTCTGGGCTCTGCCTGTGGCGGGGGTTGCGGCCGCCGTGGTGGTGGTGCGCCTGCGCGCATCCATGGGTACCTCGCTTAAAGCGGTTGGGGCTTTCATGGCCGGTCACCCGGCGGCCTCGGCCGGCCTGGTGGCCGGATGGACGCTGTTGGCCGTTTTGGCCCTGCGGGGTGATAAAACGAGTTGGTTAACTTCCGGGGCAGCACCCGGCCCCATGATCCAGGCGCTGTCTTCCATGAAAAGCCCTTTTGCAGCTGCAACCCCCGGCGCATTGTGGCCCCAGAATGTCACCATCCTGCCCCTGTACTTTGCGGCATTCGGCTCAACCTGGGCTGCGGGGCTGATCGGCTGGCTGTCCTACGTGTCCATCGCCTTTGCCACCTATGCCCTGGCCCGGCGCTATGCCTGGCCGCCGGCCGCCTTCACGGTGGTGCTGGTGGTGGTCAGCATGCCCCGGCTGGTCTATCACGCCGCTTCAGCGGGAACCGAAATCCTGCCGGCCGCCACAGCGCTTATCTGCATCCTGGCCCTGTACCGCACGGTGGAGCAGCCCAACATCACAGACCTGCTGATGCTGTTTTTGGCAATCCTGTTTGTCATCTCAGGGGGGACATTGTGCCTGGTGCTGCCCTGTGTTCTGCTGGCCACTGCCGTGCTGGTGCTTTACCGGCGCCACGGCGCGATCACCTGGCGGTTTCTGGTGCGTCAGAACATCGGTGCTGTTTTGACCGCCATGCTGCCGGCACTGGTGTTTTCCCAGGTGCTGATTTTCGGCACCAATGTGCTGCACGGAAAAAATTGGGTGGGCTCCGAGCCGGGAACTGCGCTGGTTTTTAACGCGGACGGGTTGATGGGATGGGCTGGCAACCTGGTGCGCTACGCCCTTCAGAGCATCCATTTAACCCTGCCGGTGGAGCATTTTTTCCAGTGGGTGTTCGGCTTCAGCTGGATCGGGTTGCTGCAGGGCATATATGATCATCTCCTTGATCCGCTGTTCAATCACCGGGGCCTGGCAGCACCGTTTGTGATTTCATGGCGGCCCGATGCCGTTCATTCCTGGTTCGGTCCCCTGGCCGTGCTGCTGATCCTGCCGGCGCTGGGATACGCCCTGATGCGCGGGCCCCGGCGGCTGAAATCCGTGGCTCTGGCCTTGCTGGTTTACGTCGCCCTGATCGGACTGATCGCAGCCTGGATGCCGCAAAACGCGCGCTTTTTTACGACCTTTTTTGTCTGCGCGGGATTTTTGACCGCTTTTTTGCTGCCGCCCTGGCGCATGACCCGACGGCGGCGCTGGACCCTCCAGGCGGTGTGCATCCTTATCTTGCTGTACAGCGTTTCTCAGTTATGGGGTTCCTACACATAAACCCGCAGCAAGACTTTTTATCACTATATCACTGTTATAATTTTTTATTAAAATTAAGAACGCTGTTATTTTTTCTTGACACGGTCCTTCCTCTCCCATAGAAATGGCCTTAGAATCCCATTTTCCCCTTCTTTTAGGCAGGGTTTTTGAGTGAAGTTTGAAGTTTTTTCAAATCTTTTCTATTCAATTTGCTAGTTTTGAATTCACTCTGGCTAGCAAGCTGGAAACCCCATTGAGCTGCAGCTCATCGTATGAGAGGAAAGTAGATCATGGTACAAACTCTGCCTCAGGCACTGGCCTCCTTTAACGAAGATTCCGTTATGACAGAAGTAAATAATCGGCTGGCGGGCAATGAGAATCCGCTGGTACTGGTCAACGAGCTCCAGCAGGGAATGAGTCTGGTGGGCGAGCGGTTCGCCAGCGGGAAATACTTTCTGAGCGACCTGCTCATGTCGGCCGATCTTTTCAGCCGGGCTATGGAACTGCTTGAGTCCAAGCTGCAGGGGCAAACAGTTGAAACCGTCGGCCGCCTTGTCATCGGCACACCCAAAGGCGACATTCACGATCTGGGCAAGAACATTTTTTGTACCGTAGCCCGCGGTGCGGGGTTTGAAGTCTATGACCTGGGGGTCGATGTTCCCCCCCAACGGTTTGTGGACGCCGTTGAGGAACACAAGCCCCACATCCTGGGTTTTTCGGCGCTGATCACAACCGCATTCGACATGATGAAAAAAATCGTCGACATGCTGGTGGAAAAAAATCTCAGAAACGATCTAAAAGTAATTGTCGGGGGCGGGGTAACCTCCGAGGTCGTCGAGAAATATGTCGGCGCTGATGCCCAAACCATCGACGCAATTGAAGGCTTGAGCCTTTGCAAGCAATTTTTGAACATCTGACACCACGCCTTGGCTTTAACAGACAAAGGGGAGCTTTTTCGATGGTAAAAGAAACCATGACGGCTTCGGAGAGAATGGAGGCCGCCGTTCGCCTTGAGCCGCTTGATCGAATTCCATGCGCTCCGTTGATGGATGTTTATTTTCCTGCCAGGTACAAAGGCTGGACGACCGCCAGGGGCCTGCGCAACCTGCGGGCGGGTTTTGACGCCATTGTTGATATTTTCGACGAAATCGGCGGTTGGGATGGAATGCTGCTGCCCGGTTACAGTCTGCCCTTAACCCCCCATCTTTATTCCGGGGTGGCCATCGGCAAGACAATCAATCCCGGCCGGGAACTGGGTGAAAACGATGTGGCCCAGTTCGTTGAGACAGTCGCCCTTTCCCGGGAAGATTACAAAGGGATTATCAAACTCGGATGGAACGCCTTTCGTGAAAACGCCAAGGACCGTTTCAATCCCCATCCACCGGAACGAATCATCGGTTGGGCCCAAAACCAGATGGAGCAATATAAATATGAACTGGCATTGTGGAAATCAAAGGGGATTCGGTCGCTTTGCGGCGCCATTACCCTGTCACCCCTGATGATCCTTTCCACTTCACGCTCCTTGCTGGAAATTACCAAGGACATCTACCATATCCCGGATCAACTGGAAGCGGTCATGGACGCCATGGTAGATGATTTAATTGCAGATTCCCTCGAGGCTGTCAAAATCAGCGGAGAACCCGGTGTAATGCTGGTGATGGAGCGGGGCGGCTGCTTTTATTATTCCCTTGAAATCTATGAACGCTTTGAATTTCCCTACATGAAAAAAATGGTGGACGCCTTTGCCGCTGAAGATATCATCACCGTCATGCACCTTGACCAGGACTATACGATGAATCTGCCTTATTTCAAAGATCTGCCGCCGAAGATGGTCGTGGCCGAGCTGGACAGCATGACTGACATCTTCAAAGCCAAGGAAGTGCTGCGAGGACATATGTGCATAGCCGGAGACGTTCCGGCGGCGTTGACTTCGCTGGGCGCGGTAGAGGAAGTAGAGGCGTACTGCCGCAAACTGATCGACATTGTCGGCCAGGATGGTGGATTTATTCTAAGTACCGGATGTACCTGTCCGGTGGACTGCAAAATTGAAAACCTGCAGGCGATGGTCGACACCGCTAAAAATTATTACCCGCATGCATGACAACCCGAAACGATTCAATTTCTAAGAACCAGCTCATGCTCAAAGTCAACAACGTCGAAATTGCCTACAATGACGTCCTCAGGGTCCTGAAGGGGATCTCGTTCGAGGTCCCCCCGCAAAGCATCGTCGCGCTGCTCGGTTCCAACGGTGCCGGCAAGAGCACCATCTTAAAAACGATTTCCGGTATAATCGGATTGGAGGATGGCGAACTTCTCGAAGGCCGCATCGAGTTTGCAAATCAGCGCATCGATCGCTTGACACCGGAAAAAATAGTGCGTTGCGGGATCGTGCAGGTTCCGGAAAGCCGGGGCATCTTCGATGATCTGACCGTCCTTGAAAACCTGCGGGTGGGGGCCTATACGCGTTCCGACGCCACCCGGATAAAACAGGATCTTGAGATCGTTCTGGATTATTTTCCCGTCCTCGGCGAGCGGCTAAACTTGCTGGCCGGTTATCTCAGCGGTGGTGAACAGCAAATGCTGGCCATTGGCCGTGCCCTGATGACCCGATGCAAGCTGCTGATGCTCGATGAGCCTTCCCTCGGACTGGCGCCGCTCATTGCCGCCGAAATATTTCAGATCATCAAAAGAATCAACACGGAACGAAAATCGTCCATTTTACTGGTAGAGCAAAATGCCAACATGGCCCTTGCGGTTGCCGACTATGGCTACATCATGGAAAACGGCAAAATTGTTTTGGACGGCCCCAGTCAGCAACTTGCCGCAAATGAAGACGTTAAAGAATTTTACTTGGGCTTGTCCGAAATCGGGGCCAAAAAAAGCTATCGCGAAGTCAAACATTACAAACGTCGCAAACGGTGGCTTTCATGAGCAATAAAATCATCGCCGAGCTTCAAAACGTTACCATGCGATTCGGTGGAATCACGGCCATTTCAAATATCAGCTTTAAAGTCCCCCAGGGCACCATTTTCGCTCTAATCGGTCCCAATGGTGCCGGCAAAAGTACGATTTTCAACTGCATCAACGGAATCTACAAACCCAGCAAGGGAAACATCTTTTTTGATGAAGAGAACATTACCGCCCTCAAGCCATTTAAAATTGCACGCAAAGGTGTTGCGCGCACCTTTCAAAACCTGGCCTTGTTCCGCAACATGAGTGTGCTGGATAATCTTTTGCTGGGCCGTAATCTTTTTCTCAAAGCCGGAATTATACCAGGGGGGCTGTTTTACGGCAAAGCCCTGAAAGAGGAGATCGAAAACCGTCGGGTTGTGGAAAAGATCATCGACTTTCTGGAAATCGAAGCTTTCCGTAAGAAACTGGTGGGGTCTTTGCCCTTTGGCATTCAACGCCGGGTCGAGCTGGGCCGCGCCCTGGCCATGCAACCTGAGCTGCTGCTGCTGGATGAACCAGTCTCCGGCATGAATCTTGAGGAGACCGAAGATATGGCTCGCTTCATACTCGACACCAATGAGGAATTCGGTACCACGATCCTCCTGGTGGAACATGACATGGGCGTGGTCATGGATATTTCGGATTATGTGCTGGTCATCAACTTTGGCGAAAAGATCGCCGAGGGCACACCGCAACAAGTCGCCCACAATCCCAGGGTTGTCCAGGCCTATCTAGGCCGGGAAGGTGAAGTCAACAAAAAGGTTTCCGCAGAGGACCGTCATGCCTGAATCATACGGCGATGAACACAGTTTTCCGGCCACCCTGCCGGGTCTTTTAGCACGCAATGCCCGCCGGTACGGCCAGCGGACCGGACTGCGTGAAAAGGCTTTTGGCATATGGCAGGAAACGTCTTGGAGCGAGTACTATGATCACGTCAAACACTGCTGCCTGGGACTGATGGAGCTGGGCCTGAAACGGGAAGATCGCCTGGCCATCCTAGGAGATAACTGTCGGGAATGGATTTATGCCGATCTGGCAGCCCAGGCGGCCGGTGCGGTAGGAGTCGGCGTTTATGCGACCAATCCGGCCAACCAGGTGAGGTATGTGGTCGGCCATTCGGATTCGGTGATGGTGGTGGTCAAAGACCAGGAGCAGGCGGACAAAATACTGGAGGTTCGCGCCGAACTTCCGAAGTTGTCAAAGATCATCGTCATCGACATGAAGGGCCTAAGACACTACAAGGATCCCGCTATCATCCCTTTCGCCGAGATTGAAGCAATCGGCAGGAAAAAAGCCTGCCAGGCTCCGGAGTTGTTCGACGATTTGATTGCCGCCACCCGACCCGACGACATCGCCCTGATGGTCTACACTTCCGGTACCACCGGTCCCCCCAAAGGGGCGATGCTGACGCACCGCAACCTTCTGACCCTCAGTCACAAGTTCTACCAACTGGGGCTTGTCAGCGATGATGATCAGGTCGTTTCCTACCTGCCTTTGTGCCACATCGCAGAAAGGCTCATGTCACTCATTTTAGCGCTGTATGCAGGATATACGGTCAATTTCGCTGAAAGCATCGGCACCGTTCAAGAAAGCTTATACGAAATTTCGCCATCAATTTTTACCGGGGTGCCGCGCATCTGGGAAAAAATGCACGCGGCGATCCAGATTAACATCAAAGATGCCTCCCGGCTCAAGCGCATGAACTACAATTTTTGGATGCGCGTGGGGCGCGACATTCTCGAACGGCAGATGGCCGGCAAGGGCGAATCCATCACCGACAAAATTTTGTACCGGCTGGGTTATTTGTTGCTGTATCGAACCATTCTGGACAAAATCGGTTTGCTGCGGGTGCGCTTTGCGCTAAGCGGTGCGGCGCCGATTTCACCGGAGATCCTGAAATTTTTCCGAATCCTGGGACTTCGTATTGCCCAAGTCTATGGACAAACCGAGGTCACCGGAGTCTCCCATTTTCAACCCGGCGATGATCTGAAAATCGGTTCGGTCGGCAAACCGTTTGAAGGCGTTGAATGCCAGCTGGCTGCGGACGGTGAAATCATGCTGCGCGGCGAGACCGTATTTGCCGGCTATTACAAGGATCCGGATGCAACCGCGCGAACCGTACGTGACGGCTGGCTGTATACCGGCGACGTGGGCCAACTGGACCAGGACGGCTATCTGTATATTACAGATCGCAAAAAAGATATTCTGATCACGTCGGGCGGAAAAAATATTGCCCCGTCCGAGATTGAAAACCACCTCAAATTCAGCCCTTACATCAATGAAGCGATCGTGGTGGGAGATGCCCGGCCCTATTTGACGGCCTTGATCCAGATCGAATTTGACACGGTCAGCAAATGGGCGATGGATCAAAAAATTGCGTTTACCACCTTTAAAAGTCTGGCGACAGACGCCCAGGTCCATGAGTTGATTAAAAAAGAGGTCAACGAATGCAACCGGGCATTTGCCCAGGTGGAGACCATCAAAAAGTTCACCCTGTTGGACAAGGAGCTCGACCATGACGACGAAGAGCTAACCGCCACCTTGAAAGTGCGGCGCAAGGCGGTGGAAGAAAAATTCAAGGATATCATTGAAGCCATGTATGGGAAGTAGGGATCAAAACCGTATCTATCAATCTCAAGAGAAGAAAGGAGGAGAAAATGAAGCATTTTACCAAACTGGCATTATTAATTCTCGCAGTCCTGTTGACGGTTGGCGCCGGCGGGGCCTGGAGCGAACAGGGAGTTACCGCCGATTCCGTTAAAATCGGTGTGATCAGCGATCTGACCGGACCAACCGCCATCGGCGGCATTGGAATGGCGGATGCGATTACCTCGTATTTTAAGGAGGTCAATGCCGGCGGCGGTATTCACGGGCGCAAGATCGAGGTGATAGTTGAAGACTGCGCTTATGCGCCTGCCAAGGCTGTATCGGCCGCCAAGAAATTGATTGCCAAAGACAATGTCTTCGCCCTGGTGTCTCCCTGGGGAACCGCTCCCACCACCGCTCTTTTTCCGATCGCCAAAAAAGAAAAAATTCCCATTGCCCCGGCCAGCTCCCTGGCAACCAGCATATATGACCCCTTGAAAAGGTACGTGTTTGCGGCCGGGACCAACTATGTCGATCAGTCGCTTTTCATTGTCGACTATGCTGTCAATGAACTTAAGCTGAAAAGCCCGAAGATTGGCATTTTTTGCCAAGACGACGATTGGGGGCGCGACCATATAAAGGGTCTGGAAATGGCACGCAAGAAATACAACCTGCCGCCGATTGCCGTGGAGACTTACAAATACGATGCTGTGGAATTCAAATCCCAGGTGATCAATTTGATGAAGGCCAAACCGGATGTCGTCATCGTGGCGGCCGGCATTAAATCAGGTGCCATGTTCCTGAAGGAAGCCCACAAAATGAAGTGGAAAACCACCTTCATCGGAAGCAATACCCTGGGTTTTCTGGTAACGCTCAAACTGGCCGGTCCGTATGGCGATGGGTTGCTGGTGGTCAACATTTTTGCCATGCCGGACGAAGATGTTCCCGGGATGAAACGTCTGGTGGCTGCATCCAAAAAGTACTTCGGCGACAAATGGGAACCGGTTAACGTTAAAATCCATCCATATTATGTCTACGGTTGGCTCAATGCCAGTATTTTCGCTGAAGGCTTGAGACTGGCGGGTAGAGATCTGACCCGTGAAGGTTTTATAAAGGCCATGGAAAGCATTAAAAATTTTGATCCGGAGGGGATCATGGGTCCCATCAGCTATTCCGCGACCTCACACGGTTCACCGGGTTATGCCCGCATGGTCAAAGGGGATACCAAGAATATGCGCTTTATCCCGCTGACAGATTGGAAATACGTACAAAAATAAGACGAAATGCCAACGGTACCGGACGGTATCGTCCGGTACCGGTACACGTTGCCGTAGATTCACCTCAACGTTGCATAAACAACATGGCAAACACTATCTAATGATCCGATATTCCAACAAAAATCATAATAAAGGCACCTTCTTGAGATTCTCCCATCGGGTGAATTCAAGGATGGGATCTTTTTATGCCATGTTTTTTCCCTCCGGGAAAGCCGCAGGACTTCAGATCCTGTGTTGCCAAGGGTTCGCGGTATCAGAATACAGCTTCACCCCTGGCGCCTTGGCTCTGAAGCCCTCCAACTTTTGCAACATTAAGGTTCATCAGGATTAATTCTAATGGACAATTATCACATCTTTTTACAGTTGCTGATGAACGGGCTGATCTCCGGAAGCATCTACGGTCTGATCGCCTTGGGGTTTGTGGTGATTTACAAGGCCACTGAAGTTGTCAATTTCGCCCAGGGTGAAATCATGATGATCGGCGCCTATTTTTGCTATTTTCTTATCACGACATTCGAAATCGATTTTTGGCCCGCGTTCGTGATGACCCTGATGTTTGCCGCAATGCTGGGCATCCTGGTGGAAGCTTTAATCCTCAGGCCCCTGGTGGGCGAACCGACCTTTTCGGTGATCATGGTAACCGTCGGGCTGGCAACGTTGCTGCGGAGTATCGTTGGGCTCTTATGGGGACACGACAATCTAGCCTTTCCATCGCCGTTTGCGGACACGACCTTCGAACTGTTCGGCGTGATCATCGCCCCCGTCGAGTTGACAACGGTTCTGGCTTCAATCGGGGTGTTCATCATGCTTTTTCTGTTTTTCAAATACAGCAAACTCGGCCTGGCCACCAGGGCGACGGCCTTTGATCAGCGCTGGGCATTTTTAATGGGCATCAGTGTCCGAAAAATCTTTTCACTGGCCTGGATACTGGCCTCCGTTGTGGCCTGTATTGGCGGCATATTCCTGGCCAGTGTCGGCGGGCTTGATACCACCATGAGCTTTATCGGTCTGAAGGTTTTTCCGGCAGCCCTTTTGGGAGGCATTGAAAGCATTGCCGGTGCGGTTCTGGGAGGTTTGATCATCGGGATTACCGAAAATTTGGCGGGAGGGTATCTTTCGGCCTATTTCGGATCCGGGATCAAAGAGCTTTCTGCCTTTATTGTGCTTTTGATTGTTTTGATGATCCGGCCATACGGGATTTTTGGAAAAAAGGAAATCATCCGGGTATAAACTTTCAAATAATTTTCACTTTATTAGGATAGTACTTACCCCCCATCCAGGAGATAGCCAAACCGATGCCAAGCGGCCAATTTAAAACCAGCTACCGTGACGACCTTAGAATTTTTCAAACCACCTGGACCAAATCCTGGTTGGCTGTACTGATGGTTTTGTTGATCGGTTTTCCTTTCGTGGCCGGCCAGTATTTTTTGTATACCGCCAACTTAATCGGGATCGCCGTTATCGGTGTGCTGGGCCTGAACATTTTATCAGGATTTACCGGCCAGATCTCACTGGGACATTCGGCATTCGTGGCCATCGGTGCCTATTCCGCCACCCTGCTCTCCTTAAAGCTGGGCATCCCATTTTGGCTGGCGCTGCCAATAGCCGGCTTAATTACCGCTCTGTCCGGACTGATCATCGCCATACCCTGCCTGCGGTTGCGGGGACTCTATCTTGCCATCGCGACCTTTGCCTTTTTCTTCATCGTTGAATACGTCATTGTTCACTGGGACGGCCTGACCAACGGAACCGGCGGGCTGACCGTGCCGGAGGCTACAGTTTTCGGCCTGGCCATCGATTCTGACATCAAGCTCTATTTTGTAATCCTGATCCTGGTGATCTGTGCACTGGCTTTTGCCAATAACCTCCTTCGCACCGAAGTCGGCCGGGCATTTATTGCCATTCGGGATAACGACATCGCTGCTGAAGTCATCGGGATCGATATTACCAGGTACAAAATCTACTCCTTTATGATCTGTTCATTTTACGCCGGTGTGGCCGGCAGCCTGTATGCCATCACCCTCTCCTTTATAGGACCTGAGCACTTCAGCTTTTTAATGACCATCGAATACCTGGCGATGGGATTGGTGGGCGGTATCGGTACCATCAGCGGCTCAATTTTTGGAGCCGTTTTTATGACCCTGTTGCCCGAGGGGATCCGACTATTGCGGGATGCCCTGAGTGCGGATTATCCGTTTCTGGTGACCCGCATGGCGGATCTTCAATCCAGTGTTTATGGACTGGTGATAATTCTGTTTTTAATTTTTGAGCCGACCGGCCTGTTTGGTTTGTGGGTGAAGGTCAAAAGCTACTGGCTGGCCTGGCCGTATTCGTATCGCTAAACCCCATGAAAAACGACGTACCAATACCAGAAAAGCATAAACAAAAGCTTTATCCGGCCGTGCTCGATCTTCTGTCCCAAAAGGATTTCTACCAGGTAGACGTGCGCAGCATCTCTCGGGCATCCGGCGTCAGCATCGGCACCATCTACAAATATTTTAGCTCCAAAGAAGATTTGCTGTTCAGCATCCTGGGCGAGAAACTGCAAGAAATCGCAAAGCGCTTGGATAGCCAAATCCAGGGCCTGCAGTCCTTTAAGGAAATATTTCGCAAAATTCTCTGGGTGACCATGCATTTCTATGATCAAAACCCCGCCGTGGCCGTCACAGCGTTTATCACCGTCCCGACCCGAACCTGGATGCAGGATGAAAGTTTTAGAATCGGCAGGGACGTTTTTGTTGCGGTCCTGGAGGCAGCAAGAAAAAGCGGGGATGTGGATCAAAATATTGATATCCGGCGGTTGCAGGATATTTACTTTATGATCTGCTACCGGTCTATTCATTCATGGTACTATTTCGGCCGCAAATGGAAGCTGGTGGAGGCTGTCGAAAAAGATTTTGAGATATATTGGAAAATGCTTGCCCCGGTTTAACGGCAAAGGACCCGGCTTCGTCCCACCGAAGCCTGAATTCAGCGGGAGACAAGCCACGGCGTCAAGCAGAGGTCGGGTAACAGCAGATGAGCACGCCATCTATTGTTGATAGCACAAAGAAAGCACGGGTGATTCTTCTCTCCGGGTTTTTGGGCAGCGGTAAGACCACACTTTTAAATCACATCACCGCGACTGAAAAAAATATGTCGGGTACTGTGATAATTGTCAACGAGTTTGGCCGGCTTGGAATAGACGCTGCGCTGATCAAAGGTCCACCAGGCAATGATGTCGTTGAACTGACCAGCGGTTGCATTTGTTGTACCCTTGCCCTTGATTTGACGAAAACATTGCTGGACATCAGTCGCTGTTTTCAGCCACGCTTGATTCTAATAGAGGCTTCCGGAGTTGCCGATCCGATAAATATCTGCGAGGTTTTCAAGCAAAGCGAGATCAGAAAACGAATGGTGCTTGAAAAGACAATTACCGTTTTGGATGCTGACTGCTGGAAAATGCGGCACCTGTTCGGCACACTTTTTGTTCTGCAGCTGGAAACCGCAGATGTTATCCTGGTCAATAAAATCGATCTCTTGAATGCCAATGACATTCCCCGGGTTCTCAGCGAAATTCAGTCTGACAATCCCCACGCCCGGGTCCTGCCCACGATTTACTGTCGGAGCGAACCGGAATTGAATCTGATCATAGAGGATGAAACCGCGCAACGATCATGGGTTGAAGCGAATACCGCAATTAATGATTGTGCTGAATCGAATTCGTTTGGCGCCAACGCCAATGACGGCACGGTCTCTGCAACAAGGGGCATAGCTTCAGCAGGATATGTGGCGTTTGACTTTCACGATACCGGTGTGATGGATCGAGGCGCATTTATAAAATTTCTTTCCGCACTGCCCATGGAAATGTTCCGGATTAAAGGTTGCGTTCGATTTCAGGAGCAGACGCTTTTTTTGAATTATGCCGGCGGCAAAATTGACTGGTCGCCATGCAACGGTGCTCCTGAAACACGGCTGGCTCTGGTCGGGTGGAATATCAAACCGGATGAAACAATTCTTGCTTTAACAAAATGTCGGGTGGATAACCTCCGGCTGCCCGAAGCATCCGCTGAATAATTAAACACCCAACATGTCCAATTTTACTTAGAAAATTTAGGGGCTCGCTTTTCTATAAAAGCCTTGATGCCTTCTTCTGTTTCTCCGGTAGAGACAACTGTCTGCATCAGTTCCGGTTCACAGATGAGCATATTGCCGAATCCCTGCATTGACGCGCCGAGGGCGATTTTTTTGGTGATTCTGATGCTCGTAGGGCTTTTGGAAGCTATTTTGCCGATAAATTCGAGGGTGGCCTTCATTAAATCGGCGCCGGGAACCACCCTGTTGGCCAGATTCAGGCGATAGGCCTCTTGCGCCGATATCGGCTCGCAGGTCATGATGATTTCCATCGCCTTGGAGGCGCCAACCATTCTAACCAGCCTCGGTGTGCAGCCCCAGGTGTAATAGGTCCCGATGTTGGTTTCCGGTATGAGAAACTGGCTGTCTTCGCTTATTATGCGAAAATCGCAGGCCTGGGCGACCGCCATGCCGGCCCCGCAGGTAATTCCGCGCAAAGAGGCCACTGTAATCTGTTCCACGCTTTCCAGACTGCGCATCAGCTCATAGCCGGCGAGCTGCTGCAGGCGGGCTTTTTCCGGCGTCATCGTGTCGGCTGAAATTTCCATTAAGTCAATTCCGGCGCTAAACTGATCACCTTCGGCGGTCAGAATGATAAAGCGCACCGAAGCATTGGTGCCCATGGCGTGAAAGACATCGGTTAATTCGTCGATCATCTGTCGATTGAACAGATTCAGCTTGGGTCGGTTTAAAGACACCGTAGCAATTTCCCCCGACTGCTCGACCTTTATGGTCTGGTAATTACCCATTGTTGTCTCCTCATTTTATGGAAAATAAAAACGGCTGAAAACCCGGATCAGGTTCAAGGGCATGGCTCCCGTGAGAGGAACAACGCAGCCTTTGGGCCTTGGATGGGTTTTTTCAGCCGTTTTTAAACTTTCAGACACCTGAGCTTGGCCAGATCCTCGGCATACCCGTAAAGATGCAGCCCCTTGCTTTCCACGATCATCTCGCCGTCTTCGACGCCGATCTCGGCGGCCATGTATTCCTTGAGATTCTGAATGGCCGCCAGGTTGGCGGGAAATCCATTCCAAAGGTCCCAGGAGCGAAAATACACGAAAAAACGCAGGCTGTCGTCCTGGATCCGGGTGTCGATGGAACGCAGACAAGGGGGGTCCAGCAGGGTCAGATCCGAGGGATGCGCCACCTGCAGCACCAGCTGGTTGTTGCGCTGGCCGAACTTGCGGTAGGTATCGATCACCCATTCGATCTGGTTGAGATACAGCTGCCCGCCTTCCTCGAAAACCGCCTTGCCGTCCACCTCGCGCTTGTCGATAATTTCGGCGTTGGCCTCTTGCCACCAGGCCAGTTTGTCCCCGGTCAACGGGACGCGGGTCAGACGTTCGCCGTAGGTGTAGGATTCGCCGGGCTCCTTGCGCGCCGACATGAGATATTCAATGTAGGCCCGGTCATACCCCGGTCCGCCGTAAATGTAGTCATGTTCCACGGGATTGGGAATGCCGCAGGACGGTGGAATATCGGGAATCAGCGGAATGGTGCCCGGAAAGCGCACATGGCCCATGAAATAATCGTATTCGAGACGGGTCTGGCCGGCATAGGATCCCCGATCGATCACAAAGCGGTTGCCGTGCTCCAGAATGTCATGCACTGCCTGAAACCAGAGGTCCGGCAAATCCCTGGCGTTTATCTGATGAATTTTCATAGCACTAGCCTTGACAGTCCAGTAAAAAGTCATTTTCGAGCGACATCAACCCTTTTCGGGAAAAGAGCCGTGAAGGGTTGTGCGTTCTGTGTATCCAGATCATATATCCAGCACGTTGACTTCCAGGGCGTTGTTGCGAATGAAATCCCGGCGTGGCTCCACCTCTTCACCCATCAGGATGGTGAAAATTTCATCGGTGTCCACCAGGTCTTCGATTTTGACCTGCAGCATCAGCCTTTTTTCCGGATTCATGGTGGTATTCCACAGCTGTTCAGGGTTCATTTCCCCCAGACCTTTGTAGCGCTGGATGCTCAGCCCTTTTTTGCCTTCCTGCAGCATCATTTCCAGCAGCTGGGTTTTCTCCTCGGCAATGAAAGACGGCTCTTCCTTGTCTTTGGTAAAAACACGAAACGGCGGAAAATCATAGCGCATGATGTTTTTGGCTTTCAGCCAGCACTTCTGATAATCAGCGGAATAAATCATCCCGCGTCCGATCTTCACCGGTTTGAAGTCCCTGGCCAGCAGGTCCACCCCAACTTCCGGGCCCTGCTGTTTATCAAAGCCGTTGACGAATATCTCGTAAACACCGCGCTCTTCACTCCAGCTGGGTTCTTCAACCCGGTAGCCATTTTCAACCAGCAATTTGCTGAGCCGGATCATCTGCTGCTGGTTCTGCAAAAATTTCTTGTCGCCCACGCCTTCTTTGATGAGAATTTCGATCAAATCGGGAGCAATGCCGCGCTTGCTCAGTTTTGACATGCGGTTTGTGTATTCGGAAAGGTCACAGATAAACATGTACAACTGGTGCCCGGACAGGGATTTTTCGTCTCCATTTGTTTTGATGTATCGATTATCGCAGACCTTTTTGATAATCCAGTCGTCCAACTGGCGTTCATCCTTGAGATAGAGTTCATCCTTGCCTTTGCCCACCCTGAACAACGGCGGCTGGGCGATGTACAGATATCCCCTTTCGACGATTTCGGGCATCTGGCGGAAAAAAAATGTCAACAGCAGGGTGCGGATATGGGAACCGTCGACATCCGCATCGGTCATGATAATGACCTTGTGATATTTAATTTTGTCGATGTTGTATTCCTCTTTTCCGACTCCGGTTCCCAGGGCGGTAATGATATTTTTTATTTCTTCACTGCGCAGAATTTTGTCAAAGCGCGCCTTTTCGACATTCAGTATTTTGCCTTTCAATGGCAAGATGGCCTGAAATTTGCGGTCCCGTCCCTGCTTGGCGGAGCCGCCGGCGGAATCGCCCTCCACAATGAACAACTCTCGCAGGGCAGGGTCGGAAACCTGGCAATCAGCTAATTTTCCCGGCAGGGTGGCATCGATCAAGGCTCCTTTGCTGCGGGCCAGATCCCGGGCCCGCTTGGCCGCATCGCGCACCCGGGCCGCATCCACTCCCTTGGCAATAATTTTTTTGGCAACCGCTGGATTTTCTTCAAAAAAAGAACTGAGTTTCTCATTGACCAGCGACTCAACCAGTCCCTTGACTTCACTGTTGCCGAGTTTGGTCTTTGTCTGGCCTTCGAACTGCGGCTGCTTGATACGCACGCTGATAACGGCGGTCAGTCCCTCCCGGACATCATCGCCGGTGATTTTGGCCTGCAGATTTTTCGGCAGGTTGCCGTTACTGGCATACTGGTTGATGGTGCGCGTAATGCCGGCTTTAAACCCGATCAGGTGAAACCCGCCTTCCACGGTGTTGATGTTGTTGGCAAAGGAAAAGAGTTTTTCAGTGTAGGTGTCATTATACTGGATGGCCACTTCTATCTGAACATCGTTTTTAACCCCTTCCATGAAAATGGGTTTGTGCAAGGGATTGTTGCGCCGGTTGATGTATTCCACGAACTGCTTGATGCCGCCTTTGAAAAGAAATTGTTCCTTGGCGTCCGAGCGTTCATCCTCGATGGTAATCTTAACGCCTTTGTTCAGGTAGGCCAGTTCCCGCAGCCGGCGCACCAGGATATCATAGCTGAATTCGGTGGCCGTGAAAATCTCGTCATCCGGAACAAAGTGAATTTTGGTGCCCCTTTTGCGGGTTTTTCCGGTAACGGCCAATTCGCTGGTTTTAACACCCCGGGAGTAAGTCTGGTAGTATATTTTTCCATCCGAATAGACTTCCACTTCCAGAAACGATGAGAGCGCATTGACCACTGAAACGCCGACACCATGCAGCCCGCCGGACACCTTGTAGGAATGGTCGTCAAACTTTCCACCGGCATGCAGCTTGGTCATCACCACTTCCAAGGCCGGCACTTTTTCCTTTTTATGAATTCCAACGGGAATCCCCCGGCCGTTGTCCACCACGCTGATGCTGTTGTCGGTGTGAATGGTGACATTGATCTGATCACAGTAACCCGCCATGGCCTCATCTATGCTGTTGTCCACCACCTCGTATACCAGGTGATGCAGCCCGGCCATATCCACATTGCCAATGTACATGGAAGGTCTGCGGCGCACGGCCTCCAAACCTTCCAGTACCTTGATATCGTCTTCGTTATAAGTGTCGTTTATATTTTCTGCTTTCATATTCTCATCGGCATGATAACGCTCAGATAGGTTGCGTCATTTTCTCCTGTTATTTTACAGGGCCTTTCTTCATTAATGATATTGATCACCACGTTGTCTTCATGGATCACCCCCAGGCTGTCAATAAAAAACCGGGGGTTGTACATCACTTCAACGGGGGCGCCTGAATAAGCGATTTCCATATCCTCTTTCGATTCCCCGATATCCGGATTGGTGGAATGAATCGTGAGTTTATCCGGGCCAAAACGGAATATGACCCCCTTGTATTCGTCGGATGATAAAATGGACATGCGTTTTAGCATCATTAAAAACAACTGTCGATCCAGGACAATGTCATGTCCATCGCCGGTGGCAATCACATCCCTGTATTCCGGAAAATCACCTTCCAGAAGACGGATGATCAGAGTCTCTTTTTCCTTTTTAACAACAAAATTACTGTCTTTAAAGCCGACATTGACACTGCCCTCTTTATCAAGGAATTTGGCCACTTCCACCAGTCCTTTTTTGGGAATCAGCACACCGTCACCCAGAGGGAATGACGCCTCTTTTTCAAACACATGATCCACCTTTGACAACCGGCCGCCGTCGGTTGAAACCAATCTTAAAATTTTCTGTCCTTCCTGTTCAAAGCGTTCGGTATAAATGCCGGTGATATGGGCGCGGTTGTCATCGGAAGCGCCAGTGATAATAACGGTTTTTTCGATCATCTGGGCCAGGATATTGGCATCGATTTCGAAAAAATCCACATCATCAATACGGGGAATTTCCGGAAAATCATCCGGATTCAGTCCCACGATTTGAAACTCAACTTTTCGATTGCCGATTTCGATCCAGTGATTTTCGACTTCATTGAAAAATATGTCGTCCCCGGGAAAGTCTCTGACGATTTCAAATAATTTTCGCGCATTGATCGCCACGGTCCCCTGATTTTTAACGGTGGCTGGATAAAAGCCTTCAAAACCGGTTTCCAGATCGGTGGCTGAAATCGTAACCCCTTGATCACCGGTTTTAATCAGAATGCTGGTGGTAATGGCAAGATTAGTCTTACGTCCGGTCAACCCCTGGATTCTGGCAAGTACCGGCAGGATGTCATTTTTGTTAAGCTGAATCCTCATTTTCTTTTCCTTTATTTATATATATTTATAAAGAATAATAAATAAGGGCTGTCTATAAGTCTAATAACTTTTTAATCTCCTTAATTTATAATAAATTTTGATATTTTCGATGATCACAGCATTCATTCAATAAAATCATAAACCACCGGGTTTTCGTTAGTAAATAAAACAGTGATTAAAACAAATGTAGTTATCAACATAATATGAGTATGTTTTATTCAAAATCAATGCAATCGGATTGATTATGTTGATTGGATCCATTGTCCTATCGCTGCCCTGGTTTTGTTTTTCCAGGTACTGGAAATTCTCAGTTTAATAAAATGGCGAAAAAGGTTTTCCAACAGCTTGATGGCCCGATCATACAGGTCAGCCCTTTCCAGCACAATACCCTCCAGGTCCTCATCGGATTCAGGCAGACCGCTGTGGGGGATGCTCAAGGAGCTGATGTTTAAACTTTCACCTTTGACGGTAAATTGCCATCTCAGTTCAGCACAGCGATAAACAAGGTTGATTTCAATTACCATTGCCCCCTTGCGCAATGCCAGGATACCTTCTTCCAGGCTGGCGCCATCGCCCTTGATGGTCACGCGTTCGTCGGATTCCTTGCGCTTGTTTTCCAGCACCATGCGATTTCCAACTTCCAGACCCACGAAATCAGGATCGTATTTTAAGGCCAATTTTGGATCGGTGGCAATCACAAACCATAACCAGGTCAGAAATTCCTCGCCGATGAACTTAAATCGGTTGTAAGCGACAGCGACATCCATAACTAAACGGTTTGGATTTTCCCCAAAAAAGTGGACACGGTTAAAAGCAAACTGCTGATTTCATAA
>CAZGNV010000054.1:0-34268 GCA_964527835.1 uncultured Desulfosarcinaceae bacterium | reverse complement strand
GCGCACTTGAATGGGGTTCAAGGGGTCGGAGGTTCAAATCCTCTCGCCCCGACCAACATAAAAAGGAGGTTTATGCGCCTCTGGCGCATTCAAATCCCCCGCCACACAACCGGCGGGTAAATCTCGCCCCGACCAACGTTTTATTATAAAAAGAAAAGCGGGACAGCACAAGAGCTGACCCGCTTTTTTATTTTGCACTCCTCCTGCGGGGATGCTTTACCCGTTGATGCGCAGATACTGATCGACCTCTTCCAGCCGCCCGGTTTCCATGTACTGCACAATTTTGCCCTGCCCGTAAACAGTCTCGAATGCGGTCACTACCCGGGGGTCGAACTGGCTTCCGGCACCTTCGTGAATAATTTTGAGGATCAGCTCCTCTTCCATCCGTTTGCGATAGGCGCGGTCCGAAGCCATGGCATCGTAGACATCGGCCACGGAAAGAATCCGGGCCAGGAAAGGAATCTCATCCGCTTTCAGACCGTCCGGGTATCCGGTGCCGTCCCAGCGCTCATGGTGACAGCGGATAATCCGGCGTTCCTGTTCCCACAGCCCCATCTGCTTGAGAATGTTGGCCCCGATGCTGGGATGCTCCTTGATCTTTTCAAACTCCTCGTCGGTGAGCCGCCCGGGTTTGAGCAGGATTTCATCACGGATACCGATTTTGCCGATATCGTGCAGGTGCCCGGCAAAATTCAAAATATCCAGCTGCTCCTCGCTGCATCCCACCTGGCGACCGATAATAATGGAGATGCCGGTCACCCGGCTGGAATGCTGTCGGGTGTATAGATCGCGGGCCTCAACGGCATTGACGAAGGCATAGAGGGTGGCAAACAGGTTCTCATAGATATTCTCATACAACGCCAGATTTTCAATGGAATGCGCCGCACTGCGGGCCATGAAGGAAAGGTAATAAAGGTCTTTTTCGGTAAAGCGCTGTTCTCCCTGAGTGATGGAGGCCGTCAGCACACCGAATATTTTTTCGCGAATTTTCAGCGGCACCACCATCGCTGACAACACTTTTCCGTCAAGCCCGCGCGCCCCGTTATTTTCGGAAACCAGCAGTGGAAGCTCATCGGCGACCACATCCATAATCAGGTTTGAAAGCGATGGGGATGTCTGTCCACCGGAATCCTGTCCGGCAGATGAACCCTCCGCCGGGGGTTGATCCGCTTCGCCGGCGATCGCCGCGGCGACCTCGAAAGGCTGCTCGACCGCCTCGTTGATCACAAAAAAACTGGAACTGTCTGCATGGCTGATTTCCAGCGCCGTGTCGACGGCACGCTTGAACACATCGGCAGTTGAAACAATGCTGGTAAAACTGCTCATGATTTTGTTGAGGGTATTCAGTTCCTCCACTTTGAAGAGCAGTTCGCGGTTGAGCTTTTCAAGGCGCTCCTTGCTTTTGACCTCTTCTTTGAGCAGAATGTTCTCGACAAACATTTCGCGCTGCCGCAGCACCCGGCGCACACACAGCTCCATCTGCTTGAGGTTGACCGGTTTGATCAAAAAGTCGACCACCCCGTTTTTGATGGTCTGAATGGTGTTTTCCAGGGAGGGATATCCGGTCATGACAATCACCGGCATGGTGTTGTCCTTGAGGCGGATATTCTCGGCCAGCTCCAGGCCATTCATTTCCGGCATATTGATGTCGGTGATGCAGCAGTCCACCTTGTGCTCTTCGAGAATCTGCAGAGCCTCAACCCCGTTGGCCGCCGTCAACGTGTCGTAGTCCTGCCGGTGAAAAAATTCGCAGGCCACATTCAAAATGCTCTGTTCGTCATCGACAAAAAGGATGGTTTCTCTTTTCCGGTTTTCCATGGCGCTGCTTCCGGGTGCTTGCTGATCAGTGAGAGAGGTGCGACCTGTCATGTCGATGATATCGACCCATACGCTGGAAACTTTAGCAAGAACCTCTTGACGAGGCTGTTAAATTGCCTGTATTTGAAGGGCACCATGAATAACCACCGACCGCTGAAAATATGTCTGCTCAGTTACCGCAGCAACCCCCACTGCGGTGGGCAGGGCGTATATCTCAAAAACCTGAGCCGGGCACTCAAAGATCTCGGCCATTGGGTCGAGGTGATTTCCGGCCCGCCGGACCCCGGGCTCAATGACGATATCCCGGTGCATCGACTGCCGTGCCTTGATCTATACAACCCTCTGGATCCTTTTAGAATTCCAGCCATAAACGAGCTCACTGACCCCATCAATCTGCTGGAATGGATCGGCGTTTCCACCATGGGGTTTCCCGAACCGTTCACCTTCGGGCTGCGGGCCTGGCAATTCATGAAATCCCGTTGGCAGCACTATGATGTTGTGCACGATAACCAGAGCCTTTCTTACGGTATCTGGGCCATGAGCAGACGCGTGCCCACCATTGCGACCATCCACCATCCTGTGACGGTGGACCGGCAAATTGCCGTACGCTCGGTTTCGACGCCCTTTCAGAAACTCAAGCAATGGCGGTGGTACTCTTTTATCGGCATGCAAAAACGGGTGGCCGCGGCCCTGCCCCGGATCATCACGGTGTCCCGATCAGCTAAAAACGACATCAGCCGCGATTTCAATATTGCACCGCAAAGATTCAGCGTCATCCCCAACGGCATCGACACCCGCCTGTTTCGCCCCCTGAAGGGCGTTGAACGTGAAAAGGGCCGCATCATCGTTACCAACAGTGCCGACACGCCGCTGAAGGGACTTACCTATCTTTTGCAGGCACTCTGGCAGCTTGCCAAAACCCGCCACGTCCGGTTGACGGTGGTCGGCATCCCCAAAAAAAACGGGGTGATAAGCCGCCTGGTGCACGAACTGGGCATCGCTGATCTGGTCACGTTCACCGGGCGCATTTCCGACCGGCAGTTCGTCAGGCACTATGCCCGGGCAATGGTGGCCGTGGTGCCCTCGGTTTACGAAGGTTTCGGCCTGCCTGCGGGAGAGGCCATGGCCTGCGGGGTGCCGGTCATCAGCACCACGGGCGGCGCGCTGCCTGAAGTCCTGGGCACCGCCGGCATCCTGGTTCCACCGGCTGACGCCGCGGCCCTGGCCCGGGCCCTCGGCGAACTGCTGGACAACCCCCGGCAGGCCCAGGCACTGGGACAGGCCGGCTACCGGCGGGTTCAGCAGCATTTTACCTGGCAAAAAGCCGCTGCCAAAACAGTGGCGGCCTACCACGAGGTCATCAATGGTCACGGTGGAATTTAAGCGGCTCCACCTCGCAGACGGCGCTAAAATTCTCGACGTCGGCTGCGGCTCCGGCCGCCACACCTGTGCCGCCTACCAGTGCCGCCGGGCAAAGGTGATCGGCATTGATCTCAATTTCAATAACCTCGCCGAAGCCCGCGGCCGCCTCGAACTGCATGACCGGCTGGGAAAGCACGGCGGCGGCACCTGGGCGCTGGCGGCCGGCAATATCCTGGGTCTGCCGTTCAAGGATGGGTGTTTCGACCTGGTCATCTGTTCCGAGGTGCTGGAGCACATTGAAGCGTATCAGGATGGCATGCGGGAAATCGTGAGGGTCTTAAAACCCGGCGGCAACCTGGTGGTCAGCGTGCCGCGTTTCTGGCCGGAACGCGTCTGCTGGGCGCTTTCTAGAGATTACCGCAACAGCGCGGGGGGGCATGTCCGCATTTTCAGACAGCAACAGCTCATCGACGCACTGCAGGGTTGCGGGGTCACAAAATGGGCGCTGCATCATGCCCACAGCCTGCACGCCCCCTTCTGGTGGTTGAAATGCCTGGTGGGGCATGAACGCCGGGATTCAACGGCGGTCAACCTTTACCACCGTTTTCTGGTCTGGGACATGATGCGCCGGCCTGCACTGACCCGTGCGCTGGAGCGCCTGCTCAATCCCCTGGTGGGCAAAAGCGTGGTGGTGTATTTAAAAAAAGTCGGAAGTGGGAATGCGGAAGGTGGAAGCGGAAAGGTGCTGCGCGCCAGGTAGCAGATAAGGGATTAGCGGCGCTGGAGGACTGCCAGGGATTTGACAATTGACACTTCGCGGAAACGGCCGGAATCAAGGGCCTGCTGGTAGACCCGGTAGGGTGCCTGACCGCCCTGGGCCGGATCGCTGAAAATATCATGAATCAGCAGGTAGCCGCCCCCGACGATGTGGGGCGACCAGAGGCTGTAATCGGACAAAACCGTTTCAAAGACATGCCCGCCGTCGATAAACACCAGGCTCAGTGGCGTAGCCCACTCGCGGGCGGCGACCTGCGAGCGGCACACAATAGGCACCACAGTATCTGCGAGTCCCGCCCGTTCGATGGTATCCCTGAATTGGCGCAAGGTGTCCACCTGACCGCTGAGGGGATCGAAAAGGTCGGGATCGAAATATTCTTCGCCGGGCTGCTGTTCTTCGGAGCCACGGTGGTGGTCAACGGAAAACAAAACCGTATCGTTTTCGCGGCAAGCGGCTCCCAAGTACAGGGCGGATTTGCCGCAATAACTGCCGATTTCCAGGCAGGGCGCCCGGGAGCCGGCCGCCAGCGCGGTTTCATAAAGGCAGCATCCCTCATCTTCATCCAAAAAGCCCTTAACACTGCTGATCAGTTCTATATCAATAGGGATCTTCATTTTCTTCCGACTTCCGCATTCCGACTTCCGACTTCAATTCATTTTTTTCTTTCATAACTGGTCACCAGGACCTCGCGGGGTTTGACCCCGTCCGACGGTCCCACGACCCCTTCTTTTTCCATCATCTCGATGATGCGCGCCGCCCGGTTGTAGCCAATTCGCAGATGGCGCTGGACCATGGAAATGGAAGCCTGGCCGTTTTTGGTGACCAGGGCCACGGCGTCGTCATAGCGCTCGTCGTAGTCGTGCTCCTCGGATTCGGCCGCCTCGCTGGCAGCGGCCTGGGTGACGTCCCCGTTATATTCGGGCTCTCCCTGGGATCGCAGGTAGTCGATGATCCGGGTCAACTCGTTTTCGGAAATGTAGGCCCCATGGATCCTTTGCAGCTTGGATGTGCCCGGCGGCAAAAACAGCATGTCCCCATTGCCAAGGAGGTTTTCAGCTCCATTGGCGTCGATGATCGTGCGCGAATCCGTGCGCGAAGACACCTGGAAGGTCAGGCGGGTGGGAAAATTGGCCTTGATGATGCCGGTCAGCACGTCCACCGAGGGCCGCTGGGTTGCCAGGATCAGGTGGATGCCGGCCGCCCGGGCCATCTGGGCCAGCCGCGTCAGGGTCACCTCCACGTCCCGGGAGGAAAGCATCATCAGGTCGGCCAGCTCATCGATGATGATCACCAGGTAGGGCAACGGCTGCAAACTGTCCGCAGTGTCCGGTTGGGCTTCCTTCTCAACTTTTTTGTTATATTGCCGGATGTTGCGCGCCCCTTTTTCGGACAACAGCTCATAGCGCCGCTCCATTTCCCGCACCGCCCAGAAAAGCGCATTGGTCGCCTTTTTGGGATCCACCACCACCGGGGTAATCAAATGGGGAATCCCATCATAGCTGGACAGTTCGATGCGCTTCGGATCGATCATGATCAGCTTGACCTCTTGAGGGGTCGCTTTGTACAGCAGGCTGCATATCATGGCGTTTAGGGCCACGCTCTTGCCGCTGCCGGTTGCCCCGGCGATCAGCAGGTGGGGCATTTTGTCCAGTTCCGTCACCATGGGGTGGCCGATGATGTCCTTGCCCAGGCAAATGGTGAGCTTGGAGCGGGATTTTTCAAAAGCCCTGGAGGCGACAATCTCCTTGAAGCGCACCATTTCCCGGTTGGCATTGGGAACCTCAATGCCGATGACGGCCTTGCCGGGAATGGGCGCCACGATCCGAATGCTGATGGCCCGCAGGGCCAGAGCCAGGTCATCGGCAAGATTGACGATCTTGTTGATCTTCACACCGGCGGCCGGTTCATACTCATAGGTGGTGATCACGGGCCCCGGAGACACGGCCACCACTTTTCCCTGGACGCCGAAATCCTCCAGCTTCTTTTCAAGCAGCTGCGACTGCATGCGCAGATTCTCATCGTCCGAGGAAGCAACGGAAGGCTCCGGGTCGTCCAGAAACTTGAACGGCGGCAGCTGGTGCCCGCGGCCCTTTTTCATGAAATCGAACACTTCCTGCTTGGCGGGCGGAACCACCTTGATGGGCTTGGGCGCCGAAGCCTTGATTTTAATCGCCTTGCCGCGTCTGGTGATTTTTTCCCTGTCGATGGTGGAGCGTTTTTTCGCTTTTTCGCGGCGCTCTTTACTCTTGAGGTAGAAAGTATAAGCCCGCTCTCCCAACGCATGCACCCACTGCCAGAACCGTCGGCCGAAAGCGACCAGCGAAAAGCCGGTGGCCAGAATAAAGCCGATGATCCACAGCAGCACCAGGATGATCAACGCACCGGCATAATTCGTATATTTTACCAGCAAGGCCTTGAAGGGAATACCGGTCAGCCCCCCGGCGGAGAACTTGGAGCCGAACAGGATGTAGTCATTTTGCCGCACGGACAGCAGCCCGCCGGTGGTCACCACCAGGATGATGCCGCCGATGATGGTGACGGCCATCGCCCGGCCGGTCTGGTCGCCGAAAAAATGGATGCTGGCCAGCAGCAGCAGCAGCGGAATCCAGAAAGCGCCCAGCCCGAACAGGGCGATCAGAAATCCGGCCACCTGGGCTCCGACAAAGCCGAACAGGTTATGGATCGGCCCGGTCGCACCGATATGGTTGATCGAGGGATCCTGGGGGCTGTAGGATATCAGACTGATCAGCGTGAAGATGACAAAAAAGAACAGAATGATTCCGTAGATTTCTTTGCGCATAGGAAAAACAGGGTTCAAGGTTCAAGGGCGCTACCGCGCCCCAGGTTCAAGGTACCAGGTACAGGGTTCAAAATTGTTTTTGCAATTTAACGCTAAAATCAATGAAAAATATAGTGCCTTCGTAAAGTGGTTGCAAAATCCCGGATCAGGTTCAAGGGCAAGGCGTTGCGCGGATTGAAAGCGGAGCGTACACGCGAGTACGTGAGCATTTCAATTCGCGCAACAACGCAGCCATTGGGCCTTAGACGGGGTTTTGCAGCCACTTTCAGACTTCGACGATAAAAGGCAATATCACCGGCCGCCTCCCTATGGTAAAGAAAAAATACTGCCGCAGCGCGCTCTGGCACTTGGCCCGGATCTTGTCCACGCGATTGGGCACTTCAGGCGGAATTTCATCGACAATCTCCAGCACAACGCAGTTGGCGTCTTCAAGCAGGTGGCCGGTCTCGGTTTCAAACACGAATCCGCGGGAAACAATTTCCGGTCCGTACACGATAATGCCGGTTTCTTCGTCAAAAGCCATGGTAACCGCCACCATGCCCTCTTCTGACAGCATGCGCCGCTCCCGCAGCACACTGCGCCCGACATCGCCCACCCCCTTGCCGTCGATGAGGGTCCGCCCGGTGGCCACATCTCCGTTGATTCTCCCGCCGGTCTTGTCGAATTCGATAATCTGCCCGTCTTCAGCCAGCAGAATCCGCTCGGGAGCCACCCCCACTTCTTCGGCCAGCCGAGCGTGCAACACCAGGTGACGGTATTCACCGTGCACCGGGATAAAATAGCGGGGTTTGGTCAGGTTGATCATCAGCTTCAATTCTTCCCGGAAAGCATGGCCCGACACATGGATATCCGATATTTTCTCATAGATGACATCGGCGCCCTGTTTGTACAGACTGTTGATAATCTTGCCGATGGCCCGCTCGTTTCCGGGGATGAATTTTGAAGACAGGATCACCGTATCGGCTGGTTTTACCTTTATCTGTTTATGGGTTCCCGATGATATGCGGGCCAGCGCCGACATGGGCTCACCCTGGCTGCCGGTGGTAATGATGATCACCTCGTCGTCTTCATAGTCGTTCAGCTGTTCGATGGTGATCAGCATATCATCGGAAACCGTCAGGTACCCCAGTGAGCGTGCGATCCGGACGCTGGCTTCGATGCTCCGGCCGTTGAAAAGAATTTTTTTGTTTCGCGCCCGGGCAATATCGACAATGATCTGAATCCGCGCAACGTTGGAGGCAAAAAGCGCCACGATCACCCGGCCGCAGCTGTGGGCGACAATGCCGTCCAGGGTTTCTGCGATCTGCCTGTCTGAAAGCGTGTAGCCTTCCTTTTCCACGTTGGTCGAATCGGACAAAAGCGCCAGCACCCCTTTTTCGCCGCAGCGCGCAAACTTGTTCACATCCGTGTTCATGTCCCCGGCGCTGCTGTATCCGATTTTAAAATCACCGGTATGCACAACGAGCCCCTCCGGGGTTTTGACGGCAATGCCGACGCCGTCCACGACACTGTGGCCGACCCGTAAAAATTCAAGCTCAAAGGGACCGAGGCGCAGTTCCTCCTCCGGGTGAATTTCATGCAGGGCGGTGGCGGATATCAGGTCCAGTTCTTCGAGTTTCTGGCGCACCATTCCCAGGGTGAATGGCGTGCCGAAAACCGGTACGTTGACTTCTTTGAGCAAAAAGGGCAGTGCCCCGATATGGTCCTCGTGGGCGTGGGTCAATACGATGGCAGCCACGCTGGAGCGGTTTTGACGGATATAGTCCATGTTGGGGATCACAAAATCAACTCCCAGCATGTAATCTTCCGGAAACATCAGCCCGGCATCGAGCACGAACATGGTCCGGCCGTATTCGAACACCAGCATGTTCATGCCGATTTCTCCCAGCCCCCCCAGAGGGATGATCTTAAGCACAACAACCCCCTTTATCCGTCCTCAAGCTCTTTGCAGATAACGCTTCTGACATGGTCCATCAGCCCCTGCTTGGTATCGCGGGTGTAACCACTGGTTTCGATGGGTGCTTTAATTACCATCCGCACGTCACCGGTATTTATTCGCAACTGACCCTTGGCCATGATCTCCCGGGTCCCCCGGATGACAATCGGCACGATCGGCACCCCGGAATCCACGGCCATCACAAATCCACCTTTTTTAAAGGGCTTGATGCGTCCGTCCGGGCTGCGGGTCCCCTCGGGAAATATCATCACGGACACACCGTACTTTATTTTACCGGCCGCCTGGCGAATGCTTTCAAAGGCCGACTCCTGATTGAACCGGTCAATGGGGACATACCCGGCGCCGCGCATGGCACGTCCAAAGACGGGAATTTTGAAAAGTTCAGCTTTGGCCAGCCACCTGAATTGAACGGGCAGATACCCCAGCAGCACCGGTATATCGAAATTGCTCTGGTGGTTGGCCATGAAGATATAGGATTGGCCGGGAACAATATTGGAAAGGCCTTCGACTTCCACTGGAATACGGCTGACGACCAGGATGGCCCTGCCCCAGAACCTGGCAATCAGGTGCACGGCGTTTCCCGTATGGGAAAACAGGGAGGTAATGATGGCCGCAACCCCCAGTACAAACGTGGACAGCACGACCCAAACGAAAACATACGCCGTTTTGAGCATAATCAAGTATCTCAAATATACCTGAACTTTGCAAGGTGCTGCGGGATCAGGTTTTGATCTCCAGGCGGTTGAAAATCGTATCGATCAATTCGATCAGCCAGTTGCGTTGCTTTATTGTTGCGTAGGCCATGCAGCTGCAGCGCACACTGTTTTTGGTGCGCACCAGCAACTCACAGGCCACCTGGTCCTGGGCCAGATCCAGGGCAAAATAATGGGGCTGGCATTGCCGGTGTTGTGCCTGCACTGATGTCAGCAACCCGCTGTCGATCGGTATCCAGTAAATACTTCCCAGAGCCGCCGGGCCGTAGTGGTCTTCCAGGTAAATCCTGAGCGCTTTCTGGTCGGCCGGCCTGAGTTCGTCGATCACATACTGCTTCATAAGGCACAGAATTATCACACATTGTTGCGGCGCGCAAGCCGTATATCGGACCGCCGGCTTACGAATTGCGCACCCGCCCGTAGCGCTGCAAAAATGATCCGCCCCGAATCAAGTTTTTTTTCATTAACCGGTAGTTGATATATTATAGATATTTGGTATAATAAAAAGCTCAAGTCCATGAAATCAACTCAATCAACCTGATAACCTCAATCAAACAAAATTTCCTGACCCTGAACCTGGAACCTGGCGCGCAGCGCCTCCCTGAACCTGGGACCCTGTACCTTGAACCCTGTACCCTTATTCCCATGCACCTGATCGCCAAATTCCACACCCGGCCCATCAGCCGAATCGGCTTCAGCACACTGCTCATCGGCCTGATTTTCATGTTCAGCGCCGGGGCATTCGCAGCGTCAAACGCGCAGCCCGGCAAAAGCCCATGGCGGCCGGAGGCCGAATTGACCTTCAGCAACGGCCTGCGCCGTGATGACCTGGACTGGAATATCGCCGGCAACCGGAGCGGCAAAAATCCCAACGTCTTATCGGAGCTGACCTGGGATGACGTTAAAAGTTACCAGGTCAAAATCCAGGGCCGCCTGGTATGGCCCAACATCATCGCCTTCAGGGGCTCGGCCGGCTACGGCTGGATTTTTGACGGTGACAACCAGGATTCGGATTACCTGGAAGATAATCGCAGGGGGGAATTTTCCCGCTCCAATAACAGTGCCGACGACGGGCACCTGTGGGATGCCTCCGTGGCCGTGGGTTACCCGTTTCGTTTCGGCCGGGAAGTTGTTGCCACGGCGACCCCCCTGGTGGGTTGGTCCCACCACGAACAGCATCTGACCATCAGCGACGGAAAACAGACCATCCCCAACACCGGTTCTTTTTCCGGGCTGAACAGTTCCTATGATACCCGCTGGAAAGGGCCCTGGCTCGGATTTGATCTGAGTTTCAGGGCCGGGAAAATCAGCAGCCTCTTCCAGCGCCTGGAACCCTATTTCACCTATGAATACCACTGGGCCGATTACTATGCGAAGGCCGACTGGAACCTGAGGTCCGACCTGGAGCACCCCAAAAGCTTCGAACACAACGCCGACGGCACCGGGCATATCATCGCCACGGGGTTTAACTTCGTCGTGCACGAACACGTGGCCCTCAATTTCAATTTCGACTACCAGAACTGGTCCACGGACGACGGCACGCACAAGGTGTTTTTTTCCGACGGTACGACCGCCAAAACACGCCTCAATGAGGTCAACTGGACCGCGTATGCCTTAAGTTTGGGGTTCAGGGTGGACTTTTGAGCCCAAAAGAAAGTGCCTTAAGTTGTGGTGTCGCTGCGCTTCGTCTTTTTTTAAAACAAGTTGACCTTGCCGTATTTGTGGGAAAAAATCAGAACACTGAATTTACAACTTACGGTGAGTTTCGAATGCTTTTTTAAAATCGGTAGAATACCTTAACTTTAGGCACTTTAGTGCACTTTAGGCATTTTAGGCACTTTTTATAGGCACTACGAGAGGGGAATACGACAACGAACAGAGCAACGTCCCCGCGACGCCCGCAACGACCAGCGAGCGCCGGGGAGACGTTGCCGCAAAGACGGGAAGTTGCGCTTAGATTTCTTCCACGGTAATGGCGTCTTCTTCACAAACTTCGACGCAGCTTTCGCATCCAAGACATTCATCCGCATTCACGGGCACGGACTTGTCGTCCTGCATCTCGAACACTTCCACCGGGCACACGTCCACACATTCTTCACAACCGGCACACTTGTCTTCGTCAACCGTAACATTAAAACTCATTATTAAAGTCTCCTTTCGATGAATTATTTTCAGCCAGAAAAAAGTCCATATACCAATTAAAAATGCGAGTCAAGCCCTCTTGATATTTTTTTTGACAAATTTTGACGGCCCCCCAAAAAGCCATTTTCGAGCGACATCAACCCTTTTCGGGAAGAGAGCTGTTGCCGAATTCATTGAGCGCTTGACGGCTCGATGAGTCCGATGAGCGTATTCCAGCCCTCGTTTTCCCCATGGGCGCCATCGGCCCGGCGCTCCTTAATGCCGGCACAGCGGGCAAACAGTTCCCCGGGGACCCGGCCGGCCATCCGGTAAATACTCAGCGTTATGCCGGCCGGGATGTCCTGCCAGAAGGCCGGCACCTCGCCCCGGCGGACAGAGACCGTCCGGTCTGCAGCGATCCGGGTCAGGTCTGCCATCCGCTTTTGCGCCTTGAGGGCATCGGCGGCGACATTTTCCGCGATCGGCCCCGTCCCGCTCACATGCAGGACTTCTTCGGCCTCCGGCGCATATTCGAGCACATGCTCCAGCACGGACCGACGGTGGGTAACAAAAAAGGGGCTGGACTGCGAATCGCTGAGCAGCAGCCGGGTCCAGGCCTCCATCCGGGTTTCGAGCATGTAGTCGGTGAAATCATCCGGCGGCGGTGAATGCTCTGGCAACCGCCCCCCCGGCAGGCCACCTTCTTCGGGCTGCAGCTCACGCATCAGTCGCTCTTCTTTTTGCGCAAAGTCCTGCAGAACGCCGTCAACTCCCCGGTTTTGCGAATCAAACTGCTGGGCAAAATAAAGAAACATGCGCGCACTCAGCACCGCCGGTCGGCCGGCGGGAGCTGTTTTTTCGCGTTGGCGGGCCTTGACTTCAGCCACGATCTGCGATGAAGCTGAAGAATCGAACAATGGCCGGCGGTCCGCGCCGGCCTTTAAAAACGCATTTTTGGCGCCGCCGGAAGCTTCCAGTTGCAGGTGGGCCCAATTGCGATAATCGTTGACGGCCTTTTCCAGCAGCTGTTCATCGCCCGCTACGGGAATCCGGATGTCAATAAAGCCCCTTTCAACCCATGGCTGCATCGTCTCCGGCAAACGACCGCCCAGGGGCTGATAGACGATAAAGGGTCCGCAACAGGCCGCCAGGGCCTGGGCCACTGGCTCCGGAACATAGGTAAATGGGAAATAGATTGGTTTCATTGCACCCTCCCATCACGCACCATGATCCCCCGCTGTTTGAGCTCATCACGCAGACGATCGGCCAGCTCCCAGTTTCTCTCCGCCCGCGCCCGGTTTCTGGCATCGATCAATTCCCGGATTTCAGGATCATCAGCCGCGGTTTCAAATTGCATGATCGCCAGCACCGCATCAATTTTGCGAAAGGCTTCGAGAATCCTGGTTGCATCGGCGCGATCGAGCCCGCCCTGCCGGGCGAGGATGTTTATCTTGCGGATGCTTTTAAACAGCGCGGCCAGGGCGGCGGCGATATTGAGGTCGTCATCCATGGCCTGGGTAAAACCGCTTTTGATATCGTAAAGCAGCTGGTCCAGCTCGCCATGGGGTTGTCCATCCTGCAGCTGCCGCAGGGTGTGCAGACAACGATCAATTCTGTCCAGGGAACGGGCCGCTTCATCCAGTCGCCTAGTGGAAAACGTGATCGGCTTGCGGTAATGGGTGGACAACAGCCAGTAGCGAATCAGCCTGGGGCTGTAACCCATATCGGCCAGGTCCTCAAGGGTGAACCCCACCCTGTTTTCATCCACTTTTTTGCCGTCCAGCAGGATTCGTTCGCAGTGAATCCAGAAGCGTGCCAGGGGCTTGCCGGTCAGCGCCGCGGCAATCGCGTTGACGTTTTCGTGGTGGGGAAAAAGCAGTTCCCGGCTGCTGGCATAAATATCGTAGCTGTCACCCAGGTGTTTCATGGACATGGTGGCGCATTGCAAGTGCCAGGAAGGACGCACGTTGCCCCAATCCGTCTTGGTAAATATCCCTCTTTTTAAATCCGAAAGCCTTGCGCGCTTGAAAAGGGCGAAATCACGCGGGTTCTGTTTTTCGTATTCATCCAGGTCCACCGTGGCACCCGGTCGGATCTTGTCCAGATCAATGCCGGACAGCCGGCCGTAGTCGGCAAAGCGGGAGATATCAAAATACAGGGAGCGCAGCTTTTCATAGGCGACCCCCCGGTTGGCCAGTTTTTGCGCCAGGGCCACCATTGCCTCCACATGCTCGCTGGCCCTGGGATACGCTGTGGCCGGCCTGACGGCCAGCGCCGCCAGGTCTTTTCTAAACTGCTCGAAATGGGATTCCACGAACGCTTGCAGCTGCTGTCCGGCAGTTTCAGATTCGCGGATGGTTTTGTCGTCCAGATCCGCGATGCTGATGACGTGCTTCACCCGGTAGCCCCGGTAAGCGAGATACCGGCAAAGCTGGTCGGCAAACACATAGCGGCGCATCTCTCCCAGGTGCATCCGGGCATGCAGCGCCGGTCCGTAAGAATGCACCGTCACGCTGCCGGGCACCTGGGGAACAAAGGGCTGTTTGCTGCGCGTCAGCGTATTGAACAGCGACAGGCCCACCTCATCGCGCACGGCAAACAGCGAGGTGCTCAGGTAGCGTTCCCCGCCATCGGGCAGGACCACCACCACGGTGCCGGCTGACATTTGCCGGGCCTGCCTGAGGGCCGCCGCCATGGCCGCCCCGCTGGACATGCCCACAAACAGGCCCTCGGTTTTCGCCAGGCGGCGGGTCATCTCGAAGGCTTCTTCATCATCGATGTTGACCTTTTTATCCAGGCGCTGTTTTTCAAAAATCTCAGGCCGGTAGGCCTCCTTCATGTTCTTCAGGCCCTGGAGCCTGTGCCCCAGGTAAGGCTCTACCCCCACAATCTGAACGGCGGGATTGAGTTCCTTTAGTTTTCGGGAAGCGCCCATCAGGGTTCCGCTGGTGCCCAGACAGGCCACCAGGCAGGTGACGCCACCGCCGGTCTGCTCCCAGATCTCAACCGCCGTCGTGTGGTAGTGGGCTTTCCAGTTGGCCTCGTTGTTGAACTGGTCCACCATGAAATAGCGCCGGGGGTTTTCCCGCACCAGGCGATAGACTTCTTCAATCGCCCCGTCGGTTCCCAGGTGTCCGGGGGTCAGCATAATTTCGGCACCGCGGGCCTTGAGGATTTTCTGGCGTTCGATGCTCACGGACTCGGACATGGCCAGCAGCAGCCGGTAGCCTTTCACCCCGCACACCAGCGCCAGGCCGATGCCGGTGTTGCCGCTGGTGGCCTCGATGACGGTCTTGTCGGCTGTCAACTCGCCGGTCCTCTCCGCGGCCTCGATCATGTACAGCGCCGCCCGATCCTTGATCGAGCCGGCCGGATTGAAATATTCCAGCTTGGCCAGCACCGTGACATCGGGGTTGTCATTGAGCTGTCTGATTTCCACCAGCGGCGTGTTGCCGATGGTATCGAGAATCGATTTACTCATTATAAATCAGGTACAGGGTGCAGGGTTCAAGGTTCAAGGTTTGAAAGAATTTTCCGGATCTGCGCTTTCACGTTCTGCTCATCCTGCGAAGCGTCGATGATCCGGAACCGTTCGGGTTCCAGGTTTGCCAGTTCCAGGTAGCCGGAACGAACTTTTTCGTGAAACGCGACCGCCTCTTCTTCAAATCGGCTTTCACGGCCAACGCGGGATCCGTCGTCGAGTTGTTTCCAGGCCCGTGCCAGCCCGATTCGGGGCGGCAGATCCAGCAGCAGGGTGACATCCGGCTTTAAATTGTCGAATAACAGCGCATGCAGCTTTTCGATCAGCCGGACGTCCAGACCCCGGGCAAAACCCTGATAAACCAGCGTGGCATCAAAATAGCGGTCGCATAAAACGATGCTGTCCCCGGCAAGGGCGGGTTTGACCAGCGAATGGATATGCTGGGCGCGATCGGCCATGTACAGGAGCAGTTCTGCGGAAGGCGCCAGGTCCCGGTTTTGGGGATCGAGCAAAATGGCCCGGATCTTCTCTCCGATCACAGTCCCGCCGGGCTCACGGGTGACCACACACCGGTGTCCCCGGCCTTCAAAATAAGCCTTGAGATGCCCGATCTGGGTGGTCTTCCCGGATCCCTCAATGCCTTCCAGGGTGATAAACATTCTTTGGATTTCCTTAAAACCGGCCGAGCCGGTAGTATGAAATGCTTAAAAAAGTGCCTAAAGTTCGAAGTGCCCTTAAGTGCCTTAAGTTTTGGTGTCGCTACGCTCCATCTTTCTAAAGAGCTTTATGCTGAAATTTATAATAAAACCGCCCCGCCGGAGGCGGTCATTAACTTTAGCGCACTTTAGGCACTTCGAACTTTAGGCACTCTGTTCTTTGGCACTTTAGTGCACTTTAGGCACTTCTTTGATAATCCTCTCCAACCCCCACCCTTCCATCTCCTCCAGCAAGCCGTAGTCGGTCATATCACATTTGACCGGGGTGATGGAGATATATTTGCGATCCAGGACGGTGCCGTCGACCGCAGGGTCGCCTCCAAAGCTTTGGCTGTCCGGACCCTGCCAGTAATAGGTGCGGCGGCGGGGGTCGGTGCGTTTGGCAACCGATTCGGACAATTGCACCACCGCCTGGCGGCTGACTTTGACCCCCTTGATCTCCTGGACCGGACAGCCGGGGATGTTCACGTTCACAAAGGTGCCAAAGGGCAGGCCTCTTTCAATCACCGCTTCGCACAGCCTGGCCGCCAAATAGGCGGTATCATTGCAGAAATTATCCACGGTGGCCTGGATGGACACCGCGATGCCCACCGTCCCGCACAGGGCCGCCTCCTTGGCCGCCGCCACCGTGCCGGAATAGTTCAAATTGGCACCCACATTGGCTCCGGCGTTGATACCGGCGATGACCGCATCAGGCCGGCGGCCGATAATTTCCAAAATTCCAAGTTTGACGCAGTCGGCGGGAGTACCGGTGACCGCGTATCCGCGACAGCCGTCGTTTACTGAAACCAGGGCCGCACGCAGGGGTTGATGCAGCGTAATGGCATGTCCCACGGCACTGCGTTCGCGGTCAGGGGCCACAACCGTCACCGTGTGCCTTGTGCCCAAGGCCCGGTAAAGCGCCCACAGTCCCTGGGCGTGGATTCCATCGTCATTTGTAAGCAGAACGTGCATCATAAAAAATGTATAACTTGACTTTTGGCACCAACTTGGCTTTAAAACCCTATTGATCAATCCGTGTATAACTTAAATTTCAAACAGGTTCAAGATGCATGACCGGCTGCGGAATGGAAAATGAAGGGCAAAAGAGATTTCACCCCGGGCAGACGGCCGGTCGGATCGAGCTGATCCTTCTGATCATCGGAGGCCTCATCGCATTGCATGCGGTCATGGCTGCGCTTCCAGCTGCCGCCGGCAACCAGCGGCAGGTGCAGGAATTGATTAAAGACCCCTCCCGGCCCTGGATGCTGGAAGCCGATGAAGTTTCCTATAATAAAAATACCGACCAGTACACGGCCAGCGGCAACGTGTTGATTTACAAAGGCCCCATAAAATTAATGGCCGAACATGTCCGCTTTGATCACAAAGACATGAAGGCCTACGCCTGGGGGGATGTCGTGCTGACCAACGGCGAGGACATCCTCCAGGGAACCAGCATGGAAGTCGACCTGATCGAACAGACCGGATCGGTTGACAACGGATTCCTCTATATAAAGGAGAACAACTACCAGATCGCCGGGGATGTCATCAAAAAAATCGGGCCCACCACCTACACCATCGACAAGGCCACCATCACGACCTGCGACGGTGAAAACCCGGATTGGAAAATCACCGGCAAAAAAGTGAAAATCGAGGAAGACGGTGAGGGAACGGCCCTGCATGCGGTCATGTGGGCCCGCAGCGTACCGATGTTCTATACGCCCTACTTTTATTATCCGGCCAGACGCAAACGGCAGACCGGTTTTCTGATGCCCAAAGGCGGCTTTTCCGACCGCTGGGGGTGGTATTACAACCAGCCCTTTTTCTGGGCCATCAGCAAAAGCTCGGATGCCACCTTTTACGGCAATTACATGCGCAAAAGGGGCATGAAGTACGGTATCGAGTATCGCTATTACCTGGATGAAAAATCCAGGGGCACCTGGATGGCGGACGGCTTTACCGACCTGAAAAAAGACGATGGCACCGACGACAGCAGCAAACAGTGGGGATTTGACGACGGCGATCGGGATATCCTGCGCCAGAATCGCAGCCGCTACTGGCTGCGCGGCAGCCATCTTCAGCAGCTGCCCTTCGATGTCACCGCGCAGCTGGATGTGGATCTTGTCAGCGACCAGGATTACACCCGCAGTTTCAAGGACGGGTATATGGGCTGGAAGGAATCGAAAAAATATTTCGAGGACAACTTCAACCGGGACCTGGACGACTTTAACGATCCGGTACGAACCAACCGCTTGAATTTCAACAAGATCTGGCCCAGTTACAGCCTCAATGTCCAGGGGCAGTACAACCTTGACAGCACCATCCGCAACAGCCATGAAGATGATACGACCCTGCAGCAACTGCCGCTGGTCAACTTTGACGCCGTCAAGCAGCGCATCGGCGAAACCCCTTTTTTCTTCAACCTCAATTCCCACTATCTATACTACTGGCGCCGCCAGGGCAGCCGCACCCAGCGACTGAACGCCCACCCCCGGTTATACCTGCCCCTCAACTTCAAGTCCTATTTCAGCTTCGAGCCTTCGGTGGGCGTCCAGGAAACCGTGTGGCGGGTGGACAGAAAAGAGTTCGGCCCCAAGGACAAGAAATTCTACCACCGGGAGCTGTACGACACCCGGCTGGACCTGTTTTCTGAAGTCCACCGGATTTTCCGCCTCCATGGCAGAACCCTGGAGGCTGTCAAACATACCATCCGGCCCCAGGTCATCCATCAGTTTACCCCCAACGTCGATCAGGAGGATCTGCCCGACTTCGACTCCCTGGACCGCATAGACAAAAAAAACCTGCTGACCTACTCGCTGACCAACACCTTGACATCCAAGTCGCGCAAAAGAGGGTCCTATGCCGTCAGTCGGCGCCGGGACCAAACCCAGTCCGCTGTCATCGATTCAATCTCCGACTACAGTTACAACGATTTTTTGCGCTTGGCACTGACCCAGAGCTATGATTTCACCAAGCGCCATTCCAAGCTTTTCAACCGGCCGTTTTCCCCCATTGCCGCCCGACTGGATCTTTTCCCGGGCAAATATATTTCCGTGGACGCCGACTCCCTGTGGTCGGTCTATGACTGGAAGTTTTTGTCCCACAATGTCGCCTTGAACCTGTGGGACACCCGCGGCGACCGCCTGTATGTGCAATACCGCTATACCAAGGACAGCAATGAAATCGAATTTAATCCGTCCGATTCCCTGTTCGGCTCACTGCGCCTGAAAATCACCGACCGGTTGACCGTCTTCGGTGAATACGAGTACAATTTTCTAACCTACCAGAAGATACGGGCGGGGGGGGGACTGTCGTACCGGGCCCAGTGCTGGTCGGTGGATGCTTCCTTGTCGAAAAAGCCTGACAACCTGGATTTTTCAATTCAAATCAACCTGTTCGGACTGGGAGGGCTTGGCATCTAAAATGACGGACAACAAAAACCAACCCATGTGGTATGTCCTGCACACCAAAAGCCGCCATGAAAAGGTGGTCACCGACCAGCTGGTGCGCAAATCCGTGGAGGCCTTTTTGCCGCGCATCACCGTGCGCAGCAGACGCCGCGACCGCAAGGTGATGATCCGGGCACCCCTTTTTCCGGGATACATTTTCGTCAAAACGGACCTGCATCCCGTCGCCCATCTTGAAATTGTCAAAACAGTCGGTGCAGTGCGCCTGATCGGCAGCAAACAGGGCCCGCTGTCGGTGCCCGATGAAACCATCACCTCCTTGAAGATCATGGTGGCCACGGACAGTCCCATTGCCACCGGCGTCCGGTTGAAAAAAGGCGACCGGGTCATGGTGGTCCATGGCCCCTTTACGGGGGTTGTCGGCACCTTTGTCCGCCAGCGCGGGCAGGGACGCGTCATCGTCAATGTCGAAGCACTCGGCCAGTATGCATCGGTGGAAGTCGACGAACAGGATCTGGAGCTGCTGCCGAAAATATTAACATAACTGCTTGACATTTTATCAGGTTTTAGACTATAAATTTAAATTATGCCAATGGTCACCAGCAGATTTGGAAGGAGGTTGTATGAATAAACTGGAGCTTATCTCCGCTCTGAAAACCGAGGCCAACATCTCCAAGGCGGAAGCTGCCAAGGTCGTCCAGATTTTTTTTGACAATATGGCGGACGCCATGGCGCGGGGCGAACGGGTGGAGATTCGGGGATTGTGCAGCTTTTACGTCAAGGAATACAAAAGCTACACGGGCCGAAACCCGAAAACCGGTGAGAAGGTTACCATCAAACCAAAAAAACTGCCTTTTTTCAAATCCGGAAAAGATCTGAAAGATCGGGTAGATTATTGAAGTTTCAAATGATTTCAATCCTCCCGAAGCCAACAGCCTTTCAGATGTCGCCGGTGACCGCTGTTAACTCCACAAAGGGAAGATCGAGACGCTGGTCCTGCGGAGCGATGTGACAGGTGCCTGGGTTCGAGTCGATAACAGAACAGGACCGCCCCGTACGCATTCTTACCACCCTGCTTAAAAACGGAACCGTTCCCCATGCCATGCTGTTTACCGGCATCGAGGGTGTGGGCAAGAAAAGTGCGGCGCTGGCTTTCGCCATGGCGTGCAATTGCATGGCAAATCGAGGCCGGCAGGACGCTGGCAAGGACGCAACCGCGACGGGGCATCATCATTTGGCCGCATCGCAGCCGTTGCCGGTCAATGCTTGCGGCAGGTGCAAGTCATGTAAAAAGATCGAATCGGGCAACCATCCGGATGTCATCCAGATAAAACCGTCCGGTGCTTTCATTATCATTGATCAGATTCGCGCCCTGTGTCGAACCCTTGCCATGAAACCTTACGAGGCAAGAACCCGGGTAGTGATCATTACCGATGCCCCGGCCATGAATCCAGCCGCCGGCAATGCCCTGTTAAAAATGCTGGAGGAACCGCCGGCGGGCACCAGCCTGATACTTCTGGCCCCTCAAACGTCCGATCTGTTGCCCACCATTGTTTCACGCTGCCGGCACATCCGGTTCAATCCGATCTCCAGAAAATCTCTGGAATCGATGCTGGTCGCCAAACACGGTCTGGATCACCCCCGGGCCGAAGTGATTGCCGCCATGGCCGGCGGGAGTTTTTCGCGGGCACTGGCCATGCACCGGACAAACTGGATCAAGCGGCGCGACTGGCTGATCCGGCAGTTGCAGGCATTGTCGGGGGGCACTGTCAACCATTTGCTGGCTTTCAGCGAACAGTTGGCAAGAAACAAAAACGAATTGCCCGAGTCCCTGGAGATCATGACCTGCTGGCTGCGGGATCTTGCGGTTGAAAAGGTTCATCCGGGGAAAATACTCAACCGGGACCTGGCGCAAACTGCAAAAAGCGAAGCACAAAAAAACAGCCTGGCCTCGCTGCTGGCAAAAATTGAAATTATTCAGCAAACCGGCAACACGATCACTGCCGGGACCAACCTGCGCCTGGCCATGGAGGCCATGGTGCTGAAGCTATCGCAGGTTTAATATGAAAAAAGTTGGAATCAAATTCAAGTCTACCGGCAAGGTGTACGATTTTGATCCGGGTGCCTTCGTACTGAACGTCGGTGACCACGTCATCGTGGAAACCGAGCAGGGACTCGGATTCGGCACCGTGGTGGTCGCCCCGGAACCATTCGAGCCCAAAGGATCCTTCAAGCCCTTGAAAAAGGTTCATCGCCTGGCAAATGAGAACGATTTCGCCAAGCGTGATAAAAACCTTGCCGATGAAAAAAAAGCCCATGGGTACTGCCTGCAGTGCATTGAAGAACTCGGGTTGAAAATGAATCTTTTCGCGGTGGAAAAATCCTTTGATGGCAACAAGTACACCTTTTTTTTCACCTCCGACGGGCGGGTGGACTTTCGGCGCCTGGTAAAAATGCTGGTCAAGGAACTGGGAGCGCGCATTGAAATGCGACAGGTCGGCATCCGCAACCAGGCCAAAATGTGCGGCGGCATGGGGCGCTGCGGCAGGGAGCTTTGCTGTTCGTCCTTTCTGGAAAAATTCGAACCGGTATCCATCCGCATGGCCAAGGAACAAAGTCTGTCGTTGAATCCGACCAAAATATCCGGGCAATGCGGACGGCTGATGTGCTGTCTGACCTATGAGTATCAGACCTACCAGGAACTGAAAAAAAACATGCCCAAAATCGGAAAACGCGTCAACACTGGCAGCGGCCGGGGCAAAGTCATCCGCCACAATGCAATCTGCAACCGCGTTACCGTTCGCCTGGAAACGGGGATGGAAATCGACACCACCACTGACCAAATCACAAAGGAATAAAAAGAAAATGTCTGCGCCTTTTTACATCACCACCCCCATTTACTATGTCAATGCCCGTCCCCATCTGGGTCATGCCTATACCACCATCGTTGCCGATGTGGCCAGCCGCTACCACCGCATGCGCGGGGAGGAGGTGTTTTTTTTAACCGGCACCGATGAGCACGGGGACAAGGTTGTGCGCGCCGCTAAAAAAGAAAACTTAAGCCCCCGGGTTTATGTGGACAACATCAGCCGGCTGTTCCGGGACCTGTGGCCCGAGCTGGCGATTTGCAATTCGGCTTTTATCCGCACCACCGATCCGGCCCACATGGCAGTGGTCGAACGCGTACTGCAAACGATTCATGATGCCGGCGACATCTACTTTGCCGAATACGAGGGGCTGTACTGTTTTGGCTGCGAACGCTTTTACACCGAACGGGAACTGGTCGACGGCAAATGCCCCGACCACGAGGTCGAACCGGAGCCCATCCGGGAAGCCAATTATTTTTTCAAAATGAGCCGCTACCAGGATTGGCTGATCGATCACATCCAGCGCAATCCGGACTTTATCCGCCCGGAACGTTATAAAAACGAAGTGCTGGCATTTCTAAAGGAACCGCTGGAAGACTTGTGCATTTCGCGTCCCAAAAGCCGCCTCAAATGGGGGATCACCCTGCCCTTTGACAACGACTACGTTACTTACGTGTGGTTCGACGCCCTGCTGAACTATGTTTCGGCCCTGGAATATCCCGATGGCGAGCTGTATCGAACCTTCTGGCCGGTGGCCCAGCACGTGGTCGCCAAGGACATCCTCAAACCCCACGGCATTTACTGGCCGATCATGCTCAAGGCCGCCGGCATCCCGGTATACAAGCATCTGAACGTTCACGGCTACTGGAATGTCGAGCAAAGCAAGATGTCCAAAAGCCTGGGCAACGTGATCGAGCCGCTGCAGCTTAAAAACGTTTACGGCCTGGACGCGTTTCGCTTCTTTTTGATGCGCGACATGACCTTTGGACTGGATTCCAGCTTCAGCGAGGACTCCCTGGTACAGCGAATCAACTCTGATCTGGCCAACGACCTGGGCAACCTGTTTTCCAGGGTGCTTTCCATGGTCCACAAGTACTGTCAGGGTGTGGTGCCCGGGGTGGATCCATCAGCGGAAATGGAGTGTGAATTCGGCCTGCAGGCCGACGCCCTGCGGGCCATCGAGGACTTTGACCGTTTCATGGACGGATTTCAGTTTCACAACGCGCTCAGGGCGGTATGGAAATTCATCGGCCAGATGAATAAATACGTGGATGTCACCGCCCCCTGGGAACTGGCCAAGAAAAAGACCAGCCGCAGGCAGCTCGAAGCCGTGCTGTACAACCTGCTGGAAGGTCTGCGGATCGTCTCCGGTCTCATCTACCCGGTGATGCCCGATGCTGCGGCCAGAATGCAAAAACACCTCGGCCTGGATCCGGATGCGCCTTTTTACATGCTCGATCAGCTTAGAACCTGGAAAGCCATCGCCAGCGGCACCCAACTGCCAAAGTCGATTTCCTTGTTTCCCCGGGTCGAGATGCGAAATAACACGGCCGAGGCCGGCGAGCAGTCCGAAGACGGGCCTTCTGTTTCCGATATCAAGCCCGAAATCACCCTGGAGGAATTCGGCAAAATCGACCTGCGGGTGGCCACCATCGTGGACGCCCAGCCAATCCCGCGGGCCAAAAAAATCCTGAAGCTGGAAATCGATATGGGCACAAAACGCACCATTGTCGCCGGTATCGCGCAATCCTATTCCCCGCAAGAGCTGATCGGAAAGCAGATCATCGTAGTGGCCAACCTGAAGCCGGCCAAGCTGATGGGAATCGTTTCCAACGGCATGCTCATCGCCGCCGTGGATGAGTCCGGCGTCACCCTGGCCACCCTCGAAAAACCGGCACCCCCCGGCACGCCGCTGGGATAAAAAGTGCCTAAAGTTCGAAGTGCCTAAAGTGCACTAAAGTTAATGACCGCCTGCGGCGGGGCGGTTTTGATATGAACTTCAGCATAAAGGTCTTTATAAAGATGGAGCGCAGCGACACCAAAACTTAAGGCACTTAAGGGCACTTCGAACTTTAGGCACTTTGTTCTTTGGCACTTTAGGCACTTCCTGATCAGGAATTTTTTTTAAACACTTGGTTCTCAGGACCCATATGACCGCCGAAAATCACACAAACAAACTCCCGCCATGTTACGGCATCATCCCGGCGCGCTGGCATTCCAGCCGCTTTCCGGGCAAAGCCCTGGCCGAGATCCTGGGCAAACCCATGATCTGCCATGTTTACGAGCGGGCCGCGCAGTGTACCCGGCTGGCCTCGGTGGTCCTGGCAACCGATGATGCGCGCATCCAGGCAGCCGCCCGGCAGTGGCGCATTCCGGTGGTGATGACCCGGCCGGATCACCCCAGCGGAACCGACCGGGTGCTGGAAGCCGCCCGCATTCTTCGGCTGCCCGAAGATGCGGTGGTGGTCAACATCCAGGGCGATGAGCCGGCCCTGCAAGCCGACATGCTGCACCAGCTGGTGGATCCCTTCGCCGCTGCCCGGGTTCGGGTCACCACCCTGGCCTGCAGGATCAGCGCCGAAGAGGCCCAAAACCCGGACCGGGTCAAAGTGGTTCTGGCCGACAATGGCCGGGCGCTGTATTTTTCCCGCGCTGTCATCCCCCACACCCATGACGGCCAGCCGGCAAACTATTACGGACACATCGGGATCTATGCCTTTCGCATGGAAGCGCTGGTTAAGTTCGTCTCTTTGGGCTGCGGCCGGCTGGAAAGCGCTGAAAAGCTGGAACAGCTGCGCCTGCTTGAAAACGACATCCCCGTGCACGTGGTTAAAACCGAGTACCGGAGCATCGGCGTGGACCGCCCGGGGGATCTTGAAATTGTCAGCAACATGATGACCCAAAAAACTGCAGGTAAGCAATGAGCACCATACTAAGACCTTTCTTATCCCGCCTGGCAGCGGTTTCAGGTTTGCTGGCGGCAACCGTCCGGCGCGCATCCGAACAGGTGCACCTTATGTTGACGGCCGAGGTTTATTTCGGCAAAAACCCCGGCCGCGTGCCCGGCCGGGCAGTCATCCTTTTTCCCTGCTGCAACACGGTCCTGTGCTGCGGCATCGCCGGCATGGTTTCCTACAAAGCCCCGTCATCTTCGCCGGCCCCGGTGGACATGGCCCGGCTCGATGAGCTGGTGACCCGGATCGAAAACCAGGACGCTGAAGCCTGCCGGCAGCTTGCGACGGCGGAAGTTGACCGGCAGTTTCTGGGGGGTCGCAAACTCATCGAATCTGTGGACCAAACCGTGCAGTCGCTGAAATGCCGGGACCCGTTTTGCACCCTTTTCAGCAATCAAAAAGATCGGGGCCGGCTGGCCGCCGCCGGGCGCCGGCTGGCCGCCATTGCCGATGCCCAGGCCGGATTGCTCACAGAGCACATGGGCCGCATGGATGCGCAAAAAGTGGATTTGATGGCCGAACGCATCGAAAAGCTGCGCGATATCGCCTGGTGCATCGACTCGGAAATCATCACCAACATAAAAAAGATCGAAGCCCTTTACACCGGCGGCCGCGATGCTCCCCGACCGGGGGCGCTGGCGGTTTTAAAAAAAATAAACGGGGTCTTAAACAGCCTGGACCGGCTTGAAGTCCGGGGGCGCGATTCGGCCGGCCTTTCGCTGCTGTTTGTTCTGGATGAAGCCCAATACGCCGCGTTCGAAAAAACCGTCAAACAGGACGGGCATGCAGACCAGCTGCAGGAGCGTTGCAGCAAGGACACCCTGGTCAACCGGGCCGTCAGCATCAACCGCCGCTCCGGCGATGCCCGGGCTGAATCGGTCGCCATGGCCCTGACCTACAAGGTGGCCGACGAGGTGGGCAGCCTGGGAGACAACATCCGGTTTTTGCGCCGCCAGATCGCCAATGACCCCATCCTGCAGGCCATTGCCGCCTGCAGGCTCCAGTTTGACACGCTCTCGGCCCATACCCGCTGGGCCTCGGTGGGAGCCATCACCGAGGCCAACTGCCACCCGGTGGACAACCGCACGGCAGCGGCAGGCGCCGACTGCAACGCGATCATTCACACCTGCTTAAACGGCGATATCGACAATTACCTGCAGCTGAGGAAAAAACTTGAAGCCGAAGGGGACCGAATCCCTGAAAACATCACCACTGACACCAAGATCATTCCCCTGGTGATCCAGAGCTATATCCGGCAGGGCCATAACGTGACCGAGGCTTTCCGCCTGGCGGTCAACAGTTTTGAAGGCTCCCACGCCATCTCCATGCACACCGACCTGGCCCCCGGCAAGCTGTTTCTGGCCCAGCGAGGCAGCGGGCAGGCCCTGTTCGTGGGGCTCGCCCGGGATCATTACATGCCCACCTCCGAAGTTTACGGCTTTGTCGAAGAAACCCCGCATTATCTAAAGCTGGACGGCGAAAAAACCATCACCGGGGCTGACGGACCGGTCCAGGGACAGATCTTTATCCTGGATCAGGCCTGTGAGGGAGGCCTGACGGGCATCCAGGCCATGTACTATGACGGCAGCCGGCTGGCGCTCACCGAGAGCGACATCAAGCAAACCGCCATTACCTCCCGGGATATCGACCGCCAGCACTATCCCCATTATTTCTTGAAAGAGATTTCCGAATCGCCGGCTTCGGTGGAAAAAACCCTTCAAAACCGCTGGAAAATCGACTCCCGCAGCAATGGGCACTACATCGTCAGCCTCGATGACAGCGTCATCACCCCGGCCATTCGCAAGGCCCTGGCCGGTGATCGGATCAAACGCATATTCTTCATCGGCCAGGGCACCGCCGGGGTGGCCGCCCTGGCCTGCGCCAACATTCTCGACTACTACCTCGACAATCCGGCCTATCATATCAGTGCGCTGAAGGCATCGGAACTCAGCGGGTTTCAATTGCACGAACACGACGGCTCCAGGTCCATGGCCGATACCCTGGTGATCGCCATCAGCCAATCGGGCACCACCACCGACACCAACCGCACCGTTGAGATGGTAAAACAGCGCGGCGCCCACACCCTGGCCATTGTCAACCGCCGGGATTCCGACATCACCTTCAAAGTCGACGGCGTGATGTACACCAGCAGCGGACGCGACATCGAGATGTCGGTGGCGTCCACCAAGGCGTTTTATTCCCAGATCGTCGCCGGCGCCCTGCTGGGCCTCTACATAACCACCCTGAAAAAGCGCCGCAATGCCGAGTTCGTCACCCGCGAAATCAAGCAGCTGCTGGAACTGCCGGCCCACATGCGCAGCGTTCTGGCCATGAAGGATGCCATCAAGGCTTCGGCCGAAAAACTGGCGGTCACCAAGACCTACTGGGCCGCGGTGGGCAGCGGACCCAACAAGGCTTCCGCCGACGAGATTCGCATCAAACTCAGCGAACTGTGCTACAAAACCATTTCATCGGATTTCGTGGAGGACAAAAAGCACATCGATCTTTCCTCGGAACCGCTGATCATTATCTGTGCCGCCGGCACACGCAGCACGGTCATCGGGGACATCATCAAGGACACGGCCATCTTCAAGGCCCACAAGGCGACCCCCATCGTGATTGCCGACCGGGGGGAAGACCGCTTCAATGCCTATGCGGAGACCGTCTTGCATGTGCCGCCGGTCAGCGAGCATCTCGCTCCGGTGCTCAACACCCTGGTCGGCCACATCTGGGGATACTATGCCGCTCTGGCCATCAACCAGGGGTCCCGCTTTTTATACGAATTCCAGGAAGAAATCAAAAAAACCGTGGAGGACTATACCCGCGCCGGACTGGATGTATATGAAATCATACTGGAGAAAACGTTCCGTGAAAAAATTGCCGAATTTTACGGTGTTTTCCGTAAAAAAAGATCCGCCCGCCAGCTGCCGCCGGCCGTGGGCACCCATACCGTCTCCGACTTGGCCCTGCTGCTTAAATACCTCTCCGGGCGCCTGCCGGTGTCGGATTTTGAACTCGATTTCAACTGTAAGGGTACGGCCGTCAACATGCTCAATACCCTTTTCAGTTACCTGGCCGAGGCCATCAGTGCCATGGCGCGTCCGGTGGATGCCATCAAGCACCAGGCCAAGACGGTTACCGTTGGAACCAGCCGTATCAGAGAACGCCTGGAAGGCATCCTCTTCGACGTGCTTTCAAAAGAGCGTTTTGCCATCTCCCAGCTCACCAATAACAATGTCATCGTGTTGAAAAATCTCCAGCACGTCATCGCGCGCATTGAAGGCGCCACCCTCTATCGCATTGGCGGTCTGGATGCCCTGGGGGAACCTTCGGAAAACACCACCATCGAGGTCGTCAGCAAGCACGGCGCCGCGGCCGCGGTCCCCTCCCGGGTGGAAACCGACAACCGCCTGAAAGGCACCAAGCGGATCATCGTCAAGCAGGGCAACGTTTACATCGGCAAGGGCCGCAAGGATGAGCGCAGTATCCTGGTCATCCCGGTGCTGAGCGCCTCGGACACCGCTGCCGGCCGAATTGAATACCTGCTGCTGCTGCACATCGGCTTCAAGAAAACCGTTCCCCTGGAGACCAGGCTAAAGGCCCTGGGAGGCAAGTATGAACATATCAAAAACATCGTCCAGGAAAACAGCATTGCCTGGGACGATCGTTTTCTGGAACTGCTGGAAATCGAGGAATTGTTCGGCCGCTCGGCTGAAAAAATCGGTGAATTCATCGTCCAGCAACAAAATGGAAGCCCCTGATCCCCTCCTGTGTTATAATAAAGTTGACATCCACGACTGATTCAGTGTACTATGTTAACAAAAGTGAACTCCAGTTGTTTCTTTCGGTGATCTCGTGATTCATATATCAATTTTCACCCAAACACCGTATGATTTTTCACGCAGTTCGCTTTGAAACTTACCACAAAATGCAGACAAAAATGAGCGTATGACCAAAGTTTCCTTAAGCCTTGAACCTTGAACCCTAAACCTTGAACCTTGAGCTATGAAACATATCACCACCGACACGGATTCTTCAATTGACCGCCTGAAAGAGATTTCCACCTGGGTTTCTTCGGTCCAGGACCTGGACCAGCTTCTGGAGCTGATCATCGAAAGCGCCACGCGCATGATGGACGCCAAGGCCAGCTCGCTGCTGCTTCTCGACCCCCGGACCCAAAAGCTTTATTTCAAAGTCGCCACCGGTGAAAAGGGATCCGATGTCAAACAGTTTGAAATCGATCTCGGACAGGGCATTGCCGGCCACGTGGCCCAGACCGGCGAGCCGCTGCTGATACCTGACGTGGCCCATGAACCGCGCTGGTACAAGGAGATCAGCGAATCCATCGGATTTCAGACCCGCTCCATTGCCTGCGTGCCGATGAAGCTCAACGGGGATACCATCGGGGTGGTTGAAATCATCGACAAGGCTGACGGCAGCGCCATCCATGAAGAGGACCTGAAAATACTGTCCGTTTTCGCCGACCTGGCAGCCCAGGCCATCGGCAACGCCCGTAAAATTGAGCACAACAAAAACGAAATCCGCAACCTGAAGCAGGAACTGCAGGGCAAATATGAAATCGTGGGAGAAAGCAAGGCCCTGCGCAACGTCATCTCCGATGCCATCAAGGTTGCCAATTCAAAGGCCAGCACCCTCATTCTGGGTGAAAGCGGAACGGGCAAGGAACTGCTGGCACGGTTGATCCACCGTGCCGGGGCCCGTAAGGACGAACCCATGGTCGTGCTCAATTGTGCCGCCCTGCCGGAAACCCTGCTGGAAGATGAATTGTTCGGCCATGAAAAAGGGGCCTTTACCGGAGCGGCCGCCCAAAAAATCGGCAAGTTCGAACTGGCCGACCGCGGCACCATTTTTCTCGATGAAATCGGCGAAATGAGCCCCAACATGCAGTCCAAGCTGCTGCGCATTCTCCAGGACGGGGTTTTTTACCGGGTGGGCGGCAACAAGTCAATTCCGGTGGATGTGCGGGTCATCGCTGCCACCAACCGGGATATTGAAAAAGAAGTGGCCGAGGGCAGATTCCGCGAAGACCTGTACTACCGTTTGAATGTCGTCCAGATCCGAATGCCGCCACTGCGGGAGCGCAAGGAGGACATCCGTCTGCTGGCCGAATATTTTTTGGCCATTTTTAAGAAGGAACGGGGCGTTTCCAACCTGGTCATCTCCAAAGAGGCCATGAAACTGATGACCGAGTACGACTGGCCCGGCAATGTCCGGGAGATGAAAAACGCCTTGGAACGTGCGGTGGTGATGGGCAACGGGGAAACAATTCTGCCCGAAGACCTGCCCACTTTTGCCTGTGAGCCGCAATATCCCGGCCTGCAGGTCGGGCTGTCGCTGAAGGAGGCCACCGATATCTTTAAAAAAGAGTTTATTGCCCTCAACCTCAAGCACACCGGAGGAAATCGCAGCCTGGCCGCCAAAAAAATGGCCATTCAGCGCACCTACCTGTCGCGGCTGATCGCCAAATACGGGCTGAGCAGTCTATGACCCCCACCATTTTCCCCTGTCTACAAAACCACACTGTCCCTGTTCGAAAAAGCGTATCGCGGCCGCAGGACGAAACGGCAGCCTGCGGTATTTTTTAATCCAATCACCTGAAATGACACTACAAGTTTTCTATTATCGTTATATGGAATACATTTTGCAGTTTGGTTTGCAGGCACCGGGGTTTTTCGTTATCTTCTGGGGCGGCCAATTTGGATGTTTTTTTTCGCTGAAATCTATGCTATATGTTAATTTGGTCACTTGGTCCTGTTTCTACACCCCCCCCGGCCATCCCTTTCATCTGCCGGAGGCACACCATGGGCAAATACAACCTGCTGCTCGTAGACGACGATCCTTTCATCCTGGAGGGCATCGGAAGCGATCTGGAATACAGGGGCTATCGGGTCACCCGGGCGGCCAGCGGTGAAAAAGCCGTAAGCCTGCTGGAAACGTTTCGTTTTGATCTGGTCATCACCGATCTTGTCATGGGACAAACCAGCGGCATCCAGGTGCTGCGAAAAACCAAGCAGTTGCACACGGATGCGAAGGTGATGATTTTAACGGGTTTCGGCGATATGCATTCGGCCATTGACGCTTTGCGCTTTCACGCCGATGACTACCTGATCAAGCCCTGCGAATCCGAAGAGATGGTCTCGCGGGTAAAAAACTGCCTTGAAGACCTGGAGATGGACCGCCGCATCAGTCTGCATCAAAAAATCCTGCCCATGTGCTGCGTCTGCAAGGATATTCGGGACGACACCGGCAAGGAACCAGGCACCGGCCGCTGGGTTTCAATCGAGCGCTTTATCCACGACCACGCCGGGGTGGATATCACTTCCAGCTACTGTCCGAAGTGCGCCCACAAAACCATGGAGTCGTTCACCCGTAACAAGCATTAACCAGCCTCCACGACGCTCTGCGCTCTGCCTAAACGGTTGTGCCAACCGCCAAACTGTGCTTTAATTTAGAAGATATATCTAAAATGCCAATACCGGAGGAATTGCCATGCACTCAGTTCGCTTCAAGACATCGTACCTGGTTATACTGCTTGTGATTCTTTTTGCGGTCGCCCCCCGGGCCCGCGCCGCCGTGGAATGGAACATCCAAAAGACGCTTAAAATCGAATCCTCCCCGCTGGACATGGCGATTTCATCTGACGGACAAACCATGTTCGTGCTGACCGAAGACGGCAAGATCCTGGTTTACGATAACAACGGTTTGCTGAAAGAGAGCATCCCTGTGGGTTCACATGTCGATCAAATCACAATCGGCCCCCGCGGGGAACAGCTTTTTGCCGTCAGCCGCAAGAACAAGACTGTCGAGATCATCTCCCTGGAGTTCATCCGCCCCATCAACACCCAGGGGGCCCCATTTAAAGGCCCCGCGGAAGCGTCGGTGACCATCGCGGTTTTCACCGACTTTCAATGACCTTACTGTGCGAAGCTGGCGCTTCAACTCGAGCAGGTGCTCGAGAAATACCCCAGGGACGTGAAACTGGTTTTTAAAAATTTTCCTATTCGCTCTCACCGTTTTGCGGTCAAAGCCGCTGCAGCCGCCCTGGCGGCCGGTCGTCAGCAGAAGTTCTGGGAGTTTCACGATGCGCTGTTTAAGAATTACAAGCAGCTCAACGACGCCAAAATCAAGGAAATATCCCGCACCCTGGGTCTGGATGAGACCCAGTTTGAAGAACAGAGAAAAAATCCGGCCATCATGAATCGCATCCGGCGCGACTACCAGGAAGGCATAAAACTCGGCGTGCGCGGAACCCCCACGATCTTTATCAACGGCAGGCAGGTACGCAACCGCAGCATGCAGAACATGGAAGCGCTCATTGAAAAGGAATTGAAAAAATAATTGCCCAGGAACAGAGTGCCTAAAGTTCGAAGGAAAATGCCTAAAGTTCGAAGTGCCTAAAGTGCGCTAAAGTTAATGACCGCCTCCGGCGGGACGGTTTTATTATAAATTGCAGCATAAGAGTTTTTAAAGAGATGGAGCGCAGCGACACCAGCACTTAAGGCACTTAAGGGCACTTCGAACTTTAGGCACTTCTTTTGGCATACGCCAAAGCGGCCTTGATGAAGTCCCTGAAAAGCGGATGGGGGTCCATGGGGCGGGATTTGAATTCCGGGTGAAACTGGCATCCCAGAAACCAGGGATGATCCTTGATCTCGATGATCTCCACCAGGTCGCCGCTGGGCGATGTGCCGCTGATCACCAGGCCGCTTGCGGTTAACCGATCCGCGTAGGCATTGTTGAATTCATACCGGTGCCGGTGGCGTTCGGATATTTCTTCCGTTCCGTAAGCCCGGTGGGCGAAGGTGTCTTTTTGCAGGTGACAGGGGTAGGCCCCCAGGCGCATGGTGGCCCCTTTATCAGAGGATTCATCCCGCCGCTGGATGGTGCCGGTGCGCTCATCAAGCCATTCCAGCATCAGGTAGATGACCGGCTCCGGCGTCGATTCGTTGAATTCCGAGCTGTGGGCCTCTGCCATTCCCGCCACGTGGCGCGCAAATTCGATGACGGCGATCTGCATCCCCAGGCAAATCCCGAAATACGGTATTTTGTTGGTACGCGCGTATTGGGCCGCACGTATCTTGCCCTCGATCCCGCGGGTCCCGAAACCGCCGGGCACCAGGATGCCGTCTGCTGCTTCCAGCAGCCGGCGGCAGTTTTCTTCATCCTCCAGTTTTTCGGAATCCACAAATATCAGCTTGACAGCGGCATCATTGCCGATACCGCCATGATACAGGGCTTCGTTGAGACTTTTATAGGATTCGGTCAGATCAACATATTTGCCGACAATGGCAATGGTGACGGAGTGTTTCGGTGACTGGAACTTTGCGACCAGTTCCTCCCAGGCTTCCAGCCGCGGTGCCCGGGTCCAGATATTGAGCAATTCGATAATCTTGCCGTCCAGGCCCTCGCGGTGAAACACCAGCGGCACCTCGTAGATGCATTCCACATCCTTGGCGGTAACCACGGCATCAATGCTCACGTTGCAAAAAAGGGCGATTTTGGATTTGATTTCCTGCGACAGGTAGCGGTCCGTGCGGCACAACAGAATGTGGGGCTGAATGCCGATACTGCGCAGTTCCTTGACACTGTGCTGGGTCGGTTTTGTTTTCACCTCTCCGGCAGTTCCGATGTACGGCACCAGGGTCAGGTGAATGTACAGCACATTTTCCTTGCCCACATCCGCGCGGAACTGCCGGATGGCCTCCAGAAAGGGCAGGCTTTCGATATCACCGATCGTGCCGCCGATCTCGACGATCACGATGTCCACGCCATTGGCAGCCAGGTGGATGCTCTGTTTGATCTCGTCGGTGATGTGCGGAATCACCTGGACCGTTCCGCCCAGGTAATCTCCGCGCCGCTCCTTGGTAATAACAGAATGATAAATTTTGCCGGTGGTAAAATTGTTGTCGCGTCCCAGCTTGGCATGGGTAAACCGCTCATAGTGCCCTAGATCCAGGTCCGTTTCAGCACCGTCATCGGTGACGAACACCTCCCCGTGCTGAAAGGGATTCATGGTGCCCGGATCAACGTTGATGTAGGGATCCAGTTTCTGCAGTGTTACCGTAAGCCCCCGGCTTTCCAGCAAGGCGCCGATGGCAGCCGATGCCAGTCCTTTGCCCAGAGATGACAGCACTCCGCCGGTTACAAAAATAAACTTTGTATTGTCTGCCATGTAATTACCTCGAGTGAATCCATAATCGTGTTGTCGGCCCTTACAAAAAAGCGACGCCCCCATGTGGTTGACGGTCCCGTAAAAAGCTTGTTTAGGCCGCTAGCGGCAACCTATGAACAACG
>CAZGNV010000053.1:0-34593 GCA_964527835.1 uncultured Desulfosarcinaceae bacterium | reverse complement strand
ACCCTTTTCGGAAAAAGAGCTGTGAAGGGTTGAGCGTCAAAATTTCAAGTTGTTTTAGGAGCTGGCGACGAGTTCTTGCAACGAATTCTTGTCCGCCTTCCTAAGGCAGGTAAACCTTCCTGAGGCAGGTAAACCTCAGGCGGATAGCGCAACCCTGAACAGCTCCCGAAAAGGCTTGCTTAAGCGAGAGAATTTACTTTTTACGGTTTCATCATAATTTGGGGTTCAGCTTTTCCGCCAGGATGTCGCCCAGAATGTTAAAGCACAGCACCGTTGCCGCCAGTGCCAGTCCGGGGTAGATCGCCATCCAGGGTGCCTGCACCAGATAGTTGCGGGCATCTTTGAGCATCAGCCCCCAGCTTGGAGTGGGCGGTTGGGTGCCGAGTCCCAGGTATGACAGGGAGGCCTCGATAACGATGGTCAGCGCAAAAGTAATTGAAGCCTGCACGATCACCTTGCCTGCCAGGTTGGGAATAATATGCTTAAAAACGATTTTGATGATCGGACTGCCCAGCGAGCGCGAAGCTTCGATATAGGCCTCGGTTTTGATCACCAGGGTTTCGGCTCTCACCAGGCGGGCAAACACCGGACTGAAAATGATTCCGATGGCCAGCATGACCTGCAGCAGTCCATAACCCAGAAAAGATACCACCGCAATGGCCAGCAGGATGGTCGGAAATGAAAGCAGACTGTCCATCAACAGCATCAGGAAATTATCCACCGGACGGCTGGCGAGCCCTGCCGTCAGTCCGACCGCCGAGCCGAAGACGACCGCGATAGTGACGGCGACAATCCCGACGATCAGCGCGGAGCGCGAGCCGAAAATGATCCGGCTGAGAATATCCCGTCCAAAGTTGTCGGTTCCCAGGACATGGCCGCTGCCGGCAGGTTCGAAACGCTGCGCCAGATTCTGCTGTGTCGGATGGTAGGGTGCGATCAGGGGCGCTGCCACGGCGGCAGCGCCCAGCACCAGCAGGTAAGCCACGGACAGGTATAAAAGAATATTGCGATGAGCTTTCATTTTTGCCATACGCCTGTTTTTGATGGCCCCGCAAAGGCTTGCTTAAGCGAGAAAATACGCCTTTTGCAAGTTCATCATTTTTTTTCGGTCCACCTGAAATCGAAAGTGTCCAGCTTGGGAGTCATCCGGAAATCGGAGACATTCTTGCGCACCGCCGTATAACGGAATGAAGAGCCCAGGTACATGAACGGGACTTCTGTGGCCATGATTTGCAAGACTTCATCATAAAGCTTTTTCCTGTTGTCAAAGCCCGAAACCTCCCGGGCCCTGGCAATCAACTGTGCGGCTCTGGGATTGATCCACTTGACATAGCGGCCGGCCGTGCCGTAGCCGGCCAGGGTTCCGTCCGGATCGAGTTTGCCCGTATGGCCGATGACCGTCAAGTCATATTTTCCGCCGCGATAGACATCGCTGATCCAGGTTGACCAGTCCACCAGTTTGATTTTAACGTTCAGCCCCACCCGGGTCAGCATGTCCTGGTACATTTCGCCGGCCTTGACATGCAGTTCGTAATTCTGGGGCAAAAACAACGTCAGGATCGTGTCCTTGCCCACCCCGGCCTCTGCCAGCAGGCGTTTGGCCTTTTGGGGGTCGTAAGGATACAGGCCGGTGAAATCCCTGTAATAGGCATTGCCGTAATCCATGAAAGTGCCGATGGGCTTGCCGCCCCCGTAAGCGAAGTCCAGGACCTTCTGCTTGTCGATGGCGTGGTTGATGGCCTGCCGGACGCGCAGGTCCTTTAAAACCGGGTTGCTGCAGTTCATGGCCATGACGAGAATCAGCGCCGACAACGATTGGTTGATCTTGATTTCCGGGCTGGTCTCAAGCAAGGGGATGTCATCTTTGTCAATGGTGTAGGCCACATCGACCTGTCCGGATATCAGCCCCTGGACGGCGACCGCCCGTTCCGGGATCACGTGCATCACAACTGCGTCGAGTTTCGGCAGCCCTGCCATCCAGTAGCTCTCATTTTTTTCGAAAATGATTCGGCTGTCCCGGATCCACTTTTTGAGCACAAATGGTCCGGTCCCCACGGGCTGGGCTCCGAAATCATGCCCGTTGTCGATCAGTTTTTTGGGCAGGATGGCGCTCCAGCCCGAGGCCAGGGTCGCCAGCAGGGGGGAGGTCGGTTTTTTCAGCTTGAAAATGACCGTGGCGTCGTTGGGGGTTTCAATGGCGTCAATGGATCTGAATTCCTTGGCCTTGGGCGAGGCGGTGGCTTTGTCCATGATGCGGGCAAAGGTGGCTTTTACATCCTGGGAAGTCAGCCTGTCGCCGTTGTGGAAATGAACGTTGCGTCTGAGGCGAAACGTCCAGCGCAGGCCGTCATCCGAGACGGTCCACTTTTCAGCCAGGGCGGGCACAATTTTGCCCTCCATGTCCGGCTCGGCCAGGGTGTCATAGACGCTTTTCAGGGTCTGAAACGTCAGGGTGCCGGAAGTCTTGTGTGGATCAAGGGTGTCCGGATTGCCTGACAGCGCAAAGTTCAGGGTTTTTGCGGCCGCAGGCGCGGGGCCGATGGCAGCGGCGCCCAAGAAAATCAGGGCCAGTCCGATCCATCCGGCAAAAAAGAACAGTCGTTTCATGTTGTTTCCTCCTTTCATTTTAGACGATGTTAACAGGACGATTCCGTAAAGTACCTTTTATTCGCCGGGCGCTCAACCTTAAAACATGCGACCCGGTGGTTTTTGTCAAGCTGTTTCAATTGCGGTTCAGCCTGCCGGCAGGCGGCATCTGCCAGGGGGCACGTACCCGCGTAAGGGCAGCAACTACCGGCCGGGGTGCTCTGAGCATTGCTGCGGTCAGACGGTGTCCCGGAATCCATGTCCGGTTCGGCCCGCGTTCTGCCCGGCATTGAGGAAAACAGTTTCAAGGTATAGGGGTGACATGGATTTTTCATGATTTTTTCGGTTGGTGCCAGCTCCACCAGCCGCCCCCGGTACATCACCGCGATGCGGTCGCTCAAATAGGCAACCAGGTTCAAATCATGGGAAATGAACAGATAGGTCAGCTTCAGCTCTTTTTTAAGGTCCAGCAAAAGATTGATAATCTGGGCCTGGATGGAGACGTCGAGATTTGAAACCGGTTCATCCAGGACCAGGAAATCCGGCTCCATGGACAGGGCCCGGGCGATGACGATGCGCTGTTTTTGGCCCCCCGAAAATTCATGGGGATATCGCAGCCGGTGCGCCGGGCGGATGCCAACCAGATCCAGCAGCTGTTCAATGCGCCGGTTTCTTTCTGCGGCCGGAACCCCCCGGTTGATGAGTCCCTCGGCCAGGCTGTCGGTGATGCGCATTTTAGGGTTGAGCGCACTGTTGGGGTCCTGAAAGACGATTTGCATTCTTTTTCTGAAAGGTCTCAGCTCGCGGGCGTTCAGGGTGTTGAGGCAGGTGCCGTCAAACCAGACATCGCCGGAGGTCGGAGGATCGAGAAAAAGAAGGCAGCGCACCAGGGTCGTTTTGCCACAGCCCGACTCTCCCACCAGCCCGAAAATCATCTCCCGCTCAATGTCGAAACTGACCCCGTCCACCGCCCGCACGGCATGCCGGCCGCGGTTGAAAAAGCCCGGCCGGCGGTAAAGCTTGACCAGATTTGTGGCGTTTATGAATCGATCCATTTTTTACCGATAAAAAAGCAGGCGGCCCGGTGGTCATCGCCGTAGGTGACCGTCGGCGGAGCTGTCAGGCGGCATTCATCTTCTGCCAGCGGACAGCGGGGATGAAAACTGCATCCTGCGGGGACCTGTTCGGCGTCAGGTACGGTTCCCGGTATCGCCTTCAGGCGCCGGCCCCGCTTGGTCGCATCGGGAATGGACAGCAGCAGCAACTGGGTGTAAGGATGCAAGGGGCTTTCGAAAAGCTGCCGCGAATCGGCTGATTCGACGATTTTGCCTGCATAAATGACTGAAATTTTATCCGCGATTTCCCTGACCACGCCAAGATCATGGGAGACAAACAGGATTCCCATTGAAAATTCGACTTTGAGTTTGTGAATCAGTCTTAAAATCTGCAGCTGCAGCGTGACATCCAGGGCCGTGGTGGGTTCGTCGGCAATCAGCAGCCCGGGATGACAGGCTATCGCCATGGCAATCATGGCGCGCTGCTTCATGCCGCCGGAAAGTTCATGGGGGTAGCTTCTGAGCACCCGCCTGGTTTTTCCAAGCCCCACAAAACCCAGGAAATCCTGCGCCTGTTCGGCCGCAGCCTGGCGGTCCAGCTGAAGGTGCAGCATCAATGTTTCCGTAATCTGCTCCCCGATTCTGTATGCCGGATTCAAGTACTTGCCGGGCTCCTGGAAAATCATGCCGATCTCCTTGCCCCGCACTTTGCGCCGCTCGGTTTCGGGCATTTTCAGAATGTCGCGCCCCTGGAATAAAATCCGTCCGCCAGTCACACGGGCCGGAGGGGTTTGCAGCAGCCCGGTGATGCACATGGCGGTCACCGTTTTGCCCGAGCCCGATTCTCCCACCAGGGCGTGGATCTCGCCGGGAGCCAGGTGAAGATCGACACCCCGCAGGGCATGGGCCACCCCCCGGGGTTGAATGAAAGCGACATCTAAATCCTGGATGTCCAGCAGGCGGTGATTTGCTTGTTTTTTCAACTAGCTGATCCTTATTTTCGGATTTAGCACACTGTACAGGATGTCTACCAGGAAATTGATCAGCGAAAAAACAAAGGCCACGAAAACGACGCCTCCCTGTATCAGGGGAAAATCCCGCTGGTAAACCCCGAAAAGAAAAAGCCTCCCGAGTCCCGGCAGGGAGAAGACCTGTTCGATGATAATCGCCCCTCCCAGCATGTAGCCCAGCTGAATCCCGGCAATGGTAATGACCGGCAGCAGGGCGTTTTTAAGGGCATGCTTATAATTGACCATCCGCTCGGTTAGTCCCTTGGAGCGGGCGGTAATGACGTACTCCTTGCTGAGTTCTTCGGTCATCGAAGCGCGCGTCAGGCGCAGCAGGACTGCGGCCCTGGCAATGCCCAGGGATACGGCCGGCAGGATAAGATGTTGGATGCTGCCGGAGCCAAACAAGGGAAACAGCCTGATTTTAACGGACAATAGCAGCAGTAGCAAAATTCCCAGCCAGAAGCTGGGAATGGCCATGCCCACCTGGGAAAAGGCCATCCCCAGGTAATCCCAGAAAGACCAGCGTTTGACCGCCGAAAGCACGCCCAGCGGAATGGCGATTACGATCGAAATGACAATGCCCAGCACGGCCAGGGACAATGTCAGGGGAAAACGCTGCAGGATGAGCCGGGAGACCGGTTCACCGGAAATCATGGAATTTCCGAAATCAAAGCGCAAGACATCCCAGATCCAGTGGATATACTGCACCATGATCGGTTTGTCGGTGCCCAGTTTTTCCCGGATCGCAGCGATATCGGCAGGCGAGGCGTCGATGCCGGCAATTACCAGCGCCGGATCTCCCGGAATGACTCGAATCACCATGAATACGATGGTGGAAATGAGCAGCACCGTTAAAACCAGGCGGCCGAATCTTCTCAGAGCAAACAGTAAAATGGCTTTTCCCCCATAGTTTCTTCATCCTTGAAGGCCTGGCCCTCTGGGCCAGCTCAGAGATGCTGGCGTTGCCTTGGAATTTTGGGTTCCAAATCACAAATTCCAAGCACCAAATTCCAAATAAATCTCAAATTCCAATTTCCAATGACCCAAAACCTCCAGGCCCCTCCAGGGTTTGGATTTTGGAATTTCGGTCATTGGAAATTGTTTGCTATTTGGACTTTGGTATTTGGGATTTCAATCGAGCCATGAACTTTCAACAAAGCAAATCCCCCTCTGGGGATAACCAAGGTCTGGTCCCCGGGGCCAGAATTCTTTACACTTTCCACCAGCTGCCGGTTTTAGCAAGCTCCACCGTTGCGTCGAATTTTTTGCGAGCCTGGTCCAGCAGCCGGCGGTGATTGCCGAAATGCGGCAGGTGCGTCAACACCAGGTGTCGGGCGTGGGCCCTGGCGGCAATGGTGCCGGCTTCTCCGGCCGTCAGGTGGCCGGGTATTTTCCCCCGGTATTCATCATAGAGGCTGGCTTCGCACAGCAGCAGATCCGCCTCACGAGCGGTTCTTACAAGATCGTCGCAGTATCCGCTATCGGCAATATAGGCAAAAGTGCGGCCGTTTTCCTCGATCCGGATGGAAAAACACGGATCCGGGTGAACGTTGCGGCTAAAAGTCAATTTCACAGCACCCAGTTCAAGGGCACTTGTTGGATCAATGGGATGCCCCTGACAGTACTCGAGGTAACTCAGATCGGCGAACTGTTCACTTTCGGTATGGCCGTAAATGGTCAGGGGCTGCCGCCGTTTGCCAAGATCCATCAGCACCCTGGATGCGTATTGCAGACAGCCGACGTCGGCGATATGGTCCCAGTGGTAATGGGTCAACACCACTGCATCGAGCTGCTGCAGTTCAATGCTGTTTTGCAGCCGTGACAAAACCCCCGAGCCGCAATCGAGCAGAATGTTTAGATTGCCGCTTTGAAGCAGATATCCGGAAGTCGCTCCATTGGCGCCCGGATAGGCGCCCCACCAGCCGATAACGGTAATTTTAATCGTGCCCTCTCCTTTTTGCCCACCGCAGGTTGACCGTCGGACGGTGTTGCATCTTTATTTTGGGAGGTTGTGAGGCGATAAAATCAACTTTTACGGGTTCATCCTACATACCGCACCGCCGCAGACGATCATCTGTCTGCAGACGCTCGCAAAAAGCTAGCGGGGAGATGAAATATGGTTAAAAAGTTCGGTAAGGTCGTGGATCACTTGGCAGTCATCGATTTCTTCTATGCCCAGGGAGCCGAACCGATTGATGATCAGGGCCTCCATTCCCACCTTCCGGCTGCCCACGACGTCGTCATAGTAATTATCCCCAACGTAGATACACTGGCGTGCATCGACTGCGGCCGTTTCCAGGGCCATTTTGAAAATGCGCGCATCGGGCTTGGTGCAGTTTACCTCGCAGGAAATGATCAGATGGTCGAAATAGTCGATCAGACCGGTCTGACGCAGAACATCCCGGGCCGTGCAGTCCCAGTTCGAAATGACGCCCAGGCCGATGGATCGTTTTTTTAATTCAGCGAGCACTTCAGCAGTCTCGTCATAGGGCAGCCAGTAGTCTGGCAACCCTTTTTTTATGCTCTCCCAGCAGGCATCCAGTTCGCACAGATCCAGGCTCAATCCCAACCGGTAATTCATCAATCCCAGGTAAGCGGGCATATATACCTGCCGGGGCTTGAGAAATATCCCCGGATATTCGCGCATGAACAATTTATCCGTCAGGTGGAATTGAAGCTTGATGTCTTCCAGTTTCGCGTCGACGCCCAATTGTCTCAGGGCCTGAAGGTAGGTTGTTTCCCGCTGCATGTAAAGCAGGGTATATCCGATATCAAACCAGATGAAAGTTAGCTGCACGTTTTGTTGTCTCCTGTTTTGGTTTACCCGCCGCAGCCGCAGCCCGCACCGCCGCAGCCACAGCCGCACCCTCCCTCGGAATACTGCGCCATTTGCGCCAGGGCTTTGACGATTTCCTGGTTGTCCGCTTGCGCCACGGCCTCGATTTTCACTTTCAGGTACACCTCGCTGCGGTTTGCAAACAAATCCAGCAAAGGCACATTGAGATGTTCGAAAAAGCTTCCCAGTGCCTGGCGATTCAGGTGCAGCAGCACCTCCTGCCCTTCGGGCTGATCCAGCAGTTCATATTCAAATGGCGTCATCCCCTCGGCAGACAGTCCGAAAATGAATTCAAACCGGGGATTCATGGGCAACAGGTCCATTCTCTCGGCCGTGGTGCCGGCCTGAAAGGACAGGGTGATTTTTTTCAAATTCTGTACTTTGTTCACAATTTCCTCCTTTATGCAGGCCATGATAATGGCCGGGACGACGGATGGGCAGATTTGTTTTGGGGCTCGAATTTATCATATATAACCATTATCCGCAAACCATTCAACCGCTTCGGCGATGCTTTCTTCCACCGGCCGCTGCCCCAGGTCGAGCTGCTGCCGGGCCTTGGTGCAATCCCACCACGAATAATGGCTGCCCACCCGCACCCACGAGGCGCTGGTGAGCGGTGCCTTGCCGGTGAGCCTTGCCAGCAGCTGGTACCCGTATCCCGAAAATACCGCTGCCCAAGCCGGCATCCGGATAAAGGGTGATTTGCCGCGACCGGCCACCTGGACGATGAGATCAAAGTACTGCTTGATGCTGACATTGCGGCTGCCCAGAACATATTTTTCGCCCACCCGCCCTTTTTCCATGGCTGCCACAATGGCCCGGGCGCAATCGGTTACATCGATCAGGTTAATGCCGCCGTCGACATAGCCGGGAAGCCGGCCTTTGCAGATGTTGATGATCAATGCCCCGGTGGGTGTCGGGGTGATGTCCCGGGGGCCGATGGGGTTGCTGGGATTGACGATGACAACCGGAAGGCCCCTGCGGGCGAATTGCAGCGCGACCTGCTCGGCGCGGTACTTGGAAATGTAGTAGTGGTCTTTGGTGGAGGTCAGATTGAACCCGGCTGATTCGTCGGCCGGGGTTTTGCCGTGGGCTCCCAGGGCGGCGACGGAGCTGCAGTAGACAATCTTTTCAACCCCGGCATCACGGCAGGCGGCCAGAACGTTGCGGGTGCCCTCCTCGTTGACGCGGTACATTATCCCCGGCTTTGGCAGCCAGTTGGCGTACAGTGCGGCCAGGTGGTAGACATGCTTGCAGCCTGCCAGCGCCCGGCGCACGGAAGCCGCATCACACACATCCCCGCAGGCGATTTCAACGCGCAGGCCGTCGAAGTTTTTCATGCTGCTGGTTTCGCGCACCAGGCAGCGGACATTTTCTCCTGTCTCCAGCAGCTGCCGCAGCACCGCCGATCCGATGTATCCCGTAGCGCCTGTTAACAGTGTGCTCATAAAAAAGATCTCCCTAATTTTACGGGGCCGTCAATTTTGTTTGACCAGCATTTTAGCCAGCCGCTTGCCCAGTCCGATGATAGTCAGCACCGTGGGCCGGTCCAGGGCTTCCGGAAACACGCTGGCATCGCACACGTACAGCCCATCGATCCGGGATTGCAGATCGGTATCCAGCATGTCGCCAATGCGCACGCTGCCGCTGGGATGGGTGCCGATGAACGGTCGCATGAAAATGGTGGATTTTTTGGCTCCGGCCTCCACCAGGGTGCGCCGGCATACCTGCCAGGCATCCTGCAGACGCTGGTCATCACCGGCGGTCATGGGTTTGCGGATTGTGCCGTCCGGGTAAATGCCGCCGGAAATATCGTCTTTGAGCTTGATCATGATGCCAAGCAGCCGGTTCCAGCGCAGCCAATGCAGTGCCGGACCGATTCCCTTGCGCACCGCCGCCAGCGGATACAGCAGCCAGGGGTCGGTCAAGGTGCTGAGCATGTAGCCCGCCTGCGGGTTTTCCCACGACCAGGTCATGGGGGGTTCCTTGCCGGTGCCTTTTTCGCGGCTCATCCCGTAGACCATGGTGGTGGTGTCCATGGTCATGCCCACGCCGGCTTCGTTCAGTCCCGAATTTTGAAGAATGCGCGGCGAGCCGATGCCGCCTGCGGCCAGAATCACCGTTTGGGCGGTGGCGCGAAACGGGCGGCCCATGATTCGGCCCTGCACGCCGCCGGCCCGGCGGCCCTCGATCAGAATTTTTTTGACCCGCGCGCCGGTGATCAGCCGGGCCCCGTGGGCCCGGGCGTCATCGATCCACTCGGCGGCATTCCACTTGGCACCGCAGCGGCAGCCCAGCATGCAGGTGGCCCGGCAGTCAAGGGACTTTGAGCGCTGCCCGCTTTTTTCAGGAGTCATGAATTTTTGCTGGGCGAACCATTCATATCCCAGGGCCCTGCCGGCCATGGCGATGCGGGTGGAGGCCGCACCCCGCAGCTCCGGCGGCAGGGGTTTGATGTCGAGTTCGTCAATGGCCTGGGCGACTTCGGCTTCGATATCCACCCCGTAGGTGTCTTTGAGCCACGGCGGCGGCGGGGCCGCACATCCGGTATACATGCTGGTGGCTCCGCCCACCATCAGCGGGGCAATGATGTTCAGGCCTTCCTCGGTAAACAGCAGACTGCCCCGCTGGCAGTAACGCACGGCCCCCGGGTAGGTGCCGTAGTAAAATTTTTGGCGGTAATCATGGCCCCGTTCCAGAATGAGCACATCGTGCCCCCTTTTGCTCAATTCCCGGGCCACCGTGGCCCCTCCGGGCCCCGAACCGATGACGATAAAATCCGCTGCAAACGTCATTTCACCAAACATGATGGCTCCTTTTTCTTCAGCAGGTCTGCGATCCGGACTCCTTTTGTCGCCAGGTATTTTTTGCGCAGCTGGTAATACCCGATGCCGGAAAGCACAAAGGCCGCAAACCCGCTGATCTTGCCAACGGACTTGAGGTCGACCAGGATTACAAAACTGAAAAAAATGACCATGGCGATTCCCACCAGGGAGCAAAACCAAAGCTTCCAGCCGCGCAGTTTGAAAGCCGACTGCTGATACTGCTGCCGGTAAAGCACCGGCAGTCTTAGGGCGGCGATCTGAACGGGCAAAAAGATGATCAGCCCTCCCAGAGCGGCATAGGAAGCCAGTGTTTCCAGGGAAACACCGGACACAATCCCCACCACGGAAAGCACCCAGATGACTGTCAGCAGCAGGTGGGGGGTTCCGAATCTTTGATTCAGCCCCCCCATTTTCGGGGGCAGCAGACCGTCGGCGGCAATCATCAGCAGGGATTTGGTGCCAACAATGAACAGGGCGTTCAAAGTGGTGGTCAACGCCAGCACTGCACCGCCCACCGTAAAAAAAAGCATTCCGGCCCGGCCGGTTGTCTGCCGGCAGACCTGCAGCAGCGGCTCGGAGGTCTGTTCGAGCAGTTCGGCCGGCACGGCTCCCACGGTGGCCACCGCCACGGCGACATAAATGAGCATGACTGCCGGCAGGGCGATAAAAAAGGCGGTTGGAATCACCTTGCCGGGATTGACGATTTCGCCGCCCAGTTCAATGATACCGTTGGCGCCGAAGTAGGTGAAGGTCAGCAGGGCCGTGCCGAGCAACAGGCTGGCCGGTCCCCGTTGCAGCAAATTTGAAAAATTCTGCAGTTTGATGGCTGCGATGCCGGCGCCGGCATAATAGATCAGGGCCGCAATGAGGATGATCACCAGCAGGGCCTGGAGTCGGGCCGCCGGCCGGACCCCGAATAGATTGACGAGGTAAAAAAAAGTCACCAGGGCAAGGGCAAACCCGGTGATTGACAGCGACGGGAACAGCGCCTGGACGTAAATGGCACAGCCGATTGCGTACAGGGGGATCTGGCCGAAAAACGAGGCCCAGGCATATACCCAGATGCCCACAAAGGCCAGGGCCGGTGATACCATGCGGCTGGGATATTTGTAGTTGGCGCCGGTGGTGGGCAGAGCGGAGCCGAGCATGGCCAGCGGCAGCATGCTGATAAACACGGGGATGACTGCCAGGGCGTAAGCCAGAGGCAGGGCCGGACCGACGACTTTGCAGACGATGCCGGTGAATACAAAAACACCGCCGCCGATCATGAAGCCGACGGCGATAAACGCCACCGCCGGAAGTTTCAAGACACGCTTCAGTTCGGGTTCCGGCATGATATCAAATCAGGGGTCCAGTCATTTAGTCACTACTACCCAGGCAGTATAGCGGCCGTCGGTTTCGATTTTTGCGCTATAGCCCAGGGCGGCAATCATGTCCCGGATCTGTTGCGGGGTGTAAAAATGACTGCGCATTAAAAACAGTTTTTCCGCCAGGGCCAGCAACTTTACCCCTTTGTGGTTGAAGTCGGGCTCTTCGACGACCAGCCGGCCGCCGGGTTTGAGCACCCGCAGCAGGTCCGCCAGGGCTTCGCGCTGATCGCAGAAGTGATGCAGGGCGTCGACCACCAGAATGCGGTCGAAAAAATCATCGCCAAACGGCAGCCGCTCAACATGGGCGCGCACGCCGCGGACAATGCCGGCCGGTGCTTTTTGCAGCATCCGCAAAGACAGGTCACTGACGACAATGTTGTCCACCAGGGCCTCGAGCTGCGCTGAAACCCGGCCGGTGCCGCCACCGCCGTCGAGCAGCCAGCCTTCAGCGGGCAGGTTGAGCAGGCGGCGCAAACGTTCGGTATCCGGCGGGCCGATCAGCCGGTCATAGACAGAGGCCAGCATGTCAAAATGATCCAGCATGGACTGTGCTCCCCAGGCTCGCTAAGGGGCCTGCTGTGTTGTTTGCCGTCATGCCCTGTTGGGGGCGGACCGTTGGATCATACGCTGTCGGCCGGTATCTTGCAAGCATAATCCAGCGTCGGCACCGGATGCCAGCAGTGTTGATTTAAGGCAGCAATTAGGTTATTATCTAATAAACTGACCACCAGGCCATCAATTTTTTCCGGAGCAAGGGGTAGTGGCATGACACAGTGTGTTTTGTTAAATGCGGATTATACGTTTTTAAATCTCGTGAACTGGCGGCGGGCCGTCTGCCTGATAGCCAAAGGCAAGGTGGAAGTGATCCGGGACTCTCAGCGGACGATTCATAATGCCAGCGGGGTCGCCTTGAAAATACCGGCGGTCATGCGGCTGATCAAGCTGATCCGGACGATTTACCGCTCCAGTGTTTCCTTCACCAAACGCAACGTCCTGATCCGGGACCGTTTCAGGTGCGCATATTGCGGCACCCGGCGCCAGCGGCTGTCCATAGATCATATCATCCCAAAGTCCAGGGGGGGCAAAACGGATTTTGACAACTGCGTGGCCGCCTGCAAGACCTGCAATTTGAAAAAAGGAGGTCACACCCCCAGCGAGGCCCGGATGTATCTCAAGGTAAAACCCTACCAGCCGACGATTTCCGAATTTTTGCGCCTGAAATTCGAAAATCTTGGCATCCACGGGGTGTTAAAAGAGCTGGGCGTTTACTAACCGTAAAAAATTGATCGAGAAAATGAGGATGCGATGAAAATTATTGTTGTCGGAACCGGATATGTAGGCCTCGTTCATGCCGCGGTGTGCTCGGAATATGGCCATGAAGTTCATGCCTATGACATCGACCGGGAAAAAATCGAAGCTTTTGCCAGCGGCCAGAACGAATTGATCGAAAAATATGTCAACGAGCCGGGACTGGTCAACATCCTGCGCGAAACCCTGGGCAAATCCCTGTTTTTTTCCAACGACCTGGAGGCCATCATCGAGGGCACGGATGCGATCTTCATGTGCCTGCCGACACCTTCGAATTTCGATGGATCGACGAATTTGACCTTCTATGATGCTGCCGCCGAACAGCTTGCCGAATGTCTGGCCAACAGAAAGGACAAGCGCCGGGTGGTGCTGGTGGACAAGAGCACCGTCCCCATCGGCACGGCGCGGCACCTGCAGGGCATCATGACCGCCCACGGGGTGGAAAATTTCGGCGTGGCCTCCAACCCTGAGTTTCTGGCCGAGGGCACTGCCGTGGTGGACGCCCGGCGGCCGGACCGGGTGGTGGTGGGCTGCGATGTCGAGGAGGATTTCCGGATTTTGCGCCGGGTCTATTCCCAGTTCGTGAACCACGTGCGCATCAAGTATATTGAAACCACACCGGAGACCGCCGAGGCCATCAAGTATGTCGCCAACACCATGCTGCTGACCTACATTTCTTTCTGGAACGGCGTGGGAGCCAAAATCGGAGAAAAAATGCCCAATGTGAATATCGATGATCTGCGCAAGGGGGTTACCGCCGACGACCGCATCAGCACCTGGGGGTCCTTCGTCAGCAATGGCGCCGGCGGCAGCTGCTTCGGCAAGGACATCTCCTCGCTGATTTACCAGTTGCGTCAGGTCAACGTGAACACCAAGATGCTGGAAGCATCTTTTGAAGTCAACGAGTACCAGAAGGTCTATCTGATAGACCGGGCCATCAACGAAGTTGGTTTCAAGTTCAACAATAAGACAGTGGCGGTGCTGGGCCTGGCCTTTAAAAAACACACCAATGACATGCGCGACGCTTCGTCCATCAAGGTGATCGAGTCCTTGCTGGGAAAGGGTGTGGCCGCCATCCATGCCTATGATCCCCTGGCCAATGAAACCGCACGTGAAGTTTTTGACCCTTCCAGGAACATTTTGTTCGAAAAAATCCGCTATTTCGATTCCGCCCGCGAGGCCATCATTGACACCCAGGCCCTGTTCATTTCCTCGGACTGCGAGGAGTTCAGAGGCTTTTCCCGGACCATCGAAGATTCGGTCAAACCACCCTATCTGGTCATGGACGGACGGCGCATGATACCCGACTACGATGAACTGGTGGCCAAAAAATACAGCTATCTTGCCGTGGGCTCCATGGCCATCATGCCGGATGAAACACAGCTTGCCGCCAGTGCAGCAGCGCAACTTTGAGGTCAAAACCCCCTGCCGCCGGATAACCGGATACCCCTTTTTGCCATGTTGTTTATGGCAACGCGGGGGTGTATTTGCTTGACAGGGCTGTGCATACGCAGTAGATAAAACAGTTTAAAAAAAATCCGGGTTAGGGGGACTCAATGGACTACAAAAAAACACTCAACCTTCCATCAACCGCATTTCCCATGAAGGCCAATCTGGCCAAACGGGAACCGGAGCAGTTGAAATCCTGGGATGCCGCCGGTTTGTATGATCAGGTTCGCGAGGCCTCCCGGGGAAGAGACAAATTTATTCTTCATGACGGCCCGCCCTATGCCAATGGATACATCCACATTGGAACGGCGCTCAACAAGATATTAAAAGACATTATCGTACGTTCAAAACAGATGGCCGGCTTCGACGCCGTCTATGTGCCGGGCTGGGACTGCCATGGGCTTCCCATCGAGCACAACGTGGACAAGGAACTCGGTGACAAGAAAAAGACGCTGACCAAATCCCAGGTTCGCCGGATGTGCCGCGCCTACGCGGAAAAATTCATCGATATTCAGCGCGACGAATTCAAGCGCCTCGGGGTGATGGGGGAGTGGGACAACCCCTACCTGACCATGAACTACCCATACGAGGCCACCATCGCCCGGGAGTGCGGCAAGTTCGCCAAGGACGGCAGCCTGTTTCGCAGCAAAAAGCCGATTTACTGGTGCTTTTCCTGCCAGACGGCCCTGGCGGAAGCCGAAATTGAATACCATGATGCCGCTACCCCCTCGATCTATGTCAAGTTTTTGCTCCAGGACGACCTGAGCGCCGGGCTGCCGGCGGTGGCTGGCAAAAAGATTTTTGTTCTCATCTGGACGACCACTCCCTGGACCATCCCGGCCAACCTGGCCATTGCGCTGCACCCGGATTTTGAATACGTGGCCGTGGATGTCGGCGGCAACGAGGTTTACATCCTGGCCCGTGAGCTGGTTGACGCCTGCATGCAGACTTTCGGCATCACCGATTTTAGCATCCTGGGCGCCATCGACCCCAAGCAGCTCGAAAACAAGCGCTGCGTTCATCCGCTGTATCCCCGCGACTCGCTGCTGATTCTGGGGGCGCATGTCACCCTGGAGGCGGGCACGGGATGTGTGCACACCGCTCCCGGTCACGGCCGCGAGGACCACGAGGTGGGGCTGGCCTATGGGCTGGATGTCTATTCACCGGTCGATGACCGGGGCTGCTTTACCGAAGACGTCGATTTTTTCAGGGGCCAGTTCGTCTTTGATGCCAACGAGAACATCAGTGCAAAACTGGGGCAGGTCGGCGCCCTGGTTCACGAGGACAGCCTGCAGCATTCCTATCCCCACTGCTGGCGCTGCAAGGGCCCGGTGATTTTCAGGGCCACGGCCCAGTGGTTTATTTCCATGGACAAAACCGGGCTGCGGCAAAAATCCCTCAAAGCCATCGACGAGGTCGAATGGATACCCGCCTGGGGCCGGGAGCGGATTTACGGCATGATTGAAAACCGGCCGGACTGGTGCGTTTCCCGGCAGCGCGCCTGGGGGGTTCCGATTGCCGTGTTTTACTGCCAGGACTGCGGGCACCTGCTGCTCGATGACGATATCATGGAGCAGGTATACCGGCTGTTCGAAGCCCACGGGGCGGATATCTGGTTTGAAAAGGAAATTTCCGACTTTGTTCCCGAGGCCACTGTGTGCCGTGAATGCGGCAGCCGGCGCTTTAAAAAGGAAAACGACATCCTCGATGTGTGGTTCGATTCCGGCGTCAGCCATGCAGCGGTGCTGGAAAAGCGGCCGGCCCTCAAATGGCCGGCGGATCTTTACCTGGAAGGCAGCGATCAGCACCGCGGGTGGTTTCACAGCTCCCTGCTGACGGCTGTGGGCACCCGCAACCGCGCTCCCTATGATGCGGTGCTGACCCACGGTTTCGTTGTGGATGCCGAGGGTCGCAAAATGTCCAAGTCCATCGGCAATGTGATTGCGCCGGCCCAGGTCATTGATAAATACGGGGCCGAGATTTTGCGCCTGTGGGTTTCGGCCTCGGATTACCGCGAGGATATCCGCATTTCCGACAATATCTTAAAACAGCTCACCGACGCCTACCGGCGCATCCGCAACACGAACAGATTTATGTTGGGCAACCTCTTCGATTTCGATTTGGGCAAAGATGCGGTGGCCTACGAGAGGATGCCGGAGATCGATCGCTTCGCGCTGCACCGGCTGCAGCTGCTGGTGGAAAAATCTCGGCAGGCCTTTGATGCCTATGAATTTCACGTGATCTACCACGCACTGTTCAATTACTGCACGCTGGAATTGTCTGCCTTTTACCTGGACGTGCTCAAGGACAGGCTGTACACGTCACCGCCGCGCTCTGAAATGCGGCGCAGCGCACAAACCGTGCTCTATCATTTGACAGACACCATCGCCCGGCTGATGGCGCCCATTCTTCCGTTTACCGCCGATGAGATCTGGCAGCACCTGCCCGGTGCAGACCAGCGTGCTGCCAGCATTCATCTGGAGCAATTGCCGCAGCCTGACGCCGCCATCAAGGATGAGATACTGGCTGAACGCTGGGAATTTCTACTCAGGGTTCGAGGCGAAGCAACCCGGGCCCTGGAGCAGGCCCGCAGCCGCAAGATCATCGGCCACCCCCTGGATGCCGCGGTCACCATTGCCGCAACCGGTGAGGCCTTTGACGCCCTGCAGCCTTATGCCGATGAGTTGCGATCGCTGTTGATCGTCTCCGAAGCCCGCCTGGTGGAGGGCCGCCGACTCGAAGACGCTTTTGAAAGCACCGACATTGCCGGCCTGGTGATCGGCGTTGCACCGGCGGCCGGGCAAAAATGTGAGCGCTGCTGGGTGCATGACAGTTCAGTGGGCTCCGATGACCGGCAGCCGACAGTCTGTCGCCGTTGCCTGAATGCACTGGCGCAAATCAACTGATGGCCGGAAATAAATACACAAGACTGGCGGCGGTGGCCGGATTGGTTGTGGTGGGCGATCAGGTTTCAAAGGCCCTGATCTTAAAATACCTGCCGCTGCATCACCACATTGCCGTGATCGCCGGTTTTTTTGATATCGTGCATATTCACAATCCGGGCGGGGCGTTTGGACTGCTGGCCGGCATGGGCTCCGGCATGCGCACCCTGGTGTTTCTTTTCATTTCATCTCTGGCCGTGGGGTTGATTCTGTATTTTTACATCAAAACGCCCTCCACCCACCGGCTGCTGGCCACCGGGTTTGCCCTGATTTTCGGCGGTGCCATCGGAAACCTGATCGACAGGCTGCGCTTTGGAGTTGTCGTGGATTTTATCGATGTTTACATCGGCGCCTATCACTGGCCGGCGTTCAACATCGCCGACAGTGCCATTACGGTGGGCATTTTCATTTTCCTTTTTCACCTGCTGTTCAAAAAAATGCCGCTTTGACTGCGGACTGGATGGGACAAGACCTGTGGCCCATCCACAATAGCGATGCCTGAAATCAGCTACAAAGAGCTCAGCAAATACCTCCAGCAGCATCCGGACGGTCCCCTGGCCCCGGTTTTTCTGATTTACGGGGAAGCGGAGCTGACGAAAGGCGCTTTTAACGAACTGCTGGATGCACTGGTGCCGGCCGGCCGGCACAGTGCCAGCTGCGAGCTGCTCGACGGCACCCAGGAAAACATTCACGAGGTCATCGGCCGGGTCAAGACCTTTGCGCTCATGCCCGGACCCAAGGTGGTGGCGCTGCGCAACAGCCGGATTTTTTACACCCGCAGCGATAAAGGCCGGCTGCTCGAAAATGCCCGCAAGGCCCATGGGGATGATGACATCAAAAAGGCGGCCGGCTATTTTTTGAGCTTGATGGGTCAGCTGCACCTTACCTTTGAAGATGTCAGCGCGGCCAACCGGACGCGGAGCCTGGGCGTGGACACCACTGCGGCCGGGGATGACGGCTGGATCGATGACATTCTTGCCTGGTGCCGGGAAAAGGGACGCGCTGTGCCGTCCGGCGCGGACGACAGCCGGGTTTTGCAGCAGGCCGTCGAAAATGGCTTTCCCCAAAACAATCACCTGGTCATCACCACCGATGTGGTGGATAAACGCCGGGGCCTGTACAAAACCATCCGCAACAAGGGCATGGTGATCGACTGCTCGGTCCCCGGGGGTGCGCGGCGGGCAGACCGCATGGCCCAGCAAACGGTGCTGGTTGAAAAAATGAAGTCGATTCTCGGAGTCGCCGGCAAAACAATGGATCAGGCCGCTTACGAGGCCCTTTTTGAAATGACCGGGTTTGACCTGACAACCTTTACCAGCAACCTGGAAAAACTGATCAGCTACACCGGTGAGCGCCCGCAGATTACCACCAACGATGTGCAGGCGGCTTTAAAACGATCGCGCAAAGATCCGATTTACGAATTGACCAATGCGCTGGCCGAACGCCGGGCCGATCGGGCGCTTTTTTTTCTTGATTCCATGCTTGCCTCGGATCTTCATCCCCTGCAGGTGCTCAGCGCCCTGGTCAACCAGGTCAGAAAACTGGTGCTGGTCAGAGATTTCATCGACAGCCCCTTCGCGCGTCAGCTGCAGACTACCGGCTCCTATGATGATTTCCGGCAGCGGGTCATCCCGGCAATGATGGAATATGACCGCGGCCTGCTTCGGCGGCTGGAAGACTGGCAGCAGATGCTGGCGGAGGACGAGGAGCTGGCAGCGTCGGTTTCGGCTTCGAAAAAGAAGACCGCGAAAAAAAAACCGCCCACGGACCTGCTGATTGCCGCCAATCCGAAAAATGCCTATCCCATCTTTCAACTGTATAAAAAAACCCGGTGGTTCTCCGGAGAGGAGCTGGCCAGGGCCGTGCAAATACTGCATGCCGCCGACCGGCAGCTCAAATCCAGTGCCGCGTCGCCCAGATTGATTCTGGAAAAAGTGGTGCTGGAAATCTGCGGCACCCGCAGTGCATCGGCGGGACAATAGCCCCGGGGTTGAGCATCAGCCATCGGGTGGGGACAATACCATGGGATTTATCCGACAGCAGGAGCAAAAGCTGGCCCTTCGCTTTTTGAGATGGCAATACGAGAAACTGGATAAACCGCTGCCCGCTGACGCCGTGCTGGCCGACGAGGCGGTCCGGATTGTCGACGAGGCGCACCGCATTGCCCGCCAGCGGGGCAAAAACGTGCTGGCCATTATCAAGGAGCTGATTGCCGATTTGAAAAAATAGCCTTGCCCCACGGGTTATTTTTCCAGGTGCTTGATAATGGATTCGTTAATGTCGTCGTCGTCCTGCTTGAGCATCGGGATCAGCTCGGCGGCAACGTCTTTGATGGATTTGATATTTTTAGCGCGCATGACGCGCTGGATTTTTTCAACGCCGTCTTCGATCATTTTCAGACCTTCGGCAATGTCGATGACATCCTGTTTTTCCATTGGGTATCTCCTGCGATGTATCAAAATGATGGTCAAGCTTTTGGGTTTTGTCGATTAGAGTCACGGGGTTGATTTATGATTTCCCCCGCTTATTATATCAGTATAGAATCTATTGCCAAGGAGAATATTCAACAATGACCGATGCCTGGGCCCAGAAGCTATCCTGTGCGGCACAATGTTCCCAATGCAGCCGTGAATTAACTCCCGGTGAACCGAGAATCCTGTCTGTTTACGATCATGAAGCCATCTGCCTGGACTGCAAAAAGCATGAAGAGCAGCGCAGCGATTATGAACAGGCGTCCAAGCAGATGATCGGACAGTGCATGATCGACACCGAGATCGCCTATGGTGATCCCGGGGCCTACTGTTATCATCATTTCTATCCGTTCACCTGCTGACAGACAGCCAGCCAGCCGCTACCAGTGCCACATCACCGGGTCGTCGTCGAGATGATCGGTGACGATGCGTCCGATTTCATCCAGGGCGGCCACTTCGTCCGCCGACAGCGGGACATCGGCCGCCTGGGCGTTCTGGACTGCCTGATCCGCCTTGCGGGCCCCGGCAATGGCACAGGTGCCGGGATGGGAAATGACCCATGCCAGGGCCAGCTGCCCCATGCTTACTCCCTTCCGGTCGGCCAGCGGCCGGAGTTTTTCAAGGGCCAGCTGCACGCGTTGAAAGTGATCCGGCTCGAAGAGCCGGTTGCCGCTGCGGTGATCGCCTTTTTCAAACCTGGGGTCGGCGCCGAATTTTCCGGTCAGCAGCCCCTGGGCCATGGATGAATAGGCCAGCACCGTGATGTCGTTTGCCTGGCAGTAAGGCAGCGTGTCTTTTTCGATGTGACGCCAGAACAGGGAATAGGGGGGCTGAAGACTGTCGATGCGTGCGTACCCGGCGGCCTGTTCCAGCTGCCAGCGGGAGAAATTTGACACCCCGATGGCCCGGATCTTTCCCTGCTGCTGCAGATCACTCATGGCCTCCAGGGTCTCTTCGACGGGAACGCTGGGGCTTCCAAAGGAACCCGCGGGCCAGTGAATCTGGTAAAGATCGATGGTGTCGGTGTTCAAATTTTTCAAGGATCGGTGGCAGGCCGCGATCACCTGATCGTATTTAAGGTGATTGGCAAAAACCTTGGTTGCCAGCACGACTTGCTGGCGGACATCGGCCAGGGCAGCGCCGAGAACACGTTCCGAATGCCCCCTGCCGTAAGCTTCAGCGGTGTCGAAAGTCGTGATGCCGGCCTCAAAGGCAGCGCGGATGGCCCGGGTGCTTTGGGCATCATCGATTCCGGACCACATCTGTTTTCCGGCCTGCCAGGTGCCCATGACAATCGCCGAGATTTGCAGTCCCGATTTGCCCAGGGGTAGAAATTTCATCTGTGGCTCCATGCGGTGCGAAGGTTTTTAATCCTTTTACAATAATCACTGACGGCGCAAAAACAAGCCAAACTTGATGAACCCGTAAAAGCCGATTTTCTCGCTTGGGCAAGCCTTTTCGGGAGCGTCAAAATTCGACTTTTTACGATTTTATCAAAATTTATTCCCAGATTACAGAGGGGATAACCGGATTTGAAGGCGACGTGGACATCACCGGCCAAAAGGCGTATAACGTGACAATCAACAGGCCGCAAGATAAAAGTGAAGGAAATCTCATTGTATCTGGCAGTGAAGCATATAAACGGCAAGGCCCATTATTTCATCCGGCAGTCCTATCAACAGGGTGAATACTTGCTCAGCCGGGATCTGATGTCTCTGGGAACGGACCCCGGACAATACATTGTTTATCCCGGGGGCAATTCTTTTTACATTGACCCGTCCATCGAAGACCAGCTCGCTGACCTGGGGACCGAAACCGATCAGCAGGAGCTTGAAGACATTTTCTGGCGCTTTGTCGATCCTGAAATCAGAAGCGCCCTGGACTATTTTCGCGGCCGGCAGCCCCCCCGCGCAACCGTCCGCCGGCCAAAGGCCGAGGCGGAAAAGTTTGCCGCCGGGGTGCACATTTTCGATAAGCGCCGGATCCATTTTCTCAAATTCGGTCAGGTGGACCAGGGCAAAGTCGGGAACCTGCCTGCCAGCGTCCTGCGTATACTTGATGGCAAATCCCGGGATGAGATCGAACAGAAGTTCATGGAGATGGAGGCTGCGCTGCCGCCGAGAGAATACAAGACCTATGTCTATGTTATTTTCAATCTGCAAAACTTCTTTTATGAATCCTATGCCGCCGGCGCCCCCCAAATGCTGGAACAGGATCGTCTGGACAGTCACTTTATCGAACAGGTGTGCCTTTTAAACGACGATCGGCGGTTCTGGGCGGGAATGCAGGCGCAAACCCGCTTAAACGACTACCTGGTGCGCTATGTTCAGATGTACTTTGACTACGAATTTGCGGCCGCCTCCTGGATGGAGGATTACCTGCGCCAGTTCATCAACAGCCGCCGCGATTATCGGCCGCCGTTTAAAACCGGTGCGGCGCTGTTCAAGGAGGCCAGCAGTGTTTTCGGCGAAACCCAGGAGATCCTCAAAGCCATGGACCGCAGGCAACTCATCCGGCTGTACCGGCGAAAGGCCCAGCAGCTTCATCCCGACAAAGGGGGGCGCCAGGATCAATTCGTCAAGCTGACCCAGGCCTATCGCGAAATGCTTAAAACCAAACGCTGATGAACTCGCAATAAGTTCTTTTGATCACCAGGCAAACAAAAGAGATCTTTTACGATTACGTCAGGTGCTGATCGGTGAAAAATTCCATTTCCCGTGCGTTTCTTGACAAGGTTTAGCATCAGACTTACTGTGTTTTATTTAAATTTGGTCTTTGCCCATCAGACTATCACCCCCAAAGGAAATCATCTCAATGAAAGCCGTTCGCATTGCCGCTGTTGTTTTAGCGGTGCTGGTGATCGTTGTCGCCGTTGTCGCCGCCGCAGATCTTCCTGCTCGACAAACCCTGCGACAGTGGATTGCCGAGATGAAAACCGCGGCCCGCGGCCCATTCATCCGGATCCGCTGGTTTTGCAACGACGGCAGCATCTTGGCCCCCAAACCTTACGCCTGCAAGGATCACGGCGGTGGGGTGCAGCACGGTCAATGGACCGAACGGGTCAGACGTCTGCGTGCCGGCGGATATTATATCGCCAATGTCCTGGCTTCCCTGGACCCGGATCCCATCACCCGCGCCCCCGGATATTCTGACCTTTTCAATCAGCTCTTGATTGAAAAATTTTTGATTGCCGCTGATGACGGCTGGATTTTTCGCCGGGCGCGCTATTACCGCGGAGCGGTTCAAGTCGAAAATGAGACCGCCATGGCCCGCAAACTGCTGCTGGGACTGGCTGCCAGCGACAGGTGGAGCGATCGCGGATATCTGCCCTTCAGGATGGGGGCCAGCTTGTTGAAGCATGGAGTCGAGACCGCCAGCGTGGGTGCCGTGCGCCAGCATTCGCTGGCCCTTTCCGAAAAAGATAAAAATTTTATGAAGCTGCGGGCCAAGATCCACAACCAGCCAGAGGCCGAAGATGCCCGACGGGTGCGCGCTTATGCCGCCGCAATCCGGGATGAGGAGCTGGCCGCAGAATACAAAAGCCTGGCCGATGAAATTGACCGGGTTTTTGCGTCCCAGGCGATCACCGTGCAATTGAAGCATTTTCAGCACCAAATTGCCGGTGCCAATCCCGGGCTGGCCCGGCAGATGAAAGTGGCCATCCGAACCCTGGACACCATCGCGAATCCAGCCACCCGGTTTGCCGCGATATGCGAGGCAATGGCGAACATCCGCCGTCAGTTGCTGCAGCTGCCGGAGGCCAAATTGCGTCTGGCGGCCATGGATACCAGCCTGGCGCTGGAAATCGAGCAGTACAAGGCGGGCCGGGCCCTGATCAGCCGGCTGGCCGCCGCCACCCGGCGTCAGCGCCTGCAATGGCTTCAGGACAGCGCTTTTGCCATATACGGTGCCGGCTTGATATCCGCCGTTCAGCTGCAGGATTTGCAGACTGCCTTCAACGGCATCAACATCCCCACGATCGCGCTTAAAAACTACCGCCAGGCCCTGGATTATCTGGCGCGGGTGCCCGGCTGGGGCACCCAGTGGCTGCGCTTTCACTTCCACGAAAGCATGCGCAAGCTGACCGAGATTGAACCCCTGGCCGGACGGTTCATCCAGGACAGCCTGCGGGGAAGCCCCCTGTTTTTTTACTCCAATGTGCTCGACAGCCTGCTGCGCGACGCCAATCAACTGGCCGGGCTGCAGCATGAGCTTTTCGGCCAACCGGTCGGCGGTGGCCTGCGCAGCCTCAATCCCGGCCTTGCCCGCGGAACGCTCCGGCTGCGCAACATCGATGCCCACGGTGATTTTGATCCTGCGGGAATATACCTGCTGCCGGAAACGGTGGCGGAACTGCCGCCCGTGGCAGGCATTCTGACCGCCGGCGAGGGCAACCCGCTGTCCCACGTGCAGCTGCTGGCCCGCAACCTGGGAATTCCCAATGTGACCGTCGATGAAAAATTGATTCCGTTGCTGGCGCCCTATGAAGGCAAAAAAGTGATTCTGGCCGCCAGCCCCGGAGGTTCGGTTCAGCTCATGCTGGATACCGGGCAGCTGGATTCGGTTTTCGCGCAGGCCAAACAGGCGCCCAGTCTCATTTCCCCGGATCTGGAAAAACTGGATTTGCAGACCCGGGAAATGATCCCCTTGAGCCGTCTGCGGGCGACAGATTCGGGGCGTATCGTGGGCCCCAAGGCCGCCAACCTGGGCGAGCTGTACCATCTCTATCCCGAGGCGGTGGCCGACGGGCTGGCGATTCCCTTCGGGGTTTTTCGCAGCCTGCTGGACCAGCCTGCCACGGACGGCCAACAGACGGTTTTCGAGTGGATGGAGGAACAATATGCGGCCCTGCAGGGCTTGCCGGACGGCTCGGCGAAGCGCGCGGCCAAAATGGAAGCCCTGCGCCAAAAGCTTGAAAAATTAATTTTGAATGCCGACCCCGGCCCGGAATTTCGCAGCCACCTGCGGGCAGCCATGGAAAAGGTTTTCGGAGCAGACGGCACCTACGGCGTATTTGTGCGCAGCGACACCAACGTGGAGGATCTGCCGGGATTTACTGGCGCCGGTTTGAACAAGACGATCCCCAACGTGGTGGGCTTTGACAATGTGCTCGCGGCCATTCCCCGGGTCTGGGCATCGCCTTTCAGCAAGCGGGCCTTTGCCTGGCGCCAGTCGCACATGGATCAGCCCCAGCATGTCTATGCCTCGGTGCTGCTGCTGCGCAGCGTGCCGTCTGAAAAATCAGGAGTGATGGTCACCCGCGACATTGACAGCGGAGATGCGGACTGGATTTCAGTGGTCGTCAATGAAGGGGTCGGCGGGGCGGTCGACGGCCAGGCCGCCGAGTCGCTGCGCATCAATCTCAAAACCGGCCAGGTGATCCGACTGGCCCAGGCCACGGCCCCCTGGCGCCGGGTGCTCAAATCCACCGACGGTGTCGGCCGGCAGCTGGTGCAAAACACCGGTGCCGTGCTGCTTCCCGGGGAAATCAAGCAATTGATTGAACTGGCCCGCGGCCTGCCGCAGCGCTATCCGGCGATTGTGGATGCGGCCGGCAACCCGGCCCCGGCCGATGTTGAGTTCGGTTTTGTCAAGGGCAGGCTGCAGCTTTTTCAGATTCGCCCCTTTCTTGAAAGCGCCCGGGCCCGCGGCAACGACTACCTCAATGGGCTTGACCGGCAGATGGACGCTCAGTTGGATCAGGTCGTCAACCTGGATGAACCGCCAGGAGGGGGCAATCCATGAAAAACCGGTTGCCATTATTTATCGTTTTGCTGCTGCTGTTCACAGCCGCCCCATGTCTGGCCTACCCCCTCGATGGATACCAAGAAACCGGGATTCGACGCCTGGAAGCCGCCCGCCTGGCAGTTTTAGGGAAAATGCGCGGCCGGAAGCCGCCTCCCGGCGCTTTGCTGCCCACGCGTCTGGTGGATTTGCGGCTGCTGGATCATCCCGAACTGCAGCTGCCCGAGCCAGACCCGGAATTTTCCGCCCGCGTTGTTGAACTGCTGGGAGATAAGGCCGATCGCTACGGCATCGCGGTGCTGGATCTTTCCGATCTCGACCAGCCGCGCTATGCCGAGCACCGTGCCGATTATCCGCAAAACGTCGGCAGTGTCGGCAAAATCGCAGCTGCCGTGGGGTTGTTTCAGGCCCTGGCCGACGTCTATCCGGACGATATTGAAGCCCGCCGGCGGATATTGCAGCAAACCGTCATCAGCGCCGATGATTTCATCCAGTGGGACCATCACGAGGTGCGCATCTTCCATCCCGAATCGGGGAGCCTGAGTTTTCGCCCTTTGCGCAAGGGAGATCAGGGGTCTTTGTGGGAGTACCTGGACTGGACCCTGTCGATCAGCTCCAATGCCGCGGCTTCCATGACCATGAAAAACGCCATGCTGCTGCGCCACTTCGGCAGGGATTATCCCGTCTCAACGGATGAGGCCGAGCGGTTTTTTAAAGACAGCAGCCGGGCGCAGCTGCGCGAACTTTACGAACAGACTTTTCTGGAGCCGTTGGCCCGCAACGGGTTGAACCTGAAGTCCTTTCGCCAGGGAAGCTTTTTCACCCGCTACGGCAAGCAGCGCGTGCCCACCGGTTATAACAGTTACGGCACCGCCCGGGAGCTGATGCGTTTGCTGCTGCTCATGGAGCAGGGGCGGCTGGTGGACGAGTTTTCCAGCCGCGAGATCAAACGCCTGCTGTACATGACCGAGCGGCGCATTCGCTATGCCTCCGCCCCGGTGCTGCGCGACAGCGCGGTGTATTTCAAATCCGGATCGTTATACAGCTGCAAGGACGAGCCGGGGTTTACCTGTAAAAAATACCACGGCAACGTGCGCAATTACATGAATTCGGTGGCCATCGTGGAAACCCCGGCCGGCATCGGCCGGCTGTACTACATGACGACCATAATTTCGAATGTGCTGTACAAGAATTCAGCTGTCGCTCATCAGACACTGGCGACCTATATCCACCGGATCATCGATGCCTACCATCCCGAGCCGCCGCCTGCACCTGGGCAGCTGCCGCTGGAACTGGCCTTCGGCAGCAATCTGATCGGTTTCGGCCAACAACAGCAGCAGCGCCTGCAGGTGGCCAACGCCCAGGCCGCCCTTTTGCAGCTGGGCTACCGCATCGGCAAGATCGACGGCAAGGCGGGCCCTAAAACAGTGGCGGCGGTCAGGGCGTTTCAGAAGCAGCACCACCTTAAAGTAGACGGCAAGATTTCTGCAAAGTTACTCGACCAGCTTGCAGCCGCTGTTGAAAGCCGGGCCGCGGCAGGTTCTTCACCGCCGGAGCGAACAGACGCCCAATGAAGCCAGACTCCGCGAACCGCTCCAGACTGGAAAGATTTCTGTGCCTTTTCACGGAGGTGCGCGCCGGGGAAGGGGCGAACGCCCTTTTGATGTGCGCCAACGTTTTTCTGATTCTGTGCGCCTATTATTTCATCAAGCCCCTGCGGGAGGGATGGATTGCGGTTTCTGATATCAGCGGGTTGACCAAGATGGAGGTCAAGGCTTACTCGAGCTTTGGCCAGAGCCTGCTGCTGATTCCCGTGGTATGGTTTTACGGCCGGCTTTCAAACCGCTACCGGCGCAGCAGCCTCATCGCGCGTTCCACGATTTTCTGCATGCTCAACATGGCGGTTTTCTATGTCATCCAGCCGGGCCTGTTCATCGCAAACCTTCCCTATACCGGCATTTTTTTTTATCTGTGGGTGGGCATGTTCGGGGTGTTCGTGGTGGCCCAGTTCTGGGCTTTTGCCGCCGATCTTTACACCGAGGAGCACGGCAACCGCCTGTTTCCCCTGATCGCCGTCGGCGCCACGGCCGGCGCCGCTTCGGGCTCCTGGATCACCGGAATGCTGGTGGACTCCGCTTTTTTCAACACCCACTGGCTGCTGATCCTGGCCATGCTGCCGCTGACAGCCTCCATGGTTATCAGCCGGGTGGTCGACCGGCGCATGGCATCAACGGCCGGCAGCACACAGCCGCGCGTCGCACCGGGCACCAGGCAAGCAGAAGATGTTCAGGACTCGGGGCGCAGTGCCCTCTCCATTGTTTTTGCCAGCCGCTTTCTGATCGCCACCGCTTTGATCACTCTGCTGCTGAGCTGGGTCAACACCAACGGCGAAAACCTGCTTTTCCGGGTGGTTCAGGAATTTTTAAAGGATCAGGCCCTGGCGCAAGGTATCTCGGATGCCGGCGCGCTGTTGAACTTCACACGGGACGGAACCACGGCCTTTTACGGGGATTTTTTCTTCTGGGTAAATATCGGCGCGCTTGTTCTGCAGGCTTTCGTGGCCTCGCGCCTGCTCAAGTTCGGCGGCTTCGGCGTACTGCTGCTGGCCATGCCCGTGGTGGCGCTGGTTTCCTACACGGCCATGGCCTTCGTGCCGATCCTGGCGATTGTGAAAATCATGAAAATTACCGAAAATTCCACCGATTATTCCATCAACAACACGGCGCGCAACGTTTTGTGGCTGCCGGCTACCGCCGAGCAGAAGTACAAAGGCAAACCGACCATCGATTCGCTTTTCGTGCGGCTGGGCGACGGCATTGCCGCCCTGACGGTGCTGGTCGGCGTACAATTGCTGGCGCTTTCCACCCGCTCGTTTTTCATTTTCAACGTGTCCCTGGTATTTCTGTGGATCGTTTTCGCCTTCGTGGTGATCGGCGAGCACCGCCGCCTGTCGGAGATCAATCGGGCGCCTAAAGGAAAATAAAGACCCAAGTTTTACATCCGTTTTGGGCTTATAAAATCAATAGCAACGAATTGAATCTGACCAAAGGTGTGAATTGACCGGCACATGATATTTTCCTCCAACCGGTATGAAACCATGCCGTTGCAGCGTTTCCCTTGTTTGGGACGCGGCCCAATCATCTGCTAATTTTGGATCTGTCCCGTGCCATGCATCCCAAACAAGGGACACTGCGAAAATAAGGTGCTGTCGAGTATCATACCGGTTTCCAGAAAACACCATCCACCGGCCAATTCACGTCGATTATTAAGGACCGTCACGTTATCAAAGTTGTGGCAAAGGAACGAAACTAAGCGCAATGTGTATTTTGGTTGAGCGTCATTGTCCATTTGGGGAAAAAGCCAGCGGGTCGGTTGGCGTGAAAAATTTCAAGCTGTTTGAGGAGCCTGCGACGAGTTCTTGAAATTTAGCCAACCGACCCGCTGGCGCCCCAAATGGACACAGAAAGCGAGGCCAAAATGCATATTGCGCGGCGTGATCGCAACTAATTGAGGGTTACGGGGCATGTATTGATGTTGAAATCAGGTGCGAAACTTGGGTATTGATCATGCGCAAGTCCATGCCCGCCTCGTCTATCCGTGCTTTTCAACCAGCCCGGCGAGGCCCAGTTCTTCGAGGGTTGCATCCTCAGGACGGCCGCTTTGCGGGTCCCAGCCCATGGCCCGGCGGTATTCCTGGGCCAGGCGATCGACATCGATGCTCACTCCGGCCACGGGGCCTGTTTGCTGGGGCGGCCGGCCGAGCAGGCGATCGGGCAGTTTAACATCCGGCGCGCGGATGCCTTCGCGCAGGTTGAAGCACTGTCGCAGGGTCTGGATGCGCGCTCCGGCAGCCAGCATTTCTGAAATGTTGAAATCCCAGCCGGTGACGGCATTGAAAAATTCCACCAGGGGCAGGTTGCCGAAAAACATCAGCGGCATGAGGCACAGGCCGGCGCTGGCACCGGCCTGCAGGTAACAGGAGGCCGTGGCGCTCAGCGGTCCCTTGCCGGTAACACTGTAGCGGTCGAACTCACCGATGGCTAGTTCAGGATAGGGGCCGTAGGCGCCGGGCCCGCCGTCCATGCGTGCCATGGGCGCGGCGGTGTGCCGTCCCGGGGTGGGGTCGCAGACAAAACCGGTCCCCCGGCTGGGAAGAAAAAGGGCGTTATGCAGCCCCGGCTCTTGGCCGCCCACATGCATGGCATAGCGCTGCGCATCGCCGCCGATTTTTTCGGCGGCCCGCTGCACCCCGTCGGCCAGAACATCTCCGAAGCCTTCCCGGGCGATCATTTTTTCAACCATGGTCACCATGGCCCCGGCGTTGCCCCAGCTCAGGGGGATGCCGTCCATGTCCGCTTCGCTGAGAATGCCGTTTTCAAAACACTCCATGGCAAAGGCCAGGGCAGTGCCGGCGGAGATGGTGTCCAGTCCGCTGCGGTTGCACATATCGTTCAGCTTGATGATGGTTTCGAAATCGTCGCACAGGCACATGGTCCCAAAGGCGCCGATGGTTTCATATTCGGGCTTGTGGGTTTCTCCCACCGGGTATTTTCCGGCGGTCACATTGAAGATCCCGCCGCAGGCCACCGGGCAGTTGGCGCAGGCAAACCGGCGGCGCTGGTGGGCAATGATAATATCGGGGTCGGTGATTTTTTCCAGGCCGCTAAAAGCCTCGCTGCCGGTCAGCTGCCAGTTTTTAACCGGTGTGGCGCCGCTGGCCACCAGGCCGGCGGTAAATCCGCAGGTGCCCTGTTCCCGCAGGACCTGGACAAAGCCCCCCATCTGCTTCATTTCGGCGATAAAGGCCTTGCGCAGCCGGTCCAGGGTTTTTTTATCCACCACGGCGGCCCGTTGCGTGCCGTGAACGGCCACGGCCTTGAGTTTTTTGGAGCCCATGACGGCCCCCACCCCGGACCGGGCGGCAACCCGTCCTGCGTCATTGACAATGCCGCTGATCAAAGACAGTCTTTCCGAAGCCGGCCCGATGGCGGCCACCCGGATTTTCTTGCCGCCGCCGGCGGCTTGAAGGCCGGCTTCGGTTTCGACGGTGTCGCGCCCCCACAGGTGGGCGGCATCCTTGATTGCGATCTGATCGTCGGTGATCGCCAGGTAGCATGGGGTCGGGGCGCTGCCGCTGACAAACACCGCATCCCAGCCGGCGGCCTTCAATTCGCTGCCGAAATAGCCGCCGGAATTGGCATCGCCCCAGCCGCCGGTCAGCGGGGATTTGCAGACCACCATGTAGCGGCCGCCGGAAGGGGTGCGGGTGCCGGTCAACGGCCCCGTGGTAAAGCCCAGGATACTTTCGGGGCCCAGGGGATCGATCCCCTTTTGCTGGCGTTCAAACAGAATCCGCGCCCCCAGGCCATGGCCGCCGATATATTCCCGGGCCAGGTCCTCATCGAGGGTTTCGGTGCGGATTTCGCCTTTCGTGAGATTGACAAAAGCAATTTTGCCTGCATAACCGCCGAGCATCATAACCTCCTTGGATGTGAATTGGTGATTGAGCCCGTTTATACCTTCAATGTGCGCGGGAGTCAAAATGTTTTCACCCAACAACGATGGTGATCGGGGGTCGGGCGCAATTGACAACCGTTTGGATCTGTGCAATTTATCTAGCAAATATGCAGGGTCCGGGTGAGCAACAGCGCAATTCCGGTTAGCGCCGGTTTTAAATATTGAAAGCAGCATCTCAGGCGGGTACCGAAAGGAGAAATTGCATGACCCACTACCGGATTCATCCCATCGTCATGGGGACCAAGATATTTGACAAGACCATGATGACATACCAGCACGGTTACGGGCAGCAGTACACCATCCCCATCTATTGCTGGTACCTGGAAGGCGGCCAACAGAAGATCCTGGTGGATACCGGCGAGATGAGTCCCATCCAGTCGGCGGATCGCGAAAAGGCCATCGGCGGGCGGATTTACACTTTCGAGCAGGGCCTCGAACGCTTCGGTTTGACGCCGGCGGATATCGATATCGTCATTCACACCCATCTGCACAACGACCACTGTGAAAACGACTATAAGTGCGAAAACGCAAAAATTTACGCTCACGCAAGGGAACTGGAGGCCATTCACAATCCGCACCCCCTGGATTTCAGGTACCTGGAAGATTACATCGTCGACGTTGAAGAAAACGGCCAGCTGCAGGTTGTCTCCGGCGACTGCGAGCTGGTTGCCGGGGTGCGGGTGATGCACACCCCGGCCCACTCTCCCGGGGGGCTGTCGGTGGCCGTTGAAACCGAGGCCGGCACTGCTGTTATCACCGGTTTTTGCGTGATCGATGAAAACTTCAACCCGCCACGAGAAATCCGGGCCATGGAGATGGAAGTGATTCCTCCCGGCACCCACGTGAATGTTTACGAGGCCTACGACATTCTGGTAAATGTGAAACGGCAGGCCGACATCCTGCTGCCGCTGCACGAACCCCGCTTTGCCGCCATTGACAGCATCGGATAGCAGATCCGTTCGGGTTGGCAGGATGGCGCAAGCGAGAAAATCGGCTTTTTACGATTGCATAGATTTTGAAACAGTGAAAAATACAATCCACGGCTGTTGCTGCTGTTGACATGTGACCGTAAAAACGCTTATTGTTCGGTCCCGATCGAGCAGGGGATTAACCAACTACCAGACAGATACGAGGAACCCAACCCATGTCAGACATACTTGATTGCATCCGGGCCAGAGACCCCCATGAAAAGGAATTTCACCAGGCTGTCGAAGAGGTGCTTGAAAGCGTAAAACCGGTGCTGGATCAGAACCCTTATTATCGTCAGGCAGCCGTGCTGGAAAGAATCGTGGAACCCGAACGCATCATCACCTTCCGGGTCCCGTGGCTCGACGACCGGGGAGATGTGAAGGTCAATCGCGGGTTTCTGGTGGAAATGAGCAGCGCCATCGGTCCCTATAAAAGTGCACTGCGGTTTCACCCATCCGTCAACCAGAGCATTCTCAAATTTCTGGGCTTTGAGCAGGTCTTCAAAAATGCGCTGACCACTATGCCCCTGGGCGGCGGGGCCGGGGGCTCCGATTTTGACCCCAAGGGCAAGTCCGATGACGAAATGATGCGCTTTTGCCAGAATTTCATGACCGAAATGTACCTGCACATGGGGGCCAACACGGATATCCTGGCCGGCGACATCGGGGTGGGTTCCCGGGAGATCGGCTATCTGTTCGGCATGTTCAAACGCTTGAGCAATGAATTTACCGGTGCTTTGACGGGCAAGGGCCTTAACTGGGGCGGCAGCCTGATCCGGGCCCAGGCCGCCGGCTACGGCTGCGTCTATTTTGCCGCTGAAATGATGGCCACTCGCAATCTGAGCCTTGAAGGCCAGAACTGCCTGGTTTCCGGATCGGGCAACGTGGCCCAGCACACCGCGGAAAAGCTGATCGAAATGGGGGCCAAGGTGATGACCCTGTCGGATTCCGCCGGCTATGTTTTTGATCCGCAAGGAATCGATGCCGGCAAGCTGGCCTATGTCAAACAGCTTAAAAACATCCGGCGCGGACGCATCCGGGAGTACGTGGATAAATACCCGGCGGCCACCTATACCCCGGTGGACCCCGCCCTGGATTACAACCCGCTGTGGCGCCATCGGGCCGGCTGCGCCTTTCCCTGTGCCACCCAGAACGAGATCAATGAAAAGGACGCCTATGGCCTGATCAACAACAACATCAAGCTGGTGTGCGAGGGTGCCAACATGCCCTGTACCCCCGCGGCCACAGCCATCTTTCTGGATAAAAAAATTCTTTATGCCCCCGGCAAGGCGGCCAATGCCGGCGGGGTGGCCGTCTCCGGACTGGAGATGGTCCAGAACAGCATGCGGCTGAACTGGCTCGGTGAAGAAGTCGACAGCCGTCTGAAAATCATCATGAAGGACATCCACCGAACCTGCCTGGATGCCGCACAGCAGTACGGAAGCCCCGGCAATTACTTCAGCGGGGCCAATATCGCCGGTTTCGTCAAGGTGGCGGAAGCCATGCTGGACCAGGGGGTGGTCTAACGTGCTGACCTATACTTGATTTGGCAGGATCGAAATGAGAGTTAACACCTGGATTGATAATATGAGATCATAGCTTTTTTTCCGAGAAGGCTTGAAGTCGCTCGAAAATGACTTTTTACAGGGCCGTCAAAATTCAGATAAATTGAAATATCTGGAATTTTTGAGGGCCTGATTTTTTTCTGAGACGTTAGAACCGATAGGTCAAAAAGCTGGTGAACACCCCGCCCTTGAATGTCGGAATATAGAGCATTTCTAGGACGGCTTTTTTGTATCCGAGTCCGAAGGTGGGCAGCGCGGCCAAGGTGACTCCAGCGATGTTGGGCGCACGATCGCCGTAGCCGTAAAGAAGACCGGCATACAGATTTCCCTGAATAAATAAATCGGTGTGGCGGGGATGGTGCAGTTCTCTAGTTTGAAACCGTCTGCCGCTGAAAAAAGATGCCTCGTCATAGCTGTTGGTGAAACGTGCGATGATCCAGTTAGAATACGAAAAACCCAGCATGCGGGTGGATTCATTGGTGTTGTCGGACGGGTTAAGGTGGCGGGTGAACAGCCCTATGATTATGGCCGCTTTTTGCGTCTGGTTATCTTTTTGCTTTGTTTCCTCCGCATTTGCGATCAATGGCAGCAGGAGAAGACCAAACAGTGCCAAGTAACGAAATGCTACCATTAGCGTTCAAGCCTCCGCAAAATTGTGCTCAATGACATTCGCTCTAATCAGGTTAAACAAATTGATTCTGATAAAAAGCTGTTTTCAATTATCTCATATTTTCAAAACGCTGTGATACGTCGCTGTGACCAAACTCAGGCAAAATTATAGATTATGAATGCCGATTGTCAAGCCGGGTATATCTAAATTTTACGGGACCGTCAAATTTTAGCGGCCTCGTAAAAAGTCATTTTCGAGCGCCATCAACCTTTTTTGGGAAAAGAGCCGTGAAGGGTTGAGTGTCAAAGTCCAGGACATCGATGACCCAAGTCTAAC
>CAZGNV010000052.1:0-36216 GCA_964527835.1 uncultured Desulfosarcinaceae bacterium | reverse complement strand
GTGGACAGCCACGGCGATCAAAGCGCGGCCTCGAATACGGTCAGCGCTGCGGCTCTCGGCTCCAGCTCCACTCTGGCCTGCGAACTGGCAGCCGGCAATGTCGGCAGCAGCCTGTGCTTTGTAAGCACCGCTCAAAACTGTGCCCACCTGACCTGGCTGCTGATGATCCTTGCCGTTGCAGCCGCCCTGCTGATCGCTGGGATATGCAAGGATAAAGGAAACAAGATGAATGCAGTAAAGAGGTGAAGCCGAAGACAGACAGGATGTGTTGCGGTATCTGTTACCCTGTGTTAGACTATATAAAATAATGAGCCTTGGACATCCAAACGCCGAATGAGAAAAATGGACATCGATCCACGCCAAAATGGGTCGAATGGAAAAAATGACATGAACGCATTGCAGCAACGTTATAAACGGGATGAAAACTTCGTTTTTCGGCAGATCGACAGCGAAACCATCCTGGTGCCCATCCGGGACAATGTTGGCGATCTGGGCAGCATTTATAACCTCAATGCGGTGGGGGCCTTTATCTGGCAACAGTTAGATGGTGATAGTTCTTTGGATGAAATAGCGGATAGGGTAACGGAAGAATTTGATGTGGCAAAAAAACAAGCACAAGCGGATTTGCATGATTTTGTCGATCAGCTAAAGACCATCGATGCTATAAAGTCTGTTTGAGGCTGGTCAACCGACAAACCAATCAACATCATAAAACTGCTTATGGAAACTGACAAAAAGAAAACATACGAAAAGCCGCAGGTTACCCGGATTGAGCTCGACGCCAAAACGGCGGTATTGGCGGTGTGCAAAACCAGTGGCGTTTTCGGCCCCGGCACTGTCGGGTGTGAGACTTTCCTCGGCGATCCGTGCAAGGATGACGGTTCCTGAACCTCAACGTTGCAACGTTAAAGTGCATGGGCCGGCACTGGCAGCTTTCAATTAAATTTTCCCGACACTATCCATGCCGCAAAACATTCAAGTCCGCATAGGGGACATCCTGATCTCCATCGGGGCCAATGACCAGAGCCTGCTCAGTAAAATTCCGATTGCCTATCAACCCTTCATCGCATCCGGCCGACCCGATATCCACCTGCGACTAACCCGGGGCGATCCGGATGTCGCCGGGGCTGACAAGCTGTTCGATGCGGCCCCCATCTGGACGTCTTATCGCCGCACGGATACCTTGATAGTAAAAATCTACGAAAATGTTCCCGGACCGGCGATGACCCTTTGCCTGGCGCCGGATGTGAAAATCGCCGAGCTTCAATTTGCGCCGGATGCTCCGGCCCCGGTGGATCCATTTTGCGGACCGGCGCTGGAGCTTTTGATGATCAACTACCTGGCCCGGGAAAGGGGCGTTATCATGCATGGCTGCGGCATCCAGGTGGAAGATAAAGGACTTTTGTTTGTCGGTGAATCCGGCGCCGGTAAAAGTACCCTGACCCGCCTGTGGAATCGGGAAAAAGATGTCGCGATTTTAAGCGACGACCGGACGATTGTGCGTCGGAAAGGCGATCATTACCGCATTTACGGCACCCCGTGGCATGGAGAGGCCAAGTTCGGTGTGGCGCAAAGTGCGCGGCTGGATAAAATTTTCTTCATCCGCCACGCAGATTCCAACACCCTGGAAGATATCCATTGCATTGAAGCCGTGCAGCATCTGCTTACCTGTTCGTTTCCACCGTTTTGGGATGCCCGGGGCATGGCGTTTACCATGGATTTTTTCAGCCGCCTGGCCAAGACTGTTGCTTGCCGCCGACTTGGTTTTTTACCGGATGAAAGGGTGATCAGAGATATAAAGAAGGCGGATGTCGGAATGTGGAATGCGGAATGAATTGAATTTGGAAGTCACAAGGTAGAAGGGGGGGAAAACAAGAAAAAGGAGTTGATTCTTTTGTCACATTTAACCCACGACATTTCAGCGCGTTTGCAACTGAATTTTCGATTGTTGATCCCTCTAATCCTTTTGCACAAAGGTGGACATCGAACGCCCGATGATGTCAAGCCTTCCCCTTCAGCCTTTTGCCTTTATCCTGTCCTTTTCCTTCCACTTTTGTCCTATTAAAATTTTTAATGGTTTTAAAACATTTTTAGATCTCAGTTTTGGAACTTGAAAGACACCACCATTAATCAGGCATCCGCTCAATTTTTTTGTCAGAATGCCGATAATCTTCTTATCAGCCCGGGGGTGAGTCTGGGCCTTGCGATCAACAGGTTAACTAATTGTTATTTAAGATATATATAGATAAAAACCCTAAAAAAAACGATTTATTGGCAGGAGTTTTCAGCCGGAGCGCCCGCAGGACCGGCTTCACGGATAAAATGGCACAAATTGTGCAGGCCAATCCTGCATAGGAGATTAATACACAATGAAATCCATATCCAATCATAAAGGTTTTTCCTTTTACGAATTGATGGTTGCCATTGCCATTATAGCGGTCATCAGCGCCATCGCCATTCCCAATTTGATCGGCTGGCGGGCGGAAACAAAATTCAGAGGAGCGGTCAACAATCTGAAGGGGGATCTGAATATCGCCCGCATGACGGCCGTCAAGGAAAATGTGGCGGTGGTGGTTCAATTTTACAGTGACCGCTACGAAATTTATCTGGACAATGACGGCGACTGGAATTTGGATAGCGGTGAGCGCCGGATCCGCAACCGGGTCCTGCCGGCCGGCGTTTCCATAGATCTGGGCGCTACGGATTTTACCAGCGACCGCACGCGATTCAACACCCGGGGGCTGCCCTCCAACACGGGAACGGTCGTGCTGTCAAATGCCAACGGCACGCAGTCGCTCAACCTAAACATGCTGGGACGCATCAGCGTTAACTGACAGCGCCCGGCTACCTGGCGGAGTGAGGAAATGAAAATCAAGCGTTTTGCATCCCACACCCTCAGCGACAAAGAGGGATTCACCCTGATCGAAATCCTGATCGCCGTGGCCATCTTTTCCATCGGGATTCTGGCCATCGGCTCCATGCAGTTGTGGAGTGTCAAAAACAATACCACGGGAAATATCACCACCCAGGCCAGTATGCTGGCCAAGGCCAAGATAGAGGAATTGAAAAACACCGGTGATGTCACAACCCTGACCAACGGTGCCGATACGGACAGCATTTTTACCCGCCAGTGGCAGATCACCAATCCGTTGGGAGACAATGAATCGCGCCAAATTGAGGTCACCGTTAGCTGGAACCGCCGCGGTCAAAACCGCAGCGTGGTGCTGACCACCATCACCAAAGGAAATGGAACATGATGTTCGCTAAATTACAACTTTTGCAAGCAAGAAAAATCAACGATTCTGCCGAAAGGCTGAACGCGGGATTTACGCTGATCGAGCTCATGATTTCCCTGCTTATCGCTTCGATCGTATTGGCGGCGGTCTATGGGGTCTATGCCACCCAGACCCGCTCCTATACCACCCAGAATGTTTCCGCCGAAGTCCAACAGGCCATAAGGGCTGCCATGGAATACATGGCCGAGGACATCATGATGGCGGGCCTGGACCCTGAAAAGAAAGGAGCCGGTTTTTCCCAGGCCACCGACAAAAGGGTGGACTTTACCATGGATACCGATATGGACGGCATTCTGGAAAACATATCCTACGTCTGGAGCGGAACCGATGGCGACCCGCTGTTTTACAACGGCAATATTTTTGTGGACAGCGTCAAGGAACTGAAATTCGAATATCTGAATCTGGCCGGCAATACCATCTTAAACCCGGGTGCCAACCTGCCCGGTATCCGCACGGTGGTTTTTTCCATCACCGTTGAAGAGCCAGCCGGCCGCATCGGGATGGTCGAACGCACTTACAGTACCCGGGTGAGATGCCGCAACATGGGACTGAATTAAGGAGATACACCAATGGATCAACTCTTACGATCATGGCTCAAACCGCCGCGTCTTTTAACAAATAATGAGCAAGGGGTGGTCATCATCACCGCCTTACTGGTGCTGGTGATTCTCACCATTGTCGGCATTGCCTCCATCAACATCAGCAACACCGAGGTGCGAATCGCCGGCCACGAGGTTGCCTACCAGCGCAACTTTTACCGGGCCGAAGGCGCGGCCATGGAGGCGATTCAAAAGCTGGAAGCCGAGCCGAACCTGAAAAGCAATCCTCCCGCCTGGGTGGAGACCATCAAGGACAACCTGTCGGACACCACGATACAGGACAGCGGCTTCTGGCAAGGCTCGGAATCCATCGTACCGACGACATCGACTCTGGAAGATTCCCAGTTTGTGGCCGCTTCCAACGGCATCGCCACGGGCACTTCCCTGGCCATGTCAAGTTCAAAGGTATATCATTATACGATTTACGGCCGTTGCGCACCACCGTCCAACGGCGGTGTCACACTTGTTCAGCTCGGCTATTTAATCGCCTATTAAAAAGGGGGAGCGATAATGAAAGCGCAAAACCATAAAAAACCGTTGCAAGCCAATAAAAAACGGTCAGGTTTCAAACCATTTCAGCGGCGCTGTCTGCCGATGGTGCTGCTGGCAAGCTTGCTTTTGATCCTGGTGCTACTGCCGGCAACCCATGCCCTGGGAGCTGAGATCGCCGTCGACAGTTACACCGATGACTACGAGGAGAGCTTCCCAGACGATATGCTGGGCTGGACCCACACCATCGGAAGCCAGGACAACCGCATCCTGATCGTGGGCACCAGCATCAAGGATTACGATAAACCTGAGGTGACATCGGTCACCTACAACGGGGTTGCCATGCACAGGATTGCGCAAAAATCAGGGGGTTCCGCCCCTCAGGTCGCGGGCCTGTGGTACCTGCTGGATAACGAACTGCCTGCTGCGGGAAGCTACCGGGTGCAAATCTACATGTCGGCGGATTCCGATTCAACGGCCGGCTGGTCCCTGTCCCTTTACAATGTCCTCCAGCAGCCGCCGGAAGACAAGGAGGAATACCAGTCCGCTTTCAGCTCGGACAACATTGATCCCCTGGCCCGCAGTGTGGTCACCCAGACCCCGGGGGCCTGGGTGGTGGATGTCTCTGCCATTGGCAGCGTCAATGGGGACATTTGGCCCCTCAACGGCCAGACCCAGTTCACTGAAGTCAACGTGCCGCCTTACGGCGGCTGGCCCAGCGGCCACGTCATGACCGGCAGCTATAGAAAAATCGATACGCCCGGCGTCGCATACAGCTACTATGGATTCCATGATGATGATGAGCACTGCCAGTTCATCCAGGTGCTGGCAGCCTTCGCCCCGGCAGCCGGCGGCGGCAGCACCTCTTACAATGTGACCGCCTCGGTCGCCGGCTCCGGCGGATCGGTGAATCCGACCAGCCAGTCCGTGACCGGCGGCAACAGTGCGACCATCGATATTATCCCGGATACGGGCTGGACCATCGCCTCCATCGTGGACAACGGCACGTCCGTGCCGGTCAGCGATCCGTACGTGATCAGCTCCGTCAACGCCGATCACAACGTGGTGGTCACCTTTTCGGCCCCCAATACCAACGTGGTCACTGCCTCGGTGGGCGGCGGCAGCGGCAGCGTCACCCCCACCAGCCAGCAGGTCGCCGACGGCGAAAGCGCCACGGTCTCCATCACCCCGGAGGCGGGCTGGTCGATTGCCTCCATCGTGGACAACGGCAGTTCCATGCCCATTGTCACCCCTTACGTAATCGAATCGGTCACCCAGGATCACGATGTGGTAGTGACCTTTTCCAACACGCCGGAGCCTCCTCCTCCCGGGGAATGCATCGACATCGAGGACACGCCCCTGGACGTGACCCTGCGCCCGGCTGCCCCCCTGGTGATGTTCGTCATCGACGATTCGGGCAGCATGGACTGGGAAGTCATCACCACTGAAGCTAACGGCCTGTTTGAGTGGAACAGATATATTTTTGATAATCCCGGTGACAACAAGGATGATAATGGTAATTCAGATAATTACCTGTCGGACTGGGAACGCACAAAATGGAAATCCCAGTGGTCGGGCTACAACAAGCTTTATTACAACCCCAGGGTGGACTATGAGCCCTGGCCTAACATGAGCGATGCGGACACGGCCCAGCCGCGCTCCAATCCCTATAATGCATCGCCGACTTTCCCCCTGGACCATGAATTTGTGACCATTGACGGTAATGTCATCTACCGCGGCCATTATTACACCTGGAACGACGTGGATGACGACCGGGAGCTGGATGCCGGCGAACAGGTCTACCTGGTCAACTTCATCGACTTTAACGGCGATGATATCCCCGAGTCCCGGTTCTGGTTCGAGTACAACGACAACAACGGCAATAACATCGTAGACGCCGGTGAGCTTTCAATGGTCATGGAGCACAGCGTACCGGCTGCCCTGAAGACCCGCACCCCTGACGAGGACCTGCAAAACTTCGCCAACTGGTATACTTATTACCGCAAGCGCTATTTAAGCGCCCGTGCCGCCATTGCCAACGTCATCGACAAGGCCCAGGGCATGAAAATCGGTTTTTACGGTATCAACGGTACCATCAACCAGACGGTACGCCCGGTAAAGGTCAGCGGCGTGGACGAAAGCGCCGAACTGCTGGAAACCCTGTACAGCACGCCGATAGAAGACCACATGACTCCCCTGCGCACGGGATTGGAGAAAGTGGGTAAATATTTCGATCAGACCGACGGCGACGACGGTGGCATCGGAGAGTCGCCTTACAACAGCGAGGAAGAAGGCGGCGGCTGTCAGCAGGCCTATGTCATCCTGATGACCGACGGTTACTACAACGGCGGTGATCCGTCGGTGGGCAACTCCGACAGCGGCGATGGGACACCCTATCAGGATTCGTACTCCAATACCCTGGCTGACGTGGCCATGTATTACTACAAACGCGACCTGGCGCCAAATTTGCCCGATGATGTGCCCACCCATTCCCAGGACGGTGCCTCCCATCAGCACCTGGTGACATACGGGGTCGGCTTTGGCGTGCAGGGCACCATGGATCCGGAAGATTATGACTTAAACAATGGTCCCTATCCCACCTGGTCCAACCCTTCTGATGGCGATGGCCAGAAAATCGACGACATGTGGCACGCCACGGTCAACGGCCGGGGACACTTTGTGGCCACCAGCAATGTCCAGGAGTTGGCCTCCGAACTGCTGGGATTTGTCAGCCAAATCCAGATGTTGAACCTTTCCGGAGCCTCGGCCTCCATCAACGGCGATGAGCTTTACACCCGCCTTGGCAGCGACGTGAAGCTGCTGCAAAGTAAGTATTACAGCGAAAACTGGAACGGGGATATCCTGGCCTTCAGTGTGGATCCGGACACCGGTGCCGTCATTCAGCCCGCCACGTGGTCAGCCGCCTGGCAGCTGAAGGCTATCGCGGCTGCCGAGCGCAAGATCGCCACCTACAACGGGGTTTCCGGCGGCATTCCGTTCAACTTCAACTCTCTGACGGATCACCAGAAGGACCTGCTGGATGCCGACTGGCGCTCCGATGACCAGGTTGCCCGCAACATCGTGGATTACCTGAAGGGGGATGCCACCAACGAAAAGCCCAACGGCACCTTCCGCAAGCGCAGCTGGACCATTGACGACAGCGAGCACCCCCACAACGGCGAAACCATTGCTTCCAGCAAGCTGGGGGACATTGTCAGTTCCTCGCCGGTCTTCAAAGATGGCGTGGTTTACGTGGGCAGCAATGCCGGCATGCTGCATGCCTTTGATGCCGAAACCGGCAACGAACTGTTCGCCTACGTGCCCAATCTGGTGTTTGACAACCTGGCATTGCTCAAAGACGTCACTTACACCCATCATTATTACGTGGATTCCACCCCCATACTCAGCCATATCGACGCCGGGGGAATGACCCGCATACTGGTCGGAGGGCTGGGCAAAGGCGGCAAGGGCTATTACGCGCTGAACGTCTCGGGCGTAGATCCAGCCCAAGGCAATGTGCCCTCTGATGAAACCGAAGCGGCCGCCATGGTCCTGTGGGAATATCCCAAAGACACCACACCCAGTGCCGAAGTCAAGGATCTGGGTTATTCTTACAGCCGACCCGTGGTCGCGCCGACTAATGATGGGAACCACCCCTGGGTGGTGATTTTCGGCAATGGTTACAACAGTGAAAACGGCCATTCGGTGCTGTTCATCCTGGATGCGGTAACCGGCTCGCTTGTCAAGCGCATCGACACCGAAGACGGTCCTTGCAACGGCCTGTCTGCACCGGTTACCGTGGATGTCGATGTAGACGGCAAGCTGGACTATGTCTATGCCGGCGATCTGCTGGGCAATCTGTGGAAATTCGATCTGAGCGATCCCGATTCCAGCAACTGGGATGTGGCTTACAAAGACGGCAGCACCCCCAAACCGCTGTTCAAGACCCCCAATCAGCCCATCACCACCCGGCCGGATGTGATGTATCATTGCTCCCAGGAGGGGTTCATGGTGCTTTTCGGCACCGGCCGCTACCTGGATGAGGACGATCCCGAGGACCAGAGCACGCAGTCGATTTACGGCATCTGGGACTACGGCGATCGTATCTGGGACAACAGCGAAGAAGACGACGACAGTGAATATGTGGGCACGCGCGACGGATTATCCTCATCGCTGACCGATACCAACCTGCCGGGAGCGGCGTCGCTGCTGTCCCAATCGCTGCAGGCCGAGGTCACCGTCAATGACCTGGATGTACGGGTGCTGTCTGACGGGCTGGCCACCTGGATGGTGACTACCAGTGACGGCACCAGCTGTGAAGATCATGGCGGTACCGGCGTCGTCTGCGATCCCAACGGCACTGGCGTCCACGGGGACCCGGTGCGCACGGTGGGCTGGGTTTTCGACCTTCCCACCGCCGGCGAACGGGTGGTGGATGACGTCATGGTGCGCGACGGCAAACTGATCGTGGTCACCAACATCCCCGAGGGAAGTGCCTGCGAGTCGGCCACCAGTTCGTGGCTCATGCAAATCGATGCCTGCAGCGGATCCCGGCTGACCGAGGCCAAGTTCGACATCAACGGCGACGGAACGGTTGACAGTGATGACCTGGTCGAAATCCCAGAAGACCCCAATGACCCTGACGGCCCCACCATTAAAGTGGTGCCCAGCGGAATCAAATATGACGTGCGGCTGCACTCACCGGCATTTTTGATCAAGGGTCAAACCGAGATCCTCTACATGAGTTCTTCTTCCGGAACTATCGAAACCGTTGAACAGGATGTGGTCGATCTGGGTGTGACCTACTGGAAAATGTATCGGCCCTAATCGGGCGCTGCCGCTCGATTTGGTCCTGAGCCCTGAACTCTGAACCCTGAGAAGACAAAGGATAGCAACCATGAGAACTGCAACGCTGAAGCGGATAGTGTTCAAAATCGCAATGGTGGTGATCGTGATCGCCATGGTCTGCCCCCCGGCCCCAATATTTGCGGGCCAGAAAGCAAAACCATTGCCGGCCTTTTATCCAAAGAAGTTTACCTTTACGGGCTGCCTCCAGCGTATCCGGGCCAATGAAGCGGTCATTTCCGACGGACTGCTCAAATTTGCACCGGGGGTGACCTTCAACACCTTCAAGGCCAAAAACACCGGGCGGTCCTGGTTTAAACCTGGACGCAGGGTCGGTGTGATCGTCAATGCCAATCATAAAATCGAATCCATGTGGTACCTGAGCAGAAAATGCCGCTAGGCGTTCCGGCGCCGGGTCGCACAGACGCCCGGTGCCGCTTTCTGCAGCACCCCAAACACCCCGCCCGCATACGGGCGGGGTGTTTTTCTTCTTTAAAGATACCGCTGCCCAATTACCACTTTCTTACCTTTTTGTCTGCCGAAAAACGGAAGTGAAACTGACAATAATTGTCTGCAACCACCTTTTACGAATCCTTCAAATTACTTCCAAATCGTCTATAACAATCTGAAATTTTAGCAAAATAAAAAAAACGACCCAGTTCTTCTTTTTGGCATGATTATTGGAAAGTATTGAGGTGACGTTGTAATTAGTCAGGCAACGACCGGTTTCAAAATTGTAATCAAAACTTTGTAAGCCGGGTTGCATGGCACACGGGGGACAACGGGGGATCAGCAAACCAACCTTAATAAATAAGGTTATCATAAAAAGGAGGACTGGAGATATGAAGCTTAAAATTATGTCCGTCGCAGTTTTGTTGCTTTGTCTGATCTGGGCCGCTCCGGCTGCGGTGTCTGCTGCCGGGGGAGATGAAGTGTTTCTGATCACTGCCGATTCAAACGGCAACAGTTATTTCAGAGCTCTGATGGAAAGCGGTGAGTTTGGCGCGCCCGAGCAGATTGCCAACACCGGCTATATCCCCTATGGCAATGTCATCGGGGATTTCAACAATGATGGGATGTATGACTACGTCGTCACCAGCGGGATTTTCGGAGGCAGCATTTATCTGCTTGAAAAGCTGGCAGAAGGCAACAATTTTGCTTCACCGGCTGAGATTGGCAGCTGGGCCAACGCCTATTTTCCCGGAAAAATGGCCGTGGGCGACTTTGACGAGGACGGCAATCTCGATCTCGTCATGACGTACTACTACAGCAGCAATTGCGATCTATACCTGGGCGACGGCAATTTCGGATTTGCCACGCCGGTGCAGCTGCCGTCAACCGCCCCGTCGGATTCCATCGCCGCGGACAGCGCCGATTTCAACAATGACGGGCATGTAGATTTTATCACCGTTTCCTCGGATTACTCCGCCCAGTTTTATGTCAACCTGGGCGATGGCAGCGGTAATTTTGAAACCCGCACCTTTGGCACCCATGATGGCAGCTGGTACCTGGGAATGGCTGCCGCCGACTTCAACGGTGACGGCGCCGTGGACCTGGCCGCCACCACCGAGGATGCCATCGATATCTACTGGGGAGACCCCGATGCGGACTGGCAGGACGGTCTGGTGCATATCGCTTTCGGCCACCGGATTGATGACTCCAACATTTATGATGCGCCGCTGGACAGCTATGACTTCAACAAAGACGGCAAGATTGATCTGGTCATCGGTGCTTACGGGCAGGCCGCCGGGTCCGGTGATGTAATCGCCGTTTTTTACGGCAACGGCGATGGCACCTTCACCCTGGCAAGAACTTATGACGGCGGCGATAACCTGGTGCGGGTTGCCGTGGCCACCCCGCCCCCGGCAGCGACTAACCAGGAACCCGTAGCGGTGATCGAACCGGCCGAGATGAATGTCACCGCTGGCGACACGGGCCAATTCTATGCCACCGGCTCCTATGATCCGGACGGTGAGATCGCAACCTACCAGTGGGATTTCGGCGACGGCCAGGTGGTTGAAGACATCACTCCGGTCCATGTATTTTACGAAGCCGGAGACTACAGCGTCTCCCTGACGGTGACCGACACCCTGGGAGCGTCCAACACCGCCACTGCCGTGGTCCATGTAGCACCCGTGCCGGCCACCGTGGTTTTCCATCCCCGAATTTTGAATCTCAAAAGCAGGGGGCGCTGGATCCTGGCGAAGGTGAGGCTGGCCGACGGTTATGACACCTGCAGCATCGATGCCGGCAGCCTGGCCATCGTGGATCCGCAAACGGGCCAGACGGTTGCCACTGCCGTAAAGGCCAAATGCCGGCGGCGGCACAATATGTTGATGGTCAAATTCAAACGCCGCGCGGTAAGCGACTATATTGGCGAACCCAACCCCCAGGCGGTTCTGCACATCAGCGGAAAAGTGGCGCACAACGGCGGGCTGGCTGATTTTGCGGGCTCGGGTTCCGTGAGAGCCATTAAACCGGGGAAAAAATACAAGCATGCCCATAAAAAAATAAAGAAGCTCAAAAAACGCCTGGCCAAAAAGAACCGGAAATTACGCAGGCACAAAAGGCATTAATTTCCTTCAACACCACCATTCAAAGGGCCGCCCTGTGCCGGGGCGGCCCTTTTTTTTGCACGTCTTTTTGCCTGCCAGGCGCACAGAATATATCAAACAATATATATCCGTGACATATTGGTGACCCGCATGCAAGGGTGGCAGAAAATGCCCCTATCTCGCTTACCGCCTTGACAAAAACATGTTCAAAACAATCGATGAAGTGATTCGGGGCAGGCAATCCAATTGAACTGGAACCCAAAAGACAACGTCTGAAGATTGTGAGATCGGCGAAAAAGGGCAGGTTGGACAATCTTACCCTCTCATGCTTATAGTGTTGAGGAAATCTGGACGGATTGATTGATCTGAAGGTGGCGCAATGGCACGGCCCCGCGAAACTGTAGTCTAACTGCACTGCAACAAGCTTGCGGTGTTAGTACTTGCCAACTGACTCAAGGGCAGGTATCGGCATACAATCTGACAACCCAGGTTGGAGTTTCGATTTTTTCCGAACGCAAAGGGGACTATCCTGGCAATTGACGCAGGCAGTGCCTTGCCGGCAGAAGGGACTGATCAGTGTACCACTGGAGGGTTAAAACACAAAGAGAAGGGGCAGGCCTGAAGGCCTCGCCCCTTTTTTTATACAATTCCTGAACCCATTATGTCGTTTCTTTTCTTTCCGACTCCCGCATTCCGACTTCTTTTATTCGTCTATTCGTCTCGCCATGAAACCTTGCCGGATTCGTAAATACCGGGGTTGGCCTGGTCCAGAATTTCAACCGCGCCGGTGGAAGTCTGGATGAAGACCCGTGAGCCTTCTTCCTTTCCGCTGTGCAGGGCCGGCGTAAGGGCCAGTCCGGGGCCCAGCGAAAGTTTGCGCAACACCTCATGGTTGCCGGCAGCATCAAGGTTTGCCCCGAGCCCCATGACCGACTGGATGTATGCGGTGCCGGTTTCATAGTACACCCCGTAAAGGTTGCTTTCACCCTCGTACTGGCACGGATCGGTGGCCGGCAGATAGGTGGTAAAGGTCACGATGGCGCCGAAGACCGTGGGTTGTCCCAGGTTGCGTTCACCATCGGGGTCGTCGAAATCGATTTTCCAGCCGTCCCTGTTTTCCCGGATCTCCTCGGCCACTTTATCAAAGGTATCCAGGCCGCCGGCAACCCCTTCCAGCGTGGCGCCCCCCTCGTAGACCACGGCATCGGTGACATCCAGCAGATTAGCTTTGATCACCGGGTCGTATGTCAGATCATCAACGCCGGTGCAGACCCCGGAACCGTTGTCGCAGGGTTCCTTGACCCCGTAAAAAGACTGCCTCTGATTGTTGCTGATGTCGGCCCGGTTTTCAAAGCGGCCGGTGCCGAAAAACAGCCAGATGCGCCCGCTGCTGTCCTTGGCGATGGACGGGGCTGCGGAAACCGGCTGGCCGACGTCGATCAGGGTGCTGTCTCCAATCCACTGGGTCGCATCCGTATCGCCATTGATTTCAATGCGCCGCATTTTGCCGGCCCAGTTGGGCGAGGCGCCGGAAACCGTCCCGAAATAGACAGCATCGGTCTTGTAGTCCAGGTCAAAATCCACCGCAATCGGGGCCGAGATATAAGATGCGTCGTCATCCTGCAGGATGTAGGTCGGGCCTGCCGGGTCTGTCGAGTCGTTATAATCTTTGTCAAAAGGATCTTTCAGTGCCCCGTTTTTGGCCAGTTCCTTGAGATCAATGATGTAAAGCCGTGCATCCTGGGTGCTTTTCATTTCATCCAGGGTGTCGGTGTCCGGCCCGCCGGGACCGATGGGGCCCGATCCCAGTACCAGGTACCAGTCATTGGCCGTGGCGATGTTTTTGGCATCGATAAAAAAGGCCGTCGGATAACAGGTGGTAAATCCCAAATCGTCAAAGGTCACTTCGGCCAGCAGGGTCGGAGCCTGCTCCGGATCGGTGATGTCCAGGATGAAATAGGACGACTTCATTACCACGTCGGTGGCGGTGTCAAACACCCCGTCGTGGTTCTTGTCGGTGCGGATGATGCTTCCCCCATAGCGCATGCCGCCACCAACCCCGTGACAGTAAACCAGCTGGCCTTCAAGCAGTCGGATATCAACGGGGTGGCGGCTGGTGATTTCTCCAATCTCTATATCTGGGTGGATGACGATGCCAGCGGCAACATCGATTCCGGCGAAACCACCCAGGTGGGCGGCCTCGGCGTGGCCGGCGCAAGCGACATTGTCTTTTCGACGTCCTTTGTGATCCAGCCCGGCGATGTGGTCAATTACATCCTGAAAGGGGATGTCAACAACATCGCCACCGGCGACGAGGTGACCCTCAGCCTGGATACCTCCAATGTCACCCTGGCTGCCGGCACGGTGGCCGGCAGCGGTCCGGCCAGTGTCATCCACAGCAAGGGCTGCACCTATGTCAAGCGCAAGAAAATCACTATCCAGGCCTCCCAGGTTCCTTCGGATCTGGTTAACTTTCCGGTGATGGTCAAACTCACCGGAACGGATTTCGCTGAAATCGAGGACGATGTCACCGACCCCGATGGTGATGACATCATCTTCCGGGCTTCCGACGGTGAAACCCTGCTGGCCCATGAAATCGAGCTGTTCGACACCACCAACGACGAGCTGATCGCCTGGGTGAAAGTCCCCGGTGTGTCATCGAGCACCGATACCGAGATTTACATCTATTACGGCAATGACTGTGTCACCTCCCCCACAGAAGACCCGGGGGAAGTCTGGTCAGGCTATACCGGGGTGTGGCACCTCAAAGAGACGCCCACCGTGAGCACCAAGGCCCGCGATTCGAGTGATAACGGCAACGATGGAACTCTGACTAACATGCAGGCCGGCGACCAGGTCTCCGGCATGATCGACGGCAGTCTGGCTTTCGACGGCAGCAACAACACCATCGATGCCGGCGACGGGCCCAAAACCGCCGACACAGCCATGACGGTTTCCTTCTGGATGAAAACCGCCACTGTGGCGTCAGTCAAAATGTATTCCTCCGGTCTGGCCACCGGCAGCCTGCAGGGCACCGCCTTCAATACCAACACCAGTCAGCGCATTCAGTGGTATACCGGCAGCGGATTGAATTCCAACATTCTGACCACTTCGGGAACCTATTCCACCACCGAGTGGATCTATGTCACCGGCACCTGGGACGGCAGCACCAAGAAACTATACATCAACGGAACCCAGGACGCCAACACATCTCCGTTTACGGGGACGATCAGCTACAGCGCCGCTTCCACATTCATGGGAAGCGAAACGGCCACCAGCGGTTTTTTCACCGGCACCCTGGATGAAGTGCGTCTCATTGAAACCGCCCGCTCAGCCGACTGGGTCAAGGCCGAATACCGCAATATCGCCTTTCCGGGAACCTTTTACCTTGTGGGCAGCGAGGAAACCGCACCGTTGACCGCGGTATCCCTGCTCTCCTTCACCGCCTCCGGCGACGGCGCCGATGTGCAGATACAGTGGGAAACCTCCCGGGAAGTCGACAACATGGGCTTTTACCTGTACCGCGCGACGAAGCCCTTCGGACCTTACCAGCGGTTGACCGAAAAATTGATTCCCGGCCTGAATTTTTCCATGGTGGGCAAGAAATACGAATATGTCGACCACAACGTCACCCGCGGCCGGATCTACTATTACAAGCTCGAGGACCTGGATGTTTACGGCAAACGCACCTTTCACGGCCCCATCTGCGTCGACTGGGATGCGGACGGCATGCCCGATGACTGGGAGCTGGCCCACGGGCTGGATCCCGCGGTCAATGACGCCCTGGACGATCCGGATGGTGACGGGCTGACCAATCTGCAGGAGTTCGAGCATGATACCGACCCGTTCAATGCCGACACCGACGGCGACGGCATCCCCGACGGACAGGAAACCGGCATCCTCGAGCAGCGCAAACCGGATGTCACCCGCAGCATCAGCCGGGGTGTTTATATCGTGGATTCCGATGACATGGGCATCACGCTGGAGCTGCGCACCTCGGATTTTGATGCTGAGATTATCCAGGTCGATGGCCAGAGCTATGAAAAGCTGCGTGTCCCGGATTACGTGCACGGTTACACCACATGGGTGGGATACCCGCAGATGCCGGTCAAGGGTGTCATGGTGGATTTGCCCGATCGCCCGGCCGTGTTGAAGATCCTGAAAATCGAGTCGCAACTCCACCAGGGCTACCGGGTGTATCCGGCCGGCGAAAATACCGCTGAACAGCAGGGAGAAACCAAGACGGTCGCCGAGGTTTTCGTCCTGGATGAAGGCGCTTACAGCAACGATGCGTTTTACCCGAACAGCGTGGCGGAACTGGGTGAAATCTACCTGTACCGCGGTCAAGCAAAGCAGCAACTAGTGTTCTATCCCCTGTCCTTCAATCCGGTCAGCGGTGTGATCAAGCAGCACCACAAGATCCGGGTGCGTCTCGAGTACCTGGATGGCGAACTGGCCCGGACGGATCAGCCCAGTCCGGTGCCCTGGCAGCCCCCGGCCGGCCGCAAAGCGCTGGAAAAGGCGCCTGTCGAGCATGTGCTGGCCGGCGTGATGGGGGTTTCCCCGGCCTTTATCAATCCGCTGGTTTCGGCCCTGTCTTCGCTCGAGGGACTGGTGGCGGCCCTGTGGACGCCCCCGGTAGGAGATTCCAGCGACGCGGTTTATAAAATCATGGTGGCCGATGAGGGCATCTACCGCATCGATCGGCAGTTTTTGACCGATCAGGGCCTTGCCAGCGGCGCCATTGATGCAATCGATCTGAGCCAGGTGCGGCTTTACAATCTCGGGGGGCAGGTCGCCATTTTCATCAACGATCAAAACAGCGACGGCCAGTTGGACAGCGGCGATTACATCGAATTTTACGGGCAGCCGGCAGCTGCTGAATATGCAAAGTATTCGGCGTACAATGTCTACTGGCTGACCACAGCCTCCGATGCGGTCGAACCCTTGCTGCGCATGACTTCCAGCAGCGGTGCGCCCCAGGCCGGAACCCTGGCCACCGTTCACACGGCAACGGTAAGTCGCGAAGACAACCTGGAGTACCGGGCCATGGCCCCGGGAGCCGACTATCTGGAACGCTGGTTTTTTTCACCGGCGGTCACCGGAGTGGAAATCGAGGGCGGCGGCCGCCCGGTGGACTACACCTTGAGCCTGCCGGGGGCCGCCGGGGCCGGGACCCTGGAGATTGTCCTGTACGGCGCCTATGACACCGAGCATGAAGTGGCGATCAGCGTCAACGGCAACAGTGTCGGGCGCTCCGTCTGGAGTGGCATCAGTTCCACGGTGATTACCATTGACCCGGTGCATTTCCATGACACCAACATTATCACCATCGAATGTCTGACCGGCATGGACAAAATCTATGTAGATACGATCACGGCGGTGGATTTCGAGCGTGATTTTACCGCCGACAGCGATTCACTGAAATTCACCCATGCCACGGGCTATCGGTACCAGGTCTCCGGCTTTGAGAACAACGACCTGGCAGCCTACGATATCACTTCGGCCTCCGGCGTGGTGCGGGTGGCCGGTGCCACCACGGACGGCAGCGGGCCTTACACCCTGGAATTCGAACCCCAGTACGGCAGCGGGGACCGGACCTACCTGGTGCTTTCCGCCGATGCGGTCAAAACCCCGTCAGCGCTGGTGGAAAATACACCCTCCAGTCTGTCGAATACCGCCAACGGGGCCGACTATATTTTGATCACCCACCGCAACCTGGGTTGGGATGCCGCCGGAAGTGCCTATGACTGGCTGACCGACCTCAAGGCGCGGCGCGAAGGCCAGGGATTGCGGGTCAAGGCCGTGGATATCCAGGATATCTACGATGAATTCAGCTACGGGATCCCAACGCCCCAGGCACTCAAGGATTTTATCAGCTATGCTTACACCAGCTGGAGCGCACCGGCCCCGCAGTACGTGCTGCTGGTGGGCGACGGCACCCGGGATCCCAAAAACAACGGCTCATGGCTGATCACCGACACCAACGACTATTTGCCGGTCTACCTGACGTACACCGCCTACAAGGGGGAGACGGCCAGCGACGACTGGTTCGTGAGGATCAGCGGTGATGATGACGTGGCGGATCTGTATATCGGACGACTGCCGGCGGCCACCCACACGGAAGCCGCCGTGATGGTCGACAAGATTCTGGCCTATGAAGCAGCTTTGAACTCCAAGGACTGGGAAAAGAATGTGATGCTGGTGGCCGACGACCAGCGCACCCAATACGAGACGGTGTTTGAAACCATGAACGATGATATCGCGGCCTTGCTGCCCGCCGGGCTGAACAGCCCCTTTCAGGGCTACCTTGCCGATTACGTGGCCACCGCCTATCTGACCGAAGATATCAAGGACGGAATCAATGCGGGCACGCTGTTGTTTCACTACAGTGGCCACGGGGCGCCCCAGATTTTCGCCGACGAGCGCATCTTTGACATCAGCGATGTGGGAGACCTGACCAACTCGGCGAAACTCCCCCTGTTTGTCAGCATGAGCTGCGACACGGGCTATTTTATCTATCCGGAAGCTTGGAATTACCCGTCGCTGGCCGAAACTCTGATGCGCTGGACAAACGGCGGCGCCGTCGCCGCGCTGATGCCCACGGGCATGACCGACACTGACGGGCAACATATTCTGGACACCGCCCTGTTTGAAGCCCTTTTCACCGAAGACGTGCGCAGGCTGGGGCCGGCAGTGGCTGCCGCCAAGCACAACCTGCTGGCCAACACGGATTCCGATGAGGAGTCCATTAGCGAAACCTTCCTGCTGTTCGGAGATCCGGCCATGCAGTTGAAAGTTCCCCTGCCCAGGCGTCCCATAGCGGTCAGCGCGACGGGACAGAAAGGCGCGATTTACCTGCAGTGGGATGCGGCCCTGGACTGCGACGGCAGCGCGGTCGCCGGCTATAACATCTATCGCTCGACAACTGCCGGCGGCAGCTACACCAGGATTAACACATCACCGGTCACGTCAACATCCTATGTCGATGCCGCCACGGCTTCGAGCATGGCCGCGGATGTCATCAACACGGGACAGCCCTATTACTATGTGGTCAAAGCCGTTGACGGCAGCGATGATGAAAGCGTGGCCTCCGAAGAGGTCAGTGCCGTGGCCAGTTCGGTTTCAGGCGGCGGTGGTGGCGGTGGCGGATGCTTCATTACATCGGCAGCCGAACGCTAAAGAGATGAATACGCCGCCTAAGGTTAAACAAAGCTCCCCACTGCATGCAGCGGGGAGCTTTGATCGTTAATGGCACCTGGGTTGTGCACAGGCGGAGACAAACCCCGCCCCTGCAACGGCTTCAGGGCATTTTATTTCGGGGGGGCTTTGGTCGACGGGGTTGACGCAGCGTCGGAAGATTTGAGCATCCGCGAACGGCCTTCAAACAAGGCCCCCTCCTTGATGTCGATGGACTGGGCGGTGCAGTCCCCAACCAGCTTTCCCGTGGGCTTGATTTCCAGCTGCCTGCGAGCCAGCACATTGCCCCGGATCTGTCCCTGGATAACCACATTGTTCGCTTCCACATCGGCTTCCACGATGCCGCTGTTGCCGACAAAAATGTCTCCGTTTAACTTGATCACACCTTTGAAGTGCCCTTCGACATGCAGATTTTCTTCGCCTCGAATTTCACCTTCGATCTTGACGTTCTTGCTTAACAGGGATGTCGAATCGGCAGCTTTTCCTTTTTCCATCTATGTTTCTCCTCTTATCAAGAAAACTCCGTGGTCAACCAGGTCTTATGCCGTCTGGGGCGTCATTTCCTGGTATGAAAATTCCCATAATCCCGCATTGGCCTTGGCATGTTCGATTGTCATACTGACTAAATTGCCATTTTTATCTAAGTCCACATAAATATTTTCGGAGATCTCACTTGTTTCATAGACTTCTTCATGGGTAAATTCTATGTGGGCTGTATCAGTATCAACAAAATACTTTACTCTCATATCCTATTCCTCCTTAAATGACCGATCAAAGAAGGCATTATGCACTGTTTCATCATCTTCCAACAAAATTACCCGCAGGTATTTATTCACCTCCGGAATTTTTGCCCACTTTTTAATCCTTCCATCCGATTGAACTTCAACTTTTTCAGGGTTCTTTATGACAAATCTTATCCATCTTTCTTTAATTTGAACGCGGTCGGCTCTCTTTTTGGTATACTCAAAATAATTCGTGGTTTTCATTATTTCAATGCACCATGAAGGCACTGATTATTCGAATTTACCCCTTCCCTTATTTTTTATCACCCGTGGTAAAAGCCGATGTTGACGCAGGGGCCGGGGAAGGCGGGGTTTTTTCCTTTGACGGTGATGCAGCTGCAGCTTCTGTTTTGACCGCCGCCGGCTGGCCGCCGCTCATCTGCAGATCCCCGTCGAAAACCGCGCCTTCAAGCACCGATATTTTCGGCGTGTGAATGTGTCCCTTCACCCGGGCGGTGCTGTCCAGGTGGATCTTGTTGCGGGCGGTGACGGTGCCTTCCACTCGCCCGTTGACCGCTATTTCGTCGGCCTTGATGTCTCCCTTGATATCGGCGCCCTGGGCGATCTTCAACTGGCCCTTTAAATCAAAATTTCCCTCGAAACCGCCCAGGATGATCAAATCCCCGTCACCGGTGACATTGCCGGTAATGGTCATGTTTTTGCCGAAATAGGTGATGTCCTTGCGGGGAGCGGAGGCTTTTTTCGGTGCCGCGACGCTCGGAGCCTCGGGGGTCTTTTTTTTGCCGAACATTGCCATTATCAAACTCCTTTTTGCCGGGGTGGTTAAATTTAGGCTTGTATTTAAATATATAGTAAAATAAACAAAAAGTAAAAAGTTTTATGCGGACCAAAGACCAATAGGCGATTTGTTGCCATGCAGATCAACGTTGAATGCTATGCCGGTTACCGCGGGGAGGAAACCCCTCGGCAATTGTTGATGACCACCTATAAAGTGCAGGTCAAAGAAGTGCTGGATCGCTGGCTGTCACCGGAGCACCGCTATTTCAAGCTACGCGGAGACGACGATGCCACTTACATCGTCCGTCACGACACCGCCACATGGCAATGGGAGCTGGTGTTTTACCAGGCCGGCGGAGATTTTAGCGAAATCAGCCCCCAACACGGAGAAAGCTGATAATGGCTGCTGCAGATGTGTTTCGTCCCGCCTGGTGCCTGCGAAATGGTCATGTTCAGACCGTTCTGGCCAGCAGTTCGTTGCGCGCCCGGGGACAAAATCCGATGCGCAACGCTGCCCGGCAGCTGATTCTCACCACCCCGGCAGGCGTCCGGCTGCAGGGATTTTATTCGCCCCAGCCAGACGACCGCAGCCGGGGACTTGTGATTCTGTTGCACGGCTGGGAAGGCAGCGCCGAATCAACTTACATCCAGCGTACGGGGAAAGTCCTTTACCATCACGGATATGAGATTTTCAGGCTCAACTTCAGGGATCATGGCAACAGCCACCACCTGAACCCCGGCATTTTTTATGCCGTGCTGCTCGACGAGGTCTTCCAGGCAGTGCAGCAGATTGCCCGGCAGGCGTCCGGTCGGCCGGTTTTCCTGGCCGGATTTTCCCTGGGGGCCAATTTCGTGCTGCGCATTGTGCTCCAGACGGCTCAAACCCCCATTGCCAACCTGCACCATGCCGTGGCCGTCAGTCCGGTGCTTGATCCGGCAAAATCCACCCTGCAGGCCGACCGGATTTTTTATATCCGCAAATATTTTCTGAAAAAATGGCGTCAATCCCTGGCGGTCAAGGAAAAGCTGTTTCCCGAACTTTACGACTTTCGTCCGGTGATGTCCATGCACTCCATTGGAGAGGTCACCGACTACATGCTGGATAAATACAGCGACTACAGCTCTGCGCAACAATATTTTCGCACCTACACGCTGGTGGGCGATGCGCTGGCCGACCTGCCGCTGCCGACCACAATAATCACCGCCGCTGATGACCCCATGATCGCGGTGGAGGATTTTTATGACCTGCGGCTCAACGATCAAACCCGCCTGTTCATCCACCCCTTCGGCGGCCATAACGGTTTTATTGATGGCATTCGTTTTAAAAGCTGGTATGAACACAAAATGGTGGAGCTGTTTGATGCAACAGTGGAAGAAAACGGGAAACGAGGAGGAAATGATGAGTGAAGACAGGACAGTGGAAATTTTAAAAAATGCCATTTTGCTGGAAAAAAGAGGCCGGGCCTTTTATCAGAAAGTTGCTGACCAGGCCTCGGCGCCTGCCGTTAAAGCCTTTTTTGAAATGATGGCCGATGAGGAAGTCAAGCACGTCCAGATCCTGGTCGACCAGTTCAAGGCCTACCGCCAAAACGGGCAGTTTGCGCCAGGCGACTTTTCCCCCGGCACGACCGGCAGCGTGGCTTCGAAGGTGATGACCCGTGAGTTGAAATCGCAGATATCGGCTGCAGATTACGAGGCGGCCGCCATTTCAGCGGCCATGTCCATGGAAAAAAACGCCATCCGCCTGTATGCGGACCGCGCCGCCGAGGCCCGGGACCCCAATGAAAAGGCGCTTTACCAATGGCTGGCCGCCTGGGAACGGCAGCACCTGGATTTTCTGGCTGAAATAGACCGGGAACTGATCGAGGACATCTGGCACGACAACAGTTTCTGGCCGTTCTAGAAGTGTCCGTTGTCGGTTGCAGCCTTGCTGGCGATGCTTCTGTACCCTGAGTACACCTCAACGTTGCATAAACAACATGGCAAACAATATCTAATGATCCGATATGATGACATAAACCATGCCAAAAGCACCCTTTCGAGAAAATCCCATCGGGTGAATTCAAAGGATGGAATCTTTTTATGCCATGTTGGTTACCCTGCGGGAAAGCCGGAGGACTTCAGATCCTGCGTTGTCAAGGGTTCGCGGTATAAGAATACAGCTTCACCCTTGACGCCTTGGCTCTGAAACCCTCCGTCTTTTGCAACATTAAGGTACACTTGCGGCCATCATAGAAAAAAATTTCAGGCGTCGCCGCGTCGGAGGACGAACATGCACACCCCTTTTCCGTTTGAATCCATGCTGGTGTTCAGCAGCCTGGGAATCCTGCTGCTGGCCGGTGTGCTGCTGAGATCCAGGGTTGCGTTTTTTCAGCGATTTTTAATCCCCGGATGCCTGATCGGTGGCTTTCTGGGACTGATCCTGATGAATGCGGGTGTGATCCGGTTGTCAGTATCGGACCTGGAAACCTTTGCCTATCATTTTTTCAATATTTCCTTCATTTCGGTGGGCCTGACCCCGGACACGGATCATCCCAGGGGCGTCAAATCCCGCAGCGACCTTTTTAAGGCGCCGCTGTGGATGGCTCTGACCCAGTCGGCTGTTTTTCCGCTGCAGGCCATTGTGGGCGGCGGCGCGGTGGCCCTGTTCGGTTTTGCGGGCATCGAGCTGTTTCCCACCTTCGGATTTTTTGCCCCCCTCGGCTTCGAAGAGGGCCCGGGACAGGCCCTGTCAATGGGCAAGGTCTGGCAGGGGTTTGGTTTCGAGCATGCCACCACCATTGGATTGACCTTTGCCGCCATCGGTTTTTTCTTTGCGTTTTTCGTGGGGGTTCCACTGGTGAACTGGGGCATTCGCAAGGGTCTGACGACCCACGGGACCGGGGATTTGCCGCGCAGTTTTTCAACCGGGCTGGTACCGGAAAACCAGCCAAGAGAGATCGCCGGCCGCCTGCCGTTTCATTCCGGCAATGTGGATTCCCTGGCTTTCCAGACGGCCCTGGTGGGGCTCGTCTACCTGCTGGCCTATCTGTTTGTCAAATACGTGGGGATGATCGTGCCGGCGGACGTGGCGGCGATTCTATGGGGATTTTTCTTTATTTTCGGGCTGGCCGTCGCACTGGGGGTGCGCCGGAGCATGGCGGCGGCGGGAATCGAACACCTCATCGATGCCGGCATCCAGCGGCGGGTGACCGGATGGTCGGTGGATTTTTTAATCGTCGCCACCGTCACAGCGATTCAGCTGGCCATCGTCTGGCAGTACATCGTGCCCATTTCAGTGATCGCGCTTGTCAGCGGGGCCGCCACGACCTTTGTGGTCGTGTACCTGGGAAAAAGAATCTGGTCGTACAACCTGGAACGCACCGTGGCCGTTTACGGCACCGTCACCGGAACCGTGTCCACCGGCCTGCTGCTGCTGCGCATTGCGGATCCGGAGTTCAAGACTCCGGCGGCCATCGATCTGGCCCTGATGAATGTTTTTTCAATTCCGTCCATCGGTCTTTACCTTGTGCTGGTCAACGGCCCGTTGTGGTGGCACTGGAGCCTGGGCACCACCCTGCTGGTTTTCCTGGCGCTGATGATCGCCGCTGTCGGCCTGATCCGGCTGCTGAAATTCTGGGGGGAGCCGAAGTTTTGATGCCCACGAATATTGAATGGTGAAAAAGAATGAACGCTGAAAGGATGACAGCCCCGTAAAAAGTCGTTTTCGAGCGTCATCAACCCTTTTCGGAAAAAGAGCTTTTCAGGGTTGTGCGTTAAAAACTTCAAGCTGTTTGAAGAGCTTGCGACGAGTCTCTTGACCAGCATGCGAGCGCAATCTGGATAAAGATGATAATAGTGGTAAATCGCGATATGGATCACCCTTTTAATCAGGATGGAATCAGTTTTATATACTCCTCCAACATCGGAATATCCTTTTGGAGTGTTTCCCAAACGCGATCAAGGTCGATGTAGTCATATTCATGTATCAGAACGTTTCTCATGCCAACTATTTTATTCCAAGGAACCGTAGAGTATTGGTTTCTAAATTCATCCGGAAGCCGATTTGCGGCTTCGCCGATTACTTCAAGACGTCTATAAACTGCATCCTGTTTTTCTGTGGAATTGAAAAAATCCTCCTTGCTAAGGCCAGCAGTGTAACGTTTTATAGCCTCGATCGAATCACGAATATCATCGATGTAAACCAGAGGATCCTTTTTCATAAAATGCGAACACTTTCTTGTAGAATCTGCTTTTTTATTCGAGATTTCAGGTAGTCCATGGAGATTAAATCAACCTTAATTCCTAAAAGTTGCTCAAGCTCGCATTTCAGTTCTCCAACATCAAAAAGACTTATTGTCTTTTCGTATCTAACAAGTAAGTCGAGGTCGCTGCCGGCCTTAACCTCCCCTCGCGTGAAGGAGCCAAAAATAGATGCCTCGACGACACCCCCTTCGCGTAAAATGGGAACAATGTGTTTGGCCAACGCCTCAATTTCTTTTGATGGTTTTTTTCGATAATTCATTAATGTTCACCGTTTTAAGCATAATTTAACAAAGATGCTATACTTATGCAACAAAAAGACAAATGAAAATCGGTTGAATGAAAAAGACCAAGAAAAAATAGAATCAATAAATCGAAGACGAAAGCCGAATGGGAAAAAATGAAAAAACAAAACCCCGAAAATGAACTCGAGCGGCTGAAGAAAGAAAAGGCCGCGCTGCAGGTTCAAAGCGGGCTGCTGGAAAATTTCGTGACCCTGGCGCGTTCTGCCGCCAACGAGGGGGGGCTGGCCGGTATTTTGCGACAAACCCTGAAAGTTTCCACTGAGCTTACCGGCGCCGAAAAAGGCAGCCTGTTTCTGCTGGATGAAAACGGTGCGGCCACCGACAGCATTCTGACCCGCGCCGACACCACCGAAAATCAGCAGTCCCGAATCATCGGCACCGTTTTTGACAAGGGGCTTGCCGGCTGGGTAAGGCGTCACCGCAGGGTCGGACTTATCGGCGACACCGCCGAGGATGACCGCGGGCTGGACCTTCCCGACCAGCCTTACCGTGTGGGCTCGGCCCTGTACATGGCGCTGTTTCGCAGCCTGATCCGGGCCTATATCAACGGGGGCCACGAACCGCCTTTGATTGTCGGCTGTCGCGGGATCCGGCAAAAACTCGCGCCGACCGGACCGGTGGTGGGCATGCTGCCGAAAATACAGTTCACCAAAAAACAGGCCCGCATCGACGCCGGGCAGACCCTCATCGGCTACACGGACGGGGTTACTGAAGCCCTGGCGCCCGACAACCGCCTGTTTACCAAACAACGGTTTTTGTCCCTGCTTGAAAAACCCGCTGCTTCGGCCGCCGGGCTCATCGAACAGATCAAAACGCAACTGGACCGCCACATGGGCAACGCCGCCCAGTTTGACGACATCACCATGATCGCCGTGCATCGGTTAGAGAATTAACCTCGAACATCGAACGTTCGATGTTCAATATTCGACGTTTGTCCTGTCAGCGGTTTTTCCAGGCCGGTTCTTCCTTGTTCAAAAACGCTGCGATGCCGATGCGGGCGTCTTCGGCGCCCATGTTCAAAGTGATGGTGTGCTTGGCATAATGCAGGGCGCTGTTGTCCGGCTGGTCCACCTGAGCGTAAAACCCCTGCTTGCCGAAGGCCAGGACGAACCGGCTGGCCTCGGCGATCTGCAACGCCAGGGCTTCGGTTTCGGCTTCCAGCCGCTCCAGCGGCACCACCCGGTTGACCAGCCCCAGTTGTTTGGCTTCGGCAGCCGGGAAATAGCGCCCCGTGAGCAGCATTTCCATGGCGGCCTTGCGTCCGATGGCCCGGGTGATGGCCACCATGGGGGTGGTGCAGAAAAGTCCGATTTTAACACCGGGAGTGGCAAAGTGCGCGCCCTCTTCGGCCACCACCAGGTCGCACCAGGCGGCCAGCTGGCAGCCGGCGGCGGTGGCAACGCCCTGGACCTGGCCGATCACCGGCTGGGGGATCTCGTGGATCATCTGCATCATCCGGGTGCACTGATCAAAGATGAATTTATACTCCTTGACGCCGCCGTCGACCATCTCGGCCAGGTAATGCCCGGCGCAAAAATGCTTGCCCGCCGCCCGAATCACCAGCACCTTGATCGCTTCGTCGACAGCCACCTCGCCGAGGACCTGGATCATTTCGGCAATCATTTTTTTGGAAAGCGCGTTGATTTTGGCGGGATTGTTCAAGGTCAGATAGGCGATTTCGCCCTGGGTGGAATACAGGATTTCTTCATAAGCCATGGCAATCTCCTTTCAGGATCTGCTCGCAGAGCGACAGGCGCACCTGGCTTGTAACGCACCTGTCCACATCCATTAACGGTCGTGGAGCGGGTAAAAGTTCTGTGGGCAAAACGGCGGCAGCCCGTCTAAAAAAGCGCTTCCGGCTGCCTTTTGGACGGGCTGAAACGGCGTGGTAAGCGGTGTGTTTGATCCGGAAATACCGGACATCCTGCATGGGAATTTGCGAGCGGTCAGGATCCGGCCCGACCGTCGTCACAGGGTTCTCCCGAATCATCAAAGCGCGAATGCTCAGCCGTGGTGCTCATCTGGCATGAATCCAGCGCTTTTAAGGTTCGCATGGGTTTGCCGCAGCATTCCGGCACCTTGCTGTCATCCGCACTCTGTTCGTAAGTGCTTCCGCAAGTTTCACATTCAAATACCTGTTTTTCGGCCATGAATTCCCCCTTCGGATTGTTGTCTCGACTGACCTAAAATAAGTGATTTCACCGGCGGTGTCAAGCAGACCCGGATTTTTACCCCCCGATGATTCCGACGACCGCCCCGGTCATGCAGGTGGCCAGGGTGCCGGCAATGATGGACCGCAGCCCCAGAGCGACGATTTCATCGCGGCGGGAAGGCGCCATGGTGCCCATGCCGCCGATCATGATGCCCAGGCTGCCGGGATTGGCAAAGCCGCACATGGCATAGGTCATGATCAAAAGGCTTTTCGGGCTCAGGGTTCCCGGCGCCAGGCGGCTCAGATCCAGATACGCCAGAAACTCGTTTAGAATTGTTTTGGTCCCCATCAGAGCGCCCGCGGCAAGCGCCTCTTTCCAGGACACGCCCATCAGCCATACCACCGGTGCCATGACAAAGCCCATCAGGCGCTGCAAGGTGATCGGTTGGCCGCCCATCGGCGGCAAAAGCCCCAGTACCAGGTTGACCAGGTAAACAAGTGCCACCAGCACCACCAGCATGGCGATAATGTTGATCAGCAGGTCCACGCCCTGCAAGGTGCCTTTGGTAACGGCATCCATGGCGCTGTTGGCCTTTACCGGTTCGGCCAGCTCTCCCGAAGTCAGTTCCCCGGTCTCCGGCACCATGAGCTTGGCAACCGTGATGGCCGCCGGCACGCTGATAATGGAGGCGGTCAGGATGTGCCCCATGATGTCCGGGATGGCACTGCGCAGGATGCTGGCGTAAAGCACCATGACGGTGCCGGCAATGGTCGCCATGCCGCAGGTCATGAGAGTGAAAATTTCGCTGCGGGTCATGCGCGCCAGATAGGGGCGGATAAAAAGCGGCGCTTCCACCATACCCACGAAAATGTTGGCAGACACCCCCAGCCCTTCGGCACCCCCGATGCCCATGGTCTTCTGCAGCGCCCGGGAAAACCCACGGACCACCAGGGGCAGGATTTTCCAGTAAAAAAACAGGGCCGACAAGGCGCTCATGAGCAGCACCAGCGGAAGCGCCCTGAACGCCAGGATAAAGCTGGCCCCGGGATATTTTTCAGCAAAGGGCAGCTGGCCCCCGCCCAGATAGCCGAAAACAAAAGACGTCCCCGCCCGGGTCGCTTCTTCCAGCGACAGCACCAGCCGGTTGAGCAAAAGAAAGAAATGCCTGAATGCGGGCAGCTTTAATAAAATCAGCCCCACCACCAGCTGCAGCACAATGCCGATGATGGCGATCTTCAGACTGGCGCGCTTGCGGTTTTCGCTCAGCAGCCAGGCAACACCAGCGAAAACCAGCAGGCCGGCAATGCTTTGAACAACCATTTTTTAGATCCTTTCGCAAGGGTAGCGCAAGGTTAAGTGATTTTCAAAAGCGCGTCAAGCCGCTTTTTCACCGGCACCAAAACCTCCGGCGCCGCCTTGACCACCGGGTCGCAAAATGCTATGAATACATGCCGTTGGAAATTTACGCTGTTCCGGCACCTTGTTTACTACGGGGGTTTTTGAAATGATTACCGAATTTTCTTTCGGCAGAATTTCCGTCGACGGGAAATTCTATAACAACGACCTCAAGATCGTGGCCGGCAAACCGGTGGCCAACTGGTGGCGCAAAAGCGGCCACCGGGTAGAAATCGAGGATGTGCAGGATATTTTGAATGCCAGGCCGGAAATTGTGGTCATCGGAACAGGCGCTCCCGGATACATGCGAATTGCCGATGGGCTGCGCCGCCGTTTCCAAGAAGACAGCATCGAACTGATCGAAGAGCCGACTGCCCGGGCCGTCGAAACCTTCAACCGGCTGTTGCATGAAGGCCGGCGGGTTTGCGCCGGGTTTCATGTCAGCTGCTAGAAAGGCCTGCTTGCCATGCTATCCCAGTTTCAGAATGAAGTCTTGTCATATGGCCCCACAGCGGTGCTGCCGCAAAACCTGAATGACAAATGGATCAAGCGGCTGCAGAAAAGCGCCGACGATTTTCTCGACAGCAATTTCGACCTGCTGGAATGCAAGGATCCGCGGGACATCGCCGATCCGCTGCTGACCGCCTGTGTTTTCGAAATCGTGTACTATCAGCAAGGCGAAAATGTTTCTCTCAGCCCGGAGGAAATGGCGCAAAAAATGGTGGTCTACGCCCTGTCGCTGACCATGGAGTCCGTTCACCGCGAAACCAACATCGGGCTGGAACCACCGACCCTGGACAACATTTTGTCCATGCAGCGCATCATCGCCTACCAAGATGCCCACCCGCAGTTTTACAAGATGCTGAAACAGGCCTGCATCGTGCGCATCGAGGAAAAAAGCTGGTTCCGGACCATGAAAGACAAGTTTCTTTCCGGCTCCGGACAATGATGGAATTCCTCATGAATTAAGTATGATGAAGCCGTAAAAAGCAACATTTTCTCGCTTAAGCAAGCCTTTCCGGGAGCCGTTCAGGGTTTCGCTAAATCGCAAGAAGGATTAATAACAGCCAAAAACAGCTTGCGATTCTTAACGCTCAACCCTTCACGGCTCTCTTTCCGAAAAGGGTTGATGGCGCTCGAAAATGATTTTTTTACGGGACCGTCAAGTATGGATGTCCCCGCAATTCGCGAATATAACGCTTATCCCTGCGCCTTTTTTTCGAGTTCATCCAGTTTGTCAGGCTCCGAAACGGCGATGTCCACCAGGGACTTTGGAATGGCGCTTTGCTCGCACATCACCCTGATTTCCTTCTCCTGATCACTGAATTCCATGATTTCGCGAATGGATTCGATGTAATCAAGCATCTTATCCGGCGGGATATCTTCCAGTGCAGGCCCTTCAGCCTCAGCCTTTTTCCGTGCGGCCTCCTCTTCCGCCAGTCTTTGTTTTTCCTTTAACTCCTCTTCCATGGCCTGCTTGACGGCATCGATGACGCCCTGGTCAACTTTTGCGATTTCGATAATCAATTCTTCGGAGACGTCATTATCAAAAAGGTGCCGGACCTTTTCTTCGTTGGACTTGTCCGCTACCGCCTCGAGCAGGGTTGCCACCCTCGCCCTTTCGGCGCGCTCCTTCTTTATCTGCTCGTTGACCTGTTCCAGTTTTTCCTCGGTAATTTCCAACGCATTGGTGATCACTTGAAAATCCACTTCTTCCTCGATGAGCAATCGGATCCCCTCATCGTCCGGCAGGTCTTTTGCCTTGGCTATCAGCAGATCGAGCTTTGTCTTTTCGACAATCTCAATCACATCCGGTCTGCGATCGGAGCCTTTGAGTTCCGGCCATGTCTTGCCTAACTCGTTGAGGAGATTGTTCGTGGCGATATAGGGGTCAGCCACATTTTCCAGCGTAAGTGCCGCAACCGCGGCATTGAAATCCTTCAAAAGGGGTCTGCCGACTTTGCGGGCCTTATCCACGGCAAATCTCAATTTAATCATATTGCCCCCACTGCCCGAAACATTGTAGCCCGCATCGTCAAGTTCACCTGCAATCCGCTGAATCGATGCTTCGAGGTTTTCCTCAGAAAGGTCCTGCGGGTCGAGCTGAAGAATTTTTTCCTCGATTGACAACCAGAGAGGCTTTTTTTCTGTTACGTCGCTTGTCGTCATTTTACAATCTCCTTTCTTATGATTTATGCCGATAATCAATGCGCCGACCGAATCCCTCCGAAACAGCGTCTTTGATTCCCCCTGGAATAAAAACAATACGAAATAAGGATACAAAGGTCAATATACCAACAATCACGAAACTTCCATTCGCTCGAGCTTTTCCGCAATCCATATCTTGATCAACGATTGTCGCGGTACACCCAGCCGTCGCGCTTCCCGGTCAAGTCGATCGATCATCCAGATGGGAAAATTCACGTTGACTCTTTTTATTCCCTCCCGGGTCTCCTGGATCCGGATAAATCCAAGGGACTAACTAATGTTTAAGTAGGCTTTTTTGAAAAAATGCTTCCATGGTATCACCGGGATCATTCCTGCCATGTATGGCGTCTCGCAGGTAGATACGCAAAGCGGCTTGGCCTTGGGATGATCTCCCGTGAAAGATCTTAAACCGGTCAGGCTGCCGGATTTAACTGTTGGATTGGACTTTATTTCAATGGCCCACAGGGCATCTTCGGTTTCTATGATCAAATCCACCTCGGCTCCGTGGGAGGAGCGCCAGTGATAGATTTTATATGGTTTCTCGGCATAATGAATCAGGCGATGAGTTTCCAGGATGATAAAATGCTCAAACAACATTCCGTACGTATTTGTTCCTTTAACCAAGGATGGGGAAATTCTTCCGCTGATGGCATTGATAACTCCGATATCAAACAAGTAATATTTGGGATGCATCGTAAGACGTTTGCGGGCACTTTTCAGATACGGTTCCAGCTTCAATGTGATCAAGGTGTCCTCAAGAATCTGATAGTATCCTTTAACGGTGTTGCTACTCACAGCGGTGTCGCGAGCTATGGTTGAGAAGTTGACAATTTTGCCACTCTGATCGGCAGCAATGTCCAGAAACCGGCTAAACGCCCCGATATTCCTTACAATGGCCTCGTCAAGAATCTCCTCTTTAAGGTATGTTTGCACATACGTTCTAAGCATTCGGAAGGCATCGGCAGTCGACGCACCAATTATTGGAGGGAGTGTTCCTTTGATGATTGCAGAATCAAGATCGAAGCTTGCTCCAATTTCAAGATGCGTGAATGGGTATAGATAATACTGCCAGGCCCTTCCAGCCAACATGTTTACGGAAGATTTCTTCAGCTTCCGAGCGCTTGAACCGGTAAGAATGAAAATAAGTTTTTTTTTATATTTTTCAATGAGATAGTGCACTTCATTTAACAGTTCAGAACATTTCTGAATTTCGTCGATGAACACGAAAAATTTCTTTTTTTCTTTTGCTAAAAATTCACATTCTACCCGTAACTGACTGGGGTTGGCCTTGTATTTCAGTAAAATATCGCTTTTTAAGAGGTCAATTTCAATATGATCTTCGCCAGAGAGCAGATGCCGCACCAGAGTGCTCTTACCCACTTGCCGTGGACCAAAAAGAAATACGCTATTTTTCTTAATTGGAAGCTTTATAGATCTTGAAATCATGTTTTAATTATACCGTGCAAAATCGAAATGTCAACTTGATTTTTTGGGGTACGCCGACGGTAAAAATTTTTTTTGCCGATCTCGTGAGCCGGGCTGTCCCCAAGTCTCATGGCCACAGATCATAGATCATTATCCAAAAAAGCCAGAAACTGTCAAGGGATCCACCGCTTTCTGCCGCTGCGAAAAGATTTGATTTATAGCCGGAATCTAACAAAAACCGATCTATGAGGCTACCGCAATATCTTGGGGTTCGTGAAGCACTAAAAATTATAAAATATTTATAGATTTTGTTACATAATCTTAACGTGAGGGGATCGTTAAACTTGATGAAATCTTCGATTTCCGAATTAGGTCAATTATCGAAGGCTTGTTTTGATAGTACAAACGGGCAATAATTACAATTTCTATCAAAATCCTTTTTACTGATGATATCTTGTCCGCACACCTGTTAGCCTTAAGCGGTGCCAATAATTGCTATTCGATCGAGAATCCAGTGGAAACGGTCCAGAACCATTTGATGCCACTTATCTTCATTGATGTGGAAACAGGCAGTCAACTCTGCGCGAATGGCCTGACCTTTAGGAGACAGTGGATCGCCATGATTGAACAACCAATTGTCAGCAAATAGTGCCCGGATGATCTGCTGCATGTCCACCGTTCCATATTCAACTGCAAACGAAAGATGCTCCTTACCGGGCATCATTGCGTTCATGGCTGCCATGGAGACAAAATCGCCATTGGGTTTAAATCCTTCTGTCGCTGCAAATTCGCCCTCCCGGATGGAAACAGCCTCACCTTCAAACCAATGATGGAAACTATGGTAGGGTTGGGTGCCTTTCCTATACTCGTGTAAAATTTCGCCATGTCCGTAAGGACCCAGACCGGTATGGATATCAATCGTCACAATCCTTTTGTTGCCAATAACCAGTCCAGGTAGTTCCTGATGCATAATCCGGTTTGACCAGGCCGGTCCGAGACCTGCGAAAAATAAGCCCTTCGGGTCGACGCGTTGACCCGGCGCGACAAGACGGGCCAACCGGCCAGGGCCATACGCCCGCAAAAAGGCTTCAAGTTTGGACAGCGTCGATTCATCCAGCATGTTGGGACGCATCATATCTGCAACCTCGTGATATGCCTCATTCATCGGATAGTCGCCGGCATAATCGACGTAGTTGCGGTTCAGATCAATATTGTCTTCATTCACTCGACGCCCCCAGGCAAATCCCCAGGGATTGTGAGCATGCACCAGGATTAGATGGAACGCCCCGTATGCAGCGAGGCGATCGGAACTACGCAACAGGTCGACCTGACAGCCGGAACCGCAATAACCTTCGGCACCATGCGTACCGGATACCACTATCAGCGCATCTTGCGCCTCAACTGGTCCCAGAGAGGCAAAATCAATAAAAAGCGGCTCACCGGCGGGACCAGAGTTGGGATGCCGCACTTCGTGTAAGCCTGCGCCGGCAGTATCGGCAGATTCCAGAAACTTGCTGCGGGCCTCATTGTAAGATGTGGCAAACGCCTCGTTTCTAACGGCCATTGGCTTACTCCTCGATGTTAGTGGTAATAACGATTAATATGGGCTAAGGTCCGGGTGGCAATCGCTACCTTCTTTGCGCTCAACTTGGGTTCTCTCCTCCAAGTTGCGGGATCCTTTTTTATTCTGTTGGAAACTGTCGCAAACAATGACCAAAATGTCAGCGCCTTTCTCCTTGGATCAACTGATGTTGTTTTTCCAAATCTTCCCATTTTTCATAATCAGCGCCAGGTTTTCTTCGGGATTGGTGAGAATTGATATATCCTTAAGTGGATTGCCGTTCACCAGCAGCAGATCGGCATAGGCAGCCTCCTCAATTACACCAAGTTTGCCCGGATAGGGATTACGGGGACCCGATAGAGCGAGCAACGCTGCTGAGTTGCTAGTCGCCTGACGAAGGATCTCCACCGGGGTAAACCATTTGGTGCGATGCACGAATTCCTCGTTGATGCGCGCCATCATCTCAGGATCGGTAATGATGTCGGAACCAAAGGCGATCTTTTCAAAACCAATCTTCTTCACGTTATTGAACATGTTGTCGATGCCGGCAAAGGCCTGGTCGTGTTTCTTTATCATCTCTTCAGTATAGCCATTGGGATGAAACGTGTAGACGCTTACCTGAGGTGATAGCCAGATGTCCTTTTCCTTCATCAGGTAAAGGGTTTCCTCATTCATGAGATTGCCATGCTCAATACTCTTGACGCCGCCCTCGATCGCCCGTCGGATGGCATTGTCGGTATATGCATGCGCCACGACATAGGTGCCCCAGTCGGCCGCCGCCTCCACCGCCGCCTGAATTTCATCCAAAGTGTACTGGGTCACATCCATAGGGTCAGCAAATGAACCGGTGCCGCCCCCGACAGCGATCTTGACCTGGGAGGCGCCGCGACGCAGGGCCTCACGCACTGCTTTAAGCACCTCAGCCCGCCCGTCAGCAATCTGCACCATATCATACTTCATAGGGATCGAAGGCTCACTAGCAATCATGGCGGATTTTTGGGCATCTGTTCGATGATCTGAATGGCCGGAGGTTTGCGAAATCATTGGGCCGGAAGGGTAAATGCGCGGGCCCTCAACAATACCTCGATCGATCGCTTTCTTGAGTGAGAACGAGTTGCCGGCCATTTCTCGGATCGTTGTAAACCCATTATTCAGATATGTTCTGGCTGTCTGTGTTGAGACATAGGCCCAGTAGAACTCATCCGAAGTAAATGCCTCGGCAAACGACATCTGGAACATCAAATGTGAATGTGCGTCGATGAAACCCGGTGTCACAGTGCGATCTTTTGCGTCAATCACGCACGCACCCTCATCTACCGGGATCGACTGTGCAATCTTGGCGATCTTGTTGTCCTCCACCAGTAAATCCATGTCTTTGGTGAGGGCCTCATTATTGCCATCAAATATTGCGACGTTTCTCAATAGGATTGTGCTGGGTTTACTGTTCATCATTCTCCTTCCTATTGCCAATTAAGTAACAGACGATTGGATCTGTTCCCAGAATAAATTTTTTCCAGATGAACAAATTGCTTGATGATAAGTAAACAATCAGGTTCCGGATTGGATATTCGCCAGAACATCCAATCCGGAACCCTCCAGTCTACCCATATAATTATTCATTCATAAGATTGGTGGCGCCCGTAAGGTACTCCTCAGCATTACTCCTTCGGTATGAGGGGAACCACTTTATTATAATGTTCGACCGCCTCCGGACCTAACCGTTTGCATTCAGTCAACCATTCTTCCAGAGTGGCTTTCTGTATTGTAATCCGGTCTTCACGGGAAAAACCATCAAGTTCCACCAGCCCCTTTTCTATCAGCCCTTTAGCAGAATTGATTTCATAAGTTTTGGCCTTCCATGCCTTATACATCGCATCCCAAAGAAAACCCTTTGCCGTTGTTTTCCATACATCCTTTAGGTCGTCAGGCAGTTTGGCCCATGATTTTTTAGCAACGGCGATCCCGGGCATAACAGCTGTTGAGTGGGGGTAAAGTTGTGAAAAATATTTCGTTACTTCATAATATGATGCCTGCAACGTCCACAAGCGGCTGGCTGCGGCACCGTCAATGACACCGGTTTTCAAGGCCATATACGTCTCATTCACATCAACGAACTGAGCCGGGACACCCAATTTGTTCAACGCCTTTATGGGAATTTTATCCGAGTGGCGGATTTTAACGCCTTTAAGCTGCTCAAGGCTGTTAATCGGCTCCTTGGAGATTAGCGTCCAATCAACCATGATTGCTGGTATCACCGGGGCCCTCAGTTCGACACCCCATTTACCGTAAATCTTGTCGAGAGCCTCTCTCATTACCGGGAACAGCTTTTCATTGTCTTCCTGGTCAAGAAGTACGCCCGAAGGTAGCATACTAAGGGGTCCATAAGTTTATAGACATTGTGCAGCAAGTATGTACCGGCAATC
>CAZGNV010000051.1:0-37030 GCA_964527835.1 uncultured Desulfosarcinaceae bacterium | reverse complement strand
CTAGATAGGATCTAAATAACTTTGTAATCTTAAAGAGGAAAGCCGCGTCTCAGGACGCGGCTTTCTTTCTTGGTACGAGTATTGCAATTTTGATTCGAATGGGTGTGCCGTCCGGCCGCCATTTTAAATTATGCGACAGCGTTTTGACATGATTCAAACCTTATCCACGGATGTTCTGATCATTGGTGCCGGTGCGGCCGGGATTCGGGCGGCCATGTCCGCCTGCCGGCAGCCGATCCAGGTGGTGATGGTCGCAGCCCAGAAACCTACCCATGACGGGGCGACTTTTTCAAAAATATCAAAAGGTTGGGGGATTCAGGCCCTGGTGGAACAGGAGCGAACACCAAAACGGCTGCAGGAATTTTACGACGACATCATGCGGGTAGGCCTGGGCCGCTGTGATACGCAACTGGCGCGCATCCTGGTGGAGGAATCCGGGCCGCGGCTGGAGGATCTGGCAACAAGCGGCCTTGAATTCAAAAAAGGCCCTACCGGTGAGCCGGTGCGCGCACGGGGTTGTTTTAGTGAGGCTAAAAGGGCCTTTCTGACCCGGGATATGGCCAATATCCGTCGGACATTTTTGTCAATTCTCCGGCGGCTGTCCGTCAGAATGGTGACAGGTGAAGTGCTGGATCTGATCGTCTGTGACCGGGAATGCTATGGGGCGTGGGTGGGGCTGGCATCCGGCGAATTTATGCAGATTAATGCCAAGGCCACCATTCTGGCAACAGGCGGAGGGGCTGAAATTTTTGAAAATCACATGGCCGACGGGGCAGGGGCAGGAAGTGGTTATGCGTTGGCCTGGCTTGCTGGGGCCGAAATGATCAACATGGAGTTTATCCAGTTCGCCTTGGGGCTTAAAAATAACGGCACCCGGCAATTTTTGCCCATCGACGAGTTGGATCAAACGGAAAAAATTGTCGACTCCTCCGGCTGTGATATCCTCGAAGCCTGGTTTGCTGATTCCCGGAAAAAACAGGAGGCCATTGAAAAAAGGCAACAACACATGCCCTTCAGCTGCCGGGACGAATCAGGGATGGTCGATATGGCCGTTGCCGCCGCCCGGCAGTCAGGGAAGAAAATATACTGGCGCGGGGATCAACCGGAAAAGAAATGGGTTGAGGTGGTGCATTTCGCCCATGCCTTTAACGGCGGTATCAGGATCAATGAAAGGGCGCAGTCCACCGTCGCCGGTCTTTATGCCGCCGGGGAAGTCGCTGCCGGCCCCCACGGCGCGGATCGGATCGGGGGCTGCATGATGACCGCTACCCAGGTTTTCGGAAAGCGGGCGGGACAGTATGCCGCTGAGCGGGCAAAAAAGATGCGCGGAACCATGCCGGGAATACATGACAAAGAAAGGCAAAGCTATTGCAAGCCCAATGGTGTGCGTGGAGAAAATCTCTGGGAATTGGCGGCTGTTGAAAGCAGTGTGAAAAAAGCGATGGCAAAATATGTCGGGATTCTGCGAAATGCAAAAGGTCTGAAAAAATGCCAGGATTTCCTGGATGATTGTGGTTTGCAGCTGGAATCCATGCAAGTCAAGGAACTTCCGAAAAACACAAGGTTTTATGAAGTTCGCAACCTGCTTATCACCGCCAGATTGGTGACTGAGGCCGCCTTGCTAAACAGAGAATGCATGGGTTCCCATTGCCGGCAAGACAGCGTCGATAAAGTTGAAGAGCTGAGTGGTTTTCTTAAGATTCTTCCTGATAGACAAGCAATAACAACCGCTGGAATATAAAAGTGACAAACGCCGTGTACCATAACAACTTGGAGGTGCTCAAAGAGCGCTTTCCGAAAATATATATGCAGCTTAACGCGGAAAGTCGTCGGCTGCGGCTGCCGGTGACCTCTTTTGTTACCTCACAGGACCAGGCCAATGCTTTTGTTGATCTTGCCGCAAATCAACGGGTCTTGTTTTATGAAGATGAAGACATCATCAATGGTACGGAACAATTGATGGCGGACTGGCACCTGCAGGCCGAAGACATGCTGTTTTGTGTCGGTGTTGGTTTGGGCTATTATCCCCTGGCAGCCGTGAATCGATTCAAAACCCAGCCCCACATTGTCATCATTGAACCGCACACGGCAATATTTGATCTTGCCCTGCAAGCATTGGACCTAAGGCCGTTGCTGAATTACGAGTGGCTAGATATTTTTATCGGCAAACAGGCAAGTGCAGCGGACATCGTCAACCATTACAGCCGGAAAATATTTGTCGGTAAACAGCGTCTGATCACCCACCTGCCTTCAAGAATTATTGAGGGTGAAGATTTCATCACCCTTGAAAACGAACTGAAAGACCTTGTAAGCCTGACAAGGGACCTCTGGCAGACAAACAGGGACTTGGGCCGGGGTATGCTGGCAAATTTAATGAGCAACCTCACGGCCTTAATTCACGGTGCAACGCTGGATAAAGTAAAAGGGGTTTTGGCAGGTTATCCCGGACTGTGTGTCTCTGCCGGACCCTCTCTGGAAGGAGCTGTTGCGGCCATTAAGGCCCTGCAGGACAAAGTGTTGATTTTCGCTCTTGATTCGGCTGTTTCCACTCTGGTCCCGGCCGGTATTCGGCCTCATTTTGTGGTCACAAGTGATGCACGCAAAACGAATTTTAAAAAAATCAGACCTTATTTGGACTTCCTTCGCCAATCTGTATTAATTTTCGCCCTTGAAGCCAACGCGGACAATGTCAGCAAATTTCCCGGTACAAAACGATTGGCCGTCGCCAGCAACAATCTATTCGTCACCTCCTGGCTGGCCCCGGGGCTTAAAATAGACTGCAACCTTCCGGCGATGTCCACGGTCAGCCATACCGCCATCTATACGATGATGGCCTTGGGGGTGGAGCCCATTATAGTGACCGGGATGGACATGGCTTTTTCCAAGTCCGGCTCTCACGCTGCAAACGCCGTCAATAAATATAATGTTGCTGAAGAAAATACCATAGAAGTGGCGGGGACCAATGGGTTGCCGGTGCGGACTTACCGTCCCTTGATTGATTATACCAGACAGTTGGAAGGCGTTCTCGCCAATGGGAGCCGGCATGTCATCAACACCTGCTTGAACGGCATGTATATCGATGGGATGCAAGTCAAATCGCTTGAAGAAGTTGCAGAGTCTAAGCTGATTGATGCCCTGGATTGCAATCATCTTTTGGACAAAATTAATTGGGAATTCCCTCTGAGTGAAGCTGATATGCTAGCAACGCTCATCTCCAAACGCCGGGAACTGGAAAAATATCTGGATCAATGTTTGCAGGCTTTCAACCAAGCCGGGAAAAATGTCGGTCGTCTCAACCAAAAGCAAGCTGGTAATGGGTTCAACGTATCGGTGGACGCCATCAAGAAAACCTATCAAGATTTTCAAGAGAAAAACAAAAAGCTGGACCGGCTGATTATGTCGATTAGCCTGCAGGCTTTCAAGGACGTTGAAATTCGACGATTAAGGCTGGAGCGCAGAAGGGCAGAAGTCGATGACGACATTGCCGCTATTAAAACATTGCAGATCATCAAAGATGCGTTCGCTTGGCGTCAGGAAGCAGCCGCTTTTTTTTATGGCTTGATTGTTGAACAGGAAAACTTTTTTGAAAAGGTTTTAATGCTGAAAAATGAAATTAAGACCAATCCACAAAACCATAACTGCAAACTGCAGTTGGCCAGATTGTATGGCAAAGCCGGCCAGACTGCGCCGGCTGAAACATATTATCTGGAGCTTTTAGAATCCTCGCCAGACGATGTTCAAGTTTTGCTTGAACTTGCCCGTTTGTACATCAATTCCCAATTGCTGTACTCGGCAAGAAAGTTGGTTAATAAGATCTGCCGGGATTTTCCCGGGACGCCCGAGGCTGCGACACTAAAAGCTGAAGTCGATGAAGCAGTTTCCAAAGTCAAACAGCTTGTTAAAGAATCACTGGCACAAGGAGATGAAGATGCATCCCAACGATTGCTGAATGAATATCTGCTGCTGTTTCCTGAGGATCAACAACCTGAATTATTGCGGAAAATTAAGGCAGGCACGGATGTTGAGTCAGAACACCATTCAACGGTCAGCGAAAAATTTGAGATTACAGCAAAGCAATTCAACGCTCTGCTGGCCAAGGCGGCAAGGCGGATCGAAAATATGCAATTTGAGCAGGCCATCGGGATCATGGAAGGTCTGATTGCAAGTTTTCCAGCAAAAACCTGTGTTTTACGGGGAAAAATAGGTGATCTCCGTCTGCTACAACAAGACTATCCAAGTGCCCTGTGGAATTACCGCCAAGTGCTTGATAGAAGTCCCGGGGCAATTGAAATAAAAAATAAAATAGAGACGGTCAGGCAAAAGATGGATTTAGGCAATTGTGACCTTCGTTTCCCGGCAGAAGCTTTGCGGCAAACCACTATATAAGGGGAAAACCCAATGACAGACAGCGAGACAAACCAACAGGAGATGGACAATCTAAAAGCCGGTATCCAGGAACTCATCGCTTCTGGAAAATTCGCTGAAGCTGAAAGCAGATTGGATGCCAGCAGTGTTTTTTTAATTGAAGATGGGGACTTTTACGCCCTTAAGGCCAACATCAACATCTTAAAAGGCGAGCTGGATGCGGCCCGACAGGTAATTGAGACCGGGTTGCGCTATGAAAACGATAACGTCAACCTGTTGTTTTGCATGGGAGCGGTTTTTGAAAGAAGACAACAATACGATCAGGCCCTGAATTTTTACCAGAAGGCCTTGGATTTAAGCAGTGCCGGCGTCGCTTACAAAATACAAAATCAAATTAAAAATATTCAAAATAACCACCAGCAGTCGCTTGCCGTCAAAAAGCCAAAGCTCGCATTTCTGGTACGTGCCGAGATGGACCATTTTTTAAGCGATATCATGTCAGGCCTTTCACAGGAATATGAAACGCAAAAATTTGTCATCACTGAACTGCCCCAAATCGACAGTGCCCTGCAATGGGCGGACATCTGCTGGTTTGAGTGGTGCGATGAACTCATTGTGTACGGCAGCAAAAATGCGTCAGCCGGTCAAAAGACGATAATTTGCCGGTTGCATCACAGGGAAGTATTTGAAAATCATGCCTCCCAGGTAGCCTGGGAAAACGTGGACAAGCTTGTCGTGGTGAGTGATCATTTGAAAACGTTGTTGCAGCAAAGGTTTTCCGATATCCAAGAGGTCGTCGATATTACGACTGTTCCCAATGGAGTGGACCTGGAACGCTTCCGATACAGCAATCGGCAACCGGGATACAATCTGGCCTATGTTTGTAATTTGGATGCCCGTAAAAACCCTGTGCTGGCGCTGCAGATTATCAAGAAGCTTACCGGTATCGATCAACGCTACAAATTATTCGTAGCCGGGAAATTTGTAGATCCCCTGATCGAAGATTATTGGAACTATCAGATCAAAGCCATGCAGCTTGAAGAAAACGTGGTTTTTCAGGGTTGGCAGAACAGCATGGACGACTGGCTTCAAGACAAGCACTACCTTGTCTCCACCAGCCTGCATGAAAGCTTCGGCTATAACATCGCCGAGGCCATGGCCAAGGGCATCAAACCCGTCATTCATGATTTTATTTTTGCTCGCGGCAGTTGGCCTGCAGAATTTTTGTTCAACACCGTGGACGAGGCGCTCCAAATGGTCACGGCCGCCGCTTATGATTCACAACGGTACCGGCGCCATATCGAGGAAAATTTTTCCCTCACTACGCAAACAAACCATCTCCGGGAATTATTGCATACATTAGCACCAGCTTATCCGGGTGTCTCCCGTTGTCTGGAGGAGATGGGAAGGGCGAATTGCAGTCAATAGTAATCAACTGAAATTAAAAGCAATACGAAAACCCGTGCCATTATGGCGCGGGTTTTTTACAGCTATGCAGCGATCTCCCACAACATCTTCCCTGGTACGGGTATTGCAAAGAATAAAGACGGCAACGTATATCCACGGGTGTTGCCTGTTTATCAATAAGGTTGGAAATTTCATGCAAAGCCGGCCGGGATAAAGGTTTGGTAGCACTTGGCGTAGGGTTCGATCATTGGCAGGATGGCGCGCGGGGACAGGATTGTCAATTCTCCGGCACCACAATGTCATGTTCGTGACAGGTAACCCCAATACAAATAGGTGGTGATGAATCAAGCGTCCCTAGAAAACAGGGTCCGCAGCAACAAGCTGTTGGAGCAAGCGGTCGGCTTGCATCGCCAGGGGCGATTGGATGAAGCCCAGGAGCTTTATTCGTACATTTTGGCGATAAAGCCCCAGCATGCCGATGCCTTGCACCTGATGGGTGTTCTTTGGCGGGAAAAGGGGGATCTTCGCCGGGCTGCTGAGCTCATTGATAAGGCCATTGGCTGTGATCCACGGGCACCACTTTTCCATGCCAGCCGAGGGGATATATACCGGGATGAAAACAATCATGCCGAAGCCATCCGTTGCTACCAACGGGCATTGCAGCTCAAGCCGGGCATGGTGCAAGCGCTATGCAACCTGGGCAATGTCCTGCGCATGCAGGGAGACCTGTCCCAGGCAATGGGCTGCTATCAGCGATGTCTGGCCATCAATCCTCAATTGCCGGAAGTCTGCAATAACCTGGGTTTGGCCTATCACCTCCAGGGGGACCATAAAGCAGCTGTTGACTGGCTGCAAAAGGCGATTCGCATGAATCCTGATTACGCAGAAGCCCATAATAATCTGGGAAACGTGTACCGGGACCTTAAAGAAAATGAAAAGGCTTTGCAGCACTATCACCGGGCCTGGCAGTTGGCACCGGGAAATCCAGAGATAAATTACAATCTTGGAGTTCTTTATCATCTTCGGGGCGAAGCTGATCGCGCCATGGAATTTTACGAAAAGGCCGTGAAATCGCGACAGCAGTTCCCGGATGCATTCAACAATCTGGGCAAACTGTGCCATGATCGCAACCAGCCTCAAAAAGCGCTGGATTATTACGACCAGGCTCTCCGGCTGGATTCGCAAAACGCCGACGTGCGTTTCAATCGCTCTCTGGCGCTGCTGGCGCTGGGAAGGTATCGGCAGGGCTGGCAAGAATATGAGTGGCGTTTTCGGCGCTGTGAAAGCCGCAGGATTTATCCCCACCGGCTGACAAGTCCGCGCTGGGACGGTTTGCCGTTTGCCAACCAAACCCTATTGGTGCACAGCGAGCAGGGATTTGGAGATACGATCCAGTTTGTCCGTTATCTGCCGATGGTCAAAGCTTTTGGGGGACGAGTGATCCTGGAGGTACAGGCCGAGCTGTGTGCCTTGCTGCAACATATGGCCGGCATCGATCAGGTGCTGCCTTTGTCTTTTGACGAAGCTTCCCGGGAACCCCACGACATGCACGTTCCCTTGATGAGCCTGCCAGGAATATTCGATACCACCGTGGAAACCATTCCCGCAAATATTCCATACTTACATGCTGCCCAGAGCCATCGCAAGCAGTGGCAACCCTACTTGCGCACAGGAGGTTTTAAAATTGGATTGGCCTGGGCGGCCAAATGCACTTCGGACCCTCAAAAATCATGTGGCCTGGAGGACTTGTTCCCGCTGCTCGCGCTGGAAGCGATTGACGTCTACGGCCTGCAAAAAGATGTGGCCGGCGTACCCGAGGATGCGGACCCGAGGGGGTTTGCCAACCTCGGACCGCAATTTAAAAACTTTGCCGACACGGCAGGGGCCATAGAGCATCTGGACCTGGTGATCAGTGTGGATACGGCCGTGGCGCATCTGGCCGGGGCCATGGGAAAGCCCATTTGGCTGCTGCTGCCCTATAGCGCGGATTGGCGTTGGTTAGTGGATCGTGAGGATTCTCCCTGGTATCCAACCATGCGAATATTTCGACAGCCACGCCCCGGGGACTGGACCAGGGTGGTCAAAAGGCTTGTCAGCGAACTGCAGCAACGGGTTGAATGTGGGCCGGCAAGGCAGCAAGCACCAGAGGACCTCCAAAGTTCAAAGGTTTATTGTCTCCGGGGCGAAGCTCTGCTGGAAAAGGGAAAATGTAAAGAGGCCGTGAGGGATTATCTGAAGGCCGTTGGGCTGCAACCCGAGCTGGACCAGGCGTATATCGGTCTGGGTAAAGCCTACCAGGAACTAGGAAAAGTTCAAGAAGCCATCGCAGCTTATCGCAAGGCGCTGGAATTAAATAAATACCTGCCTGAAGTCCATAATTGGCTGGGGATTGCATATCTTGGCACCGGCGAGATTGACCAGGCGTTTTCCCATTTCCAGCAAGCGTTGGCGCTGAAGCCGGACTTTGCCGAAGCACTGAACAATTTAGGCCTGGTTCACAAAAAAGAAAACCGCGTCGGTGAAGCCCGCAAGTGCTTCGAGCAAGCCGTGAGGCTGGCCCCTGGATTTGCCGCTGCCTATTACAATCTCGGTAATTTATGCCAGGCATGCAACCAGCCTGAGCAGGCTGTCAGCTATTACCAACAGGCCCTGAAAATAGATCCGCGCGCCCCCCAAAACTGGAATAACCTGGGATACGTGAAGCTCCTGCAAAACGACTTGGATGAGGCCCTCGAGTGTTTCCGGAAGGCTTTGGAGATAAATCCGGATTACACTGAAGCCAGGCATAACATGGGAAATGCACTGGTCCGGATTGGGCAACTGGAGCAGGCCGTTGCCTGTTATCAAAAGGTCTTGCAAATCCAGCCGGATCTTCCCAACGCTTACAACAGCCTGGGGGTGGCTTACAAAGAGATGGAACGCTTCGATGAGGCCGCCGTCTGCTTTGGAAAAGCGCTTAAGTTGGATCAAGGATTTGCCGAAGCTTACGGCAACCTCGCAAACACCTTCGATAGCATGGGCATGGTGGAAGATGCCCGGAGCTGTTTTCAAAAGATGCTGCAGATCAAGCCTGACTTCGGAACCGAGATCAAGATGGCCATGCTGCTGCCGCTGATTTACGATTCCAAGCAGTCCATGATAGATGCCCGTGCCGGGTTGCAGCGAAAAATCACCACGCTCGCGGCGAAGGGAACTAAAATTAAAGATCCCTATCGGGAAGTTGGTGTAACCAGCTTCCGCCTGGCACTGCACGGCATGCCGGAAAAGGAAGTCAGGCAACAAATCGCCGCGTTTTATCTCAAGGTATGCCCCGATCTGTTCTGGGAAGCTCCCCATTGCCGAATGGCCCGGCAAAAAGACGGCAAAATAACAATCGGTATGCTAAGCCGGTTTTTTTACGAACACACCATTGGGAACCTGTACTACGGGCTGTTAAAGCACCTGTCCCGGGATAGATTCCATGTGGTGCTCCTGCGCTTTCCGGGGAGAGACGATCAACTGACCAGGACCTATACTGCCGCCGCCGATGAGGTTGTCGTATTGCCGGAAGACCTCAAAAAGGCCCGGGAAATAATCGCCGGCTTTGGGTTGGACATCCTGTTTTTCCTGGAGATTGGCATGGACCCCCTGACGTATTTTCTGGCGTTTTCCCGTCTGGCCCCCGTGCAGATCAAGCGGGGTTTCCAGATCACCATGGGCATTCCCACCATCGACTATTTCTTGTCATCCGACAGTGCCGAACCGCAAGGGGCCCAGAAGCATTATTCCGAGAAACTGGTGCGCCTCCAGCGCATAGGTTACTATTACAATCGCCCCCGTATCGATATCCGGCCGCCGTCGCGGCAGCAATATGGCTTTACGGGCAAAGACACCTTGTATCTTTGCCCCCAGAGCCTTTTTAAATTACATCCGGACTTTGATGCCGTCTTGGGGGAAATTTTACGGCAGGATCCCAACGGAAAACTGCTGTTGCTGGCAGGCAAGCATCCCCATTGGCAAAGGCTTTTTTTGAAACGCATAAAGCGCAGCCAACCGGATGTGACCACGCGCATTCACTTTCTCCCTGCCATGGCAAGGCGGGAATTTGTTTCCCTTTTCAGCATGGCGGATGCTGTTTTGGACAGCATTTATATGAGCGGCGGCAATACCAGCCTGGAATGTTTTTCCTGCGGCATCCCGGTGGTTACATGGCCCAGCCCGCTATTGCCCGGCAGGTTGACTTATGGTTTTTACCGTTTGATGGGCATGGATGCTTGCGTGGCTGAAAATTTGAATGACTATGTCAGCATTGCCCTGAAATTGGCGCATGATAAAATTTGGCGCCAAAACGTCGGCAAACAAATCCAGTCCAACTCCCATGTGTTGTTTGAGGATCTTGAGGCCGTACGCGAGGTCGAACGCTTTTTTGAATCCGCCGTAGAGCAGATTGATCGATGAATGAGCACGAACAATTGAGCAAAGGCGTGAATTACCACCAGGCCGGTCGCCTTGAACTGGCCCGGCAAGCCTATGCCGGCATTCTCCAGGCAAACCCCCGGCATGCCGATGCCTTGCACCTGTTGGGTCTCATCGCCCATCAGACCGGTGAACATCGCAGAGCCATCGAGCTGATTAAAAAGGCGATCGACATTGGCCCCCAATGCGCTGCCTATTACAACAACCTGGGCAACGCACTGTGCAGTGCCGGTTTCAAAAAGGATGCCGAGACATGCTTTCGTCAGGCGCTAAGGATAAATCCGCAATATCCCGAAGCGTTGTTCGGACTGGGCAATGTCTACCAGGAATTGAAACATATGGCGCAGGCGGAAGCTTGTTACCGCAGGGCATTGTCAGTTAAACCGAATTTCGTCCCGGCCCTGAACAACCTGGGGGTGATGCTGTTTGAAGTCGATCGCCTCCAGGAGGCGGCCGCCTGTTACCGGCAAGCCATCAGGCTGCAGCCTGATTACTTCGAAGCCCACAACAACCTGGGCAACACTTACAAAAAGCAGGGGCTTTTCCACAAGGCCATCGATTGCTATTTGAAGGCCATCAAAATAGACGGCACTTGCTGCGAGACCCACGCGAGCATGGGATATGCTTTCAAGTGTCTGGGGCAACTGGATGACGCTGTGGCCTGCTTCCGAAAGGCCATTCAGATCAAGGCCGATTACGTGGAAGTTTACAATGATCTCGGCACCGCCTATCGTGAGTTGGGCCAGCCGCAGCAAGCCATGGCGTGTTACCAGACTTGCATGCATCTCAAACCCAAAGACCCCAAGGCCTATAACAATGCGGGCATCGTCTGTCGGATACTGGGGCAACTGGACGAAGCCGCTGCTTACTATCAAAAGGCCTTGCAATTACAGCCCGATTTTACCGAAGCCCACTATAATCTCGGGATTGTCTGCAGCCAGTGCGGCTACTACGAACAGGCGGTGGCCTGCTTTCGCCGGACCATCCAGTTGCAGCCGGAGCATGCCTATGCGCTAAATCTGCTCGTGCGCCAGCTCCAGCAGCAGTGTGCCTGGCAAGAGCTGCAAGAGCCCTGTGCCCGCCTGCAGGATCTGACACGAAAATCCCTGGCTGGCAATGAAAAGGCGGCGGAGACCCCTTTTTTAACTTTTTCTTTGTCCGACGATCCCGGGTACAACTTCAGGGTGGCCAAATCCTGGGCGGATGATATCGCTGCCCGTATGACCGCACGGCTGGAGTCCGGGAAGCAACGCGTCTCTTTCAGTTTTGGTGATCGACGCAAGACGCGCTCCAAATTAACCATCGGCTATTTGTCGGCTGATTTCAGGAATCATGCCACTGCGCATTTAATACGCAGTCTGTTTGCCTGCCATGACCGCCGGAAATTCAAGATCGTCGCTTATTCTTACGGCCGAAACGACCACAGTGATTATCGGCGGCGCATTGAGCAGGACTGCGACGAGTTTGTGGACCTTGAAATGACTGATGATCTGTCAGCCGCCTGCAGGATTTATCAGGATGAAGTGGACATACTGGTGGAAATGAAGGGCTATACCGAGGGGGGCCGGTTGGAGATCTGCGCTTTGCGCCCAGCACCCATTCAGGTGTCCTGGCTGGGGTTTCCCGGGACCACCGGTGCCGACTTTCTGGATTACATCATCACAGATCGGATCGTAACGCCGCCGGACCAGGCCGCTTATTTTTCTGAAAAGTTGGTCTACATGCCCCATACCTATCAAATCAACGATGGGCAGCAGAGCATATCAGACGCCAATTTTCAGCGTTCAGATTTCGGCTTGTCCGAAGAGGGTATGGTCTATTGCTGCTTCAATGAACCTTATAAAATCGAGCCAATCATGTTTGACACCTGGATGCGGGTATTGCAGCAAGTACCCGGCAGTGTTTTGTGGCTCCTTCGCCGATGTGACGTCAGCCAGGCCAACTTGAAATGCGCAGCCCAGCGGCGCGGTGTGGCACCAGATAGACTGGTGTTCGCTGAAAAAATGCCCAAGCCCGAACACCTGGCACGTCTGAAAATTGCCGATCTTGCTCTGGATACCCGCATCGTCAACGGGCATACCACTGCCAGCGACGCGCTGTGGGCCGAGGTGCCGGTAGTTACTCTTCAAGGAAAGCATTTTGCCTCCCGGGTGGCGGCCAGTGTTCTGGCGGCAGCGGGTCTACCGGAATTAATTGCCCGGCAGCTGTCGGAATATGAATCGCTGGCCATCCAACTGGGAAAAGATCAAAAGGCGCTGTCGGCAGTTAAGGCGAAGCTGGCGACCAACCGCAAGTGCCAGCCGCTTTTTGACACTGCCCTGTTTACCAGAAACCTGGAGAAGGGCTACCGGATGATGTGGTCGATCTTTTTAAACCGCGATGAGCCCAGATCCTTTGAAGTGATGTAAGTACCGATGGATTTTTAAGTTTTTTTATACCGTTAATTAGATAACCAAGGAGGCTGCAAGATGAAATCCGCTCGAGATTATTACCAGGACATCCAACCGCTAATTGACAATCAGTGGTATGATGCTGCTATTAGGGCCTACCAACAACTGCTGCAGCAGCATCCAACCTTTTGCCAGGCTCATAACGATTTGGGAACGCTGTATTACAAAACCGGGGATCAAGAAAAGGCTCTCGAACACTATCAAAAGGCGGTGGCGTGCGAACCGGACAACACCGGTTTTCTGAAAAGCCTGGCCCATTTCTACCACACGGAACTGGAGCAGGTGGAAAACGCCCTGGAGGTTTACAAGAAGATCATTGAAATTGATCACAGCGATGCGCAGTCGTTTTTTATTGCTGCCAATCTGAGTGTTGTTCTTCAAAATTTCAAGGATGCCGTCGCATACTATCAGCGGGTGTTGGAGATCGAACCCTGGCACACCGAGGCTTTGGAATTTCTGGAAAAAATAAAAGGGCGCCGGGAAAATTCAGAAAAATTAATGTCTGCGGATGAACTTTATCGCCGGTCCCAGGAGCTGGCATCTGCAGATGACATGCAAGCCGCAGTTTCCGTGTTGGAACAGCTTGTGGCCAGCCATCCGGAATTCGCCGCTGCCCATAACGACCTGGGCGTTTACTATCAAAAAATGGGACGCAACGACCAGGCGTTGGAGCAGTATCGCCAGGCCCTGGAATTGGATCCCCACAACAGTACTTTTGAGAAAAATCTGGCGGAATTTTATTTCATCGTGCAGGGCGATGTGGCTGCGGCTTTGAAGATATATCTGGAACTGTTAAAGCGCAACCCTGAGGACGTGGAAGTCTTGTTGGCGGCAGGTCATATATCCCGGGCTGTGGGCAAACCTGAAGATGCCCGTGTGTTTTACGGCAGCGCCCTGAACGTGGAACCCTGGAATCTGGAAGCCGGCGAAAGCATGGAACAGCTCGAGGCGGAGCAAGACGGCCAAAGTGCTGCCGGGATGTGACACGACCATGAAAAATTGGGCGACCAAATGATGCAACGCAGCCATAAAACTAGAGATCAGGTCCCTGCGCCACCGTTGTATTTAGGGCTCAAGGCCGGCAAAAATTACGGCTGGGGAGTCTGCAGCGAGCACCTGGTCAGAGAACTTTCCCGGCTGGTGCCGGTGCAGGTTCTAAACGGCGACAAACTTGACGGCAGGCAAACGGATCTTCCGGGAAAGCTGTTCCAGGCGTTGGCCAATGTGCATTTGCTTGCTTTGTTTGAGGGGGTCCGGGGCAAACAAAACTACGGTTATACGTTTTTTGAAAACGAGTTGACCCACGACTCAGTGGAAAATGCCAGGAAATATGACCTGATCCTGGCAGGTTCTTCATGGTGCCGCCAGCGGTTGGTGGAAAAGGGCATCACCAACTGCGATGTGCTCATCCAGGGGATCGACCCCCAAAAGTTTCACCCTATTGCCAATGGTGGTTCTGACCGGCATTTTGTTATTTTTTCAGGGGGCAAGTTCGAGCTGCGCAAAGGACAGGATCTGATTTTGCGGGCTGTAAAAGTTTTACAGGAAAAATACGATGACGTCATTTTGGTCAACTGCTGGTATAATTTGTGGCCCGAGTCCATCCAGTCAATGGCAGTCTCCGAACACATCACGCTGCCGGGAAAAACAACCGACTCCTGGATTCCGTTCATAGAGGCGTTATGTAAAATCAACGGGCTGGATATTGCCCGGGTCAAAACCCTCGAGTTGGTGCCCAATTACATCCTGCGGGAGATCTTCCGGCAGACGGACATCGGTTTGTTTTCCAACCGCTGTGAGGGCGGCACCAACCTTGTGCTGATGGAATACATGGCCTGCGCCCGGCCGGTGATTGCATCCAACACCAGCGGGCACCGGGATATCGTAAATGACTCCAATGCTCTTTTGCTAAATGACCTGCGCGATATCCACCTCAAGGACTCCCGCGGCAACCTGGCCGCCCGCTGGCAGGAACCGAACCTGGATGAGATCGTGGCCCAACTGGAGTATGCCTATCATCACCGAAATGAGATCAGTCGCCTTGGACGCAAAGCCGGCGAGGATTTAAAAAAATTCACCTGGAAGCACACCGCCAAAAGACTGTTGCAAATAATCGCGACGGGGGAGGGTGATCGACACAATACGGCAGAGCCGGCCGACAGCCGGTTTGCCAAAGAAAAACACAGCGGTCTAAAAGAACCATGGACAGTTTCTTCACCAGGGCGGCAACCCGGGCTCGGAGAGGTTGCCGGTGAAGAAACCTCCACCTGGCAGGGACACTGCCGGCTTGGACAGCTTTACCGGCGCCAGGGTAACCTCGAGCAGGCCCTGACATGTTTTCAAAAAGCACTGGGTTTTGATCCCACTCAGGTCGAACCGGCCATCAGAGCGGCCGAAATTCTGGAACAGCAGGGAGCCCTTGATAAAGCCCTGGAGCAATATCATGGCCTCCTGAATGCTCACCCAACTTCGGCCTGGGTGCTCAACAGAATTGGCGACATCTACAAACAGCAGCATAAATTCAAGAAAGCTGTTTTCTGGCTGGAAAAGGCCGCGGCATTAAAGACGGACATGCCCGAAGTATTTTTCAATCTGGGATATGCTTATGCCGCACTCGAAAAATATCAGCAAGCAATCCGGGCCTACCACCGGGTCCTGGAGATTGAACCCCTGTCCGCGAAAACATTGTATAACCTGGCCGAGCTGAAATTAAAAATCAACCGGCCGGTGGAAGCCGTGGATCTGGCTCGCCGCGCCGTTGAAATTGAGCCCGATCATTTGGAAGCAAACAATAACCTTGGCAATTATCTGCGGGCTTTAGGAGATCCAGTGGCAGCCATCGAACAGTATCAAAAAACCCTGAAAATTGATGAGACGGCCGCCCATATTCACCTAAACCTGGCCTTGGCATTGTTGTTGTGCGGCCGCTATAAGCACGGGTGGCGGGAATACGAATGGCGCATGCAAGTCAATGGGTATAAAGAAGACTACCGCTACCATGGAAATCCATTGTGGGATGGGAAACCTTTGGCGGGCAAACGTCTCCTTGTCCATGGCGATCAGGGACTGGGGGATGCCATCCAGTTTGTCCGCTACTTGCCCCTGGTAAAAAAAAACGGTGGAACGGTCCTTTTTGAAACCCGCAGGGAGTTGATCCCTTTGTTCCGGGAATTTCCGGGAATCGACGAACTGCTGGAACGGCCGCCAAGCGGGGTTTTGCCCGTGCAGTTTGATTGTTACATCCCCCTGTGCAGTATTCCCGGCCGGCTGGGAACCCGGCTGGATACCATTCCGGCGGAAATTCCCTACCTTTCGCCGCCAGCGCAAAATCGTATCGCCTGGAGGCACCATTTTCAGGGACCGGGTTTCAAAATCGGTTTCGCCTGGACCGGAAATCAAAACCACATTGCCAATCAACAGCGATCATGCCGCCTGGAGGATTTTTTTTGGCTGCAGCAGATTCCCGGCACGAGCCTTTTGAGCATGCAGCGGGAGTTATCACCCAAAGAAGCAGGACAGCTGGAAAAAACAGGCATTGTCAATCTTGGGCCACAGTTCAACGATTTTGGTGAAACGGCTGCTGTTATCGCCGAGTTGGACCTGTTGATCACGGTGGATACCGCGGTGGCGCATCTGGCCGGGGCTATGGGAAAGCCGGTATGGATTTTGCTGCCCTTTGACCCGGACTGGCGATGGTTGCTCAAGCGCCATGACAGTCCGTGGTATCCCACCGCACGGTTGTTCCGGCAGCCGCAACCCGGCAATTGGGATCATGTCATGGGGGAAGTCCGCCGGAAATTAATGGATTTAATGAAAACTCACGACCCTCTAAGACAGTTTACTGAAGAAGCTATGTAACGGAGATGTTACCATGCAATACGGCCCTGTTGAGCGCAGTTTTGTCATTCCGGTCCTGGATTTTTCTCCGCACAGTGCATACAACATTGTCACCCTGCTGGAAGACCTCGAAGGGGTGCCGGGCGAAGTCATCTGTATTTTCAACAGTAACGAAGTTTTTGAAAAACTGCACCGACATCCCCGGATTGATAAATTTTCCTTCAACAAGTTGAACGCCGGCGTCAGCCGATCCTGGAATATGGGCATCAATTTGTCTGAAGGCCGGACGATTTTTATCATGAACGCCGACCTTCACGTGCAGTCGTTGATTTTCGAAAAACTTGAACACTACCTGTTTGCGCTGGAAAAGGCCGTTATTGTCGGGCCCCAGGGATCGCATATTGACTTCAAACAATTGCGGGTGAAGCGCTATTTTGCAAAAGGAAAATTCGATCAACCGGTTCGCACCCATGATGTTTCCGGGTTTTTTTTTGGAATCCACCGGGAGCGCTTCCTGGCCCATCGGCTCATGTTTGACGTTTGCTACAGTCCCTGCTTCATGGAAGAGTGGGACATGGGGTTGCAGGTCATCCAGGCCGGCCTGGCCTGCTATGCCGTGCCCGTCAAGGAGTTTGAACACCGGTGGGGCATATCCCAGGCCAGGGAAAACACGGTCATAAACTACTTCGGACGCCGCCTTTATCGCGACGATATTTTACTGGCAAACAGGCAAAAATTCATGGCCAAGTGGTTCAGCCAGACAGATTCGCAGAAATGAGTCTACTCTCACAATAGGAATACCGTCGATGAGCATTATTAATCTTGTATACGGACACACAAAAATCCCCGGCTATGTGGTGCACCGGGGAGATATCTCCGTTGTATGGTCTCAAAAACCCCTCAGGGGCTGTGACATATACGCTTACCAGGATGCCTTCAGTTACTGCGGACCGCAGCCCGGGCTGAACGTACTGCTGCTGCTGGAACCGGTGGTGGTTCTGCCGGGACAATACAACGAGGAGGTCTGGGATAGATTCGATCACATTTTGACCTGGTCCACGGCCTTGGTGGAAACCGGAGGAAATTTTATAAAAATACCGCATCCCAATTACGATGTGCCCTATGATAGCGGTTATCTGCGCGTTGCGGATTGCAGCCACCGGGTGCCGCAGACAGAGAAAAAAACCGCTGTGTGCGTGATTGCCGGCAACAAGGTGTCCCGCGTTTCCGGTGAATTATACTCCCAGCGCAGGCAAATCGCCCGCTGGTTTTACGACCATTCGGATATGCCTTTTGATGTCTATGGGATGCCCGCCTTTCAATTGCCCAATTACCGCGGGGCACTGACTCCCTACACTCAAAAATTTGCCACCCTTGCCCGGTACCGCTTTTGCCTGGCATTTGAAAATATGTATCACCCGGTATGGTCGCGGGGTTATGTAACCGAGAAGCTTTTGGACTGCTTCATGTGCGCCACCGTGCCCATTTATCTGGGATGTGCCGATATTGAGCAGTATGTGCCGCCGACATGCTTCATTGATTTCAGAAACTTTAAAAACTACAGGGAGCTGGAGCATTATCTGCAATCCATGCCGGCGGAACAATATCGCCACTTTCTTGACAATATGACCGCGTGGGTCGATCAGGGCCACCTGGATGATTTTTCATATTTTCGGGTCTACGATGCCCTGGCGCATTTGATACTCAGCCCTGACATCAAAACTGTTGCATCTCCAGCGCAATGGCAGCCTGGACCGGCACCCGTTCACAAGACGCACGGCTGGCAGAGCGTCGCGGCATCTCCAGTGTGGACCTGGACTGAACTGGCCGGGGCTGCCGCTCCGGACAAGCTGCCCGGGGAGATTTCTGCTGGCCGCCAACAAGCAAGGGGGCGCAGTTTTTTCAAAGAAGAGCCGCCAACAACAATACCTGCTGGTTTTAGGAACCTTGAAAAACATTCGGGCAGCGATTGTGCGGTGGGCATTGTTTTCAGCAAGGACCGGGCTCTGCAACTGGATGGGATGCTGCGATCGCTGCAGCTGCATTGCCTCGATATTGAAGACCTGGATTTAAAGGTACTCTACGCCACATCGCAGCGGATCCATGAACGCCAGTATGAAGCCCTCAAAACACAACACCGGAAAGTGGGCTTCGTCAAAGAAAAACGCTTCAAGCAAGACCTGCTGGCCATGCTGACCCCATACCGGTACGTGTTTTTCATGGTGGACGACAACATCTTCATCAGGGATTTTACTTTGGCCGAATGCCTGGACAAGATGGCGCAACAAAGAGATACGCTTGGGTTTTCTTTAAGACTGGGAAAGAACACCACCTATCAGTACATGACAGGCAAACCCCAGAGCCTGCCGAATTTCAAGGGTTGCGGGGATGGGTGTTTGAAATGGGACTGGACCCGGGGGGATGGAGATTTCGGCTACCCCCTGGAAGTTTCAAGCTCGGTTTACAGGGTATACGATATTTTGCTTCTGCTGCATTTGCTTGATTTTAACAATCCCAATACCCTGGAAGCCGGAATGGACGGCAACAAGAAGTTTTACAAAATAGAAAAACCTTGTCTGTGCTGTTTTGAACAATCTGTGGCCTTTTGCAACCCGGTCAACATGGTGCAAAGCGCCTGGAAAAACCGTGCCGGTGAAAACCCACAGTATGCCAGTGCGGCGCTGGCCGATAAATTTAGCAGGGGATATCGAATCGATGTGCTGGCTTACCGCAATTTTGTTCCTAGCAGTTGCCATCAGGAAGTAGAGCTATATTTAAAACCAGAGAAAAAAACTCAGGCAGATAGCGCAGTTTCTGATTCAACAAAGATGTATCAGGATAATTCCGGTAATTGCACATTATCCGGGCAAGGGATGAAGGGTCTGACCTCCATTATCATATTAAATTTCAACGGGGCCGACCACATTAAAAGCTGCATTGAAAGTATTCAGCAATGTAGCCGGGCACCCCACGAAATTATTGTTGTCGACAACGGCTCAAGCGATCATAGCTTGAGCTATCTGCGATCCGTACCGGGAATTAAATTGATCGCCAATCCCCAAAATGAGGGAGCGCCCTATGCTAGAAATCAGGGATTGGCTGTGGCGCAAGGGGAATATATCGCATTTCTAGACAATGATACGATCGTTACGCGAGGCTGGCTGCAGGGCTTTATCGATTATGCAAAACAGCTCGACCCAAATGTCGGTGTCTTCGGCCCCATGTCCAATTATGTTTCCGGGGCCCAAAAGGTAAAAAATGTGAGTTATTCAACTTTTGAGGAACTGCAGCGGTTTGCCGATCAATGGGCCGTTGCCAACGCAAGCAATTACCGGTTTACTGGCAGGCTGATCCTGTTCTGCATGTTCGTGAAACGTGAGGTCCTTCAAAAAATCGGAGGAATCGACCCGGCCTATGGCAAGTGGGGCTGGGAGGACGATGACTTTTGCATCCGCGCCTTGATCGCCGGATATAAGCTATGTATCGCCCAGCAGATATACATTCACCATACCGGCAGTCAGACTCTGTTAGCGAACCGGATCGACCAGGTTACCCAGTTGAATTCCGGCTGGGATGTATTTCGCAAAAAGTGGGAGATTGACTGGAAACCGGGAGAGCCTGTTAGGTATCCGCTCAGCAAAATTGCAGCGCAGCCTTTTGATCCGGCAAAACACGTTGTTGGGATTCCGCCTCACGTGAATGTGGCCAAGTTGTTTGCCACTGTTCCATAAAAAACATAGGGCCAATGATATGCCAATAAAATCATTGTCAGCTGAGATGCTGGATGAACTGGAAGCCAGGGGGCGCATATTGAGCCAGAGCGGCAACTTGCCGGTGGCGATGAAGTTGCTGGAAAAGGCAATTGAACTGGCTCCGCAGCAAACCGGCCTGCATATCGCCCTGGCGGAAATTTTTTTTGAACACGGGCAGTTCCAGAAAGCGTTGGATGCCATCGAGCAGCCTGAGGTATCGGTGGAGCAAACCCGGGCGGTCCTGCTGAAAGCTTACTGTCTTGAAAAATTGCAGCGCTTTGATGAAGCTGAAAAAGTTGTCGACCAGATTTTGAGTTTCGATGGAGGTTGTGCCTCCGCTTTGAACCTGAAGGGGGTGCTGTCGTTTCACCGAAGGGAAATTTCTACTGCCGAACATTATTTCGAGCAGGCCATTGAATGTGATCCGGCCGACGGTCGAGCGTGCATCAACCTCGGGCTGCTGCAACTGGATAACAGCAACGGCCGCAAGGCGCTTGAGATGCTGCAGCAGGGCTTTGAACGTTCACCCCAGCTACGGGAAGTCGCGGACACGTTTCACGAGATCGTTGGGGAACTGAAGGCCTTTGAGGAAGCCGAACCCCTGTTTCAGGATGCCTGCCGGCGATTTCCGCTGAACAAGCGGCTGGCCTACCTGCTGATTGACGTGCTCATTGAGCAAAACAAACTGCGTGAATCCCTGGAATCCATTCAAACTTGCATGGCTGTTTTTGGGGTCGATGATGGCATTCTGGCCCCCGCTTTACAAATCCGCAGCCAGCTTGTACTCAACACAGTCGATCCGGAAAAATCAAAGAGCAGCGCCACCAGCCTGTGCATGATCGTCAAAAATGAAGAAAAAAACCTGGCGCGATGTTTGCTGAGTGTCAAAGATCTTGTCGACGAAATCATTATAGTGGATACCGGTTCGACGGATAGATCCCAGCAGATTGCCGAAGTTTTCGGAGCCCGGGTCTATCAGCATCCGTGGCATGATGATTTTTCCGAGGCCCGCAACATCTCCCTGGCGCATGCGAGCGGCAAATGGATTTTCATTCTTGATGCCGATGAGGTCATTGCGCGCCAGGATCATGAGGCCTTGCTGCAGATTATCCGAAATCCGGATGCCCCGGCATGTGCCTACAGTCTGATGACCCGCAACTACACCGATGATGTCGGTACCCAGGGCTGGCAGGCCAACGATGGGCACTACTCCGGCGAGCAGGCTGGCAGCGGATGGAATCCCAGTGAGAAAGTGCGGCTGTTTCCCAATGACCCGCGGATTTGTTTTGAAAACCCGGTCCACGAGTTGGTGGAACCGGCCCTGCGCCGGGCCGGGATTCCCATCAAGAAGTGCCCGGTTGCTGTCCACCATTACGGGATGCTCAACCGGGAGAAACACCTCACTAAAAAAAAGGGTTATTTCTCCCTGGGCATAAAGAAAAGGGCCGCTCAAAAAGGTTCTATGGCCGCTTTGATCGAAAATGCCATCCAGGCCCAGGAAATAGGTGAATATGAGCAGGCTTTAGATCTCTGGCAGCAGGTGCTGAAAGAAAAGCCGGATGCGGCTATGGCGCACTTCAATATGAGCTTTGTCTTGATTGAGCTTGAAAAATACAAGCAGGGCAAACAGGCGGCCAGCCGGGCCATGGAACTGGACCCCGGTTTGAAAGAGGCGGTTTTAAATTGCGCCCTGTGCCAGCTGCGCACCGGTGAAATCGAAAATGTCCTGGAACAGCTGCCCGTTTTTTTGCATGAAACCCCCGGCCACCCTGTAGCAACAGGATTGATGGCAGTGGCGCACTGTATCAGGGGCCGAAAGGATACAGGACTGCGGCTGTTTGATGCCCTTGGCGCCATGGGCTTTAACTGCCCGGAATACGTCCTGGAGCATGCCCGCAAACTGCTGTCCGCCGGCCGCCGTCAGGATGCGATTCAGCTGCTTGAAGCTGTTTCGCCAAGTCAACATGCTGATGGGAATCTTCAAACGCTGCTGTGGGAACTAAACCGCTGCATGGTTGAGTCTGAACCGCTCAGAGTTTGTTTCCTGGACTTGCAAGATGTCCATGGAGGCCTGGAGTCCGGTTTGAAGCTGCTGGAAGACTACCACGACCTGGATGAACAAATGTTTACCCCGATCGATGATGTGCAGAAGGCCCAATTCGTTTTTTTCCCGTATTCCATTGATGGTTTTTACCACGAACTGGGTCTCAGAGCATTTACCGACTTTTTGAGGCAGCTGCCCGGCTTTGCCGAATATGGCCATAAGTTTGTATTTTTTCTGTTGGATGATATCAGCGCCGCCCTGGACTTACCCTCGGTTATCTACCGGGTGAACCATGACGACCGCAAAAAGGATCTCAACTCCATCAGCCTGCCGTATTTCATTGATGATATTTTTGGGAAGGCCTTGAGTGTTCCGTGGGATTATCATGTGAATTTTGTCGGCACCATCGTCACCCATGCCTTGAGAGCATCCATGCTGCTGGGTTTTTTGGATACAGAACAGCTGCCAATCTATAAAGTTCTGCTTGACAAACTTGGGCACCTGCTGGCGAGTCGCAAAGACGAGCAAGCCTATCAGCTTGCCGTATCTGAAACGATGGCATTTGCCAGACGAATATTTCCACTCACCCCATCGTTGCAGGGGATTGATTATTTTATCGATATTTCTGTTGACCAGTACCCCTGGCTGCCCGCAGAGGTTAAGAAGGAAAAAAAGGCCCAGCTGATTTCGGCGATGACCCGCTCGGCAACAACCCTTTGCCCGAGGGGGTTTGGGGTCCAGTCCATTCGGTTCTTTGAAACTCTTTCGGCTGGCCGGATACCTTTGCTCATATCAGACCACTGGGCCCTGCCGATGCAAAATCGCATTGATTATGATTCTTTTGTCTGGAAGGTGGCCGAGGACAGAACGATGAACTTGCCCCATGAAATTGCCGAGTTTTTTTCACGCCACACTGGGGATGAGCTCAAAGAGAAGGCAAAAAGGGCCCGCAAAGCATGGGAGGATTACCTGGCGCCTGCCAGGCGAAGTCGTTTCATCTACCTGACACTCCGTGAAGTCCTGGAAAAAAACTACTGTCTCAACAAGACCGTGTCCTAACGGCGATGACAGCAAGATTTTTTACTGTGGGCCGATGTCAGGAGGGTGGTTGAAGATTTTCCCGACTGGCGATCCTGGGGGAGCCGCGCAGTCCGGCGGCCAGGTTCAGATTGATGTCGATGATAATGTTGAGTTTTTCGGGGGCGGGGTAGGCCATGACATTGAAAATGCGCTTGTCGATCAGAACACTCAGGCTCAGGATGTTTTCCCGAATGCTTTTGGGCAGGGGGTTGTTCTCATCCAGCAGATCTCCCTGGATCAGGCTCCAGATGCGCTGATTGTATGTCAGGGCCTCATCCAGCTTCCGGCGCCGATCCGATGCCTCCCAATTGTCACGGCAGTATTTCAGCATCACGGCGGCCTTGGTCAGCACCCGGGCCTCGGTTTCGCGCCCGGAAATAGTGGTTTTTTCAATTTGCTGATAATGGTTAAGCGCATTCATGTGCACGGCTGACAACCTCCTGTTCGTATTCAATCAGATTTTTAGCCATTTTCAGGGCCTGGTAGTACTGACTTTTCAGAATGTGGTCACTGATCTGGTCGACCAGTGGCAAAACACTGGGTGCGGCCTCGATAAAATCCTGAACCAGCTGCCAGTAATTTTTATGGTGCAGGGCCAGGTTTTGTTCGTCAACATACATGAGCTGAATGACGAAATAGATCCGGCGGGCAGGAGAATTAGCGTCTTCGGGACCCATGATGTCCTTGCGGCGCAGAATCGGAACCGTGTTTTCGATAATCAGCTCACACTTTCCGGAAACATTGGTGACCACCGCACCGCCGATGATCATTTTTTCATGGGGCTTCAAGGTGATTTTAAGGGCCATGGGTCTGTCCGCAAACTCCGGTTATCCGCCCTTGGGATAGCAGCGGGTGGTATTTGATTTTTGGGCTGGAGGGCGAAATACCCCCCAGCCCGCAAGACAGTGATCACACATCCTTTACGGATTGTGCTCGCTTAGAACAATCTCAGAACAGACTGAGCCGCCTGGGAAGACAGGGACAAAGAAGTGGTGCCCAGGGCCTGACGCGTCTGAAGCATCAGCATGTTGGCGCCTTCCTCGTTCATGTCGGCCAGGGTCAGTTTGTCGGCACCGGTGTTCAGGGTGTTGATCATCTCTGACGTAAAGTCCTCGCGAATGGAAATCGTCGAAAGGTTGGAGGCCAGTTTCTGGGCCTCGGTTCTCAGGTTGCTGACAGCCGAATCGATCTCCTTGATGGCGCTTTCCATGGAGGTCTGCGAAGTGAAATTACCGGCAGCCACCGTGGCGCCTGCGATTGAGCCGGCCGTGGTGGAACCCAGAGAAGAAGAACCGACGGACAGGGTGTGCACTCCGTTTTCATCGAATTCCACCGAAATGGTGTCCCCGTCCATCAGGTTGTTGCCACCGTACTTGGAGTCTTGAGCCAGGGTGGCGATCTGGGAGCGGATCGTGTCGAACTGGGTTTGCAGGGCACCGGTGTTATCCGATGTCTTGGCGGCCGACGCCAGGGACTTCATCTGGGCCAACAGATCATAAATACCTTCGATACCCGTGTTGGCGGCCTCGATGGTCTTGATGGCTTCCGACATGCCGTCTTTTTTAGAGGCCAGGTCATTGGCCCGGTCCATGTGATCCTTGGCCTTGAAAAAGTTGACCGGATCATCCAGGGCGGTGTTGACCTTTTTGCCCGTGCTCAGGCGCTTCTGGGTCAGCTCCATCAGTTTTGAGGTTTGCTGCAGACTGAAAAGATTCGCTCTCATGCCTTGGGTTAATTGAATTGTCATTTTTTGTGCTCCTTTTCTAGGTTTATTTTGGCATTCTTGCCAATGATGTAATAAAGTACCGAATGAATCGGCGGTTGCCAGGCAAGGTATCGGTCTTTCGTGCCACCCTCCTTTCCGGACCTGTATTTTGCCTTACACCCTGGTTATCGGATTATGGGGGGGGGAACTTTAGAACTTTTTTTCGCTGATTTATTTAACCTTCCGGAATGCTTCATAAAAAGTAGATTAAGTGGTATGCAAAAGATTAAAGGTTCATTGTACAGGGTGAAAGGAAAAAAGGCTGGGAGGCCAGGAGGCTGGGAAGCTAGAAGGCTAGGAAGCTAAAATAAGGATTGCATCCTTAATAAAAAGCCTCCTGGCTTTATAGCCTTCTAACGTTACAGCCTTTGAGGCAAAATGAGGGTGGACAAGCAGCGGTTCTTGTGGCATTTAGGGCGGGAAACGCTTCAGGGTTGAACAATGGCCAACCTGCGGATCAATAATAATATCGGAGTTTAGATGATTAAGCTGTCCATCGAGGAATTAAAGCCCGGAATGGTCCTGGCCCAGCCGGTCTACAACGGTCACGGTGTGCTGCTGTTGGAGTCCGGCGCCCGGATTTCCAGGAAAAATATCCGTATTTTCAAATCCTGGGGGGTGCCCCGGGTGACTGTCAAGGGCGGTTCGGGATCAGCGGAAAGCCGGGAGGAGGCTGCCGCTTTGGACGCGAAAATTGCCATCGAAAGGCGGTTGCGAAAAAAGTTTGCCGACGTGCTGGACGATCCGGTGATGACTGAAATTTTCAAGGCGGCCAGCCAGCAGCTGGCAAGGGACCTGCAGGCCCGGGAAAACAACCATGAAAGCGACTGATCCTGCGAGAATCATCGCCCGCATTGATGACCTGCCGACGCTTCCCCGCACCGTGCTGCGGATCACCGAACTGGTCAATGACCCGAAATCGTCAGCCAGAGACCTGGCCCGGGTGATTACCGATGACCAGGTGTTGACGGCCCGGCTGCTGAAACTGGTCAATTCATCTTTTTATGGGTTCCCCCAACGCATTTCCACCGTTACCGCCGCCATTGTGCTGCTGGGATTTGATGCGATTCGCAATCTTTTGCTGACCACCTCGGTCTTTCAATTGTTTGCCGTGCGGGACAAAAAAATGAAGCTTACCCAGGAAACATTCTGGGACCATTCCCTGGGATGTGCCGTGGGGGCCAAAGTCATCGGCAGTTTCCTGCGCCATGATAAGATTGAAGAGCTTTTTGTTGCCGGCCTGTTGCATGATATCGGAAAAATTGTGGAAATGACTTTTTTGCCCAGGGAATTTTCGAAGATTGTTTCGCGGGTGAAAGAAGACAATACCCTGATGGTAGAAGCCGAAAATGATATCCTGGGATACAACCATGCCGATATCGGCAAGCTGCTGGCGCAAAAATGGAACCTGCCGGTCAAACTGGTGGAGATTATCGCCAGCCATCACGAACCAGAGCTTGCGGGCGGTTTTGCAACCGAGGCGGCCATCGTGCATCTGGCGGATATCTTCTGCCGGGCGCTTGAAATGGGCTCCGGCGGTGATAACAAAATTCCCCCCTTGAATCCCCGGGCTTGGCAAAGTCTGAAAATAGATACCGCGGCCTTTGAAACCATCATGGACACCATGTCCCGGGAATATCGGGACATTAGTTCGTTTATTGCCTGAGAAACCGGCGAAAATGTTACTTTTTACGGGACCGTCAAGTTTGGATTTTGCAAATTTGGCGGGATGCTTTTGCAATTTGCAAATTCAGGCCTGAAAGTTGCCTGAAAAGTAAACCGGAAGCTGCCATTTAAACTCCAGCGGATTTTGCTTTTTAAAATCAATTTGATATTATTACTAAAAACTCATTTTCATTACTGATTTACCAGTCTTGCCTTCTTTTTCAGTCCGGGGGCAGACGGCAACACTTGCATGTTTCAGGGAGGTTTCCGCGCTCTTTTATGGCTCAGGGACGAAATATCTTTGCAAATTGCAAAAAAAAGGGCCATTTCATGGATCAAAAATCCATTTTATTGTTGTTTATCGATTAGTTGCAGATTTTTTTTCATTTTATGCGATTTTTTCCCTTTAAAGCCTCCCCACAAAATATTGTATCCGTGCATCCAGGTGAAATACCCTATATTGAGAAGTCGGACCGGCCTTCGTGGTAGTATCCACTGGATGTATCCCCTCAGAACCGGTAGTTTTTTGATCACGGCACGAAAATTGCTTTTTTTTGACACCGTCGGTTCGCCCCAGCGATAAATCCCGGCAATTTCCAATCCCAACCTAAATTGATACATTAATAAAAAAATATATCTATCAATTATAATAGATAAATTGAGATAACGATTTTCGAGGAGGAAGACGTGCAAAAGGCAACGCTTCATAAAGATCCAGTTGAAAAACGCAACTCATGTGATCCGGGTCGGGTGGAAACCGGCAATTTGAACGCTGAATACCGGTTTCAGGATATCATCGGGCAAAGTGAAAAAATGAGGGCCGTGTTTGAACTGGTGGAAAAAGTTGCCGATTGTGACAGCACCATCCTTATTAATGGCGACACCGGCACCGGAAAAGGTCTGGTGGCCCGGGCCATCCATCAGAAATCAGGGCGCCGCAACAAACCGTTTATTTCGATTAACTGTGGGGCGATCCCCGAAAACCTGCTCGAAAGTGAGCTGTTCGGCCATGTCCGCGGCGCATTCACCGGGGCAACCTGTTCAAAGCAGGGCAAATTTGAGCTTGCCGACGGCGGCACCATTTTCCTGGACGAAATCGGCGACATGAGTGCCGATCTGCAGGTTAAAGTGCTCAAAGTGCTCGAGGAAGGCGAGTTCGAACAGGTGGGCGGTGCCAAAACCATCCAGGTGGATGTGCGCATCGTCGCTGCCACCCATCGTGACTTGTCCGAAGAGGTGCAAAAAGGAAATTTTCGCGAAGACCTGTATTACCGGCTGTACGTGATCCCGCTCATGCTTCCGGCTCTCAAGGATCGCAAATCGGACATCCCGCACCTGGTTTCTCATTTTCTGGAACAGTCCAACGGCAAAAACAATCGGCAGGTCAGCGGGGTTGCCGATGACGCCATGGCGCTGATCATGAATTACGGATGGCCGGGCAACGTGCGGGAACTGAAAAACATTATCGAACGGCTGGTGGTATTAAAAGGCAGGGGTGATATTACGGCCGGGGATTTGCCGCCCGAGCTGAAAAACACCGCCGGCTTTGACCGTCCCGGTCTCATTGAAATCACAGAGGAAGGCATTTGCTTGAACAGCGCGGTGACCGAATTTGAAAAGGCGCTGATCCTGCAGTCCCTTGAAAAAACCCAGTGGGTCAAAAACAAGGCCGCCAAACTGCTGCATTTGAACCGGACCACGCTGGTGGAAAAGATAAAGCGACATCATTTGCAGCCCTGCAACATCTAGGACCGGCAAAGCGTCCGCCGGGACTCATTTCGTTTCTCCAATGCATCTCGATTCTTAGGGCGCGTCAACACCGTGACGTGCTTTACCCGAAAATTGACATCACCCGGCGGATTGCCGGGATGGGGATGCATTGAACAGCTCCCGAAAAGGCTTGCTTAAGCGAGAAAATTCGATTTTTTGCGACTTCATCATTAGGGGAAGCCCCCAAAATAAGCCCACCTTTTGATGGCATGATATTTGCTCATCATAATACGGTTTCATCTGAAAGATTGAACATGCTGCACGGACAGGATCCCGGCAGCAGCCATTTTGACTGTCGACCGGCTGGAAACACGAAAATCACCGGCCGCTGATCGTTGCGAACAACCTGGAAAAACTGCCGATGCAACTGCCACCCATTCTAGTCGTGGATGAAAAGCCGGATATGCTCAGCGCCCTTTGCGATGCGCTGGGCAGCGCCGGGTTTCCGGTTGAGCAGGCTGCCAGTGGTTCGGAAGCCCTGGACAGGTTTAAAACTGAGCGCTACAGCCTGGTGATTACCGATGAGGCGGCGGCCGGGATTTCTGGACTGCCGGTGCTTGATTCCATTAAGAAAATATCGCCCCAGGTTCCGGTCATCGTGACCACTGCCAACGGCAGCGTCCAGAATGCAGTCGAAGCCATGCAGGCCGGAGCGTCGGATTATGTTTTAAAACCGTTTTCCGTGAAAGATCTGCAAAAGACGGTCAAAAAAATTATCGGCCGCCCAAAGTTCAACAAAGAGCGCAAAGCGGATGGAAAAAATGCCAGCCGCCCGGGTGCTGGCAAGGAAATCATTACCGCAGATCCCGGGCTGCAAAAAATGCTGGCTCTGGCCCGACAGGTGGCAGCCAGCAGCGCCACCGTGCTTATCCAGGGGGAAAGCGGCACCGGCAAGGAATTGCTGGCCGCCCATATCCATTGGCACAGCCGGCACCCCGAAGCCCCCTACGTTGCCGTAAACTGTGCCGCCCTGCCGGATACCCTGGCGGAAAGTGAACTGTTCGGTCATGAAAAAGGGGCTTTCACGGGGGCTGCCGGGCGTAAAATCGGAAAATTCGAACTGGCCGGCCCAGGCACGGTCGTGCTTGATGAAATCAGCGAAATGTCGCTGCCCCTGCAGGCCAAATTGCTGCGCGTTTTACAGGAAAAGGAAATTGACCGCATCGGGGGCACCCAGCCGGTTCGGGTTGAAGCCCGGGTGATCGCCATCAGCAACAGGGACCTCAAGGCAGCCGTTGCCGAGGGAAAATTCAGGCAGGACCTGTATTACCGGATCAATGTCATCCCTTTTCGGCTTCCCCCTTTGCGGGAACGTGAGGGAGACATTGTTCTGCTGGCCGCCCATTTCCTGAAAAAATACAGCCTGCTGAATGGCAAAAAAAATATGCGCATCAGTGATGACGCCATGAAGGCCCTGGAAGGACAACCCTGGAGCGGCAATGTGCGCGAACTGGAAAATACCATGGAAAGGGCGGTGCTCATCTGCGACCAGCAGGTGATCCTGCCGCATCATTTGATGCTCGACGGCTGCGGCGAAGCCGGCACGGTCCCCGGGACGCTGCCCGCCAAACCGGGCCGAACGGTGCGGGAAATGGAAAAAAGCCTGATTTGTCAGACCCTGAAAGAAGTTGAAGATAACCGCTCCCGGGCCGCCGAACTGCTGGGGATCAGTGTTCGGACCCTGAGAAACAAGCTGCGCGAATATAAAGAGGAAGCCGGGGATGCCGGATAGCACGGCAGGCAAGGGCGGGGTGCCGGGTTATTGGCTTTTGCGGCTTGTGTTGGTACGGTTCTTGCTTGATAAATCAGGCTGGAGCCTGCCGCCGAATAAACAAAATTTGCCAGGAGAAAAAAATGCCCACGTTTTCGCTTTTCAACCATACCATTTCCACCCTGGAAAGATCGCTGGATTTAAGGTCCCTGCGCCACCGGGTGCTGGCTTCCAATATTGCCAACATGGATACGCCGAACTACAAGGCGGTGGAACTCGAAGTTGAAAAACAGATCCAAAGCAAGCCCGGATCCGCCCCGCCAGTGCAGCTGGTGCGCACCCACGCCAGCCATATTCCCATTGTGCGCCGACCCATGGACAACGTCAAACTGACGCCTGCCGATCCGCCCCAGTTCAGCCTGCGCGGAGACGGCAATACCGTGGATGTGGACAAAACCATGGGGCAGCTGGCCGAAAATACAATTTTATACCGCACGGCCGCTCAATTGATTTCCAACAAATTAAAGGGATTACGATATGTTATCAAAGGAGGTAAGTAAGCATGGATTTTTTTAATGCCATGGCGACGAGCGCTTCGGGATTAAGTGCCCAGCGACTGCGGATGAATTTGATTTCCGCCAACCTGGCCAATATGAAAACCACCCGTACGCCCCAGGGAGGTCCCTACCGGCGCCGGGAAGCCGTTTTTGCCGCCCGGCCCATCGCGGCTTCCTTTAAGGAAATCCTGGCCGCCCGGAGCAAGAATGAGCTGGCCGGGGTACAGGTAGACCGGATTGTCGAAGATTCAAATCCTCCGGTGATGAAATATGACCCCGGTCATCCGGATGCCGACAGCAACGGTTATGTCGCCCTGCCCAACATCAATCTGATGGAAGAAATGGTGAACATGATATCTGCCTCCAGAAGTTATGAGGCCAATGTAATGGCACTCAAAGCGTCCAAGGAGATGGCTTTGAAGGCCCTGGAGATCGGTAAATAATCATGAAAGAGATCATGCTGCAAAATGACATGCCGCCGCTGATGGCTCCCACCCTCACGGGCAGCCCGCCGGCAAAAACGCAATCAAATGAATTCGGACAGATGCTGATCCGGTCCCTCGATCAGGTCAACCGCTTCCAGTTGGAGGCCGATGAAAGCATCAACGCACTGGCTGCCGGCCGGCAGACCGATATCCATCAGACCATGATCGCCGTGGAAAAAGCGGGCGTCTCCCTGGAGCTGTTGCTGCAGATCCGCAACAAGGTGGTTGCGGCCTATGAAAGAGTCATGCGCATGGCGGTTTAAACAGGGATCAAGGTTCAACGTCGATGTTTAGCCGTCAATTTTTGACGGCCCCGTAAAAGGTCATTTTCGAGCGGCATCAACCCTTTTAGGAGCCATATGGGAACCTTCAGTCAGATACTAGCACAGCTAAAAGCGACCTTTGCCAGTCTGGGTCGCGGGAAACAGATCACCCTGGTCTGCCTGGTGGCGGGCACCATTGCCGGGTTTTTCTTTTTGATGACCTGGTCGTCAAAAAGCGAGTACCAGGCACTTTATTCCGGGTTGGCCCCGGAAGAGGCCGGGGTTATCGTGGCCAGGCTAAAGGAACAGAAAATTCCCTATCGAATTGCCGCTAACGGCCATACGATTCTGATACCGGTGCAGAATCTTTATGAGACCAGAATGAAGCTGGCCTCCGAGGGATTGCCCCAGGGGGGCAGCATCGGTTTCGAGGTTTTTGACAATACCAAGCTGGGGATGACTGAATTTGCCCAGAACGTCAACTATCAACGGGCGCTGCAGGGGGAGCTGGCAAGAAGCATTGCAAAAATTGCGGAAGTCGAAAGCTGCCGGGTTCATCTGGTGATGCCGGAAAAGTCGCTTTTTCTCCAGGACGAACAGACGGCCAGGGCTTCGATCGTCCTGAAACTGCGAGCGGGCAAATGGCTCAACCAAGGGCAGATCAACGGCATCGTTCACCTGGTGTCTTCCAGTGTACCGCGCCTGGCCCCGGAAAACGTGACCCTGGTTGACGGCAGTGGCAAATTGCTGGCGGGGATGCAGGACGAGGATTCGGCGGGAGCCATCAGCTCGGATCAGCTGCAGTACCAGCAGCAGGTTGAAAAGAGCCTGGAGAGCCGCATCAAGTCCATGCTCGATTCCGCCCTGGGACAGGACAAGTCCATCGTGAGGGTGTCATGCCAGTTTGATTTCAGAAAACAGGAAAAAACCGAGGAGCGCTATCTGCCGGACAACCAGGTGGTTCGCAGCGAACAGTCGACCGATGAGTCCTCCATGCGTCCGGAAATCACCCCCCAGGGAGTGCCGGGCATCCGCTCCAATCTTCCCGGGGATGCCACTGCCGAACAGCAGAACATGGCCGCTTACGGCAATGCGAGCTCTGTAAAGAAAGACCGCACGGTCAATTACGAAATCGGCAAAATTGTCAGCCGCACCATCGAACCAGTCGGGACGATGACCCGGGTGTCGGTGGCGGTGCTGGTCGATGGCGTCTACAAACGGGTTGAAAAAAGGGGGGGGGCCGAGTGGCAGTACAGCCCCCGCAGCCCCGAGGAAATGAAAAAGCTTGAAAACCTGGTGAAACGGGCCGCCAATTTCAGCTCGGAGCGGGGGGACCAGATTGAAGTGGTCAATATTCCATTTGAAACCCAAAAGCTGTCGGCTGATCCGGCAACCGGTACCCAGGCCGGGTGGCGTGAGTACCTGAGCGCCTACAAACCTTACCTGAAATACGGTTTTTTGAGTCTGTTTCTCCTGCTTTCGTTTTTGTTTTTTGTCAGACCCCTGGTCAGGTGGCTGACGGAGTATTCGTTCGGTGATATGCAACTGTTTAATCAACTGCCGAAAACCGTGGGCGAACTGGAAGGTGAACTCAACCCCGCCGGAAGATTGACCTTTAAGGATCGTGCCTCGGAACTGATCGCCCAGGACAGTGAAACTTCAAGAACCGTGGTGCGCGAATGGATCAAGGAAAGTTAGGCCCCGGGTAAGCAACTATGGATCCCAGAAACATGTCCGGCTCTTTAAAGGCCGCCATATTGATCAACTCGCTGGGTCAGGATATTGCCCAGACGATTCTCAGCGGTCTGACCGAGGAAGAAAAAAAAGTGGTCCGCGAACATCTGGAACAAATCAGCACCATTCCAGCCGATGTGGTGGAATACGTTGCCCGGGAGTTTACGGACATGGCATCCCGGCGTGCCCACCAGAAACAGCTGGCAGCACCCCCACCGGGGTCGCGGGCGGGTGACGGTGAGGGCCTCGAGACAGACTCCGAGGGTGAATTAGATGGACTGCAGGCAATTTTAGCATTGCAGGCCGATGAGATCTTCGGCCTGATCAAAGATGAACATCCCCAGACCATTGCCATCATTTTAATCCATCTGGAAACAGCAACCGCCAGTGATGTGCTGGGCATGTTGCCTGATGAAATCAAGACCGACGTTGCACTGCGGGTGGTGGGCCTGGAAAAAGTTAACACTGAAATGGTCATGGAAATCAACGAGGTGTTCAAGGATATTCTCAAAAACAAGAAAAGTTCGGTGGCCAGTGTCAGCGGAGGCGTCGATCGGCTGGCTGATATTTTGAACCAGACCGATGAGATTTCAAGCGAGCTGATTTTGAATGAAATCGAAGAAGATGACGCTGAAATGGCAGCCCAGATCAAGCAGAAGATGTTTGTTTTTGAAGATCTGGTGATGGTCGATGACAGGGGATTCCAGAAACTGTTGCGTAAAGTCGAAACAGGGGAACTGGCCGTGGCACTCAAAGCGGCGTCTGAAGAGGTCAAGGAAAAAGTCTTCAAGAACATGTCCCAACGCGCCGGTGATATGCTGCGTGAAGAAATGGAAGATCTGGGACCTGTGCGGATGAAGGAAGTCTCCGATGCCCAGCTGGCCATCACCGCCATTATCCAGGAAATGGAAGCCAAAGGCGAGATCATTATCAGTGGTCGCCGGGGGGACGATATCATTGTCTGACAAAGCAAACGACCCAGTATCTGAGTGCCGGATCGATTTACGGCTGCATTGTTTTCCGGCGATCACGGCAGAGGATTCCTGCGGGGCAAAGCGCTCCTCAGTGCCGGAAGACTGTTTTCAACGCTCCTACCGGCCAGCGGGTGCGTCCGGCAGCGGGGATGCTGTCGGTGAATCCGGTATCAAGCGGACCCATCGCAGGACAGGGTACCTGCCGCCGGAGCAGGCAGAGGCGCTCGCTTACAGCAAGGGCCTTGCCGATGGTAAAAAGGAAGGGCTTGCCGAAGGGGAAAAGCGCGGTTTCGAAGTCGCAAATTCGAAAATGCAGGGACTGATCCAGGCGTTGCACCAGGCCCTTGAGCAGGTGCAAAGCCTTCGCAGTCAAATTGTCCGCGAACTGGAAAACGAAGCCGCTGAACTGGCCCTGGCGATTGCCCGTAAGGTGATTCGCCGGGAAGCCGCCACGGATCATGAAATAGTTAAGACGGTGGTCCGCAAGGCTTTGCAACAGTGCGAACACCCGGGAAGAATCAAAATCAAACTCAATCCGACTGACCTGGAGGCGGCCGAAGAGGCCGGATCCGGGTTTTCCGACCTGACCGCAAATCTAAAGGAAGTCCAGGTTGAGGCCGATGCGTCAATCACTGCCGGCGGCTGTTTAATTGAAACCGATTGCGGCGCAATAGATGCCCGCATTGAGCAGCAGCTTCAGGTCGTTGAAGATTCTTTTCACGATGAAATCAAGCGCTCCGGAGACCGATCATGACATCCCGGAGCATGCCTGCAGGGGGCGTTCTCGAAAAATTTCACCATTGTCTAGAATCCGTGCATCCGATTCGAGCCACCGGCAAGGTGACCAACGTGGTGGGGTTGGTGGTTGAAACCGAGGGGCCGATCTCCCGGTTGGGAACTGTTTGCGATATTATTACCAACCAGCGTGACCAGAGCATTGCCGCGGAAGTTTCCGGCTTCCGGGACAACCGGGTGCTGCTGATGCCCCTGGAGGAAATCCGCGGCATCGGCCCGGGGTGCCAGGTGGTTGCCCGGCAGCAACAGGCGGTGGTGCCGGTGGGACCCACCTTGCTGGGCCGGGTGATCGACGGACTCGCAAACCCCATTGACGGCAAAGGAGCGATCATTGGCGAAGATGAATACCCGATCTATGCAGCTTCTCCGAACCCCTTGGTGCGTCGCAGAATTCGCAAACCCCTGGACCTGGGCATCCGGGTCATCAACGGGCTGTTGACGGTGGGTTGCGGCCAGCGGGTCGGGGTGTTTGCCGGCTCAGGGGTGGGCAAGAGCGTGCTGCTGGGAATGATTGCCCGCAAGACCAGGGCCGATGTGAACGTGATCGCTCTTATCGGCGAGCGGGGCCGTGAAGTGAATGAATTCATAGAAAAAGAGCTGGGACCGGAGGGGTTGCGTCGCTCGGTCATCGTCGTGGCCACATCTGATCGCCTGCCGTTGATCCGGACTCGCGGCGCATTTGTCGCCACCGCCATTGCTGAATATTTTCGTGATCAGGGACAGCATGTCAACCTGATGATGGATTCGGTCACCCGTTTTGCCATGGCCCAGCGTGAAATCGGGCTGGCGCTCGGAGAGCCGCCAACCACCAAAGGCTATACGCCTTCGGTGTTCACAATTCTGCCCAAATTGCTGGAGCGGGCCGGGACTTCAGACGGTCGTGGCTCCATTACGGGTTTGTATACCGTGCTGGTGGAAGGGGATGACTCCAACGAACCCATTGCGGACGCTGTGCGCTCCATATTAGACGGGCACATCAACCTGACCCGGGATCTGGCCATGCAGAATCATTATCCGGCCGTTGATGTTTTAAACAGCATCAGCCGGGTAATGATTGATGTTGTGGACAGTGAACATCATGAACATTGCCGTCAGCTCAAGGAAATACTGGCCACTTATCGCAAGGCCGAGGATCTCATCAATATCGGGGCCTATGTATCCGGCAGCAATCCCAGAATCGACAATGCCATTGCGATGATTGATAAAATCAACGCCTACCTGCGTCAGTCCATTGAAGAGACCGTCACCTTCGAAGAAAGCGTGGCCCAGCTTGGCGTGCTATTTGGTGAACCCGCAATCCCGCCCCCTGAACCCTGAACCTTGAACCTTTCTTATGTACACTTTCAAGCTCCAAACCCTTCTCAACCACCGACGCCACCAGGAAGAAGAGCTCCAGCAACAGCTGGCAGATGCCCGCAGGAAATTGACTGACGAGCAGAATCAACTGCGCCGCAAAAAACGTGAAAAACAGGAACGCATTCACACCCTGCAGCAAAAGCAGGCCACCGGCTGCACGATCAGCGACAGCCTGCTGTATGTGAGCTATATCGAGCAGCTGTGCCGGGATATTGAGCAACAGGTTCAGCGGGTGCAGCAGGCCGAAAAAAAAGTCCGCCGCAAACGCCGACAATTGATCGCAGCGGTTAAAAAACGCAAGATCCTGGCAAAGCTCAAGGAAAAGGGACGTCAGGCCTACCTGCAAAAACAGATGCAAAATGAACGCAAGTTCATGGATGAAATTGCATCCACCCGCCATGCGCGCAGAATGTAGAGCGGCGTTTCCGGCCGCTGCCGTTGATTCCCGGAAAAGTTTGCCACCGCGCCGGAAATAATTGCCGTAACAAGCAAAATTCCGGTGGCCCGGACGGCAAGTTCCTCCACCCGCAGATTCGGATGCCGGGAGAATCACCTGCCAAAATGA
>CAZGNV010000050.1:0-37656 GCA_964527835.1 uncultured Desulfosarcinaceae bacterium | reverse complement strand
AACGGAAATATCACCGGGGTAGTGGTATTTTCCATTGATATCACTGAACAAAAAGAGATGGAAGAACGGCTTCGCCAGTCCAGCAAGATGGCCGCCATCGGGCAGCTTGCCGGTGGCATCGCCCATGATTTCAACAACCAGTTGGCGAGCATCCTCGGTTATGCGGAGCTTGTCAAGCCTGCGGTGCAAAATGATCCCGTGGCACTGCGCAATATCGAAAGCATCATCACCGCCGCCCAGCGCGCCGCCGGCCTCACCGACCAGATGCTCGCCTTCGCCCGCAAGGGAAAGTACCAGTCAGTTCCGGTGCATATCAACAATGTCATCGGCGAAATCGTCGAACTGCTCTCCCACACCGTGGATCGGCGAATTACTCTGCGCCGGCAACTGGACGCACAACCGTCCAGCATTATGGGCGACCCGGCCCAGATACAAAATGCATTTTTAAACATCGCCCTCAACGCGCGGGATGCCATGATCGATGGCGGTGAGATCAAATTTACCACCCGCAATGTGATTCTTGACAAAAGCGATGTCCGCAAACTGCCCTACCGGCTGGCACCCGGACCCTACCTGCAGATTCGCATCCAGGATACGGGCTGCGGGATGGACGAAAAGATCCTGCCCCGCATTTACGAACCCTTTTTTACCACCAAGAAAAAAGGGACGGGCATGGGGCTGGCCTCGACCTACGGCATCATCAAAAACCACGGCGGGGCCATTGAAGTGGACAGCAGTCCGGGCCGCGGTACGACCTTTACCATCGTCCTGCCCCTGGTTGAAAATCTCCAGATCCCGGAGCCCTCACCCACCGAGGTATTGGACACCGAACACCGGGGGCATATCCTGGTGGTCGACGACGAGCAAAACGTGCGTGAGACCGTCGCCGAGATGCTGCGCCGTGCGGGGCACCGTGTCACCACCTGCATCAACGGAGCCGAAGCGGCAACTTATTACAGGGAAGCATACGGGGACATTGATCTGATCATCCTCGATTTGATCATGCCTGAAATGAGCGGCCATGAGGCCTTCACAGTCATGCGGGAAATCAACCCATCGGTCAGGATCATTCTGGCCTCCGGCTATTCAGTTGAGCGCCGGACCCATCGGCTTATCGATCAGGGGGGCGTATCATTTCTAAAAAAACCCTTTCGCGAGGCTCAACTGCTAAACGTGGTTGCCGAAGCACTGGCGGGCAGCCCGCCCGGGCAACCTTGTCAACAAACAGGGTCTCTCTAGCCCCATCCGGGTTTTGATTCTTACCTCGTGCTCCCCGTCCAAGATAGTTAAGCGGCCCGAAAATCCGCGAACAGGCTGAAGTGCTGTCCATGGTTCGACAAGCCGCCCGCCGCCCCAGGCGCAAATACCGGACGGGAATCTGCCACCCGTTAAACGTCTGGACATGGCCAAGTTCAAGCGAATGCTTGAAAGATCCCACCCCGCGGTAAAAACACTCATACCGCAAGTCTTGCACGTCTATGACCTTTTACAGTTTATAGACGAAACCCGTGCCGCAGGGCGAGCTTTGCCAGCATTTGCGCCAGGCCGACCGCCAGAGTGAAGATGGAGCCGATGTCGAGGTTTTCGTCGGCGGTGCGGTCGAAAAAAAGATTGAGGCTGGAGCCCAGGTCGTCTTCGGGCATCCAGTAGCAGATCATCAGCGGAAACCGTTCAAGGGGGTGCAAAACAACGGAGATGTCGGACTCGAACTGCTCTGGCACCCGCCGGGCGCTGAAAAGATGCACCAGATCGTCAAAAAGGCCGGGATGAGTATCGGCCACTTTTTTCAATGCCCCTTCACAACGCTTCCGAAAAAGCGCATTGCGCTCCTGGCCCCCCTTAAGCTCCCGAAACGGCACCCAGTTGCCGGAAGGCGGCAGGCCTTTGCCATAAAGCACGTAATTCAAGAAAGGGACACCCACCCAGGGGTTGACATGAATATCGCTGGCCAATCTTCCTGCGGCATCCACGCTGAAGTCTTTGCCGAGGACTTTGAGCGTCAACCGGTTGCCTGCAAACCGGGCCCCGATCCTTTTTGCGGCGGCCGCCAGGTCACGCTTGGCGAGCTCGCTTTGCAGCTTTTTCAGGTATGGCTGCCCTTCTTTTTCGTCGGCATTGCACTTTGCGCAAGCCCGGCTGAATCGCTGAACGATTTCAGGATCCAGCTGCGGACACTGATCGAGATTCTTGCGCCCGGTGAAAACGGCTCCGGCAAACGCCAGGCAGGTCTTTTCGCCGCACTGCCGGCAATTGGACTTGTCCAGCAGTTCAAATATCTGCATGGCGTTTTTGGGTCGTGACATTTCGCTGCTTTCCCTTTTCTCAAATACACAGTTTACCGCATCCCCATTGTCAGATCAAGAATGCCTTTGTATCGCCAGCAATTGACGGCTTCGTAAAAGTCATTTTTAAGCGCCATCAATCCTTTTCGGATAAAAAGCTGTGAGGGGCAGGGTCATCAGGCTGCCGGCCGGTTGGTCAGGTACACTCCGGAGGACACCAGCAGCGTTCCAATCAACAGGGAGATGGTCAGCGGCTCCCGCAGAAAGATAAACGCGAGCAAAATCGCGCTGACCGGGACGAAGTTGATGAACAGCCCGGCACGGGTCGGTCCGATCTTCTGGATTCCCTGGTAGTACCACAAAAATCCCAGCACCGTTCCGAAAAATCCCAGATAAAAAATACAGGCCCAGTCCAGCCATGAATAGTGGATAAAACGCAGCCCATCTTCCATGAAAGCCGGCACCGCCAGCAGGACGGTCCCTGCGATGGCGCTGCAGGCCACCGAACGCAGGGGCGACAGGCTGGTCATCACCGCCTTGCCGATCAGTGAAAAGGCAACCCAGCTGGCCACGGCACAGACGATGTAAAGCTCACCCAAGCCGAGGCTGCCCCGGAAGAGTTCCAAAAAATGACCCCGGCTGATCACGATGACCGCCCCGCAGATGGAAATCAGAATTCCGGCAACCTTCACCACGCTCAAGCGTTCCTTGAAAAAATAGGCGGAAAACAGGGCAATCAAAATGGGATTGTTGGCAATGATTACCGAGGCGCGGCCGGCCTCGATTAGTTTGAGGCCTTTGAAAAAGAAAATGTTGTACGCAAAAACACCGGTCAGCCCCAGCAGCAGCAGCGGTAGGATCTGCCTTTTAGCGGGTGGTGAAAATTTGCCTTCCGTTCTGTATACCAGCAGAATCAGAAAAAAGGATGCTGTCAAGAACCTGAAAAAAGCGGCTGCAAACGGGCCCACGTCCCGGACCAGGTTGCGCCCGGCAATAAAGGTGCCCCCCAGAAAATCATGGTCAGGATCAGCTTCAGGTAGATTTGCATATTTGCATTTTTGACGGTTTCATCGTTTTTGAAATGCATGGATTTTCTTTCATCTTTTTTGCCGCTATATCCCAATAATTGCTAAAAATATCAAGGAATTTATGGTATCATTCAAATATCTGGGCCAGCGATTCAATTGACGGGCCCGGTATTTTTTTTACCCGCAAAACGGCAGGAAGCGATTTGATGAACCATGATATCAGCGTAGGTATTTACCGTAAACTTGAAAAGGCGTTTGCCCTTACGGCCGTGCACCGGCCGATGCAGCTGCAGCGCTACGAGGCCGGCACTGAGCTGGCCTACGACATCAAGGGGGTCGGCAGCCCCGGACGGGCAAAGGTGCGTCTGGTCATTGAAAAGTTTGTCGGCGGCGGCTTTGCCGGTCAGGTATACCGGGTAAAGGTGCTGGCGATTGAATCCACCGAAGGCATCATTGACAATCTTAAGATTGGGCAAACCTGCGCCATTAAAATCCTGATTCCCCCGAGCGGCTTTTCACGCCTGTTTCGCAATGCGCTTTACTGGATCGGCTTCCAGGGCCCTTTTCAGCTCCAGGTCAACCCGGCAGCTGCCCGGGCCGGCGCCCTGTGGCAAAAATTCATCCGCCGGGCGGCCGGTGCCGTTTTCGGCACTGAAACAGCGGTGGTGGATATTTACGCCACTTTCGTGGACCCGCAGCTGGGCAGCTGTGGGGAGCTGAGCGAATGGGTGGAAGGGCGCACCTGGCGCCTGGAAGTGGATGACCATCTCGACTGGCTCAACCGCTGGTTCAAGGGCCGGCAGGTTGACCCGCAAAAACTGGGGTCCCCGGAATACCGGGCCAAGTATACGTTCATGCGCCGCTTCGTTGCGCTGCTGCACGATATGGGTGCCCACGAATTTGCCCGGCAGTACGAATGGTCCACCTGGAAAAGCCAGCCCAACAGCCTGAAACGCAACAGCACCGAAGCATCCCCATCCGACGGCCTGACAGCCGTTGATTTCCGGGCCGGCCTGGCGCTGCTGCCTTTTTTGCCCATGAGCCCGGGAGACTTCAAACTGATCATCACCGGAATAATGCGCGCCAGTCTGGTGCAGTTTGACCGCGGCAGCCTGGAGCGGCTCAAGTATTTTGTTCATGCCCATCCGGAAAAGTTTTCCGGCATGGACGCCATGCTGGACGAACTGGATGCCTGCGAGCAAATTTACCGCAACTCCGTGCCCGACATCACCCACAACCACGTACGCCTGCTGTATAGCCGCAGGCTGTGGTCCACCATGCTCGACAGCGCCGTTGTCGGCTGGAAAGTGCGCAATTTGATCAGCGATTCCTGCCGCCAGACCCTGGAAAACAGCCGTGCCCTGACCTTGTTGTTCGCCGTTCTTGGCCTGGTGCCCATTGCCGGCCGCTTTTTGCGGCGTATCTGGGGACAGCCCTTCTGGCGCGCCCATTACCGCAGCCTGCTGACCGGCACCCATTACCTGCGCCGAGCGGTGCGGGCCAAGTTCATCGAAAAGATCATCGCCTGGCACCGCGCCGGAAGGATCGACGATCCAAAAGCCCTGCGCCTGCCGCAGCAGATTGGGCGCTGCTGGGGCCACTGGATGCTGGCCTGGCTCCCGGCGGGAGTGCACCGCTTTGTAACCGACGCTGCCTACGCCAGGCAGCGGCTGGATTATATCCTGCTGCGGCCCGTGCGGCTGTACTTCAACAGCGCGCTGCGCGAACAGTGGCTGCGCGACATGGTCACCGACGGAAGGGACAACCACCTGCTCACCGATGAAGACGCGCACACCATCCTGTCCCAGATCAAGGAGCCCTATATCCAGAAATACCTCAAAAGCCTGGCCGTGCACGTGTGCACCCTGCCGGTCACCCAGGTGGTCTCCGTGCTGACGGCCATCATATACGTGCTCATGCATCCTGAAATGCCCCGCGCCCAGGCATACGGCATCGGTCTGGGGATCATCGCCCTGTTCCAGGTGGTGCCCATCTCCCCGGGATCCCTGACCCGGGGTCTTTACGTGTTGTACCTTGTCATTCGGGAAAAAAATTTCAAGGACTACAATATTGCCGTATTCCTGGGGTTTTTCAAGTACATCGGATACCTGGCCTTCCCGATCCAGATGACCTACCGCTACCCGGCCCTGGCCCGTTTCATGGCCGGCTACTGGGCCACCGAGGCTGTCCACGTGGTGCCGGTGTTCGGCGAGCGGGGGGCCCTGCTGGAGCACAAGATATTCAATCTGTTTTACAACTGGCCGCTGACCATTCGCCGCCGGATGCAGGCCCGCAGCCGACTGCGCGCAGTCCGGGTCCATCGCTACTGGCCCATGGCACTATGTGCCCTGCTTGGAACGGGAATTTTCATGGTCATCGACAGCCTTTACAAACCGTCAACGGGGCAGCTGCCGGGGCTGGAAGAAATCTGGATCGCCGCCCTGGCAGTGCCAGCCCTTTGCGGTGTTGGAGGAACCCTGGCAGCCGGAGGAGCGCCGGTCTGGAAGCGGGTGGCGGGAGCCGCCCTGGGCGCCGCGGCAATGGCAATTTTCAGTGTCGCCGGCGCACCATTGCTCGGTTACGTTCATCCCGCGGGATCGTCCCCGCTGGTGGTAACCGGCGCCTGGCGGGTCTTTGTCTTTGTGCTGGCCGCCGTTGCCGCCGTGCTGATCACGGAAATCAGCCTGCCCGATCCTGAAATGGCATGAAAGACTTTTACGGAACCCTCATATTTCGTTGTTCCGGTTTTTCAGCAATACGTCAAGTATCTGGGGAAGGTATTCATCGACCCGCTCGGCGGGAAACCGGGCGGAGGCCGCGCCGCGATGGCCGCCGCCGCCAAAGTCGGCCATCAGCAAACCGGCGTTGACCCTGCATGCACGGTTAAAAATGCTGTGTCCCACATGAACCGCAATCGTTTCCCGGCTTTTATCCTCATAGCGAATTTTCAGATGAACCACGGCCTCGGGAAACAGCGAGTAGACGAGAAACCGGTTGCCGGCAGGCACTTTTGCCAGCGGCCGAAAGTCCGTGACGGCGACACACCCCTGCATCCGCGTGTACGCCTTGAGCGCCTTGGTGTAAGCTTCATTTTGCCGCACCGCCTTGCGGCAGTATTGTTTTACTACGGGGTCATCGAGGACCTGCCGGATATCGAATTGTCGCAGCAGATCCACCAGCCGGTTCCAGTAAGCTTCGTTGGGATCATCGCCGTCGCTGACGGTCATGGACAACAGCACGTATTCATATTTTTCAGGGTGCTCGACTTCATCCAGGGTCAGATCGGCCGCATCGATTTTATCGGCGGCTGCCGCCAGCTCGCGGTAATCCCGCTGAAAGCTGTCGCGGTAATATTCAAAAATAATCCCGGCGGCCGACGGAGCGATTTCAAATGCACCGTTGAAGGGGCGGTAAATCCGGTTGGTGTAGTGATGATCGAACCACAGCGTGCAACGGTGATGATAAGGCAGGTTGGCAATGATATCCCCCCTGCTGATTTCAACCAGACCCCTTTGCAGGGCGTTGGGTTCGACCCATTTCACCGGTTTTTTTACCCGCAGGGCATCGGACAGCAGAACGGCGCAAACCACGCCGTCAAAATCCGGTCGGGTGACAATCCGCATGGAGTTCTCCGCGCAAAAATTATTAAAAAAAAGATTGCAGTTTTAAAATCATTGGCATATCTAGCCGCCAAGATGGCTTGTATATAATTAATCACCCCAATTTTCAAGGAGGATTCGCGTCATGGCACTGTATCTTGTGCAGCACGGCAAAAGCCTTCCCAAGGACGTCGATCCTGACCAGGGCCTTTCCACCGACGGTATTGCTGAAACCCGGCGCATCGCCGAGGTGGCGGCCGGCTATGGAGTAAAGCTTTCCCGGATCTGCCACAGCGGTAAAACCAGGGCCCGGCAGACAGCTGAAATTTTCGCTGCCGCCTTAAACCCGCCCGGCGGCATGGAAGAGATCAGCGGTCTCAAACCCCTGGACGATGTCACCGCCGCTGCCGCCGGTGTTGACCTCGATGCCAATGTCATGATCGTCGGTCACCTTCCGTTCATGGAGCGCATGACCGCCTGGCTGGTGACCGGCTCGGCGGAAAAACCGGTGTTCAAGTTCCAGAACAGCGGCATCGTGTGCCTGGACAAGGATCCGCAAACCGCCTCCTGGATGATCGTCTGGACCCTCATGCCAAAAATCGGATAATCCAAAATACCTATTGTGGTTGATCGGTTGCTCAAGTTGAGTCAAGAGTCAATTCGATCGATTTAGTAAACTTAATCAGCCAATCAGCCGATAAACTATACTGATTATCGGCAAACTGGAGAAAAAGATGAATTTCGAATGCATTCGCTACGAAAAACAGGAGGGCGTTGCGACCATCAAGCTCAATCGGCCCCGGGTTCTCAATGCGATGAACAAACAGCTGTGGCTCGATTTCCAAGCCGCTCTAGATGATGCCGGCAATGACCCGGACATAAAGGTTCTGGTGATCACCGGCGAAGGCAGAGCCTTTTCAACGGGGGCCGATCTAAAGGAATCCAAGACCCGCAGTCTGGAAGACTACCGCGATTATCTGGAACAGCTCCAGGAAGCCTCGCGCCGGATCATACGCTTCGAAAAACCGACCATTGCCGCCATCAACGGATATGCCGTCGGCTCCGGCTATGAGCTGGCCCTGGCCTGCGATATTCGAATTGCGGCTGAAGAAGCCCAGATCGGCTCTCCGGAAGCAAAGGTAACTTCATCGGTAACCGGCGGTGCCTTCCGCCTGGTGCAGGATTTGATCGGGCCCGGCAAAGCCCGGGAACTGCTTTTTACCGGTGATTACATCGACGGCAAAGAGGCTCAGCGCATCGGCCTGGTCAACAGCGCGGTTCCCCTGGCTGAGCTTGAAGCCGAAGTCAATGCCATGGCGCAAAAGATCGCCGCCAACGCGGCCATTTCGCTGAAAATGATCAAAAAGGGGTTGCTGATGGCCCGCGGCGAGGCCAGCCTGGAAGCCTTGATGGACTTTGAAGTCGAGGCCTGCCTGGCCTGCGTATCCACGAGCCAGCGCCAGGAATCGTTAAAACAGTTTGAACAGCGAAAAAAAACTTGATGTTCAATCCATAATAGCGGATACACGGTTGCCGAACCCTTTCATAACCTATGACCCATAACCCATAACCTATAGCCTGGCGCGCAGCGCCCCCTTTAACCTTGAACCCTGCACCTTTTGTGAGGTAACCATGTCTCTCGAAAAAATTTTAAACGCTGAATCGGTGGCCATTGTGGGGGCCTCCAAAAATGAGACCAAGCGCGGCTACCAGGCCATCCGCACGCTGCTGGAAGAAAAATATGAAGGCCGGATTTATCCGGTCAACCCCAGGGAAAAAAGCGTCCTGGGCTTTAAATGCTATGCAAAGGTTTCGGATATCGAAGAGCCCGTCGACGTGGCGGTGGTGGCCACCCCGGCCCGCAGCCTTCCGGCGGTACTGGAGGACTGCGGTCGCAAGGGCGTCAAGGGAGCGGTTGTCCTGGCCGGCGGATTTTCCGAAATCGGCGGCGAAGGACGCAGTCTCGAGCGGGAGATGGTAAACGTCGCTCGCAGATACAACCTGCGCATCATCGGCCCCAACACTTCCGGGATGATTAACCTGCATGATCATCTCAACCTGGTGGGACTGCGCGATGCCCCTGCGGGCGACATCGCGCTTTTAACCCAGAGCGGCAACATGGCCCTGACGTTGATCACCGAGGCCAAGCTCAAAAGCCGCAAGGGGTTTTCCTACTACGTGGGGGTCGGCAACGAGTCTGACATCCGCTTTCACGAGTACCTGGAGTTTTTCAGGTCCGATCCGCGGACAAAGGCCATCCTGATGTACGTGGAAGGACTGCACAACGGCCGTGAATTTTTGCAGCAGGCATACAAGACCACCCTTGAAAAACCCATCATCCTGCTCAAAAGCGGACGCTCTTCCACGGGCAAAAAATCAGCGGGTTCCCATACCGGGTCTTTGGCCGGGATGTCCGAGGTGGCCCGGGGCGCCTTCCAGCGCGCGGGCATCGTGGTGATCGAAAACTCCGACGAACTGTTTCCGGCCGCCGAAGCCCTTTCGAGCCTGCCGCCCATAAAAAACAACAAGGTGGCCATCCTGGCCGACGGCGGCGGGCATGCGACCATTGCGGCGGACCTGCTCACCGACCTGGGCCTTGAAATTCCCGAACTGTCGCCCAAAACCCAGGAAAAACTGCGCCAGATCCTGCCGCAGGCGGCTTCGGTCCCCAACCCGGTGGATGTCGCCGGCGGCACCGATGCCGATCCTTCCATTTTTGCGGACTGCGCCAAAATTATCCTGCAGGATCCCAACGTGGGCGGTCTTTTGATTGTGGGCCTTTTCGGCGGCTACGGGATCCGGTTTTCCGAAAGCCTGGCGATGATGGAAGAAGACGCCGCCCACCGCATGGGCAAGCGGGTGCGCAAAAGCAGAAAACCCATTGTGCTGCACAGCCTTTACAGCTCCGAAAAACCCCACTCTCTGGACCTGCTGCGCTACTACGGCATCCCAGTGTACGACTCGCTGGATGTGGCCGTCAAATGCATTGCCGTGCTGGCCGAATACGGCAATTACCTGCGCAGCTACCACACCAAGACCAATTTCGTTCTCAACTGGCGCGCCAAGGCCCGGCCCGAAGGCGAACGGATCATTCAAAAGGCGCTGGCCGAAGGCCGCCGCTCCCTGCTGGAGCATGAAGCCAAGGAACTGCTGGCCAGCCACGGAGCGCCGGTTTCCCGGGACCTGCTGGCCAAAACGGCCGATGAGGCGGTCGCCATCGCCCAGAGCATCGGCGGTGAAGCGGTTTTAAAAATCGTCTCCCCCCAGATTCTGCACAAAAGCGATGCCGGGGGCGTGCGCACCAACATTCGCGGCGAAGAGGAGGTCCGCCGCGCGTTTGATGAAATCGTTGAAAATGCGCGCCAATTCGATCCCCAGGCTGAAATCATGGGAGTATTGGTCTGTCCCATGGTGGGCGAAGGGGTGGAGGTGATCATCGGAACGAAATACGACGACCAGTTTGGTCCGGTGATCATGTACGGCCTGGGGGGCATCATGGTGGAGGTTTTAAAGGACGTCGCCTTCCGGGTGCTGCCGATCACGGCCACGGCGGCACGCAAAATGATCGAAGACACAAAATCATACCCCATCTTAAACGGCGCCCGGGGCAGACCGCCGCTGGATCAAAAGGCCATTCGCCGGCTGCTGCTGCTGTGTTCCGACATTGTTGAAGCCTACCCGGAAATCGAGGAAATGGACCTCAACCCGGTCATTGTGCATCAAAGCGGCCTGAGCATCGTGGATGTGCGCATCATTTTAAAACAAGGAGATCCACTGCCATGAAAACCACCATCACCACCGACAACGCGCCGGCGGCCATCGGACCCTATTCCCAGGCCGTCCAGGTCAACGACCTGCTTTTCGTATCCGGGCAGATCCCCCTGGACCCGCAAAGCGGAGACCTGGTTCAAGGCGACATCGAAGCCCAGGCAAAACAGGTGCTGGAAAACTTGAAGGCCATCATCGAAGCCGCCGGCATGGGGCTGCAAAACGTGGTCAAGTGCTCTTGTTTTTTAAAGGACATGGGCGATTTTGTCCGCTTCAATGCCCGCCTACGAAGCCTATTTCCAAAACGATCCACCGGCGCGGGAAGCCGTTGAAGTCGCCCGGCTGCCCAAAGACGTGCGCATTGAAATATCGGCCATTTGCAGCCGGGGCTGATCGTACCGGCAGCCGGGCAGCTCAATTGCCGGAATCCTGGGAGGCGCCCTGCCGGGATTGAACCGCTGCTTTGGGGACGAACAGGCCGGTGATATCCCTGACGATCAGATAAAGGGCGGGAACGTAGAGCAGGGTCAAGACGGTGGCGGCAATCAGTCCGAAGCTGATGCTCACCGCCATGGGAATCAGGAACTGGGCCTGGAACCCGCGTTCGAGCAGCAGCGGAAAAAGCCCGGCCACGGTGGTCAGCGAGGTCAGCAGCACCGGGCGGAACCGGGCCCGGCCGGACTCCACCACCGCCTGGTTTTCCTCCATGCCGCCGCGGATGGCCCGGTTGATGAAATCAATTAAAATCAGCGAGTCGTTGACCACGATGCCTGAAAGCGCCACGATGCCGAAAATGCTGATAATGGTAAACTCCAGGCCCATGACCAGGTGGCCCAGGATGGCCCCGATCAGACCGAACGGTATGGCCATCATGATGATGATGGGCTGGATGTAGGATCGAAACTGGCTGGCCAGCAGAAGAAAAATGCCCATCAGGGCCAGCACGTAACCGGTCTTGATGCTGTCCAGGGATTCGCTGGTTCTCTTTTCCTGCCCCTCAAAAGCATAGGTCAACCCCGGATAGCGCTGCACCAGGCGGGGCAGAAAATCGGCCTTCAACGCTGCCATGATGTTGCTGGCATTGGCCCGGGTCTCGTCGATGTCGGAGATAACCGAAATCGTGCGCTTGCGGTCGACCCGGTTGATCACCGAGTAGGAGCGGCCCGGGATGATGCGGGCCACCTCTTCGATGGGAATTTCGCGCCCGTCTCCGGTTCGGATGCGCATCTCCTCGATGCCTGAAAGGCTTCGGCGATTGCGGTTGGTATAGCGCACCATCACCTTGACATCATCGCGCCCGCGCTGAATGCGCAACGCCTCTTCGCCGTAAAAAGCCTGGCGCACCTGGCGGGCAATATCACGCATGGTTACCCCCAGGGACCGGGCGCCGGGTTTAATGCGAATTTGGCGTTCCAGCTTGCCGGGTCTGAAGTTGTCGGTAATATCGAAAGTGCCCGGAAAGGTCGCGATTTCTTTTTTGACCTCCTCGGCCGCCTGCTGCAGCAGGTCAAAATCCTGTCCCGAAAGCTGGATCTCAATGGGATTGCCAGCCGGCCCTCCCTCGAGGGTGGAAAAAGTCAGGCTCTCGAGGCCGGGAATTTCCCCGATCAAACTGCGCCACTGGTTCAAAATCCGGGTGGTCGACAGACGGGGCCGTTTTTCAGAGGAGGCCACCTCGATCCACACCTCTCCCACGTGACTGCCGATCTGGGCCGGTTTCCAGTCGCGCCGCGGAATCAGCCCCACCAGTGAAAAAACATTCTGCACCAGGGGGACGTCTTTTTGCGTATAGCCGGCCAGGGTCGTGTCGAGATCAAACGCTTTTTGCTCCAACCGCTCAACGGTTTCTTCGGTCAGCTGAAAGGGCGTGCCCAGCGGATAGCTGGCGTCGGCGATAATCCAGTTGCTTTCCCCCTTGGGAAAAAATACAAAGGGCACGTAGCCGCCGATGACAACCCCCAGGCTGATGATCAGAACCCCCAGGCCGATGGAAAACGTAAAGTAGCGGTTTTTCACCACGTATCGAATCGCCGGCAGGTACAGCTTGTCGATCACGAAGTTCAGTCCGGCCTCCACCCGGCTGCGCACTCTTTCATGCCAGGAGGTCAGCCGACGGCTTTTGATTTCCGAATGCACCAGGGCGTGATGCAGGTGCGAGGGGAGAATGACCAGGGCTTCGAAAAGCGACATGATCAAAATCGCGATGACGGCCATGGGCATCACGGCGATGAATTTGCCCATGAGCCCGGCGATGAACAGCAGGGGGCAGAAAGCCACGATGGTGGTGCTCACTGCCATGACCACCGGCGCGCCGACCTCCTTGAGGCCGTCGACCACCGCTGCGGCCGGCGGTTTTCCCCGCCCGTAATGGGAGTAAACATTTTCACCCACCACGATGGCGTCATCGACCACGATTCCCAGGGTCATGATAAAACCGAACAGGGAAATCATGTTGATGGTCTGGTCCATGTAGTCCAGGGCCAGAAAAGCCCCCATGAATGACACCGCAATGCCCAGCGAGACCCAGAAGGCCAGACGGATGTTCAAAAAAAGCGCCAGGGCGATGAACACCAGCACGATGCCCTGCATTCCGTTGCGCAGCAGCAGGTCGATGCGCTCCTGGACCATCACCGACAGATCTCCCCAGACGGCCAGATGCACGTCGGCTGGCAGCATCCGGGACTGCCGGGCGATATAATCCTTGACAATCCGCGTCAGCTCGATGATGTCCTGGCTGCTGGTGCGGTTGACCTGCACCATGGCCGCTGGCTGGCCGTTGAAACGCGCTTTGATGTCGGTGTCTTGAAAGCCGTCGATGACGGTGGCCACCTGTCCCAGATTCACCACCGTACCGTCGGGGAGGGTAATCAGCGGCAGCTGTTCGAATTCATCGCCGGTGTATAGCTGGCCCTTGGCCCTGAGCAGGATTTCCCCCTGCTCGGTTTTAATGGTTCCGGCGGGAAGGTCAATGCTGCCGGAGCGCACGGCAGCGACCACCTGGTCAAAGGAGAGACCGTAGCGGCGCAGGTTCTCTTCAGAAACCTCCACTGATATTTCATAGTCCCGCACCCCCACCAGATCCACCTGGGTGATGGTGTCCGGCTGCCTGAATTTAAAGCGCCGCAGGAGTTTTTTGAGCAGGGCTAAAAAACCGGAACTGCCATCGGCGTGCACCGGCTGGGCGTCGAGCAGATCGTCACGAATTTTCTCGGCAATCTTTCGCAGCCGCTTTTCCGGCAGGTCTCCGTAAACCGCCACCGAAATGGTGGGATCACGCTTGATCACTTCAATCACCTGCGGCTCTTCGGCCTCCACCGGAAAGGTGTCGATGCGATCGACTTCATCCTTGATTTCATCGAGCACCTTGCGCACATCGGTGCCGCTTTCCAACTCCACCAGCACCGATCCGTTGCCCTCGCGCGCGGTGGACACCGTGCGGGAGATGCCCTCGATGCCTTCGATCTGCTCTTCGATTTTAATGCAGATCCCCTCTTCGACCTCCTGGGGACTGGAGCCCGGGTAGTCCACACTGATATTGATCATATCCAGGGAAAACTGGGGAAACATCTCCCGGCGCATCTTGACCAGGGTCAGCAGACCGGCCACGATGATAAACAGCATGATCAGGTTGACGCTAACGTTATTTTTTATGGACCAGTTGCCGAGGGCTTTCACGTTTTACAGTTTTTCCGGCACGGCCGTGCCAGGTCAGGAGTTGTTTTCTTTCAGCCGGATCCGCATCCCCTCCATTGCCTGCGGCAGCGGGGTCTTGACGATCAGATCGCCGTCGGCCAGGCCTTCGCTGATGACCACCGTATCTTGGAAGGCCCGCAGGACCCTGACCGGCTTGATTTTCAAATGTTCCCCGTCCATGGTATACACCACATCCCCGGAATGCACCATGTGCCGGGGCAGCACATAGGCATGGTTGACTTCCCGGCCCTTGATGGTGACCGTCACAAACATCCCCGGCCGGAGCAGGTGGCTGTTGGGGTTGGCGGCCGTATCCACCGGCCCGTCGATTTCCACCACCACGGGCAGGGTGCGTGTTTTTTCCTCCATCTGGGCTTTGACGCGGGTCACCCGCCCCTTCCAGTAGTGGCGCACCCCATCGTTTTCAAAGGCAACCCTGGTTTCAAGGGAGGCCAGATCCTGCAGCCCGGCCGGGAACCACTTCAGGTCCTTAACAGGAATGTTGACTTCGGTTTCCAGGCCGCCGGCATCATAGATGCGCCCCAGGTACTGGCCGGCATTGACATGCTGTCCCGTCTCGATGGTTTTCTCCAGCACCCAGCCGTCAAAAGGGGCAACAATTTTGGTGCGTTCCAGGGACAGCCGGGCTTCTTTGAGCATCACCCGGGCCAGGGCCAGCTGGGCGTTGAGCTGCTCTTTTTGCGGTCCGGTCAGGGCCAGCTGGTTTTTCAGCCCCTGCAGGCGCTCAAAGCTTGCCAGGTACTTCTGTTCGGTGCGGTCGAAGTTGGATTGGGACACCACTTTTTTTTCGACCAGTCGCCTGAGCCGGACCATTTCCTTTTTGGCCAGGGCCGTATCCGAACGGGCGATTTCAATCCGGGTTTTCAGGTTGCGCACTTCCTGGTCCAGGCGCTTGATTTCCGCCTGCACCTGGAGAATTTGCACCTGTCGGCGCTCCACCTCCAGTTCGTAGTCCCGCGGGTCGATTTGAATCAGCACCTGTCCCTTATGGATAAAGCCACCCTCTTCAAAGGTTGGATCCACAGCGATAATCTGCCCGCGTACCTGGGCGATGATTTTCAAGGCATCCCGGGGTCTGACAGTGCCGTAAGCCTCGATGAGCATGTTGACCTTTTCGGCCCTGGCCGGCATCACTTCCACCAGCCGGCCTTTTTCCACCGGCACCCGGCGCTCGGCCTCGGGTTTCAGCGTTACCAGCAACACGGCAATCACCAGCGCCGTCACCAGCACGATAACCACCCGAACCGTCTTAAACAGTGCTCCTTTTTTCATGTCCGCCTGCCCCGAAAAAAACCCTTTCATTTCATCCTGTTGTTAAATCACTAAACTATTAATTATACAACACCAATTGGCTGTTTTCAAGGTAATGACAAAACAAAACAGCCGCCTGCTGCGATGCGCAACGGGCGGCTGTCGGGATACGCCAAGCGGCCTGAGGCCGCTTATTTGCCCTCTTCGATTTTTTCCGTCAGCACCGGGGCAAACTCCAGCAGATCTTCCACCACTCCCACGTCAGCCACCTGAAAAATCGGCGCTTTCGGATTCTTGTTGACCGCCACGATGAACGGATTGCCTTTGAGCCCTCCCAGATGCTGGAAAGAGCCGCTGATGCCCAGCGCCAGGTATACTTTGGGTTTGACCGTCTGGCCGGAGGTTCCCACCTGCCGGGATTTTTCCAGCCACTTGGCATCCACGATGGGCCGCGAACAGGAAACCACCGCACCCATGGCCTCGGCCAACTCCTCGGCGATCTCGATGTTGTCCTGGTCCTCGATGCCCCGACCGATGGATACCAGCACGTCCTCCTTGGTGATGTCCACGTCACCGACTTCCGCCTCGACAACTTCCAGGTAGCGCCGGCGGGTTGTCAGCTCTCCGATTTCAGAAGATTTGTCGATCACCTGGCCGCCGACGCTGCCCGGCTCATCGGCCTGAAAGACGCCCGGACGCACGTTAATGACCGCTCCGGCCGCCAGATCGCAGCTCACATGGGTGCTGACCTGACCGCTGAATTCCTGGCGCACCGCCTTGAGGGTGTCCCCCTCGATGGCCTCGAAATCCACCACATCGGGCAAAAAGGCCGAATCCAGCTTAATGGCCAGCCCCGGGGAAAGATCCATGCCGAAGGTGTCGTGGGCCACCAGCACTAAGGAATCGGCGGGCAGCACCTTGACCAGCAGTTGCCGGATGATCTCGGCATTGGGATAGGCCAGCGCTTCGTGATCAAATTTCCAGACCTCTTTATAAGCGGCGGCCACCTCGTTGCACACCGTCTCCAGCTCGGCCCCAGCGCCGGTGACAATTGCCGTCGGAGATGCATCCGGATTGATTTTTTCCGCCGCCTTGACCAGCTCCAGCGCACTGTCATCGGCCTTGCCCTCCTTGTACACGATATATGCAAAAACCTGTCCGGCCATTATTTGATCCCTCCTTTGGCTTTTAACATTTCGATCAATTTATCGGCCACCTCTTCCATGCTGCCTTCAAGGATTTCGGCCCCCTCACCCATCTCGGGAATGAAGTAGTCCAGTCTTTTGACCTGCGCGGCGGCCGCCCCAACGGAATCTGCCGTGATGCCAAGCTCGGAGGTTCCCCAGACCGGGATTTCCACCGAGGCCACCTTGCGAATGCCGCGAATGCCGACATAGCGCGGCTCGTTGATGCCGGTTTGAATGGAAAGCACACAGGGCAGCTCGATCTCGTTCATCTCCTGGTTGCCGCCTTCGATTTCCCGGCCGACTTTCAGTTTCTTGTCATCCAGGACTTCAATGTGGTTGACAACCGAGGCAAAGGGCAAATCCAGCATGGCGGCCAGCATCCCTCCCACCTGGCCGGCCCCGTCATCTGCCAGCGCCCCGGTGAGAATCAGGTCGTAACTGCCCTTGTCCACCGCCGCCTTCAGGATGGTGGCAATGCCTTTGCCGTCCGAGCCTTGAAAGGCATCATCAGACAGCAAAAGCCCGTTGTTGGCGCCCATGGCCATTTCGCGCCGGACCACCTCCTCGGATTCCTCATCACCGACGGTGACCACCGTCACCGACCCTCCGGCCTTGTCCACCATCTGAATGGCTTCTTCCACCGCGTAGTTGTCCCATTCATTAACCGAATAAACGAGATCATCACGTTCGATATCACTGCCGTCGGCGGCGACTTCGATCTCATTTTCGGCCGTGTCGGGAACGCGCTTTACACATACCAGAATTTCCATGCTATTCCTCCCGAAATATAAATTGGTTAGTGGTTATAAGGAAAGTGCCTAAAGTGCCTAAAATTCGAAGTGCCTAAAGTTAAGGTATTCTATCGATTTTATGAAATTAGGAACTCGCAACAAGTTGTCATTTTATTGCTCTGAATTCTGGTCTCTCCTACTGCCAGCATCAGATAGTCATAAAAAAGATGGAGCGCAGCGACGCTGCAACTTTAGGCACTTCAGGCACTTTAGCGCACTTTAGGCACTCTTGTCTTCAGCACTTCTTTTTTGGTCATCTTGCGCTTCAGTTTGCTCAACTAGCGTGTCAACAACCATGTGCTGTTCAACCAACTCCGCCAGATCAATGGCCTCCATCTCCCCTTCCAGGCCCGCTACCTTGATGGCATCTTCGATGTTTACCAGGCAGAAGGGGCAGGCGGTTACAATCACGTTGGCCCCGGCTTCTTTGGCCATCCGCACCCTGAGCACCCCCATGCGCTGCTCTTCCTCGGGTTCGTAAAACAGCATCAACCCGCCGCCGCCGCAGCAAAAGGAGCGATCCCGGCAGTTGCCTTCCATTTCCACCCGTCGGAGGCCGGCGATGGCATCCAGGGCCCGACGGGGATCTTCGTAAAGATCGTTGTGCCGGCCCAGGTAGCAGGGATCATGATAGACATAGACCTTGTCGCGGTCGGTCACCGCTTTTAACCGCAATGCACCGCTTTGCACGCTGCGCACGATGGTCTGGCTGATGTGTTCGACGGGCGGCAGATCCGTATAATCGTTTTTCAGCGCATTGTAGGCATGCGGATCGGCAGTGACAATGCGGCTGGCGCCGGAGTTTAAAATCGCTTCCGTGTTGCGATCCTTCAAATCCTGAAACAGCATTTCTTCGCCGAACCGGCGCACCTCGTGGCCGCTGTCTTTTTCCGCTTTGCCGAGAATGCCGAAATCAATGCCGGCGCTGTGAAGGATCCTGGCCGTCGCGCAGGCGATTTGCTGCATGCGATCGTCAAAAGAAGAAATGCTGTCCACGAAATACAGGGTGTCGGCGGTTTTGCCTTTTTCCAGGATGGTTACCGGGCAGTCTTCGGCCAGCTCCTTGGTCCAGTCCGCCCGTTTGCGTTCCATCTTGCCCCAGGGATTGCCGCGTTTTTCAAGTGCCCCGAGGGGCTTTTGAAGAGACTGGGGGACCATGCCCTCGTCCACCATGCCGCGTCGCAGATCGACCATTTTATCGATGTATTCGATGCCCAGGGGGCACTCCTGCTCGCAGGCGCCGCAGGTGGTGCACGACCAGATTTCATCCTCGCTGTAAATGCCGCCGATCAGCGGCTCGGGCCCGCCGGCGCCATCGCCGCCGCCCACCAGCGGGTAGTGCTTGAAGGCATAATCGCGGCCCTTGATGGAAATGAAGCGCGGCGAAAGGGGTCGGCTGACGGCATTGGCCGGGCAGCGGTCGGAACAGCGCCCGCAGTCGGCACAAGTGTAAAAGTCGAGCATGTGCTTCCAGGTAAAATCCTCGAACACCTTGACGCCGAACGATTCCAGATCGTCCAGCTGATCGTCGTTTACCCCGTAACGCACCGGCTTGACGTTGCCCCGCTCCAGGCGCATGAAAAACACGTTGAAAATGGAAGTGATCACGTGAAAATGCTTGCCCATGGGCAGAAAGCACAGGAAGAAGAAAAACGTGACCTCATGGATGAAAAAAGTCGCCGAATGAATCCCCTGTAAAGTGGACGGGGAGGTCCCGCTTGAAAGCAGCTTGAAGAACCACACCAGGGTCAAGGGAGCGACAAGGCCGGCATGCTGGCCTTTTTGCACCTCGGCGGCCAGCAGGCTGGCTTCAAAAAGACTTTCGCTGAGCACCAGTGTCGAAATCAGTCCCAGCACCAGCAGGGCTTCCCAGGTATGGTCATGCCCGTATTGCGGCGGCACGGCATAGCGGGCCGGTTTGAAAATCCCGCGGCGAACCCCGGCAATGATGCAGGCGATCAGCACCCAGGTGGCGGCGTAGTCCTTCAAAACGTTGTAAAAGCTGCCAAAGGCGCCGCCGAATCCCGGCAGCACAAAATCGTTTACAAACCCCAGCACGACGAGCTGGGTGGAACGCGCCCCGAGAATCAAAAAGCCGGCAAAAAGGAAGATATGCACCACGCCGGCCAGCATGTAACGGGGTTGCCGCCACTGGCCGAGCCAGATCTTCAATACGTTTTTGATGCGCTGTCCGAAGCGATTGAAGCGCTCATCGGGGGCGGCCCTGAGCAGCGGCACCAGGCGCCGGTAAATAATATAGCCAAATATTCCGATGCCCACCAGCGGAATGAGAATATAGATAATTTTTGCGGGAAACCCCAGAAACGAGGCGCTGGCCGGAGAAATCAACGCGGGTTGCATATCTTTACTTGCCGCTCCCTTCTGTTTTTTGTTGTGTCATCGCCCTTTGCCATGCAAAGCGCTTGCTTATCATAAAAGCCCGTCCTGGGCAAGGCTTGGTTCGATCCTACTTGCCGCCGAAGCCGTCTTCGGCGATATCCACCGCTGCCGCGTTGCCCGCCAGGATGACATCCATTTTGCCCAGGGTCACCGGCAAAACGCTGTGGGCAAAAAATTCCAGCCCTTTTATCTGGCCTTCATAGAAAGCCACATCTTTTTTCCGGGCCCCGTTGTCCAGCTTTTCGGCGGCCGCGGAGGCACGCCACAGCAGCAGCCAGGACATGATCACATCGCCGGTCACATCCATAAAGGAATACGCATGGGCAAAGGCCGTCAGCACCTGGGGCGACATGGCTGTTTTGCCGATGTGCAAGGCAACTTCTCCCAGCTTGTTGACCGCGGCTTCCACCGTGTTTGCAATTTCGGCGATCCGCCCATTGGCCTTGGCGGCGGCCAGGGTCTGCTGGATTTCGCCCAGCAGGTCCATGATGGGCTTGCCCTTGTTCATCCCGAGCTTGCGGCCCAAAAGATCCATGGCCTGGATGCCGTTGGTGCCTTCGTAAATAGGAGTAATGCGGCAGTCGCGCAACAGCTGCTCCATGGGGTACTCCCGGATGTAGCCGTAGCCCCCGTAAATCTGCACCCCGAGGTTGCACACCTCGCAGGCCCGGTCGGTGACATAGCCCTTGGCAATGGGGGTCAAAAGATCGACCAGTCCCTGGTATTTCATCTTTTCCTCTTCACTGTCGGCCACGTGGATCCGGTCTTCACACAGACCCACATAGTAGGTCAGGCTGCGCATGGCCTCCACGTAAACTTTCATGGTCAGCAGCATGCGGCGCACGTCCGGGTGCTGAATAATGGGAACCGACGGTGCGCTTTTGTCCATCATGTTGAGCAGGTGTCTGCCCTGGACCCGCTGGCGGGCATAATTGACCGCATGCATGTAAGCTGCACTGGCACAGGCCAGCCCCTGGCTGCCCACCAGCAGCCGGGCCTCGTTCATCATCAGAAACATGGCGCGCATGCCCTTGTTTTCTTCCCCCAGCAGCCAGCCCCGGCACTGTCCCTTGCTGCCCAGCGACATGGAACAGGTCGCATTGCCGTGAATACCCATCTTTTCTTCCAGGCCGGTACAGACGATGTCATTGGGCTCGCCCAGGCTGCCGTCATCATTGACCCAGATCTTGGGGACCAGAAACAGCGATATTCCCTGGGTCCCGGCCGGTGCGCCTTCGATGCGCGCCAGAACGGGGTGGATGATGTTTTCCGCCAGATCGTGCTCCCCCGAGGAAATGAAAATCTTGTTGCCGGTGATGGAATAGGTGCCGTCCTCGTTTTTGACCGCCGAGGTGGTCAGCGCCCCCACGTCGGAGCCCGCCTCGGGCTCAGTGAGCAGCATGGTGCCGGTCCACTCCCCGGTGTACATTTTTTTCAAAAACAGCTTTTTGAGCTTGTCGGTGCCAAAGGTGGCCACCAGCTTCCCCGCCCCATGGGTCAGGCCGGCATACATCATGAACGCAAAATTGGCGCCGTTGAGATAATCACTGGCGGCCAGCGCCACGGTGCGCGGCATGCCCTGCCCTCCCCACTCGGGGTCTTCGATCATGGCCAGCCATTCCCCCTCCTTGTAAAGTTCCCAGGCCCGATGGAACGATTCGGGAACCGTCACCCGGCCGTCTTCAAAAACCGCCCCCTGCCGATCGCCATCGATCTGGGTCGGCAGAATCTCCTTGATGGCCAGGTTGCGAGCCTCGGATATAATCAAATCAATGGTTTTTTTGTTGAAGTCGGCGAAAACATCATGCCGGCTCAACTGCTCAATCTGCAATTGTTCGTGAAGGACAAAATCGACATCCCTGCGATCCGCGATTTGTTGTGCCATTTTTCAACCCCTCTCCTTTTATGGTTCCCGCCAGCTGTCGCCGTGCGGGTTGCCGAAATTTCAGTTCCCCTGCCGATTGGAAACCCCGATGCCGCGAATAAAGAGATCCACCAGGGGATCCGCCATGCTCACCAGATCGTATTTGCCATCGGAATGCAGCCAGGTGTTGATCGCTTCATCCACGGCTCCGAGAATAAAACGCTTGACCAGGCCCACGTACAGATCCTTGCGGATGCGCCCTTCCTGCTGGCCGGATTCCACAATATCCGCCAGCAGGTCCTGATACATTTTGGCCATCTCCCGGATCTGGGCTTCTGCCAGGCGGTGGTATTGATGGGTTTCAACCTGGTAGACAATGGCCATATCCCGGTCCTGCTGAAATTCAGCCAGGTGCCGCCGGATCAGGTTGCGCAGCTTCTCAATGCTGTTTCCGCCCTTGGCGACTTCAGCCCGAAAACGATCAAACACCTGCCGGGTGCGATAGCTGAAGAACTGGACCATGATGTCATCTTTGTTCTTGAAATAAAGATAGATGGTCCCATCGGCCACCCCGGCTTCCTTGGCGATCTCGGCCACGGTGGCCTGGTAAAATCCATGACGGGCGAACACCTTCACTGCCGCCTCCAGGATCCGGTGATATTTGCTGTTTTTATCTTTTTTATTAGCTTTATGATTCATGGGCATTCAATAAAACATTATGAATGAGTGTTCATTCATAATATGGATCTTGACCCCTTGTCAAGCCTTAATTTAAAAAAAATCATAGAATTTATACCATACTGTTTTTATTGTTATTAATACATATTACCGATTTTATTAATTTGTTTTGACCCTATAATAGTTATTTGTACGGGAATGAATAGATATTCATATACAACAGTCCTGCAAGAAGTCATTTTCGAGGGACATCAAGCCTTGGCGGTGCCGTAAAAAGCTTGTTTAGGCCGCTAGCGGCAACCTATGAACAACGAACTTGGGTTGACTTCGTTGGAAGCCATTTTCGGGCGCCATCAACCTTTTTCGGGAGCTTTTCAGGATTATCCGGGAGGGTTTGAAAGGTTTTTTTACAGGTCCAGCAGGATCACGCACAGGCTGGCAACAGCGCCCAGGGCAATCCAGTCCCCCCGCCGGGCGCACAGTTGCGGGTCTGTCCGATGGTCACTGAAACAGCGGGCTTCCATGGCGACCGCCAGGTTGTCTGCGCATTCAAAAGTGCGGCGCATCAGGGGAAGGCCGAGCTTGGTCAGCCGGTAAACCGGGTTTTTGCGATTCTCAATGCCGCGGGCCTTTTGCGCCTCGATGGTTTCCCGGGCCTGGTTCAATATTACGGGGATAAAGCGCAGGATAAGCCCCATCATGGCGGCAACTTTTTTTTCAGACACCAGGGGTATGGGCTTCAAAAACCATTGCACGGCTGCTTTGATTTCACCAGGCCGGGTGGTGGCCACGAAGGCCAGTCCGATGAGCATGACAAAAGCCAGCCGCCAGCAAACCAGCGCCGCCGCAGTCAATCCCGGCACGCTCACTGTCACGATTCCGAAGTTGATGGCCGGCGAACCTCCGGTGGACAAAACGCGGGCAGCGAACACCATCGCCAGTAAAATCAAAAACCAGCGCAGCTCCCGGCGCCCTGATCCAAACTGAATGGGGCTGAACAAAACAAGGCCCGCCGGTACCAGGGTTAAAACAGCCAAACCCCAGAACTGAACCCGCACACTGGTCAGGCTCAGCCCGATGAGAAACAGGATTTTAAACCTGGCATCCAGCCGGTGCAGCAGGGAACTGCCGGCAACAAATCCGAAAGGCGTCAGCTCAGCCATGGGGCGACTTCCTGTCCCAGGCGTACGGCGCACGGCTGCCGGACGCCGAATTTTTCGACTTCCGTCATCACTTCATGGGGCAGACCATCGCGGACGATCCGCCCCCGGTGCATCAAAATCAATCGATCGGCATGGGCGATGACTTTTTCCAGATCATGGGTGGTGACCACAATGGTATGACCGCTTCGGTGCAGTGACAGGATCTGCTGGAGCACCTGCTGGACCCCCGGATAATCCAGGCTCGAAAAAGGTTCGTCAAAAACAATCACCCGGGGCTGCATGGCGAGTATGCCGGCAATGGCCAGACGTCTTTTTTCACCCCCCGAAAGCAGGTGGGGCCGCTGGTCGGAAATTTGTGCCAAGCCAACCGCCTGAAGGGCTCCGGCCACCTGCCGGTCGATCTCGCCGGGGGTCAGACGCAGATTGCGCGGTCCGAAAGCGACATCCTCGTAAACCGTCTCCCCCACGATCTGGCTGTCGGCATCCTGAAACACCATACCCACCAGCCGCCGCGCCCGGACCGGATCCCGGACCGTGCTGACGCCGTCCAGGCGCACACAGCCCGCCGTGGGCAGCAGCAAGGCGTTGAAATGCCGCAGCAGGGTGGTTTTGCCCGAACCGTTGGGTCCGGCAATCACCACGAAAGACCCCTGGCCGATGTCCAGTTCGATGCCGTCCAAACCGAGGGTTCCATCGGCAAAGCGATGACTGAGATTTTCAACTTCGATGATGGACAATTGGACCACCTTCATTTTTTGATCACCGGCCGCAGGGCCCGGGCGATAACCGCGGCGGCGGCGATTTTCAGCCCATCGCCCACCACAAACGGATACAAGCCCACGGCCAGGGTCTTGGCCCAGGTCATGGACGTGAGCACCTTGAGCCAGCTCACACCGCAGGCATACACGAGCGCCGAAGCGCACACCATGGCGGCCACATCGCCGACGATGTGCCCCCGCGTTTTTGCCGCAATGAATCCGGCCACCCAGACCGCTGGCAGGTAGCCCAGCAGGTATCCGCCGGTGGGACCGGCCAGCCGGCCGATTCCACCCAGTCCCCCGGCAAAAACCGGCAGGCCCACCGCTCCTGCCAGCAGGTAGACCGCAACCGATGCCAGTCCCCAGCGGCTTCCCAGCAGCAGGCCGGCCAGCAGCACAAACATGTTCTGCAAAACGATGGGCACCGGTCCCAGCGGGATGGACAGGTAGGCACCGACGGCCATCAGAGCGGCCATCAGGGCGCTGAACACCGTCATGCGCAACCCTTGGCGATCATTCATACCAGAAAACAATCTCCATAAACGACGCTCTGGCGACGGCCGTCTTCGTGCTCGACAATCAGGGCGCCATTTTCATCCACATCCACCGCCCGGCCTTCGGCCACCTCCCGGGCAGTCACGATTCTGACCTGCCGCCCCAGGGTCACGGTCACCTTTTTCCAGTCCTCGATCACGCGGTCAAAATCGGCCCGTTTCATGCGCGCTTCAAAATCATCCATAAATTGCGCCAGCACCTTTTGGCGTGAAACTTCACGGCCCAGCAGTTTTTTCAGCGAAGTCGCCGCCGTTTCAACAGGCCCGGGATCATTGTTGACGTTGATGCCCATGCCGATGTTGATAAACACCACCCGGTCGGCCTCGGCCTCCAGTTCCGAGAGCATGCCGCTGAGTTTGCACCCATTGACCAGAATATCGTTGGGCCACTTGACCCGGGCGTCAACATCAAACCGGTCCTGCAGCAACTGCGCCAGGGTCAGTGAAGCCAGAAAGTTGACTCTGGAACTGAGCAGCACCGGAATCGGCGGGCGCAAAACCATGGTGAAATACAGTCCGCCTTGATCGGAGCGCCATGGCCGCTGCAGCCGTCCCCGCCCTTTTGTCTGCCGGTCGGCCACGACCACCGTCAAATCCGGACATCCCTTGCGGGCCATCTTCCTGGCAACGTCCATGGTGGATGAAACCTGCGGATAGTAGAAAATCCTGGCCTCCCGCTGCCCGAACTCCCAGGGAAAAAGCGCATCCGGGCTGTGAACCAGACGGTAGCCGCCTGGATATGACTGGATTTCGTAGCCCAGCTGCTGCAGTTTGCGGATGTGCTTCCATACCGTGACCCTGGAAACTCCCAGCGACGCGCTGAGTTGCTCGCCGGATAAGATGTCCGTTTGCGCCCGCAGGGCCTCGAGAATGCGTCCCTTCAACCGTTGCCTCCCCAGTGGTTACCCTTAAAAGATGGTGAGGGTAACGAAACTTCCAAAGAAAGTCAACAGCAAAAAGAACCCCGCCCCTTTTGGCAAAGGGCAGGGGTTTTTAATAGAATGCGAACTCCTCCCGCATAAGGGAGGACATCAGGTGGCCCCCTCGAAGGGGGCAAAGACAATTTGTTAAATGTAAAAAAAAGTGCCTTAAGTTCGAAGTGCCTTAAGTGCCTAAAGTTTTGGTGTCGCTGCACTCCATCTTTTTTATGTTTTGGGTTTCTAATTTAGAAATCGATAGAATACCTTAATTTTAGGCACTTAAGCGCACTTTAGGCATTTTAGGCACTTGATTTTAGCGCTTATCTCCGAAACCCTAACCGACTGGCCGGCCTTTTTCAATCCACCTGCGGCCGCGGCAGCACCTTGGCGCGCTCGGCGATTTCCGGCACCCGGTGCTCCCATTCGATGGCCATCAGGTGAACACCGGCCACTCCTTTCATCTCCTTGAATTCCTCGATCTGCTCACAGGCGAATTTGATGCCTTCTTCGGCCACCTTGCCCTTGCCGGCCCCCTGGAGCCGTTTGATCACCTCGTCAGGCACATCCATGCCCGGCACCTTGGATTTCATGTAGCGGGCCATACCCACGCTTTTCATGGGCGTCACTCCGGCCAGGATGTACACTTTTTCCGTCAGGCCCATGTCATTGGCCTGGCGGATCCATTCACGAAATTTTTCCATGTTGTAAATGCACTGGGTCTGGATAAAATCCACCCCGGCCTCGACCTTTTTGGCCAGTCGATGCACCCGCCATTCGAACGGCTCGGCAAACGGGTTGGCGGCCGCCCCGATGAAAATTTGCGGCGGTTCCTCGATCTCGGCATCGCTGAGAAATTTGCCCTCATCGCGCATCTGCTTGACCATGCTGATCAGCTGCATGGAATCGATATCGAACACCCCCTTGGCATTAGGGTGGTCGCCGAATTTCTGATGATCGCCGGACAGACACAGCATGTTGCGGATGCCGTGGGCACAGGCGCCTAGAATGTCGGCCTGCATGGCCAGTCGGTTGCGGTCGCGGCAGACCATTTGAAAGTTGGGCTCCAGCCCTTCCTGGATTAATATCAGAGAAGCCGCCCAGCTGGCCATGCGCACCACGGCGGTCTGGTTGTCCGTGATGTTGACCGCATCCACGTTGCCTTTCAGATACGCGGCTTTTTCGCGCACATGATTGGCACTGGTCCCCCGCGGCGGCCCCAGCTCCCCGGTAAACGCAAAATGGCCCGCTTTCAACACCTTCTCTAAATTGCTGCCTGATTTCATATCCTTTTCCTTTGCACTGATTGCTGTCTGGTAGATTCGATTCTTCTGCGGTTATTCCTCGGGTTTCTTATAGCCGGGCTGAATAAGAGTCCGCGGCACCTGGTCTTGCCATTCCACGGCCCGGTGAAGCTGCCGGATACAGTCCAGGCGCCCCTGCCGCTGCAGACGCTCGTAGATCATGTACCACGCACAGGGCTGGTCAATGTCAATCTCACAGCTGCCGTTGTTGGTGCCGCCGCAGGGTCCGTTGTAAAGGCCCTTGGCGCACATGGTCACCGGGCAGATCCCGCCGGTCAGCCCCAGCACGCAGCTGTTGCAGGAGCGGCACCTTTCCTCGTACCAGCCCACTGCCTGGTTTACCGCCAGCCCGGAAGTGTCCACCGCGGGAAAAACGGGGATGTCCGGAAACCGTTCGGCCAGAAACTGCACCCCCACGCCGCAGGCCATGGACATCAGGGCATCATAGTCCTTTACCATGTTGTCCAGTTCGGCCAGGTATTCCCGGTCACACTGCCGCTCCACCGTGTGGGCTCCAATTTCAATGGGATTGTCCTCCAGCTTGCGGGCCATGTCCAATTCGGCGTTGAGCACATCGACTTCCTTTTCACCGCCGGCCAGGCACACGGCCACACAGGTGCCGCATCCCACGTTGAGGACTCTCTTGTAGCCCTTGAGCATGTCTTTTATTTCGTCAAAAGGTTTTCTTTTGGCAACGATCATATATGATTCCTCCTGTTGGGCGGCCCATTGCCGGCCGCCGTCCGGCAAAAAAGCGCAGGCTACATTTCGGTCTCCGGGTGAAACACCAGCACGTCCTTGAGATCATCTCCCAGGTAGGCCCGCTCGTTGGGGCCCAGGATGCCCAGCGACAGGCAGATCAGCGTCCAGATGTGAACCACATGGTAATGGCCTTCATAATATTCACTGAGTTCATGGATCTGGGCATGGCAGTTGTGGCAGCCGGCGATGCAGTAGCTCGCCCCGGTTTGCTTGATCTGATCGTCCTTCAATTTGCCGAATTTCAGCCGCTCTTCTTTCATGCCGGCCTGCAGAAACCCGCCACCGCCGCCGCAGCAGTAATTGTTGGACCGGTTGGGGGTCATGTCGATGAAATTTTCCTCCCCCACGATGGATTTGACCACGAACCGCAGATCCTCGGCAATGGGTTCACCAAAGGTTTTGCGCACGATCTGGCAGGGATCCTGGACCGTGAATTTGATCTTCAGATCCTTGTTCCAGTCCGAGTTGACCTTGAGTTTTCCCTCCCGGATCCACTTGGCGTAATATTCATAAATGTTTTTTACTTCGAAATTGTGATCGATGTTGAATTTTTTCAGTCCTGCCAGGACTGAGAAGGTTACGTGCCCTCATTCGGTGTTGAGAAAAATCTTGCACCCCAGGTCATCGGCCTGCTTGGCCGCCGTGCGGGTGATGTGTTCCCAGGCCTCGTTGTCGGAAAGAAACATGCAATAGTTTTCACCCCCCCAGCCCTTGCTGCCGTAAGTCCAGTCAGCTCCGGCCAGGTGCAGGATCTTCCACAGCGGGACCATCTCGTCAGGTTCGGTCACCGGCTCGCGCGAATTCTGGTTCAAAATGAATTCAGCACCCTGTTTGTCGATGGGCGCCTGCATGTCTTTGAACTCGGGCTGGGCTTCCCGGTATTCCTCCAGCACGTCTTCCACCACGAAAATAAAGTCTTCCGGCGATGTCCCCATGGCACTGCAGCTGTCGTTGCGCAGGGCCATGTCACAGGACCCCAGAATACCCTTGGGGCGTTCCTCCCGGGGCCGCATCCCCCTGACATTGTATACCAGCTGCGGAATATCGATTTTCATGGGGCATACGTAAATGCAGCGCTGGCACATGGTGCACATCCAGGGCCAGTCAGATTTCAGGATCTCGTCGTCCAGGCCCAGGGCGGCCATGCGCAAAAATTTGCGCGGGTCCATGTCTTCCAGGCCCGTGGCCGGGCACCCGGAGGAACAGGCGCCGCAGGTCAGACAAAGATTCAGGTTGCCGCCGTCGGGTATCAGTTCCTTGACCTTGTCGATCAGCATGCTTTTCTTCTTACTGCCGAGAGTGATTACTTCTTCAGCCATGATTGCCTCCCTTGGTTAGCTGTTTGCAGCTTTATTTTTTAAAGGATTCGGCCCCAGGGACCGGATCAGCTCGGTCATTTCGTTGGCGTAGGCCACAAAGGTCGGGCCCTCGCCCGATGACAGGTTGTACATCCGGACCCGCTCTTTTTCCAGGCCGATCTCCTCCAGCAGGGTTTGCACATATTCCACCCGCTCCCGGGCCCGGTAGTTGCCTTCGTTGTAATGACAGGTTCCCTCCAGACAGCCGACGACATAAACGCCATCGGCCCCCTTCTGGATGGCCCTGAGCAGATGCAGCACGTCGACCTTACCGCTGCATGGCACTCGAATGATCTTTACGCTCGCCGGGTATTGCAGTCGCATGGAACCTGCCAGGTCCGCGGCTGAATACCCTCAGTAGTTACAACAAAACGCGATAATGGTCGGCGTGAAATCCTTGCCCATGAAATCCCCTCTCTTTTGTCGAACTTAATGATGCAAAAAACTGAATTCCGCATTCCGCATTCCGACTTCCCACTTTTAGAAGCCTCCCGCCAGCAGGGCATCAATTTTACAGATTATCTGTTCATCTTCGTAAAAACTCAACTGGATCGTCTCCCGGGGGCATACCGCCGTGCAGACGCCGCATCCGTGGCAAAGAGCCTCATCGATTTCAATCACGCCCTTTTCGGAGTTGAATGCCGGCACCATGAAGGGACACGAACGCACACAAGTCAGGCATTTTACGCAGTTTTCGGTATCGACCTTGGCGGTGATGGCCGACAGCCTGATTTCATCCTTGGCCAGAAAGGTCGTCGCCCGGGAAGCGGCGGCCTGGGCCTGGGCGATGGTTTCCGATATCAGCTTGGGTCCGTGGGCCAACCCGCACAGGAACACCCCGTCACTGCCCATGTCCACGGGTCTGAGCTTGACATGGGCTTCGATAAAAAAGCCTTCCGGGTTGCGGTTGAGTTTCATGATGTTGCTCAGCTCTTCGGTGTCTTCCGCCACCACCGCCGCGCTGAGTGCCAGCAGGTCGCAGCGGATGGCCACATCGCTTTGCAGGACATGGTCTTTGACCGTCACGACAACGCCCTCGTCGCTCGCCTCGACGCGGGGCAGATGATCCCGGTCAAAGCGGATGAAAATGACCCCCTGTTTGCGGGCTTCGGTGTAGTAATCCTCCAGCAGCCCGTAAGTGCGCATATCGCGGTAAAGCACAAAAACCTGGCAGTCCGGATTCTGACGCTTGATATCCAAGGCGTTTTTAACCGCACTTTGACAGCAGATGCGCGAGCAGTTTTCATTTTCATCATTGCGCGAGCCCACGCATTGAATCATGACCACGCTGGCCAGCTCCGCGGCCCCCTTGTCTGCGAGTCGGTCGCTCAACTGCACCTGGGTCACCACCCGTTCATCCTCGCCGTACATATACTCTTTGGGCTGGTATTCACCCCCGCCGGTGGCAACGATGATCACCCCGTGATTGATGGAGCGCTGCTGCCCGTCGGCACCGACGGCGACCTCGGTGATAAAATTTCCCTGAAAACCTTCAAACCCGGTCACCCGCGCATCGGTCAGGACCTCTATTTTTTCCTCGCCTTTGACGGCGCTGATCAGCTCGTCCAGGTAGGAGCGGACATCCTGGCCTTCGATGGTGTGATGCAGCTTGCGCGCCATGCCGCCCAGCTCCGATGTTTTTTCAATAATCGTCGACTCGAATCCCTGCCGGGCCAGATCCAGGCTGGCAGTCATGCCGGCAATGCCGCCCCCGATGATCAGGGCCCTTTTGTCAACCGAGATCACCTTGCCGTGCAGCGGCGTCAGGGTGCAGGCACGGGCCACCGCGGCCCGGACCAGATCTTTGGCCTTTTCAGTGGCCAGATCCGGGTTGTTCGCATGCACCCAGGAATCCTGGTTGCGGATGTTGGCCATTTCAAAGAGGTACTTGTTCAGCCCGCAGGCCTCCAGGGTCTCCATGAACATGGGCGCGTGGGTCTTGGGGCTGCAGGAAGCGACCACCACCCGGTTGAGCTTTTCCTCCAGGATCTTCTCCTTGATTTTTTCCTGGGTGTCCTGGCTGCAGGTAAACAGGTTTTCGTCGCTAAACACCACATGGGCAAGCCCGGCGGCATATTCCTTGACCGCCGGCACATCGACCACGCCGCCGATATTGATGCCGCAGTTGCAGACAAACACCCCCACCCGGGGCTCTTCACCGGCGACATCGATTTCCTCGGGAATCTCCAGGCTCTTGGTGTCACGGCCGCGGGCCACGGCCACATTGGCGCCGGCGGCGCTGGCCGCCGCACTGGCCTCGGTCACCGAAGCCGGGATATCCTTGGGACCCTGGAGAATGCCGCAGGTGTAAACCCCCGGCCGGGAGGTTGCCACCGGCGCAAAAGGATCGGTGTCCACAAACTGGTAACGGTTCAAATCGAGCTCAAGCCGTTTGGCCAGCTCAATCGTGGATTCGGAGACCTGCAGCCCCACCGACAGCACCACCATGTCAAAGGTCTCTTCGGCCATCCTGCCGTCTTCATCGGCAAATACCAGGCGCAGGTCCTGGGTCTCGGGATCACTGTAGATGGTGTGCACCCGGGCCTTGACAAAGCGGATCCCCTCCCGGTCCCGGGCCCGGTTGTAGTACTTTTCATAATCTTTGCCGAAGGTGCGGATGTCCATGTAAAAAACAGCGCAATCCAGCTCACCGCCGGCGTGCTCCTTGGCGATCATGGCGTCTTTGATGGCATACATGCAGCATACCGAAGAGCAGTAGCCGTTGCCGCAGCGGTTGGTGTCCCGCGATCCCACGCACTGCAGCCAGGCGATCTTTTTGGGCTCCTTTTCATCGGAAGGTCGCACCAGGTGCCCCATGGTGGGTCCCGAGGCGCTCAGGATGCGCTCGAATTCCAGGCTGGTCAGCACGTTGGGGTTGCGGCCGTAATGATAAAATTCTTTCAGTCCGGATGGATCGTAAGTGTCGGTGCCGGCGGCAAGAATCACCGAGCCCACCTGCAGCTGTCGCTCGACTTCCTGCTGGCTGTGATCGACGGCTTCGGCCAGGCAGGCCTTGACGCACTGGTAGCACTCCGAGCAGATGCCGCAGCGCAGGCAGCGCTCGGCCTCCTTTTTGGCCTCGTTTTCCTCGTAGCCAAAGGAGACTTCCAGAAAGTTGCACTCCCGGGCTTCGGGGTCCAGGCAGCGCACCGGGGTGCGGGGCTTTTCAGGCTCCTGGGAGACATCGGGTTTTTCATAGTCCCAGGTTTTTTCCCGGCCCTGTTTCAAATCCTCGCCGTTGATAAAACGACGGATGCTCTCGGCGGCTTCCCGGCCGCAGGCAACGGCTTCGACCACCGACTTGGGGCCGTAAAACGCATCCCCACCGGCGAACACCCAGTCAATGGGCGTTTGCAGAGTGACCGGATCGGCCTCCAGACCGCCGGGCCGTGAAATGGCGATATTCTGCTCCTTGATACCGCTCAGATCGGTGCTCTGTCCGATGGAGATGATCACCGTGTCACCGAAAATCGGCTGGCACTCGTTTTCATCATACTGGGGATTGAAGCGGCCGTCCTCATCGAAGACAGCCGTGCAGGTCTTGAACTCGATGCCGGAAACCCGGCTGCTTTTGTCGATGAAAAAGGCCTTGGGCCCGAAGCTGTTGACAATCTTGATATCGCTTTCCAGCGCCTCCTGGATCTCGTATTCCCAGGCGGGCATCTCGTCGCGGCTTTCCAGGCAGACCAGGGTGACGTTCTTGGCTCCCTTGCGTTTGGCAGTCAGCGCCACATCAATGGCCACATTGCCGCCGCCGACCACGATGACATCCTCACCGATGGAGACATCCTTTCCCAGGGCGCAGTCGCGCAGAAAATCCACCCCCTGCAAAACGCCGTCGATATCTTCATTTTCCACCCCCAGCCGGCGGCCGCCATGCAGGCCGATGGCCATGAACAGGGCTGAAAAGCCGTCCGCCTTGAGGCTGTCCAGGGTGATATCCTTGCCGAAGGTGACCCCGGTTTTGATGGTCACTCCCATCTGCTCGATGACCTTGATCTCATCTTCGAGAATATTCCGGGGCAGCCGGTATTCGGGAATTCCCACCCGCATCATGCCGCCGGCAACCGGCAATTTTTCAAAAATCGTCACCGGGTAGCCGTCGCGGGCCAGGAAATAGGCCGCCGCCAGTCCCGCCGGGCCCGAGCCCACGATGGCCACTTTTTCTTTGCGGGGCTCGGCCGTTGCAGGGACGTAGCTTTCATCTTGTGCCAGTTCCCAGTCAGCCAGGAAGCGGTGCAGCTCCCGGATCGCCAGGGGCTGGTCCACGTCGCTGCGGGTGCAAATTTCTTCGCAGGGATGGTGGCATACCCGTCCGCAAATACCGGGAAAGGGATGGTCCTCCTTGAAAAGTTCCAGCGCCTCGCGGTATTTGCCCTCATTGATCAGGGCGATATAGCCCTGGATGCTGACATGGGCCGGGCAGGTCGCCTTGCAGGGCGCCGTGCCGCGCTTGGTGATGCCGAAAGCACCGGGGATCGCCTGGGGGTACAGTTTGTAAATTGCCCTGCGCTCGGAAAGGCCTTCGTCATACTCATTGGGCAACGGAATGGGACAGACCTTCTCGCATTCGCCGCAGCTGGTGCATTTTGCAAGGTCCACAAAGCGGGGCTGCTGTTTGACGGTGGCCGTGAAATTGCCCGGCTTGCCCTCCAGGTCCAGCAGTTCGGTATTCGTCAACAGTTCGATGTTCAGGTGCCGGCCGACCTCGACCAGTTTGGGTGAGATCACTCACATGGCGCAGTCATTGGTGGGAAAGGTTTTGTCCAGCTGGGCCATCAGACCGCCAATGGCGGCCTGCTTTTCCACCAGATAGACATAATAGCCGGATTCAGCCAGATCCAATGCCGCCTGCATCCCGCTGATCCCGCCGCCAACGACCATCACAGATCCTACCGTCGTGTCATTGCTCATGGTGTTCGTGTGTCTCCTTGCAATTTTTTGCGGTTATTTGCCCGGCAAATGCCGGAAGCTCAAAAAGAGGGAAAGCTACCATAGTCATTTAAAGGATGTCAAGGGCATTTTGGGGCCGGCAGCGGTCTTTTACAGCCGCATTCATGTACCTGGCAACGGGATCCGAAACACGGGGAGGTCGTGAATTTGACGGTGGCGGGTGTCTGTCTGGCAAGAGGTCTGAAACTTGGGTTCGTTGCTCAAAAAGTTACAGTTGCGCCGCGCAAAATGCATCTTGCGCTCAGAATGGATTTTAAAACCACAATTATTGAAAAGCTACGGAGTTTTTAAAACCGACGTGAATTGGGCGGGGGGATGGTGTTTTCTGTAAACCCGGTATGATACTTGGCAACTCTTTATTTTCGCAGTGTCCCTTGTTTGGGATGAATGGCACGGGATCCATTCGATTTAGCAGATAATAGAGTCTCGCCCCAAACAAGGGACACGCTGCACAGGCATGGTTTCATACCGGTTTACAGAAAATATCAGGCACCAGCCAATTCACACCTTTTTATTTTATTCAACGTCGCTGGCGACCCAAATGGACATCAAGAGCGAAATCAAAATGCATATTGCACGGCGCCAAGCGCAGCTTAATTTGAGAAGCTACATCCCGTAGGATTTCAGCTTCCGGCGCAGGGTGTTCAGGCCGATGCCCAGCACGCGGGCGGTGCGGGATTTATTTTGCCCCAGCCGCTCGTAGACCTTGAGAATGTGGGCTTTTTCCATCTGGGCCAGGCTGACCACGGCTCCGGGATCCGGCGGCGGGGTGCAGCGCATGCGCGCTGCGGGCCGTCGCAGCGGTTCGGGAAGATGGGCGGGCAAAATAGGTCCTTGTTCGGACAGGTTGACGGCGGACTGGATAATAGACTGGAGTTCACGGATGTTTCCGGGATAATCGTATTCCAGCAACAGGCACATGGCCTCGTCATCGATCTGCGGCTGCAACTCCGACGAACGGTAGCGCTTGAGAAAAAAACGGGCCAGCAGGGCAATGTCACCGGGGCGTTCCCGCAAAGGAGGCAGCTGCAGCCATCCGCCCCGGATGCGGTAATACAGATCCTTGCGAAACATTTTACGGGACATCAGCTGCTCCAGGTCCTCGTTGCTGGCGGCCACGATGCGCACATCGGCTTTTTGTCGGCGGCTGCTGCCCAGCTTGAAATAATCGCCGTCCTGCAGAAACCGCAGCAGCTTTCCCTGCAGCTCCAGGGGCAGGTTGCCGATCTCATCCAGAAACAGGGTCCCGCCGTGGGTGTGCTCCAGATATCCCTTCCGTCCCTCGCCGGCCCCGGTAAAAGCTCCCGGGGTGTGGCCGAAGAACTCGGCTTCGAACAGGGTGCCCGTCACCGATGCCATGTTAACCGCCGTGAAGGGAAACTCCGCCCGGGGGCTGGCGGCGTGGATCGCCCGGGCCAGCAGTTCCTTGCCGGTGCCGCTCTCCCCGGTAATCAGCACAGGCATCTGGCTGACGGCATGCAGTTCGGCCTCCTTGAGCACCTTGAAGACATTGGCGGCCCTGGTAACAATGTGTCGAAAGGCCCCGGCATGCTGCAGCACCGGTGCCGCATGGCTCTTTTCAAGGGTCACGATGTCCAGCAGCCGCTTGCGTTCCAGGGCCCGGTTGAGTGACAAGCGCAAATCGTCGCCGGCCACCGGCTTGACCAGGTAATCATAGGCCCCGCGGTTGAGACATTCCACCGCCACGCGGGCTTCGTTGACGGCCGTCACCATGATGCACTCGGTCCCCGGACTGGTGCGCTTGATGGCCTCCAGCACCTCAATGCCGTCCATCTCCGGCATGGTCATGTCGATCAGGGCCAGGTCAAAATCGATGCCGTTTTCAATCAGCGCGACCGCTGCCAGTGGATCGCTCTCAGTGCGCACACTTTTAAATCCAATGCGCTCCAGGTTGCCTTTGATAAGTTCGAGATAATCCGGGTCGTCATCGATGACGATGATGTGGTTGCTCATTTAACGGCACCTCCGATTTGTCCGCCAGCATTTAAGCTGCAGCGGCACTGACTCAGGATTTCATATATACCAAATCCATGGGAATTACAAACGACTATTCCAAAATGGCATATCCCAAAATGGCATAAAACCGGTCAATTATTTGAATTAACATTAAATATGTTCTGAGACCGGTCCATACTGGACAGTCCGGGATCACCGACGCCATGCGGCGAAAATGATCCTGAAAGCGAATAAAATTGTAACCATTTGTTTTTACAGAATTTATTTAGGCCACTGCTTTTTTGGCGCCTGTGGCATATAATTTGCTGCTCCAGGCGGCAAATCCAATTCCGGCACGGGCCGACCTGCCCGTCGGTTGCCGGATTCGATCTCACGACGCAGGGGACGGTTTCACATAAGATTGAACGCTTGCGGTTAAAACCACTGCACGGAGCCGTGCAGCTGATAGAGGGGAGGCAGGTATGCAACTGAAACGCAAATTCGAAAACGGCGAATTTGCCGTCCTGGCGGAAATCGAACCGCCCAAGGGGGTGGACACGTCCCGGATGCTGGCCAGTGTCAGGCGGGTCAAGGGCAACGTGGATGCCTTCGTGGTGCCGGAAATGAGCAATGCCGTCATGCGCATGAGCTCCCTGGGCGGTGCCATGATCCTGCAAAACGCGGGGGTGGAGACCGTTGTTCAGGTATGCTGCCGCGACCGCAACCGACTCGCGCTGCAGGCCGATCTGCTGGCGGCTTCCGGATGCGGTATCTGCAACGTCATGGCGGTCACCGGTGAGGATCCGAGTTACGGCGACCATCACCAGGCACGACCTGTCTACGACATCGATATCATCGAGCTGCTGCAGGCGATCCAAAGCCTGCAATCCGGCCGGGACATGGCCGGCATCGAGATCAGCGGCGCTCCCGAATTTCTGGTCGGTGCCACCGTCAACGCCGGCAGCCGGGGAAAGTCGCCGGAACTGGAACTGGAAGAAATGAACAAAAAAATCGCTGTCGGAGCCGAATTTTTCATCACCCCGCCGCTGTTTGACCCGCCAGCCCTCGACCCGTTTCTCAAGCGGGTGGACCGCTCCAGGACCATTATCATTCCCACCGTGCTGCTGCTCAAATCACTGGGAATGGCCCGCTACATCCAGCGCAACATGGAGCATGTTTACATTCCCGATGCACTTATCGAACGCATCCGCAAAGCCCCGGACAAGGTGCGCGAATGCATCCGCATTGCCGCCCAGCTTGTCACAAATTTGAAACAGCAAGGATTTCACGGCGTTTTAATCGCCACCCTCGGCTGGGAAGACAAACTGCCGGAAATCCTGGAATTGATTTAGGAAACCCTGCTTAAGCG
>CAZGNV010000049.1:0-37898 GCA_964527835.1 uncultured Desulfosarcinaceae bacterium | reverse complement strand
ATCGCGGTAAATAACTTTTGCTAAATTAGCCTTTTTTTGCGGGATAGGCCCGACACTCAAACGACTGTTGCGCCGTGGCGGTCCCAAAAAAAAGGGAGATGCCCCGCGGGGAACATCTCCCTGCCATCATTTCATGGGCCGGCGTAATTAATACATGTCCTCATCCATGCCGCCGGGCGGGACGGCCGGCTCTTTTTTCTTTTCCGGCTTTTCGGCCACCATGGCTTCGGTGGTCAGCATCAAACCGGCCACTGACGCGGCATTTTGCAGGGCAAAACGAACGACCTTGGTGGGGTCAATAACACCGGATTCCAGCAGGTTCTCATATTTTTCAGTGGCGGCGTTGAAGCCGAAATCGCCTTTGCCTTCCGCCACCTTGTTGAACACGATGGAGCCTTCATAGCCGGCGTTTTCGGCAATCTGGCGCAGCGGCTCCTCCAGGGCCCGTTTCAGGATGTTCAAGCCGTTTTTCTCATCACCGCTGAGCTTCACATTGTCCAGGGCCTTGATGCAGCGCACCAGGGCCACCCCGCCGCCGGGGACGATGCCCTCTTCGACAGCCGCCCGGGTCGCGTTGAGCGCGTCTTCCACCCGGGCTTTTTTCTCCTTCATTTCGGTTTCGGTGGCCGCTCCGATATTGATCACCGCCACCCCCCCGATCAGCTTGGCGAGGCGCTCCTGGAGTTTCTCGCGGTCATAGTCCGAGGTGGTCTCCTCGATCTGGGTGCGAATCTGCCGCACCCGGGCCTCGAGGTCCTTGCGGCTGCCAGCCCCATCGACGAGGGTGGTGTTGTCCTTGTCGATGCGCACCGTTTTGCAGCGGCCCAGGTCCTGAACAGTCACGTTTTCCAGCTTGACCCCCAGGTCCTCGGAGATCACCTGGCCGCCGGTCAAAATGGCAATGTCCTGCAGCATGGCCTTGCGGCGGTCGCCAAAGCCGGGAGCCTTGACCGCGGCAGCCTGCAGGGTTCCCCGCAGCTTGTTGACAATCAGGGTGGCCAGGGCCTCACCCTCCACGTCTTCGGCGATGATCAGCAGGGGTTTGCCCAGCTTGGCGACCTGTTCCAGCAGGGAAACCAGGTCCTTCATGTTGGAAATCTTCTTTTCGTGCAGCAGGATATAGGGATCTTCGAGGACCACCTCCATCTTTTCGGGATCGGTCACAAAGTACGGCGACAGGTAGCCGCGATCAAACTGCATGCCCTCGACGATTTCCAGGGTGGTTTCCATGCTCTTGGCTTCCTCGACGGTGATGACCCCTTCCTTGCCGACTTTTTCCATGGCCTCGGAAATGAGTTTGCCCACGGTTTCGTCGTTGTTGGCGGATATGGTTCCGACCTGCTCGATTTCCTTCTTTTCCTTGGTGGATTTTGAAATTTTCTTCAGGTGCTCAACGGCGGCTACTACGCCCTTGTCGATGCCGCGCTTGAGGGCCATGGGATTGGCGCCGGCCGCCACCAGTTTCTGGCCTTCATTGTAAATGGCCTGGGCCAGCACCGTGGCCGTGGTGGTGCCGTCGCCGGCAACGTCGCTGGTCTTGCTGGCCACTTCGCGCACCATCTGGGCGCCCATGTTTTCAAACTTGCCCTCCAGCTCGATCTCCTTGGCCACCGTCACACCGTCCTTGGTGATGGTGGGCGAGCCGAAGCTCTTGTCCAGCACGACATTGTTGCCCTTGGGGCCCAGGGTGACCCTCACGGCGTCTGCCAGGATATTGACTCCTTTGAGCATGTGTTCTCTGGCCTTGGTACTATATGCAATCATCTTGGCAGTCATAATGATTCCTCCTTTCCTCAGTCAAGAATTCCCAGTATGTCGTCTTCCTTCATGAAAACGTGTTCCACACCGTCAATTTTGATTTCGGTTCCGGCATATTTGGAAAAAAGGATCTTGTCGCCCTTTTTGACCTCCATGGCGACGCGTTTGCCGTCATCGCCCATTTTGCCGGGCCCGACTGCCACCACCGTGCCCTGCTGGGGCTTTTCCTTGGCGGTGTCCGGAATAATGATGCCGCCGGCCGTTTTCTGTTCCTCCTCGGTTCGCAACACCAGAATTCTGTCATTTAACGGTTTGATTTTCATCGTAATAATCCTCCTTCAGCAAGTATTTGTCCCGGGGCTACTTATGGTTCCGGGTGTTTTGAAATTGGATACTGTATTTGCGGCCTGCCGATGGCGCAGGCTATTGGGGCTGAGGATGATCGGGACGGAATATGGCGACTTTGTCCGCAGCAGATCGGTGGGTTGGAAAACCCGTCGCGTGGTGTTGCCACCCAATGGGACGGGATGAAAGGGGAATTTTATTTTTCCCAAAATTATTTTCCATGCCTTCCTCCGCGAAATAATTCCAGAAAAAACAAAAAACTATCCGACGGTGGGCTCAAACCCGTTTTTCAGCAAAAATTTAAATTCTTTTGGCGGGTTGTCAAGTGGGTCTTTTAAAATTTTTTGGCTAGTACAGGTCATCCAGATCATCGACTGCCCCGGGCATTTTGCCATGTACCTGCAGGTGTTTCTGGATCAGCTCGCTTTCGCGCCGGGAATACATCCGGTCCTGCTCGAAATTGAAAAATGCGGCGCCCGGGTCCTCTTCCAGCAGCGACAGCAGCTCCTGGCGCAAATTGGCCGTCCCCTTGATCGCCAGCACGTGATGTTCGGCATCTGCAAGCTGAAATACGCCCTCGGTTGCGGGCACCCGGCGAACGTGCGCGTCATCAAAGGACAGCCAATGCACCGGCGGCGGCGGATTTCCGCCCATGGCCAGCCTCAGATCGCACTGCAGACAGCGACCGGCTTCCCGGACCGCCTGCTGCGGGCGGTAGCCCATGGCAACTTCCCGAAAGTTTTTCACCCGGGTGGCAGCCTCGAGCTCCGGCACCTTTTGGCGGGTCAGGGCGGCAAAGCCCTCTTCAGGGCCCAGCCAGGCATCCGGCGCAGCACGCTCGAACAGGGTTTCGTCGATATCCCCGTCTCCCCCCAGGGCCCGGTCAATGGATTCGGCCGCCCGGCGGCCGGCGGCAATGGCATGGATCACGGATCCCGGTGACCGGGTGACATCGCCGCCGGCATACACCCCCGCCATGCCGGTTTCCAGGGTCTGCGCATCAACCGCCACCCGGCCTCCCTCCACCTTGATGGGGCTGTTTTGATCCCGAAAGGAAAAGTCAACGGCCTGCCCCACTGCCATGATCACCTGCTCCACCCCGATGCATTCCTTTTTGTCGCCAAACTGCGGACAGAAGTTTCCGTGATCGTCAAAAGCAGCGCTGCATTCCACCAGCTCCATCCCGGCAACCCTGCCTTCCTGCTGCAGAATTTTGTCAGGCCCCCGGCAGGGCAGGATCTCAACCCCCTCCTGCCGGGCCTGTTCAACCTCCCAGTAACTGGCCGGCATTTCCTCCAGACGCTCCAGACAGGCCATTTTGACATCAACAGCCCCGCAGCGAAGGGCGGTGCGGGCGGCATCCACAGCCATATTGCCGCCGCCGATGACCATCACCCTGCGCTTGAGTTTGACGTTCTCGCCTTCAGCCACCCGGCGCAAGAACTCCACGGCCCCCATCACATCGGGGGTGTCGCAGCCCGCCAGGGAAACCCGCAGGCTTTTCTGGGCCCCCACCCCCAGGAAAACAGCGTCAAAGCCGTCATTTTTCAGTCCTTCGAGGGTAAAATCCCGGCCCAGGATCTGATGGGGCTTGAAATCAATGCCCAGGGCAAAAATCGCATTGATTTCCTGGTCCAGCACTGGCCGGGGCAGCCGGTAGGCGGGAATGCCGTAACGCATCATCCCGCCGGGCTTGCTGTTGGCATCGAACACGCAAACCGCATGGCCCAGTTTGCGCAGATAAAAAGCGGCTGTCAGACCGGCCGGCCCGGCGCCGATCACGGCCACCTTTTTGCCGGTGTCAGCGGCGACCCGGTACCCCGCTTGCCACAATCGGCTGTCGGCGTCAGCCACAAAACGCTTTAAGGCACAGATGGCGATGGGGTCATTGACCTCAATGCGCCGGCAGACCTGTTCGCAGGGGTGAATGCAAACCCGGCCCAGTACCCCTGGAAAAGGCACTTTTTCCCTGATGATGGCATGGGCCGCATCGGCTTTGCCCCGGGCAATCATCCGCAGGTAGCCGGGGATGTCGATGTCGGCCGGGCAGGCGGCCCTGCAGGGCAGCAGGTCCTGCTGCCGGGTGCCGATATCAACGTATTTGTCCATCAGGGCACCGGTGGGGCAGACTTCCACACAGGCCGTGCAGAACCGGCAGGCGGACTGCTCCAGGCTTGGTGCCAGGCTGCCGACCCGGATCAGATCGTTTTCGTCATACACGAACCCGATGGCTTCCACACCCCGTAAATCCCGGCAGGCTCTCACACAGCGCGTACAGCCGATGCACAGGTTGTCGTCTCTTGCAAACAGGGGGCTGTCGGAAATCACGGCCCTGTCGGCAGGCATCCATTGGGGAGTGGTGCCCGGAATGCCGATATGGTTGGCGACATTTTGCAGTTCGCAGTGGCCGAATTGGGAGCAGCAGCGCTCATTTTCCGGCACGTTGGATGAGCACTGGGTAAGAGAGCATCCCTCCTGCTGGGCGCAGGTCAGGCAGGCATGCGGATGGCGGGTCATAATGGGCACCAGGTTCTCCCGACGCCGGGCGTAGATGCGTTCATTGCCAGTGACCACCACCATGCCGTGTTCAGCCAGAGTGCTGCAGGAAGAGACCAGTTCGTCCAGACCGTCAACTTGCACCACACAAATCCCGCAGGCTTTCGCAGGCGCTTCGGGACGGGTATTTTCGATTTTGTGCCGCCCCTGATAGATCACCCGGGCCCCCCTGCCGGTTTCAGCCGGCGGCAGATCCGGATGGTGACAGAGCACTGGAATGTAGATATCCGCCCGGCGGGCCGCCTCCAGGATCGTGGTCCCGGCAGCCACCTCGACCGACTGCCCATCAATGATCAACCTAACCGTATCCATATTCCCTTTCCGACTTCCGCATTCCGACTTCCGCATTCCGACTTCCAACTTACTTTTTGCGGCCCTTGCCTTTCTGGCACAGCGCATATGCAAACAACGCCGCCCCGACGGCCCCGGCAATTTGAGGATCCCAGCGGGTCGACAGGCGTTGGAAGCCGATCTTGTCCATCAGCCGATCCATGACGCCTCTGTTTTTTGCCATCCCGCCGGTAACGGCAAATTCGGGCTTCACACCGACCTTCTCCACCATGGCATAAATGCGATCGGCCATGGCCCGGCAATAGGCTGCCAGCACTTTTTCCAGGCTCCAGCCTTTGCGCAGCAGGCCCATGGCTTCGGATTTGGCATACACCACGCACACATTGGAAACCGCGTCGGGCGCCTCGCCTTCATATAAAAGGGAGCGGTCTCCGACTTGATCAATGGCGACCCCCAGCAGCTCAGCGAAGACTTCCATGCCCCGACCGGTGCCGGCCGCGCACTTGTCGTTCATGATGAAGTTGCTGACCCTGCCTTTTTCATCGCACTGGATGGCCTTGATGTCCTGGCCGCCGACGTCCAGTACGGTGCGCACCCGGGGGCCATAAATAAAGTTAGCGCCCCGGGCATGACAGGCGATCTCGGTCAGGAAACGATCCGCAAAGGGCACGTTGACGCGGCCATAGCCGGTTCCCACGCAGTAGTCCATACACTCTGCGGTCATATCCGTGGCCTGCAACGCAAACTGCAGCGCGCTGCGCGCGCTGTCGGGGCTGTCCCAGCCGGTGCGCAGGTTGCCGTAGGCATAAATCTGCCCGTCGGCCATGATAACGGCCTGGGTGCTGACCGACCCCACATCGATGCCGATCGTAATATACCTGGCTTGCTTCCAGTCCAGGTCCGAATCTTGCCAGCTGGACTCGGGCCAGCGCCAGAACTCTTTTTTTGCTTCATCCGCCATTTTGGGCACCACATCAAGCCTTGACGGCCCCCTATTCGAGCGGCATCAACCCTTGACGGTCTCAGCCTTTCTCAGTGGCCACAATTGCCGCGCCGACGGCGGTTCCGTACTCCGGTCGATGCGGTACATACACCTTTTGCACGTTTAATTCCCGCTGCAGGGCAGCCATGAATCCGGGATTGCACCCCACCCCCCCGAGCAGGACCACATCTTCGTTGATGCCGATTCTGCGGATCACCGATGCAATGCGGCCGGCCATGGCTTCATGGATGGCCCGGCTGATGTCTGCCCGGGGCGTTTTGGCGTGAATCAGGCTGACCACTTCGGATTCGGCAAAAATCACGCACTGGGCGTTCATGGGGATTTTTTTATCCGACTGCAGGCTCAACTTTCCCATCTGCTCGATGGTGACTCCCAGGGCCCGGGCCATGGTCTCGATGAAAGTGCCGGCACCGGCAGCACATCTCTCATTAACGACGAAATCCACCGGGGTGCCGTCAGCATCGATCTTTGCCGCCCGCCCCTCTTCGGCCCCCACATCGGCCACCGTGCGGGCATTGGGGAAAAAATACCGGGCGCCCTTGCACATGGCCTTGATTTCATCTACCGGTTCAGCGGCCATTTCAATGGCACTTTTACCGGCACCGGTGCCGCCGATGCGCTGGATATCTTCTCTGGGTATCCCGGCGCCTTCAAGTGCCTTTGCCAGGGACGCATCGACAGCCTGCTGCAGATCGAAACCCGTCTGAACCATGCCCCGGCCGATTATCTTTGCATCCTGCATGATGACTGCCTTGGTGTTTCTGGCACCACAATCGATTCCAGCGGTGATCATTTGGCAAAGCTCCATAAGCCGGGCAATAGGTAATAGATCCCGGGTAATGGGGAATGGATTTCCTCCTTCTCATCCTACCTATAACCCTTTATCTATAACCTTACCCATTACCCATCACCTATCTCCTATCACCCATTACCCATTGCCTATTACCTAAAATTATTCATCTTCAAAATCCATGGCCTCAAACAGCCCCCGGGGATTTTCCATGATCCTGCCTTTCATTTCCATCACATAAGATGGCCGGATTTCATCTTTCCAGCGCGGGTACCCTCCGCGCCAGACATACTTGACCAGCTGCTGGAACTGACTGCAGCTGAAGCGATAATCGCCAAGGGCGATTTCCCGGCCGCCGTCGAACACCTCGACATTGATCTTCCGGGGTTGGGCGTAGCCGGCAATCAGCTGTTCGACCGCGGAACGGGCTTTAAACCCTTCCGGGTTTTGCCTGAAGTCTTCGGCGCGGGCGGGGAACGGAAACCGGCGATAGAGTTCGCCGATAAACCCGGTGAACCGCATCCCGTAAATGGCTCCCATCAGATCCCCGATGTCTTCCGCAGCCTCGATGAACTGCACCTGCCAGAATGCCTGGCAGGGCTGCATCCCGTCATTTTCAGCCAGCTGGCCGACATGGCGGCAAAAGTCATCGGCAAACAGAAAATAGCGGTCGCACAGCAACATGTCGGATTCGATGTTGAAAAATCCAAAGGCAATGGTCCCGTGACTCAGGCATTCAAACGCCAGCGGCATACATTCCTTCCTTTATTCCGAATTCCGCATTTCATCTTCCGACTTCATGAAAAATCGCCACTGACAGTGCATATCCTCAGGATGAGGGTCCGGCGGCGCGAACAGACACTCGGTGCGGATGTGTTCGTCGATTTCCCGGGCAAAGTTTTCAAACTCGGCCCGGTGCATGGCCTTGCACGCATATTCGTCCAGGCCCCGCCGGGTTCGAGCCACCTGGGTCGGACAGGATGCGACGCTGATCACGACCTCGTCGTCCAGCTGCTGGATCTGGTAGCCCACCAGGATACACCAGGGGAAATACCGCAATGCTTCGACAAAGCCGTGCAGCCCTTTTGGCCGGATTTCAAAACGCTCTATTAAATCCCGGGCAGCCATGGCCGACACCTTGCCCCAAACACTTTCATTGAGCCGGTCCGCCGTTGCCTCGTCAAATTGCTCGGTAATCTGCAGGTACCAGAAGGCATCCACCACCCGGTAGTGCCACAATAAAAACTGGATGTATTTGCGCAGCTTTTCGGCAGGCATTTTCTCAAAGATTTCAAAATCCATGAAATCCTCCTTTCCGTGTTTTATTTAGCACACCAGCCGAGACCGGGCAAGCAGCTCCGGCCGGTTGCGAATCCGGATTTTCACAATAACGCCTTCTTCGAAGGCAGGCCGTGCTCTCATCGACTGAATAACATTCATTTTCCCAAAATCCCCCGAACAACGCTGATTTTTCAAAAAAATAAATCGCAATGTTTAAATAATGATTGTTATTTTGAAAATGAATTCCAATTTAGAATAGCTTTGAATCAGTTGATAAATTTAATTTATTTAATTATTTCAGCTTGATATTAAATAATTATTGACTTGTCCAAACGATTATCCTACAGGAACAAACAATCGGAACCCCTCGATAGTTGACCAGATTAACCCAAAGTTTGAGTTGCATTATGAAGCGTGCCGAAAAGACTTCTCTGCCGATCGACACCCGCACGGAAGTCAGCCCCCTGGAAAAGGCGTTTCTGGTCCGGGGTGGCCAAAAGATTCCCGTACATGCTGCCTGCGCTTCCCGGTTTTCCCTTTATTTTCGGTACGCGGAAGACAATCGCCTCCCCGATACGGACGAACCCGTCAACCTGCTCATCAGCAACAATGGGCAAAGCGTCGAGATCGGTCCCTGTCGGATTCTGCACAACCACGAACATAATGGTTACAATGGCCGTCTTGTTTTTACTCGCCATGTGTACGACATCAAGCGCCTTCTTCAAGATAAGAAAATCATCCATTTGCAGTCTGCATTTAAAGATCTTCCCCTTCTCTTTGCCCGTAAAGAAAAAATAAAACCAGCTTTTAAATTATATGTTGCTGATTTGAAATATGATTTACAGGTTTATAAAAACTTTTTTGATGATTTGGATTCGCAATATGTCAACGAACCGGAAGATGTCCGCAGGACAATTCAAAAAGCTATAATTAACAGTGAGGAAGCGAGTTTTAAGCATTTTCTAGATCAAAAACTCGCTGAGCTGGAACAGACGGTTTCGGATTTTAGTCAGGATGAGCATCAGGCCCATGGTTTTTATTTTAGAAAGCAACTTTGGAATTTTATCCTTTGTTGCCCAATTTTTGCGCGGACAAATCTGAAGCCCAGAGGATACCCAGGTGATTCTGAAATGATGCGAATGTTGTATCTAAACGATTACCAAGGCGATTCAACGTTTGCAAAGTTATTTCACAAACATGGGGTGGAGCATCCGGCTTCCCAATCGGTACGCAACAGGATAAAATTAATTGCAGATCTATTAGGGAATTTCGGCACCCAAACTGAAATTTCGCCACAAAATAAATTTAACGTCTTGTCGGTAGGCAGCGGACCGGCCTTCGAACTGCAAGAGGTTCTGAAATCAGCTCAAGATAGCAAAAAGTATCATTTTACTTTGCTTGACCAAGATTCCCTGGCCCATTCTGAAGCAGCCCGTTTAGTCCATAAAATCGAAACAACCATAGGCTGCAAAATTGACGTGGATTACCTGAAATGTTCCATCAGAACAATGCTATTTTCTCGTAAGTTGGAAAAATTATTGGGTAAATTTGATTTTATCTACTCGATGGGACTGTTTGATTACTTTTCTACCCCAGTGGCGAAAGCAGTGCTTAAAAACCTATTTCGGCTGCTTAAACCGGGAGGGGACATGGTTATTGGAAATTTTCATATATCAAACCCCTCGAAGTACTATATGGAATACTGGTGTGATTGGGCTCTCTTTCATCGGACAGAAGATGAATTTTTAAATATGCTCGAAGACCGTGGGGCATCGAACCTCTCCGTTCTATTTGAAGATACCCGAAGCCAGATGTTTCTTAAAATTAATAAATGATCAGTTTTCGATAAAAACAATATCTGGTGTTTTTGCGCTACATCCTGTTTCCCATCTCAAAAAAACATAGATGATAGCAACCATCCCCGGTAGTGCTTCATTTTACCTCAACTTTCCCTAACCAAGTTCTGCGTGTGCACCAGTGAGGTTAATGTCAACCAATTGACAGTCCAGAAAAGAGCACGCCAAATTTCTGACTTCCTTTCTGTTGGGCAAAGTTTTCAAAACATATTATTAACGTGATTTGAGACCAATGCTGAAACAAGGTCCGATATAGAATGTTATTTCTATCACTAATTCAGCCACTGGCATGTAATTTGCTCATTTTCCTTCAGTTAGTATAAAATGCAGTATTTTCCCTAACATTGGCCATATGGATAGTTCCCAATAAATTTCTTGTGGAATCTGAAGATTCTCACCAAATCAGTTTTGTTCACCACGCAACAATCTTTGGAGATAACATGGAAAGTGCAATTGAGCTTATTTTAAAACCTGATGAGAGACTGATGGATCTGGCCGGTCAACAGAGTGGCAATTTTTTAAAAATTCATGGATTATCAGATGAAACCATACAAATTCAAGTCAAGATAATCAAAGAACTTATTAAAAACGGAATGAAATATGGCAAGTTTACAGCCACGGAAAACAAACTAACGATATGCATAATGGTTGCTGACGATTGTGTAACAGTAGAGGTTAAAAATCCTGTGGACGCTGCTAATCGCAACCGCCTGAAAGAGCTTGATAAAACAATTCAATTTATCAGGGGATATCAAGATCCTCGCGAGGCTTACATAATAATTAAGCAAAATTTTCTTGACCATTCACTCCATGAGGATGCGCATTGCTTGGATCTTATCAAACTCGCCTATGAGGCAAAAGCAACCATAGATTTCTACATTAATGAAAACAACATTTTGAATCAATCGGCAGTCCGAAGTCTGAACGGTAGCTGTATCAACTGAACCTATTAATTTTATTAGGAACTCGCATTGCTAACCTTTCGACTTGCATCGGAAAATATCAAAATCAATTTGATCACCCTCTCGTTTCCTGGGAAACTCGAAAATGTTTTTCTGGAAAAATATTTTCAAGACTCTTTAAGGCAAGTGAGAGTTGCGGCATTACTTGGTATTTTCTTCTATGGAATTTTTGGGATACTTGACGCCTCACTCGTCCCAGAAGCAAAATATCAACTCTGGTTTATCAGGTATGCAATTGTCTGCCCTTTTCTCTGTATGATCTTTTTATTCTCTTTCTCCCAGCATTTCAAAAAATATATGCAGGTTTCCATTGCATCCGCAGTGCTGGTTGGGGGCTTCGGCATTATCTGGATGACTGCTGTAGCCCCCTCTCCAGCGAGCTATTCATATTATGCAGGCCTGATCCTTGTTTTTATTTACGGGTATACTTTTTTTAAACTCAGATTTATTTGGGCGTTGCTTACCGGATGGGCTATTGTGTTGGCCTATGAAATTACTGCGATCTGGATAAGTCCGACACCGATTCCAACCTTAATCAACAATAATTTTTTCTTTCTTTCCGGCAATGTTTTTGGAATGTTCGCCGGCTACTGTTTTGAATTCTTTTTGCGGAAAGATTTCATAAAATCGCGTCTGCTTGAAGCTGAGAAAAAAAAAGCTACCGAACTCAACATAGAGCTCGAGAATAGGGTTCAGGAGCGGACTGCCCAACTGGTAAAGGCCAACAAGGAACTCAAGCAGGAAATCACCGAACGCAAACGTTCCGATAAAGAACGCCGCTACCTGGAGGCCCAGCTGGCCAAGGCCCAGAAAATGGAGGCCATCGGTACCCTGGCCGGAGGGGTCGCCCATGACCTCAACAATATTTTGTCCGGACTTGTCAGCTACCCGGAGCTGCTGTTGATGGATCTTCCCGAAGATAGTCCGTTGCGGGACCCCATTTTAACCATTCAGGAATCCGGACAAAAGGCGGCCGCCATTGTCCAGGATCTGTTGACACTGGCCCGCAGAGGCGTCAGCGTCACCGAGGTCATCAATCTAAATCAGCTCATCGAACAGTATCTGGACAGCCCTGAAAACAAAAAGATCATGGAGTACCATCCCGGCGTAACAATCAAAACCAATCTGGCGCCGGATGCCATGAACATTATGGGCTCGCCGGTGCATCTTTCCAAAACCATCATGAATCTGGTTTCCAATGCCGCCGAGGCCATGCCCGACGGGGGTGAAATCCTGATCAGCACCGCCAACCGTTGCGTTGACAATGCCATCAAGGGCTACGATACCATTGAAAAAGGCAAATATGTGACCCTGACAGTCTCGGATACCGGCATCGGGATTTCGGCCGGTGATATCGACAGAATCTTTGAGCCCTTTTATACCAAAAAAACCATGGGACGCAGCGGAACCGGGCTGGGGATGGCAGTGGTCTGGGGGACAGTCAAAGATCATCAAGGCCACATTGATCTGCAAAGCCAGCCGGGTGACGGCACCACCTTCACCCTGTACTTTCCCGTCACCAAAGAAAAAATGGCCGTCTGCAGGCCTTCCATCCCAGCTGAAAAATACAGGGGCCACGGGGAGTCGGTGCTGATCGTGGATGACATCAAGGAGCAGCGGGAGATCGCATCGGGCATGCTCAAAAAGCTGGGATACAATGTCATCTCGGTGCCCAGTGGTGAAGAAGCGGTCTCGTATTTAAAGGAAAACTCCGCCGACGTGCTGGTGCTGGATATGATCATGAACCCGGGCATGGACGGCCTGGAGACCTATCAGAAAATTCTGCAGTACCATCCCGGGCAAAAAGCCATCATTGCCAGCGGGTTCTCGGAATCCGAACGCGTCAAACAGATGCAGCACATGGGGGCCGGAACCTACGTCAAAAAACCGTATTCATTTGAAAAAATCGGCCTGGCCGTAAGAAATGTCCTCCAGCAACAGGGCAGTGCATCAAGCGCCTGAACCCCTCGACCGAGAGGGACTCAATAAATCCGCAAGCGGCCCGGCACCAATCCGCTATCTATCGTCCTTCCTGAAAACGAAGCAGCCCCGTCAAAACAACCCCCATGGTAATGGCGGCTCCCACCAGTGCAATTCCCCCGCCAAACGAACCCAGATCACCAAAAAACCCGATCAGGGTGGGTGCCCCGCCGCCGCCGATCAAAAACGCGAAGGGGACCGTCAGCGAAACCAGGATGTTTCGCTGCCTTTCGGAACTGACCATGGCCAGCGCGGCCAGCCCGGCGGGGAAAAAGCAGACCGCCAGCAAAGGCTGGATAAAAACGGCAACTTCCACCCACAATGACGAGGCAAAACCGATAAACAGGGTGGTAGCACCGGTCAGAAGGAAAACAAGCCGCAAAACGCCCCGGGGGCCGAAGCGATCCGTCGCCCACCCCCCCACCAGGGTCATCGCCACGCCGGCAACCCGGGACAGGGCCACCAGGGTATTGGCACGGCCGGGAAGCATGCCGTGCTCGGCCACCAGGTAAATCGGCAGCATGGTGTAAATTCCGAGGGTGCTGCTGATCCCCAGGCTGAACAAGATCACCAGTATCCAGAAGGACCGGGTGGACAAGATGGTGCGATAAGAAGTGTAATCCGCGGTTTGCCCATGAAATTCCCCGCCGCTGCCAAAACGGGCAAATATCACCGCCAGCAGCAACGCACCGATGCCCAGAACCAGAAAAACCGCTCGCCAGGAAAACCAGTACAAAACAACCTCGCAGATTATCGGGGCGACCACGAAACTCAAGTTGGGCGCCAGTTCATGGATGCCGATGGCCTTGCCCCAGTGCCGCGAGTCGATAATACTGGTCAAAGTGGCAATCCCGGAAGGGATGTAAGGCCCGGCAGCCATACCCAGGGCAATCAACCCCAGGCGCATTCCCCACACTCCCGAACTGAAAGCGGTAAACAGCAGCGCCAGGCCGACGGCCAGGTTGGAATAAATAATGGTGCGCCGATGAGTCAGGCGCGAGGCGATAAAGCCCGACGCCAGCAGAGTTGAAAAATACCCCAGGGAAATCATGAAAAAAAGGGAGCCGGCTTCAACATGACTCAATCCCAGATCGGATTCCACCCGCGGCAGCAGCGGCGCCAGGGTGATACGGGATATAAAATTGACAAAAAAAATGGACGTCAGCAGCAGCAGCGGCCCCAGCTGGGACCGAAAGGATCCAGGACCTTCACCGGCCCGCAGGTGCTCATCCCCGTTAGCGCTATTTGGAGTGCCAGTCATATTCCATGTTCCGCAAAAGGTCCAATTTTTCGCTTAAGCAAGCCTTTTCGGGGGCTGTGAAGGGTTGATGGTGCTCGAAAATGACTTCCAACGAAGTCAACCCAAGTTCGTTGTTCATAGGTTGCCGCTAGCGGCCTAAACAAGCTTTTTACGGGACCATCCGGGTCTGGAAGTCGTAAATTTCCAGCACCGGTGGCCGGCGGCGGACCTGTCCAATCACGGCGCGTTTCAACCAGCCTGGGTTTCGTTCTGCCAGCCGACGGACGATCCGCCGGCCCGCGCCCAGGTGGTGTCCCACGTCAGCCTGGTTTAAGAATGCAATGCGCGGCATATCGGTGGCCGCACCCTTGAAAATTCCTTTCTCATGAACCAGCACATCGGCCACCACCTCGGCTGTAATTCGGGATCCTGCCCGGTGCCCGGTGAGCTGCGAAAACAGGGCCGAACGGAAAACCCAGCGTTCCTCCAGCGGTTTGTCGACAGCAGCCAACCCCACAATCCCCACAACTTGTCGGGTGCAGGCCGCAATTACAGGCTCATGGTCGGCAGGGGCTTTCAGCGGCCGGCCGGCCGCGCCGTCGGCTTCGATGACGATCCACCGGAACAGGCCGGCCTGCCAGATTTCTTCGATGACCGCCGGCGCAAAACCGGCAAGTTTGCCGGCGGCCTCAAGTCTGCCGGCCGCCGCCGTAAAATGCGGGTGCCGCTGCAAAAGTTTTTCTGCCGCTGCAAGCAATTCAGCGGCACGATCGGCTACGATTACATGGGGTGTCTGCTCAGCGGAAGGCTCGAAAATTTTGGTGGTGGTCGTGGTCAATACCGACTCGCCGGCTGACGACAACTCATGGGCCAGCTCAAACATCAAGCGGGTCTTGCCGCCGGCCCCCACCAGGCTGATCACGCCGCTGTCTTCCAGCATTAAAGCCTGGCGCAAAGAGATCATTCACTGGCACCTTTTGATGGCGAAGTTATTGGAGCAGACCGATTAAAGACTCTCAGGATGGCCTCCAGCACAGCGCCGCCGACGGCCCGGGCTTTATCGGAAATCGTGTAGCAATTGCCTTTTTCTCCCCGAGGATCAACATCGCCGATTTTCAAGCCCCGGGGCACCCGGGTGCCGGGCCGGATCAATCCGCGGATCACCCCATCGATGGGCGTCCGCACGGGCTCACCGGCCACAGAGCCGATCATTGCTTCTGCTTTTACATGATCGCCGATGGCCCGTTCGGTGAAAAATTTGCCGTCTGCCGGTGCCCGCAAAACCCGCTGGCCGGCAACACCGGCGATGGTGCCCGGTACCCCGGTGTTGGGTTCGGCGGGCCCGGAAGTGATGATTCTGCCCAGGTTATGTCCCCGGTTGGTTTCCACCACCAGGTGCACGTCGCCACCGGCGTTGAACCCCGGGCCCAGCCCGATGACCAGGTGAGCCTCGCCGGCATGGGTTCCCAGGTTTCTTTTCGCCAGGATGGCATCCACCACCACATCGGGCCGCAGGGCATCAAGCATGCTCCACCCGGGATCCACCACGACGGCAATGTTTTGGCTCTGCCAGCAGGCCGCAACATCGGCCGCCGTCTTTGCCAGCACCGCGGTCACGGCCTCCACTGTTTTTTGCCCCTCGTAGACGGCTTCGCAAAAAGAGACTTCGCGCCGCACGGCCAGTGGATGATCGGCTTCCAGCATGACAATTTTTCTCAAGTTGGCCATGTACAGCCGCCAGGCCAGGGCGCTGGCCATCTCCCCGGCCCCCTTGACAGCGATGATGAGTTCAGCCAGTTCAGGCATCGCGCCCTCCTTTTCCGACTTCCCCATTCCACCTTCCCACTTCAGAGGATTTCCTCACTGCCGAAATCACGTCCGGAATCTTCCCGGGCCTGTTCGTATTCCTCGATCCATCGCCGCACACGTTGGGTCCCGTATACTTTCTTCCAGCCGGCCACAATTTTTTCCACCGGAATGTCGGCAAAACTCCCGTGGTCGTTTATGTATTCCATGAACAGTTGTTTATCCGTATTGTAGGGCTGAAAAACGGAATCTTCCCGGCCGTTGAATTCCAGGGCCGCCACCCTGTGTTTTTTGCACAGCTCCACATTAAAAGCCGGGGTGGCCTTGACCCAGCGACCGTCGAGAAATAATTCGGTAAATCCATGAAAGACAAAGATGTCCGATCCCAAAAATTCAAGCAACTGCCGGGTGGCCAGGTGATTGCGCACATCGGCAAAGCCCACCCGTGCGGGGATGCCCACTGCCCTTGCCACGGCACACAGCAAGGTGGCCTTGCCCACACAAAAGGCGCGTCCCTTTTTCAAAACGTTGCTGGCGCGGTAGTGTTCGGGCCGGTAAAACGGCAGGTAGGGATCATACCAGATGTCGTCGCGCACGGCGTAATAGAGCGCCACGGCCCTTGAAACGGGATTCGCGGAGGATTTTGCTACAGCCGCCCGGGCATACTCGGCAACCGCCGGCTGATCGCTGTCGATGATGGCTGTGGGTTGGAGGTAATCTTTAAAGCGAGTATCCATGATCTCTTTTCTTATCACCTTTCGTGTACAGTCGACAAGCCATTGCCCTGATTAATTTTAAAGAAAAATTGTTGTTTATTTAGCCTATACGGTCAATGGTGAAGAACTGAAGTTTTTGAAGGTGCGATTTTTATAAACCCCGTCGTACTGGCATATATTTATCAGGTACGATGCTCTATTGTCCAAAATAAAGGTTGCACCCGCCTACGATAAACATTACTTTGACTGGACACACTCGGTTGATAATGTTCAACGGCAAAGGAGGTTCCCATGGCAGCCAAGGTATTGGTCATTATTTCAACGGCGGAAAAGGACAAGGCCCTGACCGGGTTGATGTACGCGCTCAACGCCCAGAAGCATAAATGGGTGGAAGAACTGAAAGTCATATTTTTCGGCCCCTTTGAAAATTTGCTCACCAGCGACGCCCAGGTTGCGGAAGCGGTCTCAGGGCTGCTGGATTACGAAACCCCGGTGGCCTGCAAGTTTCTCTCCGATCGCGACGGCATCAGCACCAAACTGGAATCCATGGGGATGACCGTGGACTACGTAGGCTCGCTGATTTCGGCTTACATTGAAGAGGGTTATGCCCCGATGGTCTTCTAGCTTTCCACCCATAAATGGTCTTTTTTCCGCCGGGCTGCGTTCTCCGCGGCCTTGCCCAACGAAAAAAATCCTCATTTATGAATTGGAAACTTCATAGCGTCATCCATTTTTCGTGGATGGGCAATAGCTTTTCATTGCTGGCACTGCGTTGCATCAGCTTGATGGATTTAACCCTATTGTCATACGGAGTTGCCAACAAATGCCGACGATAAATTACACAGCCGGCATCATTCTGGCCGCCGGCAGGTCGCTGAGGTTCGGCCGCACCAAACAGCTGGCCAAACTCAATGGCAAGTACCTGCTGGCGCATGTGCTGGAAGCTGCCCTGGCTTCACAGCTGGACCCACTGGTGCTGGTTCTGGGACATGAACGTCATAAAATTCAGCTGGCCCTGAAAGCGTGGCTGAAGCACCCACGGCTTCAGGTCGTCGTCAACACCCGCTACCGTGAAGGGCAGAGCCGCTCCTTGCAGGTCGGCTTGCAGGCGCTTCCCCGGCACTGCCCGGCGGCCATGTTCCTGCCAGCCGATCAGCCCCTGCTCAAACCGGCCACCATCAATTTGCTGCTGAAGCGCTTCGGCAATTCCGGCAAGGAAATCTGTGTGCCGGTGTGCGGCGGGCAGCAACGCAGTCCGGTGATTTTCAGCCGGCAGATGTTCGCCCAATTGATGGCCGTTGAAGGCGATGTGGGGGGCAGACAAGTCATCCGCGCCAATCCCGAGCGGGTGCTGACCGTTGAAATTCAGGATTGCTCGGATTTTATCGATATTGACGGCGAAAAAGACTTGGAAGAGCTTCAAAAAACGACATTGGAATTTTCTGAAAGCTTGTCCGAGTGAGAAAATCGACTTTTTACGACTTCATCAAACCTTGAAAACACAGGCACGATCGCCCCGGGCAAGGCATTCAATTTCACTGGCAGTGCACCGGCTGTCAAAAACGGCGCTGGCCAGGCCGCTGATCACCCCCCGGAGCAGGTGACAGACCCCGCCGGAAGATTCACCGTAAGCTTCGGCAAAGGGTGAGTTTTCAACCGTCACCTGCAAAACTTGTTTTTCAAGGTCGAATTTGTCGACCGCAAAACGGCCCCAGCCGATTTCGCCTCCCATCTTCATCATAAATTTGAGAATCCGGCGGTCGTTGAAGCCATGAATTTCCCGGTATTTTTTCGCAGATAAAAACCCGCCCAGAAAGCCTCCCTGATGTAAGGCATCCTCGACGGCCCTGGGGTTGCCTTCTTCAATGGCTTTTTGAAAGCCGACAATGGTTTCGGGCCGGATCAGCAGGTAGCGGACGCCCTTATAATCCAGGCTGCCGGATGATGGATGATACACCAGCTCATCCAGAACAGGGTTCGATTTCATCGTCATATCCATAATCCTTCCTGGCCTTTTCAACCGAAAGAATCCCATTGCGGATCTCGCGCACAATCAATTCCCGTGGCCTCAGGCGAGGATCGCCATAGCCGCCACCGCCGCCGGCCACCTGGCGCAAAACGGTCCCGGCGGGGATAGCGGGAATCAGCTCTTTGGATTGCGGCCGGTGACGCGTGCCGTCCGGAAAACTGAATTCCATTTCGTTGATTGCACCCGGCCGGCCGCCAAACAGCCCGAAGGCCCGGGTCTCGGGATCTATGCCGTCGCCGAAAACAACCCCTTTGGATTTTTCACCGCCAAACCGGATGACGGTCTCCACCCCCAGCCCACCCCGCCACTGTCCGGCACCGGCGGAATCAGGAGCATATTCATGTTTTAGAAGAATGTTGGGGGTTTGAAGCTCGAACATTTCCGGATCCTGGGCCAGAATGCCGCCGGCGCAGTTGATCAGGCCGATATGGTCATAACCGTCATAACCGCGGGTGGCGCCGGAGCCGCCTTTGAGGGCGTTAAAAAGGATATCCACGTAAGGCCGGTCAAACCGGGGATCATGCCCGGATACGGCAAGGGCCAGCATCCGGTTCCAGCCGGCCGTCACCCGGTCCGGCAGAGCTTCAGACAGGGCTTTTAGGATGGCATCTGCATTGGGACCGGTAATGCTGTTGCCGAAGGTGGTGGCCGCCGGAAAACGGGCATTCAAGAAAGTGCCTTCCGGAATGTGAATGTGCAGCGGCCTTGTCAGCCCGTCATTGTGAGGGATGTTGGGGTCGATGAGCATCAGGAAGGTCAAAATAATCGCTGAAACGCTGGCGCTTAGCGGTGCATTGGCAAAACCCTGAGTCTGGCCGTCGGTACCGGTGTAGTCGAAAAAAATCTCATCGCCTTTGACGGTGATCGCCACCTTGATCCTGAAGCGCGATCCTTTCTGAAAACCATCATAGTACATCCAGCTCTGCCCCTCATAGCGTCCATCAGGGATCCGCTCGATTTCGGCGCGCACCATTTTTTCGGTGGCATCAAACAGCCGGTTGACATGTTTGGCGAGGGTATCCATTCCATAGCGTTCAAGAAGCGATTGCATCAATCTTTCGCCCACCGTGCAGGCGCCGATCTGGGCCTTGATGTCCTCTTCCACAATTGGATAGCGGATATTGGCAAAAATAAGATCCCAGACATCCCGTCTCAGGATGCCTTTTTCAAACACCTTCACCGGCGGGATGCGCAGCGCTTCCTGCCATACTTCCCGGGCATCCGGGTTGTATCCGCCGGCAACCGCCCCCCCGATGTCGGCCTGGTGTCCCTTGACCGCCGCCCAGGCAAAAAGCCGGCCCTGGTGAAAGACCGGTTTGAAGGTCGCCACATCAGCGTTCTGGTTGCCGCCGGTAAACACATCGTTGTGCAGGATCACATCGCCGGGGTGGATGTCATCCCCGAAGTATTCCACGATCTTTTTGCAGACCGGCTCGAGGGCAAAGGCCAGCACCGGGATGTACTCCGCCTGCTCCAGCATTCTGCCGCGGGCATCATAAAGACCGGTGACAAAATCCCGGGCCTCGTTGAGAATGGGCGAACGGGTGGTGCGCAGCAGGGTATGGCCCATCTCCTGGGTGATGGCCTTGAAGCGGCACTGGACAATGGAAGTCAATACCCGGTCTTTTTCTGGTGGAGCGTTCATTTATCACTCTCGATTTCAATCAACGACGTTTTTCCGGATTCGCGGGGCAGGGAAAACGGCGCCACCAGCTCCAGGGCGACCCCCACCCGAAGCTGCTGCCGGATGTGTTCGGTCAGCTCCCTGCCCAGCGCCTGCTTGTCTGCAGCGCTCATGTCCGGGTCTGCGTATTCCACCCGCACTTTCAAAGGCGGCTTTACCAGCGGCCCGGGCCGCTCCAGCACAATCCGCAAGGCACCGGTGGTTCGGGGAGCAAATTCGCCCACTGCGCTTTTCAACGCCGCCGGATAAACGTTGACCCCCTTGATGATCAGCATGTCGTCTGCCCGGCCCAGGATTTTAAACCGCATCTCTGGCCAGCCGCAGCTGCAGGGCCGGGTAAAAATCTGGATCAGATCTCCTAGGGCATAGCGCATGAAGGGCCCGCCCTCCCACCCGATGAAGGTGAAGACCATCTCTCCGACAGCCCCGTCTGTCATTGCCACGGGGCGTCGGGTTTGGGGGTCTACCAGTTCCAGCACACAGTGATCCGGCGATACAAAGTGCATCCCCGGGTAGGGCTCGGTATCGCAGGAAATACCGTGAAAGGCATGTCCGCCGCCGGTGTGATCGAAAACCCGGGCGCCGAATCCTTCCTGCAGTTTTTTTCTCAATGAGGGAATTCCGGCCCCCGGTTCCCCGGCGCAGTAAAACCAGCGGATGCCCAGCTCCCGGGCCGGCCGGCCGGTCAATTTCGGTGTTTGCTCGATCAGGTACTCGCCAAAAGACGGCGTGGCGATCAAAACATCCGGCCGGGTCAGCAGCGCAAAGTCGACAACCCGCCGGGTGCCGCCCTCGATGCCCACCGGCACCACGCACACTCCCATGGCCTGCAGCCCGTCGGACAGGGGCAGCCCGCCGGTGAACATGCTCAGCGACAGGGCCTGCAGCACGATATTGCCCGGCCGCAGGCCCGTGCGCCAGTACTTGCGGGCGTGCATTTCATTGAGCACGTCAACATCGTTGCGGGTCAGGGTGTAAAGCGTGGGCTGGCCGGTGGTGCCGCTGGTGGAGTTGATGCGGATTATTTTTTCTCTTGTTGCGCAGGTGATCAGCCCATAGGGATGGCCGAAGCGTCTCTGGGATTCCTCCTGAATGGCGCGATGCTCGTCTTTGGTCATCAGGGGGATCTTCTGAAAATCTTCAAATGTCCGGATGTCAGCCGGCAGCGCCCCGATGGAGTGAAACTTTTGTTCACGGTAATAAACGGAATGGTCATAATTGTACTGCAGCTGCGCTTTGAGCCGTTTCCACTGCAGCGCCTTCATCTGCGCGGCAGGCAACGTTTCGATGGCCTCGTTCCAGAACTGTCGCTCTGTGCTCATGGTTTATCATCCTGGGTTTCACAGATTTCAACCATCAAATCCAGGCCGGGGGTCGGGTAAAAAAACGCCACCCTGCCCCGGGCGCCCTGGCGGGGAAAACCGCGCACGACTTGCAGTCCTTTTTCGGTCAGCGTTTTGAAAGCGCCGTCAAAGTCTTCAACCTGCCAGGCCACGTGCTGAACGCCGGCGGCGGGACGCAGAACCATGGGATCAACATCGGACATCGGTTTTTGAAACTCGATCAGTTCCAGATGGCCGCCGCCGAGAGGATAAAAAGCGGTTTGAATGCCGGCGGCCTTTATTTCCACCTGTCCTTCGCACGGATAACCGAAAAAGCGCTCCAGCTCCTCCATGGCCTTTTTCAAATCATTGACCACAATTCCAATGTGGTCAAATTTTTTAAAAATCGTCACGGCGCTCCATCCTTAAATTCCCCTTTATTGATCGGTTGACACGCCAGGCCCCTTGTGCTATCCGGTTGTATACTGTATACGAAAATTCTTGTCAATGTCCAGCGCCCGGCTGTCGGTACCTTTTTCAGCCACACTTTGGATCACCACGAAGGGAATCGGATGCTTCTTCAGGTTGTATTCAGCGGTCTTGCCACCGGCAGTATCTACGCCCTTGTGGCCCTGGGACTGGCATTGATATACAACACCACGGAACATGTCAATTTCGCCCAGGGCGAAATGTCCATGGTTTCGGCCTTTATCGGGTTCACGTTTTTCAATTTCCTTGGCCTGTCGCTGCCCGTGGCCATTGTGCTGACCCTGATCATCTCGGCCCTGCTGGGGGTCATCGTTGAGCGGCTGGTGATCCAGCCTGCCATTCGCGCCCCCCATTTCAATATCTTCATCATCACCCTGGGCCTTTCCATCGTTTTGAAAAGTCTCGCCGGCTTTATCTGGAGCCACAACGACTATCCTTACCCCAGTATCTTTCCGGATAAAACCATTACCATCGGCAGTGCCACCATCGATCTGATCGGTCTTGGCAACATCGCCACCACGGTGGTGCTCATGGTGATCCTGTATATTTTCTTCAAGTACACCCGCTACGGCACGGCCATGCGGGCCGTCAGCGAAAACCAGAACGCCTCGCTGCTGATGGGAGTCAGCGTCCATCAATCCTTTGCCGTCACCTGGGCCATCAGCTTTGTGGTGGCCGCGGTGGCAGGCATCCTGATGGCTCCGGTAATATTTTTGAGCACCCACATGGGCATTGTCGTGATTAACGGCTTTGCCGCCGCCATCCTTGGAGGCTGGGGCAGCATCCCGGGGGCCATCATCGGGGGACTGCTGCTGGGAGTGCTGGACAACGTGGCACCTTTGTACCTCCCCTCCCAGATTAAAAATGTCGTTCCGTTCATGGTCATCTTTGTTGTGCTGGTCGTGCGCCCCCGGGGGATCATGGGTGTCGAACGCTTTACCAAGGTATAGACAGGCAGGTTGGAATGCAACTTCGAAGTAAACGGGAAATCGCAGCCTGGATTGCAGCGGTTATCATTTTATACCTGCTGCCCCCTTTTTTGGGGAAATACACTGTTTTTCTGCTCAGCCTGCTTTCCATCTATGCCCTGGTTGCACTCGGGTTGAATCTGCTGATGGGCTATACCGGCCAGATCGCTGCCGGGCATGCCGGTTTTCTGGCCATCGGGGCCTACTTTACCGCTATTGTCAGTGAACAGGCGGCGTGGCTGCCCTGCCCGGTCATCTTGTTGCTGGCCGGCATTTTTACCGGGATCATCGGTTTTCTGCTGGGGATTCCCATCCTCAGGTTAAAGGGCTTCTACATTGCCATGGCCACCCTGGCCTTCGGCGTGGTGGTCAGTGAGGTTATCCTCCAGTGGAGTTCAATTACCGGCGGCGATGATGGGTTCAACGTTCCGACCGCCGCCATCGCCGGCTTCGCCTTTGACACCGACTACAAACTCTATTATTTAATTGTCACGGTAACGGCCGCGCTGACGCTTTTGGCCAGAAACCTGGTTAACGGGTACATCGGCCGGGCCTTTATCGCTTTGCGGGAAAGCGAAATCGCCGCCCAGACCATCGGCATCGACCTGGCGAAATACAAAACTGTTGCTTTTGCCATCAGCGCTTTTTATACTGGTGTGGCCGGTGGTCTTTTCGCTTACCTGATCACGTTTCTTTCACCTGACGCCTTTACCCTGGAATTGTCCATGGACTTCATTGCAATGATTGTCATCGGGGGGATGGCCTCAATCCTGGGCTCCATCATCGGCGCCGTCATCCTGACCGGCATCCAGCAGGTGCTGGCCGGGCTGCTGGATCTTCAAATCCTGATCTTCGGACTGTCGCTGATCGTTTTCATGATCTTTATGCCCCGGGGCATCAGTGGAATGTTTTTTGATCTTAAAAACCGATTCTTTAACAAAAGGCTGAAGTCGGTGCCGGTCTCAACGCCGCGACGTTGAAAAAATGGGACCCCTGTGCTTGACGGTCCCGTAAAACTCTAATTTTTCGGGACCATCATTGTTCGCAAATCAACCCTTACTGAAAGGAGGAGGTTATGTTCAAAGGGACGAAGAAAAATTCGCTACTGGCAGTCATTTTGCTGGGATTGTTCATTCTGGCGGCCGGCAGTGCATCCGCCGAGGTGGGAGTGACCGACACCACCGTGCTGGTGGGATGCTCCAACAGCTTTTCGGGCCCCCTGGTCTATCCGGGAACCCAGCTGGTCCACAACGGCATCGAAGCCTATGTGGGGTACGTTAACGCCAACGGCGGGGTGCACGGCAGAAAAATCCTCACCCAGTACTATGACGATGGCTACAAACCTCAAAACGCGGTGGCCAACACCAAGCGGCTGGTGGAACAGGACAAGGTGTTCGCCATCCTGGAATCCCAGGGAACCGGGGCTGTCATGGCCACCGTCAAGTACCTCGTAAAGAACAAGGTTCCGCTGCTGTTCCCGTTTCAGGGCGTGCCCATCAAGGGCCAGAAAACAATTTTCACCTCCTTTACCCCCTACCCCAACCAATCCGAACTGGTGGTCACCTGGCTGGTGAAAGTCAAAGGATTCAAGCGCATCGGGATCCTGTACCAGGATGACAAGTATGGCTACACCTTCCGGGATCCGGCTAAAAAAGTCCTGGCGAAATTCGGCTTAAAACTGGCCGCCGCCGAATCCTATAAAAGAGGGGCCAAGGATCTCAGCGCCCAGGTGGCCAAGCTGCGCAAGGCGAACCTGGACGCCTGCCTGCTGGTGGCCACCCCCCCGCCGGGCGCCGCCTTTCTAAAGGAGGCCCACAAACAGGGATGGAAAAACACCCGCATCATCTCCTCGGGTCCCCTGACGGACGAAAAATACATCAACCTGTCCGGCGGTGTCGGTGAGGGCATCTGGGGTCTGTCCCTGTGGCCGGACCCGGTCCATTCCCAGGACCCGGCCGTGGTCGAATACCGCAAAATCGTCAACCAGTACGGCAAGGATCGCGATAAAAAGCCGAACCGTTACAGTCTTTACGGCTATTTTTATACCAAGCTGTTTGTGGAAGGCCTCAAACGGGCGGGCAAGAATTTGACCCGCGAAAGCTACATCGCCGCCCTTGAAAGCATCAAGGACTGGAAAAACGGCATGATTCCGCCGGTCAGCTTTTCGGCCGCCAATCACCTGACCCAGAACTCCGGCTTTATGGTGGAGGTCCAGAAGGGTATTTTTCGCCCCATTTCAGGCTGGATCACGCTCAAGGACGGGACGTTGACGCCGCTGGATCAATAACCGGCTGTAAGATGGCGGCCATGCCGGAAGACATGATTTTCAAAAAGCCGCCAGGCTGCGGGCTGGCTTGCGCCCTGGAGAGACATTTAACCTTGTTGTGAGGGTTGAATCTCCGGGGCGCTCCCCCGTTAAAGCTGCCCTCCCAGATAGACCTGCCTGACGTAGTCATTGTTCAACAGCCGGTCGGCCCTATCGTGCAGGGAGATGGTGCCGGTCTCCATGACGTAGCCATACTGGGAGATTTGAAGGGCAATGTTGGCATTTTGCTCCACCAGCAGGATGGTCACCCCGTCCTGATTGATCTCCCGGATAATGGAGAATATTTCTTCAACCATCAGCGGGGCAAGCCCCAGCGACGGTTCATCGAGCAGCATCAACTTCGGATTCGACATCAATCCCCGGGCAATGGCCAGCATCTGTTGCTCCCCGCCGCTGAGCGTTCCGGCCTGCTGGTGGGACCTTTCCTTTAAAATGGGAAACAAATCGAAGATGCGTTCCATGTCTTTCTGAATGGTTTTTGCCTCTTTGCGCGTAAAAGCGCCCATTTTCAGGTTTTCCTGTACGGTCAGCCCCATGAAGATATCACGGCCCTCGGGCACCTGGGAGATCCCCAGGCGCACGATTTTATGCGGCGCGGTTTTATGGATGGCATTGCCCTGAAAAAGTATCTGCCCCCGGGCCGGTTGAATCAGCCCGGAAATCGTTCGCAGAGTGGTGCTTTTGCCGGCTCCGTTGGCCCCGAGGATGGCAACAATGGCACCGGCCGGCACTTCCAGGTCGATTCCCTTGAGGGCCTTTATTTTTCCGTAATAGGATTCAACCGCTTCCAGTTTAAGCATCTTGACGTCCGTTTGCCTTTCCGGTTCCGCCCTTTTTGGCACCGGCGCCCAGATAGGCCTCGATCACCTTCGGATTCTGCTGTATCTCCCGGGGGGCGCCTTCGGCTATTTTGACCCCGAAATGCAGGACACAGATTCGATCGGAAAGCCCCATCACCAGACGCATGTCATGTTCCACCAGCAGCATCGAAATTCCCTTTTTATCCCGGATGGCCTTGATTATCTCCATGAGTTGCTCGGTTTCCTGGGGATTCAATCCTGCGGCCGGTTCATCCAGCAGCAGCAACCTGGGATTCGTCGCCAGGGCCCGGGCCATCTCCACCCGTTTCTGAATCCCGAAAGCCAGATCGTCGACTTTATGATCGCAGTAGGGTTGCAACTCCAAAAATTCAAGGATCTCAATGGCTTGCTGCCGATTCTGTTTTTCTTCCTTGCGCGTTTGAGCGGAAGAAAAAAAATTGGCCAGCACGCTGGTTTTGAAAAAAAAGTGGCGTCCGATCAAAATATTTTCCAGCACGCTCATGTCATTGAACAGTTCGATATTTTGAAAAGTGCGCGCGATGCCGCGTTTGGCAATCTTGTGCGGTTTCAGATTGACCAGGTCTTCACCCTCCAGCAGGACCCGTCCGCTGTCCGGTCTGTACAGCCCGTTAATAATGTTGAAAATCGTCGTTTTGCCGGCCCCGTTCGGCCCGATGAGTGAAAAGATCTGCCGATCGCCGATCCCAAATGAGCAATCCGAAACCGCCTGCAGGCCCCCGAAGCGGATGGAAATCTCTTCCAATTGAAAAAAAAGCCCGTTTTTCTGCTCAGTCATTGGTTTAGTTTCAATCAAAGTTTAATGATCCCGTAAAAAGTTTAATTTTCGCTCCGCAAGCCTTTTCGGGAGCTGTTCAGGGTTTCAATGACTTATTACGGAGCTGCCAGGTTTATTCATCACGGACCCAGTATCCGTTCTTCAACCTGCTGCTCGCTGCCTTTGATGTACATGGTGTAGGAACCGCAGCGGTCCACTGTCAGGTTGTACTCAGGGGTGACCAGGGCGGTGGTGTTGACCTGCTCCACAATGGCCGGCCCTGTTATCCTGTTGCCGAATTTAAGCTTGAGCCCGTCAAAAACGTCAACCTGTTGAAACTTGTTTTGCTGGGGCAAAAAGATTTTTCTTTGCTTTTTCCAGGCGCCGGACGGATCCGGTCCGTCATAATCCTCCTGCTGCAGGGCGGGCTTGCGGGTGCGGCCGATGCACACCAGCCTCAGGTTGATCAGTTCCACCGGAGCATCCTCCTGTTCCAGGCTATAGCCGTAAAGGCTTTCGTGCTGCCGGTGAAACCGCCTGACCACCGAGTCGAACTCCGCCTGCCGCAGCTCCCGGCTGTTGATGGGGACGCCGACTTCATGATATTGGTTTACATAGCGCAAATCAAGGCTGTATCGGTATTGAATCCTGTCTTCAGGGATATTTTCCGATTCCAGCAGCCTGAGGCCCTCGGCCTGCATCTCTTCGAACAGACCCTGAAACAGCGATGCGTCCGCATCCCGCAGCAGGGTCACGTAGGTGCGGACGAAATCATGCTTGAGGTCGGACTGCAGCATCCCGGCCGCACAAAAAATAGATGACTCCCGCGGGATGATCATCACCGGTATTTCCAGCTCCAGGGCGAACATGCAGGCGTGGTTGGGTCCGGCGCCGCCGGCCACCACCAGGGGAAAATCCCTCGGATCATACCCCTGCTTGACCGAAACCTCCCGAATGGCCGCCGCCATATTGACATTGATCACGTTGTACATGCCGGCCGCAGCTTCATAAAGATCGATGTTCAGGGGTTTGGCGATATGCTGCTCGATTGCCCGGCGCGCCTTTTGCCAACTGAGAGAAATCCGCCCCCCGGCGAAAAAATCCTTATCCAGATATCCCAGCACCAGGTCCGCATCCGTGCAGGTTGGCAGCTGCCCGCCGCGGCCGTAGCAGGCCGGTCCCGGATCTGCCCCTGCGCTCTGCGGTCCCATCTTCAAAAGACCGCCGTCATCGATCCAGCCGATGCTGCCGCCGCCCGCACCGATGGTCACCACGTTGAGCATGGGCAGAGCCAGCAGCAGCCGGTTGACCTGTCCCGTGGTGGTTACCGTCGGGGTGCGATCCTTGACCAGGGAGGCGTCAAAACTGGTGCCGCCCATGTCCACCGTGATGCAGTCCTCATAGCCCTGAACCGCGGCATACTGGACCCCGGCCACAGGCCCCCCTGCAGGGCCGGAAAGCAGGGTGGCCGCCGCCCGCTCGACGGCCACCTGGGGCGATATCACTCCGCCGTTGGACTGCATGATCAGCAAAACACCGCTGAAGCGCACCTGCTGCAATTGGGCCATCAGCGACCCGAGGTAGCGTTTCAAAATCGGACCGACGTAAGCGTTCAAAACCGTCGTGCTCACCCGGTCGTAAAAGCGCACCGACGGCAGCAGGCGACTGGAAACCGTCAGGTAAGCCTCCGGCAGCTTCGCACTGACAATGCGGGCGACCTGTTCTTCGTGGCGGTTGTTGGCAAAGGCATTCATGAAACAGACGGCCACCGCCTCCACCTTTGCGCGGCCCAGAAAATCCACCGCCTTTTGCGCCTCTTCGATGTTGAGCGCCGTGAGCACCCGGCCGCTGTAATCCAGCCGTTCTTCCACCGGCACCCGCAAATAGCGTTCCACCAGCGGCTTAACGTTCTCAAAGCGGTTGTTATACTGCTCTTCGCGGATCCCCCGGCGCATTTCCAGGGTGTCCCTGAGTCCCCGGGTGGTCAACAGGGCCGTTTTGGCACCGCTGGATGTCAATACGGCATTGGTGGTCACCGTGGTTCCATGGACGATGACGCTGACCTGTTTTAAAAAATTCTCCAGATCCAGGTGATGGTCGGCGGCCATTTCCTTCAAACCGGTCATGGTCGCAATGGAAGGGTCCCGAGGGGTGGACAGGACTTTGTAGATTTTCGAACGCCCGTCTTCGTAGGCCAGCAAAAAATCGGTAAACGTTCCGCCCACATCAATGCCGATTTTATAAGCCATTCACTGCCTTCTATTCTTCGATGACACACTGCTGGGCGTCATCTTTGCCCAGTTGCTGTCCGCAGGGGTCCAGGCCCTTTTTCTCCCGGATGGCCGCCAGCACCTTTTCCGGGGTGATCGGCAGGTCATTGATGCGCACCCCGATGGCATCATAGACGGCGTTGGCCACTGCCGGGGCCGTCGGCACACAGCCCGGCTCGCCGATTCCCTTGGCGCCGTATGGCCCGTCCTTGTCATAGGTTTCATGCACGGGGGCTTCAATGGGCACGACGTCCTTGGCCGTCAGAATCTTGTAGTCCCTGAAGTTGGGATTTCTGTTCTGTCCTTTTTCCAGGATCACCTGCTCGGTCAGGGCATAGCCCAAACCCATCATCACCCCGCCGTACACCTGCCCTTCCAGCAGCATGGGATTGATGGCCTTGCCCACATCATGGGCGGCGACATAGTTGAGCACCCGGACCTTGCCAGTCTCCTCATCCACGTGGACCTTCACCCCATGGGTGCCGAAGGTATAGGTCATGGACATGTTGCCCTTGAAGTCTTTGCCCATGTTTTCGTTGGCGGGATCGTAAAAATATTCGGCCATCAGCATCTGGCCGCCGTGGCTGAAATGCGCTTTTCGCAGCAGCTTGCCGATTTCAAGGCGTTTTTCCGGATCCTGCTTATGCATCACGCACCGGTCCCGCAGGACCAGGTTTTCCAAAGGCGTATCCAGCAGTTTGGCCCCCAGTTCCAGGACCCGGGCCTTGATCCGCTTGGCGGCCCCCAGCGCAGCATTGCCGGCCACAAAGGTCGTCCGGCTGGCATGGGCTCCCACATCCCAGGGGCAGACATCCGTGTCGCTGTGAATGACATGAATGTCGTCCACCTGCAGCCCGAGCTGTTCGGCCACAATCTGGGCAATGACCGTATCCGCCCCCTGCCCCATGTCGGTGGCACCGGTAAACAGGTCCACCTTGCCGAAGTCATCCAGCTTAATGATGGTGCCGCACCCATCGGACTTGTAAACCCGGGCGCCGCCGCCGACATGAATCAAGGACGCCATGCCGATGCCTTCTCCTTTCTGGCGCGGCTGGTCCCATTGCAGGGCTTTTTTTACGGTGTCAATGCATTCTTCCAGCCCGCAGGTGGTGATCCGCAGCCCCTGGGTGGAAACATCCCCGGGCTGGTTGGCGTTGATGCGGCGAAATTCGACGGGATCGATGCCCGCCTTTTGCGCCAGCATGTCCATGGCACACTCAATGGCAAAGGTGGCCTGGGGATTGCCGTAGCCCCGCATGGCCTGGGCATAGGTGTTGTTGGTGTAAACGCATTTGGCTTCGTAGCGCACATTGGGAACCCGGTAAAGCGTGGTGATGGGCATCATCATCACCGAGGGGGTTGTGGCGCCCCAGGAGGTATAGGCCCCGTTGTCCAGGATCATGGAGATGTCCCGGAACAGCAGTTTGCCGTTGGCGTCGCATCCCTGGGAAATGCGGGTGATGGTCGGCTGCCGGGTGGAAGTGGCGATAAATTCCTCTTCACGGTCGAACTCCACCTTTACCGGCCGGCGGGTGTAGTAGGCCAGCAGGATGGAAATGTATTCATAGGCATAGGTGTCCAGCTTGCTGCCGAACCCCCCGCCGATGCACGGCTTGATGACCCGCACGCGCCGGTCGTTGAGTCCCATGGCCTTGAGCGCCGTCAGAAAATCCTTCTGCGCCAGGGAAGGAATCTGGGTGTTGGAGTAAATGGTCAGGTTATTGGCCGGATCAAATTCGGCCACCGCTCCGCTGGTGCCCATGCAGCAGTGAGTCACCCAGGTGGTGCTGAAGCGGTCTTCAACCACGTGCACCGCTTCCTTGCGGGCGGCCTCAACATCGCCGTAATGCAGTTTCCACGGCATCTTCAGCACATTGGATTTATGCGCTTCGTGAACCAGGGGCGCGCCTTCCTGCATGGCTTGCTCGGGATCGAACACGCCGGGCAGCGGCTCATAGATCACTTCGATGAGCTTCAGGGCTTCGGCCGCCGTCTGGGGGTCGACGGCCGCCACGGCCGCCACCTCATCGCGGTAGGAACGCACCTTGCCGGCCTTCAACGGCCGATTGTCCTTGTAGACCCCCATCTTGATTTCCGGGATATCCTCGCCGGTGATCACCGCGTGCACCCCGGCCAGCGCCTTGGCCCTGGAGGCGTCGATTTTAACGATGCGCGCATGGGCAAATTTGCTGTAAAGAATCTTGCCGTACAGCATCCCGGGAAGCTTTAAATCCTGGATGTATTGGGCGCGACCCGTTGCTTTTTCAACGGCATCGATTTTCGGGATTCTTTTTCCAACGGAACACAGGTCTTGCATGGTCAATTCTCCCTGCTACATTATTTTTAAGCCGTTCATGAATCAGGCTTTTGCTCTTTTTCACTTACTGTTTCGCATCGCCGCGATCGCCGTCTTCATCCTTCCAGGCCACCACCTGGGGTTGATCTGCCTGGTAATGACCGCTGACGGCCTTGATGGAGTCGATGATCTGCACGTAGCCGGTGCAGCGGCAAAGGTTGCCGGCAATGGCATCTTTGATTTCTTCCTCCGTCGCATTGGGGCTTTCATCCAGCAGGGCCTTGGCCGACAGGATCATCCCCGGAGAGCAGAAGCCGCACTGGATGCCGCCGTTTTCGACAAACGATTTTTGCAGCGGGTGCAGTGCTCCGTCATCGGCGGCCAGGCCTTCAATAGTCACCAGTTGTTTGCCGTCGATTTCAGAGGCCAGGTACAGGCAGGCATTGACAGCCATGCCATCGACAATCACCGTGCAGGCACCGCATTCCCCGCTGCCGCATCCCTCCTTGGTGCCGGTATAACCGAGTTCTTCGCGAATCAGGTGCAGCAGGGTCCAGTGGTCCTCGACGGTCAGCGTCAGCTGATTGCCATTAAACACAAACGACACTTCTCTTGCCATTTAAAAAATCCTCCTGGATCGAAACTTCTTCGTTCTTTCCTTTAAATCATAATCGCCCACTTTTCATGGTCTCCACCTTCCGCATTCCGACTTCCGAACTCTTTTCTATTCTCACTTCCGCATTCCAAATTCCGCACTCTTTTCTATTCCGACTTCCGAATTCCGAATTCTTTTCTACTCCCACTTCCGCATTCCGACTTCCGAATTCTTTTCCATTCCCACTTCCGCATTCCGACTTCCGAATTCTATCCGGCTCTTTCCAGCGCCTTGAGTCCCATCCGTTTGACCAGCACCGAAACCATCTCCCGCCGGTACCAGGCAACGCCCCGGATGCTGTCGCGCACTTTCGACTCTTCACCGGCGATTCTGCCGGCTTCAGCCAGCGAATTTTGGTCAACGGTTTTGCCCTGCAGATATTCTTCGGCCTGCAGGCACCGCAGGGGCGTCGGGGCTGCCACCCCGAGGCAGATTCGTGCCCCTGCGCAGGTCGCCCGATCGTCTTCAAGGTGCAGCATGACGCCGACGCCGAGCATGGGCAGCTCCATGGCCGCCCGCCGGCCATACTTGACGTAAGCGCCGCCGGAATTGGGCGCCACGGGGGGAACCACAATCTCGGTGAGAATTTCCCCCCGCTCCAGGTCGCATTGGCCCGGCCCCAGGAAAAAGCGCCGCAGCTCCATCGAACGCCGCCCGCTGGTTCCATAGATGTTCACCCTGGCGTCGAGGGCAATCAGCGGAATCGCACCGTCTGCCGAGGGAACCGCATTGACCAGGTTGCCGCCAATGGTGGCGACGTTGCGAATCTGCACCGAGCCGATGTTTTTAACGGCATCGTGCAAGATGGGATAATTGTGCTGGACAATGGGCGATTTTTCAATCTGCCGGTGGGTGACAAAGGCCCCGATAACAAGCTCACCGGTTTCATGGTTCAGGAAAGGGGCCTCCTGTTTGAGAAGGTGGCGCAGGGAAATCAGGTAATCCGGCGCCAGCTTTTCCTCCTTGACCTTCACCAGCACATCGGTGCCGCCGGCAATGTACTTGGCCCGGTCCCCGTAAGATTCATGCAGGGACACCGCTTCGTCCAGGGTCTTGGGAACGAGATAGGTAAATTTTCTCATGAACACACCTTAGCAACAAAATTGTTGGATAATCACTCTAAACTTTTTTTACCGGCGCCGTAAAAAGTCATTTTCGAGCGACTTCAAGCCTTTTCGGAAAAAGAGCTGTGAGGGGTTGCGCGTTAAAAATCCCAAGCTGTTTGAGGAGCTGGCGACGAGTTCTTGGGATTTAGCGCAACCCTGAAACAGCTCCCGAAAAGGCTTGCGAAGCGAGAAAATCGACTTTTTACGGGTTCATCATTTTTGTGCTATCCGATTTTCAACACCAGGGCTGCCGCCGTGTCCCCGGCCGCACAACCGGCGAAAAGCAGGTAACCGCCGCCGTTCATGACCACCTCTTCAATGCCCTCGATGATCAGCCGGCCGCCGGTCGGCCCCTGGGGATGGCCGTAAATCAGGGAGCAGCCGTAATTGTTCATGCCGTTGACATCGATGCCCAGTTTGTCCGCCAGGAAAATGTCATTGGCGGCAAAGGGGTTGTGGGTCTTGATGGCCTTGACATCTGAAACCGAAATGCCGGCATTGTCCAGCGCCATCTGGGCCGCGGGGTAAACCGCCGCCGCCATGAAGGCCGGCTTGGTCCGGGCATAACCGTAGGAGACCACCTGGATTTCAACCCCGTTGTCGGCGCCGAGTTCTTTGGCTTTTTCCCGGGTGGTCACCGTAATGGCGCAGTGGCCGTCGGCAGGATGGGTCTGGGCGCCAAAGGTGTGCACCCCGTCCGGCAGGACGGGCCTCAGGCCCGCCAGGCCCTCGGCGGTGGTGGTCATCACGCCTTCATCGGCATCCAAGGTCACGGTTTTTTTCTTGGAAACCTTGATGGTGACCGGGTACATGTAGCGCTTTTGAAACGCCCGGTCGTCGGCCAGGGAATCCTGGTACTGTTCGTAGCGTCGCAGCGTCACCGCATCGCACTGCTCCCGGGTGATGCCGTGTTCCTTGGATACGTTTTCGGCCGTCTTGATCATGGCCTCACCGGCCCAGGGATCCCGGCCGAAGTTGTCCATCAGCCAGTCTTCGGAGATCACCTGCCCGCCGGGTCCCATGGGGTTGGGCCAGACGGCATGGGGTCCGTTGGAGCAGCGGTCGGTCATCAGGCAGATGGGCGTGCTGTACAGGCCGGTTTCGACCCCCACGCTGGCCTGGTAGACGGCGATGGTGGAAGTTGAACAGGCCTGGCTGAGCAGCAGTCCCGGAACACCGGCGGCTCCCAGCATACCGGCCGCCCAGGGACCGCCATAAAAACCGTGGGGTTGATGGACGGTAATCCCCAGCAGCAGGTAGTCGAATATTTTGGGGTCCCAGTTTTTATCGGCCAGCCAGCTTTTGGCAGTCTCGGCCGCCAGCACGATGGCATTTTCATTGGCCATGGTCCCCTGCCAGCGTGAAAACGGTGAGCTGTAATAACCCCGGTACGGAATATACGCTTTTGTCAACATTGCAATCTCCTCCTCTTTTATTCGTTACTGTTTATTATTTGGATTTTATTCTTGATGAAGTCGTAAAAAGTCGAATTTTCTCGCTTAAGCAAGCCTTTTCGGGACCGTCAAAATTCACGTTCTCCCACTTCCGCATTCCGAATTCCGCCTTCTATTTTCCCCCTTCCGCATTCCGAATTCCGCCTTCTATTTTCCCCCTTCCGCCTTCCGCCTTCCGCCTTCTATTTTCCCCCTTCCGCATTCCGCCTTCCGAATTCAATTCCTACTCCGGCCGATGGTCGAAAAAGCGCTGTGACTTTCTCTCCGAGCGCGGCAGCGTGCAGTAATCCACGACATCCACCTCGCAGCTGACCATGACCTTCTTTTTGATCTGACTTTGCACCGCTTCGGCCAGCCGGGGTTTGGCCGCGGCTTCAAAGTTTTCGCAGCACTCCAGCCGGATGGTCATGTAGTCCCGGCCGTCGTCCCGGCGCTCGATGTGCACCTGGTATTCGCAGCCGGCATCGGGGATGGTGGACAGAACTTCGTCAATCTGGCCCGGGTAAATGTTCACCGCCCGAAAGATGAGCATGTCATCCGAACGACCCAGGATGCGGTCGTGCATAGGCAGAATGCTGCCGCATGAACACGGGTGGTCAATCAGGCGGCTGAGATCCCGCGTGCGGTAGCGAATCAGGGGCGCGGCCTCCTTGCACAGGGTGGTCAGCACCATTTCCCCGATTTCACCGGCAGTCACCGGTTCCAGGGTATCCGGGTCGATCATCTCCACGATATAGTAATCGGCCCAGTAATGGATGCCTTCGTGCCGCGGGCAATCCAGCCCCGTCCCGGGTCCGTAAAGTTCGGTCATCCCCGGGATGTCGAACATGTCTTCAAGCCCGAGCAGTTCCTTGATCCGTCGGCGCATGGCATCGCTGCTGCGCTCCGAGCCGAAGATCATTTTCTTGAGCGCAATTTTGTCCTTGAGGTTTCTGCGGTTGACCTCCTCGGCCATCAGCAGGCCCATGGAGGCCGTGCAGCACATCACGGTGGACTGCAGATCCACCAGAAACTGGCACTGCAAATCCACGTTGCCCGGTCCCACCGGAAGGGCCATGGCACCAAATTTTTCGCATCCCAGCTGAAAACCCACGCCGGCCGTCCAGATTCCATAGCCCACGGCGATTTGGATCCGATCCTGAACGCTGAGTCCGGCCATCTCGTAACAGCGGGCAAAAAAATGGACCCAGTCCTCAATGTCTTTTTGGGTGTAAGTCAAAATTTTGCGCTTGCCCGTGGTGCCCGACGAAGCGTGGATGCGCACCACTTCCGACTGCGGCACCGACAGCAGCGGAAACGGATAGCCTTCGCGCAGGTCGTCGGCCGTGGTAAACGGCAGGCGCTGGAGGTCCTCCAGGCTTTGAATGTCTGCGGGTGCCACCCCGGCCTGGTCCAGCCGGCAGCGATAAAAATCACATCCCCGGTAAGCGTGGGCAACCGTCCATTGAAGGCCCTTCAACTGGTGCCGCTGCAACTCATCAACAGATTTAAAGGCTGGCATAAAGGTCCTGGCCATAAAAAACTCCCATCATCCAGACAATCTATTCTATTTTCCTCTTTCAGTTTCAGCACGAACTTTGCGGGTTTCTTCCACATTCACTTTCAGCGTCGCCGGGTCGATGACCACCCCGTAATCCTGCCGCGCGTGCTCAATGCTCACGTATTCTTTGAGCACATCGGCGGCCACTGCCTCAGGGTCGCGCTGAAAGGGATCGCCGTAACCGCCTCCGCCGGCGCTGTAAAACTTGATGACATCCCCGGGCTGGCACAGGGTCAGTCCGCTGGGATCCGCCGGCTGGTCTCCGACCAGAAACCTTGCCCCGGCTCCCGGCCGGCCGCCGAACAGTCCCTGGGGCGGATACTTGAAGCGGCCCGCCTGGACCGCAATCGACGTCGGGCCCAGCGGTGCGTTTTCATCGTCGGGCACGCGGATGACCATCTTTCTTCCCAGCCCGCCGCGCATTTTTCCGGGACCTCCCGAATCGCAGACCAGGGCGCGTTCTTCGACGATCAGCGGGGTGTCGCTTTCAAATATTTCGACCGGCGTGTTGGCACCGTTGGCCGGAAAAATGGCGCAGTGATGTCCATCCATGCGACTGCTGGCCCCCAGGCCGCCGCCGCGGATGATCATGGTCAGCCAGGGTTTGCCGTTGGCGCGCTTGCCGTAAAAAATATTGGTCTGGGCCGGTGTGCCGCCGCTTTCAGCGATGATATTGTCCGGGGTGGCCTTTGCCAGGGCCTTGAAGACCATCTCGGTCATGAAATGGCCGATCTGCATCCGGGCGGCCACGGCCGCCGGAAACCGGCAGTTGACCACCGTGCCCTCGGGGGCGGTCATTCTCACAGGCCGAATGGCCCCTTCATTGATGGGAATATCCGGATCGAAGGCGCTTTTGATGGCCATGAAGACATAGGCATAGGTAAAGTTGTACACCACGTTGCCGCCCCAGTCCACCTGGGAGGAAGTGCCGTCAAAATCAATGTGGATATCACTGCCCTGGACATTGACCGTCAGCTTGATGGTGATGTCCTTGCGCTTGCCGGCGCCTTCAATGATGCCTTCATAGGGGTAGACGCCGTCCGGAATTCCGGTGATGGCGGCGCGCATGCTTTTTTCCGTGCGCGCGATGATCTCATCGGCCAGGTCATCGAGACTGTCCAGGCCTTCATCTTCAAGCATTTCGATGATTTTTCCGGCGCATACGTGGTTGGCCGCCACCTGGGAGCGGATGTCCCCGGTGACCTCCTCGGGGGTCCGGACATTCCAGCGGATCATCTCCAGCACCTCTTCGTTGAGAACCCCGGCATCGTAAAGTTTCAGCGGTGGAATAAAGATTCCCTCTTCATACACTTCCCGGTTGTCGGAGGCCACCCGGCCGCCGATGTCGGAATGGTGAAACACGCAGGCGGTAAAGGCCACCGGCCGGTCCTTGTGGAAAATGGGGCTCATCACACAGACATCGTTCAGGTGTCCGGCCAGCAGCCAGGGATCATTGACGATGTAAACATCACCGGGGCGGTAGGCTTCCAGGTCGATGGTGTTGATCATTTTCTTGACGCCCAGGGCCATGGCGCCGGCCTGGCCCGGCGTGCAGAAGGTGCCCTGCACCAGCTCCTGG
>CAZGNV010000048.1:0-38997 GCA_964527835.1 uncultured Desulfosarcinaceae bacterium | reverse complement strand
ATCAAGTTTGACGCAATCGTAAAAAATCAATTTTTTCGCTTTGCGCAGGGTTCACCTGGATTGGGGTCGGAGGAGACCTCTCTGGTTCTTGACAGGCGCCGGTAATTTTGTCATAGGTCACACTTGAAACTTTCTTGTTCGCCAAAAAAGACACTGCCGCAAACCGCTGCCGGGGATGTATGCTCCGGACCCCCAATGAGCCCTTCACAGGAGAGAAAAAATGGTACAATACGCCGAACAGACCCGCCATGAATTTGAGGGCTGGGAGGAGTTTTATGCCCGCCCCGTGGATGAAAAACTGGATTTTTTCAAGCGTGACAATCGTCTGTTTGATGTGATTTACGCCCAGCAGTTTGATCGGCCCTTTCTGGACTACATGTGCAAGCTGGCCGACATGATCCGCCTGCTGGCCAAAACCCGGGTCGGGCAGAGCAAGCTGCGGCACCTGCTGCCCCATAAACGCGCCATGCTGTATTTCGTGCAACCGTCCACCCGGACGTTTCTATCCTTTCAAAATGCCTGCCACATCCTGGGACTGACGGTGTCCGAGATCCGGGGGACTTCAACCAGTTCCGAGGTCAAGGGCGAATCCCAGGAAGATACCATCCGCACATTTGCCAGCTACGTCAATCTCATCATTTCGCGGCATCCCGAAGCCGGGTTTGCCGAAAAAACCGCCTGGGTCCTGAATCAGACCAGCCGACCGGTGCCGGTTTTAAACGGCGGATCGGGCCCCGACCAGCATCCCACCCAGGCCCTGCTGGACATCTACACCCTGGAAAGAGAATTTCGCACCATCGGCGGGCTGGACGGCAAAAAAATTGCCATGGTCGGGGATCTGAAGCGCGGTCGCACGGTGCGCTCGTTGAGTTACCTGATGAAAAACTACCGGGATGTCGAACTGGTTTATGTTTCACCGGAAGTCTTTCGAATGAAAGACGACATCAAGGCATTTTTGCAGAAGCACAAGATCCCCTTTTATGAAACCGATGATTTCGAAAGCATTATGCCGGAAGTGGATGCCATTTACATGACCAGAATCCAGAACGAATATTCTGCCGATCCGACCAGCGAAGCTGAAACCTACCCCCAGTTTCACATCAAAAAAGAGCACCTGTCCATGATCCAGACCCACTGCGCCATCCTGCACCCGCTGCCCCGGCGCTATGAAATTGAAATCAGCATCGACAAGGACCCCCGGGCGGCTTACTGGCGCCAGGAGCGTTGCGGCATGTGGATCCGCACGGCACTGATCGCCTACATTTTCAGGGTGGACCAGGAGATTATGGATGAGTTTTCGTGATGAGGCCCTGCATCATTGCACCCGAATCCAAAGGAGAAAAATCGCACGGCCACAAACACTGATGGCACCTGGAGCGAGGTGGTGCTGTCGGTGCAACTGACCAAGGAGACGCATTATGAGTGAAGCTGACAAGAAGGAGCCGACGGCCGGCAAAACAATCGTCAATTCCTGGAATGAGTGGGACCCTTTGAAACATGTGATTGTCGGGGTAGCCGACGGATGCATGATTCCACCGCCGGAACCGGCGGTGGAATGCAAGGTGCCCATTGACAGCGACATGAAGGGCCAGTGGGGGCCGCGGCCCCGGGAGACGGTGGAAAAAGCCAATATTCAGCTGGACAATTTTGCGGATATCCTCAGCAAAAGAGGCATTCGCGTGGATCGGCCGACACCGCTGGATTTCAGCCAGCCCATCAAGACCCCGGACTGGGAAAATCCTTCAATGTTCGGCTGCATGCCGCCGCGGGACATCATCGCCACGGTGGGCAATGAAATGCTCGAAGCCACCATGTCCTATCGCTGCCGCTGGTTCGAATACCTGTGCTATCGGCCGCTGTTGGAACGGTATTTCAAGGAAGATCCGAACATGCGCTGGGAGGCGGCGCCCAAACCACGTTTGACCGACCGCTCTTACAAGGAAGATTATCTGAGCCGCATCATGACCATCGAGGACCGCCTGAAGCTGACCGCCGCCAAAGACTTTGTAACCACGGAAGTGGAGCCGTTGTTTGATGCCGCCGAATTGGCCCGCATGGGAAAAGACGTGGTGGTGCAGCACGGGTTTACCGCCAACCTGGCGGGCATTGACTGGCTGCGGCGGCATTTTTCGGATCTGCGAATTCACGCCATGAATTTTCCCGGTGACCCTTACCCGATTCACATCGACTGCACGTTCATCCCATTGCGCCCGGGGCTGATCTTGAACAATCCCGTGCGCAAGGCGCTGCCGGAGCACCGCAAGCTGTTTGAAATCAACGGCTGGCAGATTGTGGAAGCCGCCCGCCCGGCCCATAAAACTCCGCCCCCCTTGTGTTACTCCAGCGTCTGGCTGTCCATGAACGTACTGGTGCTGGACCCCAAGACCGTCTGTGTGGAAGCCAGCGAGGTTCACCAACTGGAGCAGTTGGACAAGCTGGGCTTTGAGGTGGTTCCGGTGCCGTTCAGGGATGCCTATCCGTTTGGCGGCGGTCTGCATTGCGCCACCACCGATGTCTACCGGGAAGGCCGCTGCGAGGATTACTTTCCCAAACAGGTGGAAGGATTCTAAAGGTTACAAAACCTGAAGTTCTTTGGGAAATGGGGTCAGGTATTCAAACCCGTTTTCCGTCACCACGATGGAATCGCCCACGCGGGCGCCGAATTGCCCGCCAATGGTGATGCCGCCGTCCACCGCGAAGGTCATTCCCGCCTGCAGGGGGGTTTTGTCGCCTTCCTTGAATTCCGGTTGTTCAAGAAAGGAATAGCCCACCCCCCGGCCGGTGCGGTAGCAGGTGCCGAAGCCGGCGCTCTGATACACTTCCAGGGCCGCCAGGTGGACCTCTTCGGCCGGTATGCCGGGACGGATCGTCTCCAGGGCTGCGGCCTGGGCCTTGAGAGCGGTTTCATAAATGCCGGCGTACCGGTCCGAGACCTGCCCGACAAAGTACTGGCGGTCGAATCCCAGCTTGATTTGCTTGAAAAGCGAAAAGGGGCAAAAGCACAGGTAGACGGGGTCGCCATTTTGTAACCGTCGCCGCGTGGGCCGGCGGTGAACCATGGCAAGATCCGGGCCGGACTGGAGAACCTGCAGGTTATGGATGACCGGGGAATACAGCGCCGGGGCGTTTTCACGGTCCAGCAGTTCGGCGGCTTCGCGGGTCCCGGCCGTCATTGCCGCCAGGCAGATCTCGTGTTCGGCCACCCCGGCGCCGATCATTTCCACCGCCGCGGCACACATGGATACGGCGACTCTCCCGGCGCCGCGCAGGGTCTCAATGTCTTCAGGACTTTTGACCATCCGCAGCTCGGATAAGATCCTGGATACATCCGTTGGACGGTTTTGTCCGAGACGTTTTTTTATGTATTGCCGGATCATGGGATGGGTTTTAAAAAACTCAAGACCGATGACGGCCTGCGGCCGGCTCAGCAGCAAATCATCCAGCGGCTGGCGCCATTCGGAACCGATGCCGTCGGTCCACTGCCGGATGTCTTCAATTCCGGTCATGGCAACGGCCATTTCACTTTCAAGGCCGGGGGTGATCAGCGTCGCAGGCCCCGATGACGGCACCACCAGCAGGGTCGGGCGGCCGAATTCCATGCCCAGGTACCCCCAGAAGCCGCAAAGGTAGTAAAGCGTGTCCGGGTCATAGATGACGGCCAGGTCGATCTTTTCATCCTGGAGGCGTCTTTGAAATTCAAGCATGTATTTTTGCCGGCTGTTTTGCATGGGATTTCCTTTCTTCTGGTTGCCGCCGGTTGCCAGGTGCCGCAGGCCGTCAAAATTGGGCTTGACACCATTGTCTTTCTTATTTAATTCTTAGCCATACGCGCCGATTGGCATCTGGATTTGAAAGTGCCCGCTGCAAAGCCCGGCGGATTGGAAGCCAATCAGGCGTATCATGTTTTTAACCAGAGGAATCCTGTCCATGGCGGCGGTGCAAGAAGACAACGGAAAATCCTGCGTTCGTTTCGAACACATCGAGAAAAGTTTTGACGGGGAGACCCTGGTCATCAAGGATCTCAACCTTGAAATCGCCCACGGCGAATTTCTGACCCTGCTGGGGCCCTCCGGGTCCGGCAAGACCACCACCTTGATGATGCTGGCCGGTTTTGAAACCCCGACCTATGGAGAGATTTTTCTCGATGACCAGCCCATCGGCAACATCCCGCCGCACAAACGCAATATCGGCATGGTCTTTCAAAATTATGCCCTGTTTCCCCACATGACGGTCAGTGAAAACCTGGCCTACCCCCTGCAGGTTCGCAAAATGGCCAAAGACGAAATCAAACAGCGGGTCGGTCAGATCCTGGCGATGGTGGAGCTTGCCGGCTTTGAGGGACGTTTTCCGGCCCAGCTGTCCGGCGGCCAGCAGCAGCGCATCGCCCTGGCCCGGGCCCTTGTTTTTGAGCCGCAGCTGGTGCTGATGGACGAGCCCCTGGGGGCGCTCGACAAGAACCTGCGCGAACAGATGCAATACGAAATCAAGCATCTGCACGAAAGCCTGGGGGTCACCGTGGTTTACGTCACCCACGATCAGAGCGAAGCCATGACCATGTCCAACCGCATCGCCGTGTTCAATGACGGGGTCATCCAGCAGCTTTCGACACCCGACGTGCTCTATGAGGCCCCGCAAAACGCCTTTGTGGCCCAGTTTATCGGCGAAAACAACCGCCTTGCAGGAGAGGTGACCGAAATTGCCGGCGACCATTGTACGGTCAAGGTGGACAGCGGCGACCTGATCCGGGCGCTGAAGGTCAACGTCCAGGCGGTGGGCGAGCGCACGACCCTGTCTTTGCGCCCGGAAAGGGTGGTCCTCAATCCTGCCGCCGGCCAGCTGGAAAATGTTTTTGAAGGCACCATCAAAGAGCTCATTTACCTCGGCGATCACCTGCGGGCCCGCATGGCTGTCTGCGGCAACGACGAGTTTGTGGTCAAAGTCCCCAACGCCGCCGGCCGTTTGTCCATCAACAGGGCCCAGCGCATCCAGGTCGGCTGGACGGCCGCCGACTGCCGCGCCCTTGATTTTCTGGCTTAAGTTTGACGTTTGCGGAGCGAGAAAATTGACTTTTTACAGGCTCATCAGGTTTCCAGCCGGCATCACGTCGGCCGAATCCCCCGCAGCCGTTCCGAGCGCCGCCGCAGCAGTTCCACCGCCGTCAGCAGACTGATGGCCACGACGATGAGCAGGGTGGCCACGGCCAGGATGGTGGGGCTGATCTGCTCGCGGATTCCCACCCACATCTGGCGCGGAATGGTGCGCTGCTCAAATCCGGAAAGAAACAGCACCACCACGATTTCATCAAAGGAAGTCACCAGGGCGAACAGGGCCCCGGAGATGACCCCGGGCATGATCAGCGGCAGGACCACCCTGCGGAAGGTGGTCACCGGATTGGCCCCCAGACTGGCCGAGGCCCGGATCAGGTCCTGGTCGAATCCCATCAGCGTGGCGGTTACGGTGATGATCACAAAGGGAATGCCCAGGGCGGTGTGCGCCATGATCAGGCCGGGATAGGTCTGGGCCAGCCCGACTTTGGAATAGAAAAAAAACATGCCGGCCGCGGTGATGATCAGCGGCACGATCATCGGCGAGATCAGGATGCTCATCAACGGGACCCGCAATGGTGTCTGGGGACGGCTCAGCCCCCAGGCGGCCAGGGTGCCCAGGAAAGTGGCCGCAATGGTGGCGAAAAAAGCAATGATGACGCTGTTTTTAATGGAATGGATCCACTGGGGATTGCTGATGATATCCTGGTACCAGCGCAGGGAGAAGGCATCGGGACTCAGCGTCAGCATTCCGTGGGTAAAGGTGAAATAGGGTTCGGCATTAAAGGACAGCGGGATGAGGACCACGATCGGGGCGATCAGGAAAAACAACACCGCTCCGCAAATGATTCTGAACAGGTAATACCAGCTTTTTTCAAGCCGGCCGGCATATGAAGGCAGTCCCACGGTTGGTTCCCTCTATCTTTTTTGATACTTCTGATTTACCCCAGTTTCATATTTTCGATGCCCACCAGCCGGTTGTAGATCCAGTAAATACCCAGCACGCCCGCCAGCAGAATCGTGCCCATGGCCGCAGCCAGGCCCCAGTTCAGGGTTTTGCTCATGTGCAGGGCGATGAAGTTGCCGATCAGCTGTCCGGTGGCGCCGCCCACCAGCGCCGGGGTGATGTAGTAGCCGATGGCCAGGATAAAGACCAGCAGGGCGCCGGCGCCGATGCCCGGAACGGTCAGGGGAAGATACACCTGGCGAAAGGCGCGCAGGGGATTGGCGCCCAGGGACCGGGCCGCCTTGACATAGTACGGCGAGATGGTCTTCATGACGCTGTACAGGGGCAGAATCATGAAGGGCATTAAAATATGGGTCATGGCCACCAGGGTCCCGGTCATGTTGTACACCATCCGGATGCGGTGCTCATCGGCGATAAATCCCAGCCACACCAACAGATCGTTGAGCACACCCTGTTTTTGCAAAAGCACGATCCAGCTGGTCAGCCGCACCAGCAGGGAGGTCCAGAACGGCAGCAGCACGCAGATCATCAGCAGGTTGCTGATCTTCACCGGCAGGGTGGACAACAGGTAGGCCACGGGGTATCCCATCACCAGGCACAGCAGGGTGACCGCCAGGCTGACCCAGAGGGTGCGCCACCAGATTTGCTTGTGAACCCGCTGGTTTTTTGGCTGGGATACGATGTGGCCGTCGGCGTCGTATTTCAAGTCAAAGGCCGACAGGTAATGGGCGAAGGTGAACGGCTTGGCGGTGCGCTTGATCACCGTCCAGGTCTCGCGCTGCCCCCAGCGCGGATCGATGGCGATCATCTTTTCCTTGAATGGTCCGGCTTTGATCCGCTTGACCTTGCGGGCGGTCTTGCGTACCAGGCTGCGCATGCCGGTTTTTTCGTAGTTCAACCGCAGGCTGACCTTGCCCAGAGATCTTGCCTTTCGCAGTTTCACCAGCTCTTCGGCGATGGCGGCATAGGCCGTTTCACCGGGCAGACCGCTGCCATCCCAGGCCTTGAGCGTTGCCACGGTTTTGGGCATCAACTGGACCACTTCCGGGGTATAGGCGCTGCGAAACAGCATCTCGCCGATGGGGACCAGGAAGGCGAAGATCAGAAACAGCAGGGTCGGCACGACAAACAGAAAGGAGCGGATCTTGTTGGCCCGTTCAGCCCGCTGCAGGCTGAGCTTGAGCGGGATTCCGTCGACTGTTGTTATCGGGGAAGACTGGTCTGGCATGGGGTATTAAAATAGCTGAATCGGAGAAAATGTGAAAGGGCGGGATCGGAATTCAATCCCGCCCATCTTTTTTTTACATCCCGCCGGCGTTATTTCGCCTTCCAGGCGCTATAGCGCTTCAGGATTTCATCCTGGTGATCCGCCCACCATTCATCGTCGGTTTTCAGGGCGTTTTTAAAATTGGCCGGCGCGGTGGGCATGTGCGGGCCCATTTTGACATTCGTGCCCACATAGGTGCCGATCAGCGGCACCGAGGATCTGCGCGTCGGGCCGTAAGAGATCCAGCTGGCCTGGTCGGCCAGGGCCTGGGTGCTGGTGGCGAACTTGAGGTACTCCAGCGCCGCTTTTTTGTGCTTGGTGCCTTTAAGGATCGCGTAGTAGTCCATGTTGTAGACTTGGTGGTCCCAGATAATCACGAAAGGTTTGTGCTCTTTCATCACGGCGTTGAAAATCCGGCCGTTGTAGGCGGTGGTCATGACCACTTCACCGTCGGCCAGCATCTGGGGAGGCTGGGCCCCGGCTTCCCAGAAAATGAGATATTTTTTGATGGTGTCGAGCTTTTTGAAGGCCCGGTCCACACCGGCGTCGGTGGACAGCACCTTGTAGACATCCTTCGGTGGCACGCCGTCGGCCATCAGGGCGAACTCCAGGGCCACCACGGGGCGGTTGCTCAGACCGCGGTTGCCGGGAAATTTCTTGACATCAAAAAAGTCCGCCAGTTTGGAGGGCTTTTCGCCGGGAAATTTGGTCTTGTCATAGGCGACGATGGTCGTCCAGACGATGGTGGCCACGCCGCACTCGTGCAGGGCGCCGTCGATGAAGTCCTTGGTGGCCGGGGTGCCGTCCGGGGCCGGCGAAAGCATCGACCAGTCGATGGGCTCCAGCAGGCCCTCATCACAGGCAGCCGTAAGATCCTGTTTTTCCACATCAACCACATCCCAGGTAACGTTGCCGGACTGGACCTGGGCCCGGATTTCAGCCAAACCGCCGTTGTACACTTCGGCGTTGACCGTGATGCCGGTTTTTTTCATAAACGGCTTCTGATAGGCTTCGATCTGGCTTTTGGAAAACGCACCGCCGAAAGAGGTGACCGTAATCGATTCAGCGGCAACAACGGCCGCGCAGGGCAGAAAGATAAGAATCGACAGCAAGGCAACGGCATATTTCATTTTTCCTGACCGCAATTTCATGATGTCCTCCTTTCAAGGTAAATAAAATGAATGAATTGGCCGTGAAAGCCACTGAATGGCTTTCACAAGTTTATTTTGGTACATCAATTCCGTCAGCTTGTAAACAGTAAATTTGTGGCCTTGATGCTGATTCGGACAGCCGGCGCAGCTGAGATTCAATTGGGCGTTGACGGTTTTAAGTTCTTTAAAAAATGTCGAGTTTCTGTTACAAGTCCGATACGAATGATGAAACCGTAAAAAGTAACATTTCTCGCTTGATGGCGCTCGAAAATGACTTCCAACGAAGTCAACCCAAGTTCGTTGTTCATAGGTTGCCGCTAGCGGCCTAAACAAGCTTTTTACGGTACCGTCACAAATGGAGAGTCTAACGAATTTGATTACTGATAAACAGGGAGTCGACCGATGACATTGGAAGAAAAAATCTGCCGTATGCTGGACAAACAGAAAATACCTTACGAGGTGGTTGAACACGAACCGGTGTACACCAATCCCGCCATGGCCGAAGCATTGAACGTCTCTGAAGCCGAGACCGTAAAATCCCTGGTGCTCAAAACCAAGGAAGGACAGCTGATCGTTCTGGTTCTGCCCGGCGACCGCAAGGTCAACTGGAAACAGGCCGCTGCCGGGGCCAAAACGAAAAAAGTCTCGTTTGCCAAACCCGAAGAGGTCAGCCAGGCCGTGGGCTGCGAAGTGGGGTGCGTGCCGCCCTTCGGGCACATCGAGCCCTTGCCGATTTACATGGATCCGGATCTGCCGAAAAAGCAGTTTGTCTATTTTAATCCCGGGGTTCATGACAAGTCGTTTAAGATAAAAGGCTGGGATCTGCGCAAGCTGTGCCGGCCGACCTTTATCTGACCTAAATTGAGCGTTTCAAATTTTAAAAAGGATTCTTTTTTAAATTATTTCCAATGAATTCTATCGATTTTTATTTTTAAAATTTGAAACCCTTCGGGATTGCCGATCTTACCGCATCTACTGCGTCAGATGGCGTCCCGCATAGATGCCTATAGCGGGACACCATCTTCCTTGTATCTGCGGCAACCTCGACAATCGCTCAACTTAGGTCTGACGTCGATGAATCCTAAAGCGGCGTTTTAGACCCGGATCTTTTTGACCGGTGCGGCGTAAAGCGCCGGGCGGCGCTGGTCGAGGATGGGGTTGTTCCTGCGTTCCCGGTCAACGGCCTGCGGATCGATTGGCACCACGAAAAGGCCTTCGGCGTGTTTTGCCCGCACCCGTTCGATCCCGTCCGGGCCGACCACGCAGCTGCCGCCACAATAGATCAGGTTGCCCTCACTGCCGCAGCGGTTGACATAGGCGACATAGACCTGGCTTTCGTAAGCCCGGGCGACGACCACCGTTTCCGCCACCCGGCAGTAGGGCTGCATCAGGGCCGTGGGCACAACAATCAGCTGTGCGCCGCCAGCCACCAGCGCCCGCACCGTTTCGGGAAATTCGACATCGTAGCATATCAAAATGCCGATGTTCAGTGTTTCCAGCTGTGTCATGACCAGTGCCTCGCCTTTTAGAAACACACGCTTTTCGAAGCTGCCGTAAAGATGGGTTTTGCGATAATTGGCGGCTGTCTTTCCTCGGTGGTCGATCAGCAGGGCCGCATTGTACACCCCGGCTTCGGTCTGCTCGGGATAGCCGTAAAGCAGGGCAATGCCGGCTTCGCGCGCAATTTGGGCCGCCTGCCGGGCCGCCGGACCATCCGACGGTTCGGCCAGTTTGAAAACCATCTCGCCGATGTTGTAGCCTGTCAGAAACATTTCCGGGAATATGATCAATCGTGCCTGCCGCCCGGCGGCTTCCACGGCCGCCTGGCGCATGGCATCGAGGTTTGCGCCGATTTGGGCCTGTTTTCCCCGGGTTTGGCAGATGGCAATTTTCATTTTCACTCCCGGTCTTCAGGATTGATGGCGCCCAGCAGTTTCGGCAGGTCCCCGAAGCGGCCGATCAGGCCGAATATCAGCGCTGCCAGCAGCACAAAGGTGACGGTTACCGAGGCCATCACCGGGGTGTAGCCGTAGCGCAGGGAATTGAATATTTTAATGGGCAGGGTTTCCACCGTAAAACCGGCCACCATGTAAGCGACGATATATTCATTAAGGCTCAGCACGAAGGCGAAGGCATAACCGGAAATCATGTAGGGCCGGATCATGGGGAAAATGACGCTGCGAAAAACCATTTTTTCGTCGGCCCCCATGGTCTCGGCTGCTTCCACGATTTCATTGTCAATGGATTCAAACCCCAGTGAGATGGTGACCAGCGGCAGGGTGACAAAGAAAATGGCGTGGGAAATCATGGTGGCAACCATCTTGCCGTAAAGACCGATGGTGACCCAGAAGGAAAGAAAGCCCAGGGCCGTGATGACCGGCGGCAGGATGAACGGTGATACGCCGAGGGCGAACAGGGCGCGGGCATAAAAAACGCGGTAGCGCCATAAAAAATAGGCCAGGGGCAGGGCGATGGAAAGCGCGATCAGGCTGGCGGTGGTGGCGATGGTCAGGCTGTTTTGGACCGGAACCAGCCAGGCCTTTTCACTGAGCAGTTCGGCATACCAGCGCAGGGAGATGCCTTCGGGGGGGAAAAAAAGCCGTTTTTTAGCGTTGAGAGAAACCCCTGCAACCACCATCAGCGGGCCGCTCAAGGTGATCAAAAGCAGGCTGAGAAACAAATTGCGCAGGGTTGTGTTCATGTCAGGCGTGCGCTTTCTTTTCCTTGCCCATAAGCATGGTCAGCACCACCAGCGCCAGGCTGACGAGCATGAAAAAAACCGCCATGGACGCCGCCATGGGCAGATTGGATTGATAAATGGCCCGGTCGGTGATCAGCACCGACAGGGTCCAGTGATGGGGCCGGCCGAGAATCTGGGGCAGCAGGTAAGCCCCGAGGGTGAAGACAAACACCATCACAAAAGCGGCCACAATGGCGTTGCGCAGAGCGCCCACCACCACGGTGAAAAAGGTCCGCAGCGGTGAGGCACCCAGTGTCCGGGCGGCTTCCGGCAGACTGGGATCAAGCCGGGACAGCGGCGGGTAGAGCACCAGCACGGTATACGGGAAGGCAAGGTAGCACAGGCCGCACAGCAGGGCGGCAAAACCCGGGGTCCAGCTGACGGCTTGGTCCATCAGCCCCAGCCAGACAAACAGGTTGGACAGGCCGGCGGTGCGCGACAGCAGCAGCGACCAGGAAAAACCGACAATCACTTCTGAAAGGGAGAGTACGGACAACAGAAAAACCAGCCACACCACCTGGGACCGGCGCTTCATGCGGGTGATGAAATAGGTGAACGGAAAACCGATGGCGACACACACGGCCGCGGCCAGGGCAGCAATGGCGAGCGAAAAGATCAGCACCCGCACGAACAGGGCCGAAAACAGGTTTTTGTAATTGGCCAGATCAAAGACCGGAATGTAAAAACCACCCGGTTCGCGGTGAAAAAAACTGATGGTGACCATGATGGCAAACGGGACAATGAAAAAAACCGCCAGCATCAGGGCCGGATAGGCCACCGCCAGGTGCGCGCGCAGGTTTTGCGGTTTTTTTCCAATCATGACTTCAGGGCCACACAAGCCGCCGGCGGCAGCACCGCGGTGGCGGAATCTCCCTGCCTGACGGCCGGGCGTCCTTTGGGGGTTGAATGGCTGATGATCTGGATTCCGCCCCAATCGAGATACACCTCGACGCTGGAACCCACATCGCGGATGAAGGCGACTTTGCCCGGCAGGCGGTTGTCGCCGGGTTCAATGCCCGGCAGCACCCGGATATCCTCCGGGCGCACCGATACGGTAACTGCGGACCCGGGCGATATGTCCGCTGGAAATTCGGCCACTTCCAGGCGCACCTGGGCGACCTGGATCTCCCCGGCTTTGCTGCAGGTGCCCTGCAGCAGGTTGCTGGTGCCGATAAAATTTGCCACGAAGGTATCGGCGGGGTGGCGGTAGATCTCCAGCGGGGAGCCCACCTGGTGAATGCGATTGCCGGGCCCCATGACGACTACCAGATCGGACATGGTCATGGCTTCTCTTTGATCATGGGTGACCAGGATGGTGGTAATTCCCAGGCGCTGCTGCAGCATGCGCAGTTCCAGCTGCATGTCTTCGCGCAGCTTGGCATCCAGGGCCGACAGGGGTTCATCCAGCAAAAACAGGCGCGGCTCGATGGCCAGGGCCCGGGCAATGGCCACCCGCTGGCGTTGTCCGCCGGAAAGCTGGGAGATGTGCCGGTCCATCAGTTCTGACAACCGCACCAGCTCCAGCAGGGATTCGGTCCGGCGCCGGCGGGTGTCACGGTCGACCTTGCGCACCCTCAGGCTGTAGGCGATGTTTTCGCCGACGGTCAGATGGGGAAACAGCGCCAGGGACTGAAAAACCATCCCGAAATTGCGCCGGTGCGCCGGGGTGTGGGTGATGTCCTTGCCGCCCAGCAGAATGCGGCCCCGGGTGGGGTTCTCCAGGCCGGCAATCAGGCGCAAAAGGGTGGTTTTGCCACAGCCCGAGGGGCCCAGAAAACAAACGAAGCGGCCGTCCGGCAGTTCCAGGTTGACACCGGCGACAGCAACCACCGGGCCGAACTTTTTGTCTATATTTTCAAGTACCAGTCCGTTCATCCAGCGCTGTCACCTGTCCCGGCTGAACCCGCCTGCGGCCGGGATTTTTGCTGCGGTTTCACCTTTGGCGGTGGCTGCCTGCGGGCGGAAAAACAAACGGTCGGAGCCGGGTGCGGCTCCGACCGCAGGAGCTGCAAAGCCTATCTACTTGGTAACCATTTCAGTCCACTTCTGGGTAATCCAGTCAGTGAGCTCACCCGTGTAAAGATCATAGCGCGGGATGATCGGCGGGATATCGCTGGAAACGGCGGCAAACTCCGCAGCACTTAGCCCTGTCACCTCCCGGCGCACCGTCGGGGCTGTGCCGACCTTGCGCGACAGCTTGGCCTGGACATCCGGGCGGGACATGTAATTGATGAAGACATAGGCCTCCTTGAGCATCTTGGACGCCTTGCTCACCGTCCAGCAGCCGGAATCGTTGACGCCGCCTTCCTTGGGAAAGGTGGAGCGCACCGGGTGCCCGTCGGCGGCGGCCAGACCGGCCACGTCGTGATAATACTGGCCCATGGGAATCTCACCGGACTGCAAAGCCTGCTGGAACTGGCCTTCATCCCGGTACCACAGCTTAACATTGGGCTTGAGCTCGGCCAGCTTGTTCATGACTTTGAGAATACCTTCCTTGGAGTTGAGAATATCGTCGCCTCCAAAAAAGGTCTTGGCGGTGATTTCCAGCAGAAACGAGTTGGAGACCAGGGCCAGTAGCCCCAGTTTGTCCTTTTTGTCCGGCTGCCACATGTCTGCCCAGGAGGTGGGGGCTGTTTTGAATACATTGGTGTTGGACACCAGGGTGATGTACCATGCCACGGCGCCGATGCCATCCACCTTGCCGTCGGGATACCGATGGATGAAATGGGGCAGCAGGTATTGGTGGTTGGGGATCTTGTTCAGATCAAGGGGTATCCACAGCTTGTTGCGCTGGCCTTTGAGGATGGCCACCTGGGACATCATGGAGATATCCGCCGGGGCGACTCCGGCCCGGGCCGCCTGCTCGAGCTGCACCAGCCAGGCCTCGCCAGTGGGCTCGGCCACCGATTCGATTTGAATGCCGGTTTCCTTGGTAAAGTCGGGAAAGATGTGCTTGTCAAAAGAATCCTTGAAATAGCCGCCGTAAACGCCAACCTTCAGGGTCTGGCCGGCAAAGGCCGGCGACGCCCCCAAGGCAAAAACCGCCGTGCAGGCGGCGATGACGATCCAGGTGCCAAGACCGCGGCGACTTCCCGGGTTGCTAAACAGCGTGTCTTTTAATGCCATGATGAATTTCCTCCTTGTTGTTTTGCGGGTTGTTGGCGGGATGAATTTCCATAGAAGATGAAAATATGCCAAAAACACGTCCAGCTGTCAAGTTGCAACCTGCCGGGGCGCGGTGCGGACGGATTTGACAACCGGCGTCAATTCAAATAAATTGCTTGAAGTTCATAGCTCAGGGGGGACGACTTCTCATGGCGAAACACAAGCCGGTCACAGAAATGCAACTGCCGAAGTTTGCCGGCATTAAAACTTTCATGCGTCTGCCGCATCGGCAAACCATCGGGGATATCGATTTTGCGCTGGTGGGCATTCCCTGGGACGGCGGCGCCTCTTACCGCACCGGTCAGCGGATGGGACCCGATGCCATCCGGCGCCTGTCGGTGACCCTGCGCCCCTTTAACCCGGCGCTGGATGTCGGTATCTTCGACCACTGCTCGGGGGTGGATTGGGGGGATCTGGCGGTGGTCCCCGGCTACATCGAAGATACCTATGAACGGATTGAATCCGGGCTTGCCCCGCTGGTTGAAGCCGGGGTGATTCCGGTGGCCATGGGCGGCGATCATTCCATCAGCCTGGCCGAGCTGCGGGCCGTGGCCCGGGTGCACGGCCCGCTGGCCTTGGTTCATTTTGATGCCCACACCGACATCAATGAACAGTATTTCGGCCGACCCTATTATCACGGCTCCATGTTTCGCCGGGCCATGGAGGAAAAGCTGCTGATCCCGGGCAATTCGGTTCAGGTGGGCATGCGCGGCTCGGTTTACTCCCGGGATGCCCGGGACAGGTCAGAGTCGCTGGGCTTTGATGTCATTCCCATGGCCCGCCTGTGGGAGATGGGGGTGCCGGCGGTAATCGAACGCATCCGCCGGCGGGTCGGGGAGCAAAAGGTTTTTGTCACCTTTGACATCGATGTCGTGGACCCGGCCTTTGCGCCCGGCACCGGCACACCCGAGGTGGGCGGGCTGAGCAGCGCGGAGGCCATTGACCTGGTGCGGGGCCTGAAGGGGATGAATTTCGTCGGGTTCGATGTGGTGGAGGTGCTGCCCGACCATGATGTCGCCGAAATCACCGCCTTGCTGGCAGCTAACATTGTCTATGAATTTTTATCGCTGCTGGCGTTGAATAAAAGAGAGTTATAAAGGCCTGCTTAAGCGAGAAAATTCGACTTTTTATGGGACCGTCAAAGATGATCCAGGCCATTAAATCTCGAGCACCATCCCGACTTCGTCGCAGTGAAAATATTTGGGGCAGCGGCTGCATTCCCCCCAGACCTTGGGCGGCAGTTGCTCGCGTTTTTGACGTTTGAATCCCAGGCTTTTGAAAAACGCTTCGGTCATGGTGAAGGTAAACAGGCGCCGGATTCCCAGCTGCCGGGCCTCGTCTTTCATGAATTCGACCAGCTTGCTGCCAAGCCCCAGGTGCTGGTAATCCGGGTGGATGGCCAGCGCCCGGATCTCGGCGATGTCCTCCCACAGCACATGCAGGCTGCCGCAGGCCACGATCATGTGCAGCACCTCGTGGGTTTCCGTCAGGCTGTAAACCGGAACGTTGCGGTCGCTGGCGATGACAAAGTCCCTGATATTTTCGTAAAGGTACTGGGGGCCCCGGGGCAGCATCAGGTTCGAGGCCGCAAACCCGTTGACCAGCTCCAGGATTTCCTCCACGTCCCGGATCTGGGCCTTCTGGATGGCGATCTGGCGCTGTTCGCCGGCATCGATGCGAACCCGCACAAAACCTTCGGCAGCTTTTTTCTTTTCGCTTTTCGGATCCGGTGGTGGTTCGACGTATGCCATGACTTTCGGTGTCTCCTCAATCAGTCGAGTTATGCGCCGCGCAGGTGGGGCATTCTTGTCGCTCGGATGTGCATCTGGGGCGCCGTCGACAGTGAATAAAATTGAAGGTGTGAATCGGCCGGCGCATGATATTTTCTTCCAACCGGTATGAAACCATGCCGGTGCGGCGTGTCCCTTGTTTGGGACGAGTCCCTGTTATCTGCTAACCTTGAATCGGTCCCGTGCCATTCATCCCAAACAAGGGACACTGCGAAAATAAGCAGTTGCTGAGCATCATACCGGTTTGCAGAAAACACCATCCCCCGCCCAATTCACGTCGCTTTTTATGGGCCTGGAGCAAAATGCATATTGCGCGCCGTCAAGCGCAACTTTCAACACTTTGAAATTTTAAACATCTCTACAGGTTATCACCGTATTGCGCTTTGGCTGATTTTTCAAGGGAAAAATTCGGTTTAGGTGATTGTGAAATTGACATGTCTGTAATTTGGTGGTAGCCAATATCATTGTATCACTGGGGGAGCCGTAGCGATTGGCTGAGAGGAGGCAGTGTGCCTCGACTCCTGGTACCTGATCCGGATAATGCCGGCGGAGGGAAGTGGATATCAGCAGGCGTGTCATTGCCCGCCTTTCCTCCGGCGCACCAATCCTGCGGGGGAAAGCGCCTGATGCTGACCGTTTCAAATCTGAGCAAGCATTTCGGTGACCTTGCCATTTTCGAAAACTTCAATTTGCACCTGGCCGCCAATGGATTTACGGCTTTAGTCGGCCCGTCGGGCTGCGGTAAAAGTACGCTGTTCAACGTGTTGACCGGTGTGGTGGCCAAAGACGAAGGCAGTATCTCGCTGCAGGGCCGGGAGGTGGCGCACCTGGGGGCGATATCGGCTTACATGCATCAGAAAGATCTGCTGCTGCCCTGGTCCACCCTGATGGACAATGCCTTGCTGCCGTCTAAGATTGGCGGTGAAAACCCTGAAAAATCCTCTTTAAAAGCCAGGGCCCTTTTCAAGCGGCTGGGGCTTGAAGGCTTTGAGGAATATCGGCCCGGGGAGATCTCCGGCGGCATGCGCCAGCGCTGCGCGCTGGTGCGCACGCTGATGTTTGAACGCGAGCTGGTACTGCTGGACGAACCGCTTTCAGCCCTGGATGCCATCACCCGAGCCAGCCTGCAGTCGCTGCTGTTGCTGCTCCAGATCGAGTTCAATAAAACCATTCTAATGATTACCCATGACATTGAAGAGGCCCTGATGCTGGCCGATGAAATCCTGGTGCTGAGCAGCCGGCCCATGCAGATTCTGGATAAAATTCGTCCGGGCGGGGCAAAGCCGCGGCGCCTAGACGATCCCCGACTGATCGAAATAAAGCTGTACGTGTTGAACCTGCTGCAGGAGGAGCTCGTTCAATGAAGCGTTCCTTGCTCATCACCCTGCCGGTCATCCTGCTTGTTCTGGCCGCCTGGGAGATGGCCTGCCGGGTGCTGGCCATTCCCGATTTTATCCTGCCGGCGCCGTTGCGCATTGTGACGGTGGCCGTCATGCAGGCCGATATGCTGCTGCCCCACGCGGCGGTTACCGCCATGGAGGTGCTGACCGGAATTTTGCTGTCCTTGATGGTGGCCGTGCCGCTGTCAATCGTGATGTTTGCCCACCGCGCTGTCGAAAATGCCATCGCACCGTTTCTGGTGGCCTCCCAGGCGGTGCCGGTGTTTGCCGTCGCCCCCCTGCTGGTCATCTGGCTGGGCTATGGGATGGCCAGCAAGGTTCTGATGGCAGCCGTGATCATTTTTTTCCCCATTACGGTCAATCTGCTGGAAGGCTTTAAAAGCTGCGATGCGCAGTTCAGGGTGCTGTTCCGGCTGATGGGGGCCAGCTTCTGGCAAACGCTACGCCTGCTGTACTGGCCTTGGGCGCTGCCGCATTTTTTTGCCGGACTCAAGGTGGGGGTTTCGGTGGCCACTATCGGGGCGGTGATCGGCGAATGGGTCGGTGCCCAGCAGGGGCTTGGCTACCTGATGATCCAGGCCAATGCCCGGCTGAAAGTCGATGTGGTGTTCGCCGCGATTTTATGGTTGTCGGCCATGGGGCTGTCGCTGTGGATTTTTGTCGGGTTTTTGGAAAGAAGGGTGATTACCTGGAAATAGAAAGGAGAAAATGATGAAAAAACGCATCTTCATTCTCTGTTTTGTGCTGCTTGCCGGCACATGGGCATCAGCGGTCAGTGCTTCCCAAAAAATTTCCCTGATCCTGGACTGGTTTCCCAATGTGGATCACCTGCCCATCTACGAGGCCCGCCAGCAGGGTTTTTTTGCCGACGCCGGCCTGGATGTTAAAATCATCAGTCCTTCCGAGACCACCGATGCCATCAAGCTGGTGGCAACCGGCAAGGTGGACATTGCCGTTTCCTACGAACCCCAGACGATCATCGCGGCGGCCCGGGGCCTTCCCGTGGTGGTCATCGGACGACTGATCGAGCATCCTCTGACTACGCTGATGTTTTTAAAAGATCGGGGCATCAGGGTGCCCGCCGACCTGGTGGGAAAAAAAATAGGCTACACGGTGCCCGGGCTGATGGATGTGCTGCTGCAAGCGTTTGCCGCCATCAACGGCATTGATCAATACGAGGCGGTCAATGTCGGTTTTGCCATCGTGCAGTCGCTGACCGCCGGCAAGGTGGACGCCGTTATGGGGCCCTTCAAGACCTATGAAACCGTTGCAATGTCCCACCGGGGCTACAACGTCGGGTATTTCGAACTTGAAAAGTGGGGGATCCCCGACTACGATGAACTGGTTTTTCTGACCAGCCGCAAGACCCTGGCAGCCAAACGCCCGGCCATGGCGGCATTTCGGCGGGCCATCGGCCGCGCCATTGCCAGGGTGCGCCAAAATCCATCTCAGGCCCTGAAAAACTACTTCAATCAGGTACCGGAAGCCGACCGCCGGACCGAAACCGATGCTTTCCAGCTGACCCTGCCATACTATGCCGCCGATCAGAAGTTGGAGCCCGGGCGATGGCAGCGGTTTGCCGATTTTGCATTGCGCTACGGGCTGATTGACAGGAAGGTGGACGCAAAATCCGTGCTCTGGACACCGGCAAAATAGAATCCGGAGAGGATGTGTCGATCCGGGGATGAGAAATACAATTAAAGCTGAACGTCCAACGTCGAATAAAAAACTGCCAAAAGGCCAGCCAAAAAAAAAGCAGCGGCATATTTTCGGATTTATGAATAAGCAGGGGGTCCCACTGTTACCCGTCCGGTTTGAGGATCACGATCCACTTGTCGCTGCAGGGGAAGGCCCGGCGGGGGTTTTCAAGATCTGCAGGCGGGATTTTCGCCTCGGCAATGCTGCGGGTGGTCACGATGGCCCGGATGCGGGCGTTGGTGGCGATTGACTGCCAGTCGTCCGAACAGGCCAGGCGGCGATTGAAATAAAACTCCATGGCGCTCTGGGCCCGGCTGTAGCATCTGTAAAAGACAACCTTGTCGGGGGCGACCTGCTGTGTTTGCAGGATGCGGTGCATCCGGTAGTAGGCGCTGGCTTTTTCCCGCACCACGGTGTCTCCCACATCAATGAGCAGCAGCAAAAAAATAAAGCTTACAAAAAGACCGGCTGTTTTGTAAGGCAAAAACCTGCGTGCCGCTGCCAGTGCGGCAGCCATTACAACGCTATACAGCACAGCGGGCCCCGGGGAAACACCGTAATACCAGGCAACCGCCGGGGGGCTGAGTGCGCCCAGACATACGGCTGCCAGCAGCAAGCGGTCGGCCCCGCGCAAAATGGCACCCAGGCGCCTTGATTTTTCCATGAAAAAAGATATCGCCCAGGCGCCCAGCAGGGCGCAGGGAACATAGACCGGCAGCAGGTAACGGGTGCTTTTGGCCACCGTCAGATGCAGGATCAAAACAATGGTCAGCATCCACGCCAGTGCGAACTGCAGCCCCTCTTTTTCCGGGAGCTGCCGGCGATGGCGCACAAAAGCCCAGATGCCCATGGCCACAAAGGGGGTGGCCGGCAGCAGTTTGAGCGGCATTTGGACCAGGTAAAAATAAAAGGCTTCCTGGCGGTCCATGATCCGGGTTTGCTGCAGGATTTGCCAGAAGGCGGAAAACTGGGGGTGGTGGACCAAGGCAATGATCCAGGGCAGTGTCACCAGGAGCACCACCGGGCTGGTCAATAAAAAGCGTGCCGGTGACAGGTTGCCGGCTTCTGCCCGGCGGCCTGCCGCAATACCGTAAACCAGCACAACGGCGAGGTTGGAGAAGGCGATCAGGGCCTTGTCCATAAATGCCAGTCCGGTGGCCAGCCAGAAAGCCAGGTACCACAGGGTTTTGTTGCGCGGCACCGTCGCATGGAATCCCTGGTAGAAACAAACCAGGGATGCCGAGAACAGGACGCCGAACAGCATGTCGATGCGCGTGCGGCGGGCCCACCACAGGTAGTCGTAAGCCGACAGCAGGACAATGGCCGCCAGAAAGGCCGTCTGGGTGCTGCCGAAGATCCGGCGGGCAAAAAAGAATGCCAGCAGCACCCCGCCAAAAGCCGCCAGGGCCGAGGGCAGCCGGGCGGCAAAGGGGGTGACCCCGAAAATCCGGTAGGCGGTCGCTGTCAGCCAGAATTGCAGCGGCGGTTTGTCGACGTAGATTTTTCCCTGTTCATGCATCATCACCCAGTCGTCGAACTGCAGGATTTCCCGGGCAACTTCCGCATATCGCAGGTAGTCCTTGAACTCGATGGGACGCCCGCCGAGGTTGAACAGCAGCGCAAACAGGGCAAGCAGAACAAGGTAGGCCAGGGCCTTATTAGCCATGGAGAAGGTGGAGCGCTCGGCAGCGTCGACAGGTTCGTCAGCCATAGGAGATCATCGTTGGGGTCTGGGGGCAATCCCGGGATGTGAAAGTACATCCTCCCGCTTATATAGGGAAAAAGGTCACGGTGTGTCAATTTCTATTTTTTCCCGGTGTCGTAACTTCTCAATAAGTTGTGATTGCCCCAAATTGTGATTGCCCCGCGCAATCTGCAGTTTGGCCTCGCTCCCGGTGTCCATTTGGGGCGCCGCCGCGTCGGTGGGCTAAATTGCAAGAACTCGGCGCAAGCGCCTCAAACAGCTTGCAATTTTTAACGCCACCGATGCGCCGGCTTGTTTCCCCAAATGGACAATGACGCTCGACCAAAATGCGGATTGCGCTTCATAGGCAGCAGATCACCCTTGCTTTTTGAGAACTTGCCCGGTGTGCAGATATGATGTTGACTTTTGGCTAAAATCCAAATAATTTCGGCCATTCGATGGTGATGAAACAAGGAGAAAAAATCCATGAATGTACCTTTTGTTGACCTGCGCCGCCAGCTGGAACCGTTGCTGCCGGAAATCCAGGCAGCCTGCAACAGCGTCATTGAACGCTGCGCGTTTATCAACGGGCCAGAGGTCAAGGCGTTTGAAAAAAAACTGGCCAATTACATGGGCCTTGCCGGCGCCTGCAGTCTTTCCAATGGCACCCACGCCCTGGCGCTCACTCTCCAGGCGCTGGGAATCGGGCCCGGGGACGAGGTGATCACGGTGCCCAATACGGCCTTTCCAACCAGTGAAGCCATTCACCTGGCAGGCGCCGAAGTGGTCTTTGCCGACATTGATCCGGGGTCGTTCTGCCTGGACCCGGCGGCCGCCGAGCAGGCCATCACCCCCCGGACCCGGGCCATCATTCCCGTGCACCTGTACGGGATTGCCGCCGACATGGAGGTCTTGATGGACCTGGCTGAAAAGCACCGTCTTTTTGTGATCGAAGACGTCGCCCAGGCCCAGGGGGCGCGCTACCGCGGCCGGCTGGTGGGCACTTTCGGCCATGCGGCCTGCTTCAGTTTTTTCCCGTCCAAAAATCTGGGGGCTTTCGGTGACGGCGGGGCAATGGCTTCCAATGATACCGGGCTGGTGAAAAAGGTGCGCATGCTGGCCAACCACGGCCGGGAGGAAAAATTCACCCACCTGGTCCAGGGAACGAACAGTCGGCTGGACACCCTGAAGGCCGCGCAGCTGTCCATTTGCCTGGATCACCTGGATCAATGGAATGCGCAAAGGCGGCAGGCAGCCGCCCTTTATGATGAGCTGCTGCAGCCCTTCGAAGAGATCATCCGGCCCCAGGCCTCACAGGCCTGTGAAGCCGTCTGGCATCTTTATGCCATCCGTTACGTCCGGCGCGACGAGCTGGCAGATTTTTTAAATCAGCGGGGCATTAAAACCGGCCTGCACTACCCGCTGCCGCTGCACTTGCAGCCGGCATACAGTTATCTGGGCCTGGTGGCGGGATCATTTCCCGCGGCCGAAGCGGCATGCCAGCAGGTGCTTTCCCTGCCGATGTTTCCGAAAATAACGCCCGCTGAAATCGAGGCCGTGTGCGAAGCTGTGGGGCAGTTTTTTGAATCCATAAAATAAGGACACCTCCTGACATGACGTCAACAGATCCGGCCCTGTCCATCGTCATCCCGGTTTACAACGAGCAGGATAATCTCGCCCCTCTGCTCGAGGAGCTCGTCGCGGTCCTGCGACCACTCGAGCAGCCGTTCGAGATCATCTGTGTGGATGATGCCAGCACCGACAACAGTTTGTCCGTGCTCCAGGAGCTGAAACAAAAATATTCCCAGCTGCGGGTGATTCGACATGCCGTCAACTGTGGTGAGAGCGCTGGGCAGGCTACCGGCTTTGCCCATGCCCACGGCCGGTGGATTGTGACCATGGATGCCGACCAGCAAAACGACCCGGCGGACATCCCGGCGCTGCTGGAGGCCTTAGGTGATGCGGATGCGGTGTGCGGCATCCGGCGCCGGCGCGAAGACAACTGGGTCAAACGCGTTTCCTCGAAAGTCGCCAATGGATTTCGCAACAGGGTCACCGGAGATGTGATTGCCGATGCGGGCTGCACTTTTCGCCTGCTCAAAAAAGAGGCCCTGCGCGAGATTCCGGTTTTCAACGGCATGCACCGTTTTCTGCCCACCCTGCTGCGGCTGCAGGGATTTAAGGTGGTCGAAATCCCGGTCAATCATCGGCCTCGAACCCGCGGCGAATCCAAGTACGGGGTCGGCAATCGCATGTTTCGGGGCCTGGTGGATTGCTTTGCCATCTTGTGGTGGCGCAGGCGCTGCTTTCCCACGCGGCGGTTTATACCTGAAGACGAGGGGTCGTCCCTGTGACCCGTCACGTTCGCAAAGACGATTTCAACCCTGACGGGCAAACAGTCGCTGTTTCCGGAGACCGGCGGCAGTTCCAGCGCAATCTTGCCAAGGCTGCCGTACTGGCGGTGTTTCTGGTGGCCGTTCTGGCCGGGATTCGCCTTTCGCCCTTGGGCGATTACCTGAGGATTTCCAATATCAGCGCCCTGCAGCAGAAGCTGTCCGGGTTTAACCACTGGGCCCCGCTCGTTTTTCTGCTGGGCGGTGCGGCGTTGATTGCGCTGGGCACCCCGCGCTCCCTGATCAGCATCCTGGGAGGCGTGGTATTCGGTCTGTTGCCGGGCATCATGCTGGCCCTGGCAGCCGCCCTGCTGGGGTCGGCGGCAATTTTTTTGTTGACCCGCCTGCTGGGAAGACCGCTGTTTAAGCAAAAAATTGGTGCCTACCGGGAAATTATCGAGCAGTACAGCAAAAGCAACGGGTTTTTGCTGGTTATTTTGCTGCGCCAGCTTCCGTTGACCTGTATTCTGGTAAACGTTCTCATCGGGCTGACCCCGATTGCAACAGGGGTTTTCCTGCTGGGATCCATTGTCGGACTGCTGCCGGAAACGATTATTTTTGCCCTTTACGGCAGCAGCCTGCAGACAGATTTCGTGCTGCGCGTATCAATGGCGTCTTTCCTGCTGGTGGCCCTGGTGCTGATCATCCGGATTTATTACCAGCGTTCGGACCTGGCCCGGGAAATATCCCGGAAATTGAAAAACAACCCATCCGGAAAGGACTCGTGAGAATGAAAATTATGCAGATCGGAACTGGCCGTTGGGGCACCAATCACCTGCGGGTTTTGTCGAACCTGCCCGTGGATCTGTATGTGGCGGAGATTTCCGCGGCCCGGCGGGAAAAGTGCCTCGAGCAGGGAATCGGCCCGGATCACCTGTCGGACAACCACCGGGATTTTATGGATATCGTCGATGCCGTGGACGTGGTGACCCCGGCCAGCTCCCATTTTGAACTCTGCAAGGAGCTGCTTGAAAACGGCAAGGACGTATTCATCGAAAAGCCGATTGCCGAAACCGTCGCCCAGGCCCGCGAACTGGCCGCGACGGCCGAGCAACGCGGGGTCATCATGCAGGTCGGCCACATTTTTCGCTATGATCCGGCCACGGATTTCATCAAACAATACCTCGCTTCCGGGCAGATGGGGGCGCTTCAATCGATGAGCGGTGCCTTTTCCGGTTTCAAGCGCCCGCGGGCCGACGGGGGGGTCACCATTTCCGACGCCCTGCATTTCATCGATTTTTTCAATTACCTGCTGCAGTCCGTTCCCACCCGCGTGATGGCCCGTTGTGAAGACCTGCTTAAAAGGGGCATGGATGACATGGCCTGGGTCTGGATGGATTATGACGGTGTGCCGGCGATGGTGGAGGCCAATTATTTTTCCCCTGAAAAAAAGCGGCTGATCGTGATTACGGGAGAAAAGGCAACGCTGGTCTGTGATTTCGCCTCTTCCCAGGATAAAGTGCGAATTTACCGCAACCAGCACATCCTCGACCACGACACCTGGAAAACCGTCAGCGGTGAAATCGTACACAAGGAAATTTCCCTGGCAGAGCCGCTTTTTCTCGAACTCCAGGACTTTTTGCAGTGTGTGGCCGAACGCCGTCAACCCCGGGCGACGGCCCGCGACGCGGTCGATGTCATGCGGGTCGTGGAGGCTGCCCTGCGCTCCCACGCTGAAAGGCGCGAGATTGCCCTCTGAAGCAGCGGCTCTCCCTGCCCGGTTGACAGTACCCGTGTGCGTGGCTATTTTTTGAGAAGAAGATTCAAGGAGGTTCGACATGCCAAACGAACATGCCAGGGTGCGCGATCATGGCAGCCGGCGGCTTTATTACCTGGGCGCTGGATGCCTGTTGCTGGTGCTGCTTGCCGGCTGTATGGCAAATTACGGACGCATCAACCGGAATGCCGAAGTTTATCAGGCCTTTGAAAACAACCAGGTGCCCACCGACTACCGGTACTACTACTATGGCTTTGACACCCGCCCTTACGTTGTCATCGGTGTGGAGCCCAAATACGATGCCTCATCGAGGATGTGGCGGGAAATCGAGCCGAACACCGATCAATTCAAGAGCATGGTGAACTGGATCTGGGCAGATTACGGGTACTCCCCTTTCGGGGCCCGGATCTTGGATCCGACGGGAAATCAGGTGGGCATCCTGCTTTCAAGCATCCGGGAAATCAGCATAAAATTTTCCGATGACAACCACATTTCAGTTATGCCCAACATGCCTTTTCTCTGGGGTCCGGCGGCCGATAAAGAAGTGAGCGACCGCTTTTACGGTCGGATCGTACCGGATCCTGCCGTGCCGATCCCGTTGCGGGCTTCCAATCCATAAAGATTATTGCTAAAGTTTTCAGTAATTATACCGATCTTTCATGCGTCTGGTCCTGGATCGGTGTTTTTTTCCGTGGACCGGGGCCGGTTGGTTTTTATTAGAGGCCTGCGGGGTTCGAGGCTGCCGGCGGGGAAACGCATAACTCTTTGAAACAACATCTATTTGCTGGCTCGAGGGGATTGGACGCAAAACACCATTCCATGACGGAAACGGACGCTATGAAAAAATCGAAATCCAAAAAGCAATCAGCCAGGAAGACCCGGATTGAACCACCGTCCTCAGATACATTCGATCAGCGGCGCGCCGCCGAGTTGACCGAACTGCTGGGAGCCTGTCGTGAACTAAGTGACATCCTCAAGCCCCGGGAGCTGTATGCAGCCTTTGCCGACATCATAAAAGCCAAATTCGGGGTCTCAAAGCTGGGGCTCTTTGTTTATAACGGACAGCAGGCGGCATTTGAGCTGGTTTACAGCCACGGCCTGGGGAAATTGAACTACAAGTTTAAAAGCGGCAAAAAGGATTTGTGGCAGACCCTGCTGAAGGGAACGCCTTTTGCGGTTGTCGACCGTCGAGGGGAGCCCTGTTTTCCAAGTTTTCTGGAAAAGCAGGACCTGAAGGTGCTGCCTTCTCAGTTATGGGTCCCCCTGGTCATGCGCGGGGAAGTCATCGGGATTTTAACCCTGGGGCCCAGGGCCAGCCGCCAGCATTTTGATGATTTTGACCTTTATTTTCTGCAGCAGATCGGTGCCCAGGCGGCGGTTTCCATCAACACCTGCCGGCTGTACGAGCGGCGGCAAAAAGAAAAGGAAGACCTTGACAAAACCCTGCAGAACCTGTCCCTGCTGTATGATATCGGCAAGGCCATGAACTTTATCAGCGATCTGAAAAAGCTGCTTCAGTTCATCCTTAACCAGGCCATTGACATCACCGCTGCTGAAAAGGGCTCGATCATGCTGTATGAACCCGAGACTGATCGGCTGAACATCCGTGTGCTGGCCGGACTGGAAGACACCGACTACCAGGAAAAGGTCAACGCCAACGAGATTGAATGTCGCAGTTTTCGACCGGGCGAAGGCATTGCCGGCCAGGTTTTTTTAAGCGGCAACCCCATGATCGTCAACAACATCCGCGAAGATGAGGTGTTTATCGATTCGGAAACCTCCTTTGTGCGCTCCATCGCCTGCATTCCCATGGTGGTGTATTCCGATGTGATCGGCGTCATCAACGTGACCAATAAAAAAGGCGGGCAGCAGTTCAGTGATGAAGATGTCAGAATGCTCAAAGCCGTTGCCGATCAGGCGGCGGTGGCAATCAACAAGGCGCAGTTGTGGGATCTGGCTGTTACCGACTCGCTGACCGGTCTATACGTGCGCCGCTATTTCATGGTCAAGCTGCAGGAGGAAATTCACCGCGCCGACCGCTATAATAAAACGCTTTCGGTCATCATGATCGACCTGGACCGGTTCAAGAATATCAATGACACTTACGGCCACGATGCCGGTGACCAGGCGCTGAAAACCATCAGCCAGTTTCTCCAGAAAAACATCCGGGATGTGGATGCCGTTGCCCGCTACGGGGGGGAGGAATTTGTGATGCTGATACCGGATGCCGACAAGGATGCCGCCCTGTGCCTGGCTGAGAGGCTGCGTGATGAACTTTCCAGGGTGCGCATGGGGGATCTGCCGCAAATTACTATCAGCCTGGGGATCGCCTCCTATCCCGCCGATGGCACCGACATCGAGGAACTGATCAAAAAGGCAGATGCGGCCATGTATGCCGCCAAACAGGCCGGCCGCAACAGGGCTGTAAAGTATTCCGACAGCATCAAACTGACCCGGCATGACAGCCGCCTTGCTCAAGAAAGCCGGGCCGCGCTTTAAGCTATCATTTTTTTTTGGCCCCCTTGCAATCCCATAAAAATCGACGTGAATTGGCCGGGGCATGGTGTTTTCTGGAAACCGGCATGATACTCAGCAGCACCTTATTTTCGCAGTGTCCCTTGTTTGGGATGCATGGCACGGGATCGATGCAAGTTAGCTCTTGATCGGGCCGCATCCCAAACAAGGGACACGCTGCTGAGGTGTGGTTTCATGCCGGGTGAAAGAAAATATCATGCCCCGGTCAATTCACACAATTGTGCTTGTATCCCCCCTGCAAACTTGATATTGAGCATCCAGCCGTTTGTTGAAAACACTCCCCGAAAAAACAACATATTTAAGGTCCCTGGACTCTGGCCGGGGCATAGGAGGCTTTATGGCGGAAATACTGGACGTAATCAAAGACCGTGACCCGCAGGAGAAGGAATTTCACCAGGCCGTCAGCGAAGTGATGGAGTCGGTCAAACCGGTGCTGGATCAGAACCCGATTTATCGGCAAGCCCGCATTCCGGAGCGGCTGGTAGAGCCCGAACGGGTGATCCTGTTCCGGGTGCCCTGGGCCGACGACCAGGGCAACATCCAGGTCAACCGGGGGTTTCGCATCGAGATGAACAGCGCCCTGGGCCCGTACAAGGGCGGGCTGCGGTTCCACCCCTCGGTCAACCTGGGCATCTTGAAATTTTTGGCCTTCGAGCAGGTGTTCAAAAATGCCCTGACCACCCTTCCCATGGGCGGGGGCAAGGGCGGCTCGGACTTTGATCCCAAGGGCAAGTCCGACAACGAGGTGATGCGCTTTTGCCAGAGTTTCATGAGCGAGCTTTTTCGCCACATTGGTCCCAACACGGATGTGCCCGCCGGCGATATCGGCGTCGGTGCGCGGGAGATCGGCTATCTGTTCGGCATGTACAAGAAGCTGCGCAACGAATTCACCGGAGTGCTGACCGGCAAGGGGCTCAACTGGGGCGGCAGCCTGATCCGGCCGGAGGCCACCGGCTACGGGTCGGTGTATTTTGCCGCGGAGATGCTGGCCACGCGCAACGAAACCCTGGAAGGAAAAACGTGCCTGGTTTCCGGTTCGGGCAACGTGGCGCAGTTTACGACCGAAAAGCTCATCGAGCTGGGGGCCCGCGTGGTGACCCTGTCGGATTCCGCAGGCTATATTTACGATGAAAGCGGCATTGACAGCCAGAAGCTGGAATATGTGAAGATGCTCAAAAATGTGCGCCGGGGCCGCATCAAGGAATATGCCGAAAAATACAGTTCTGCGGTCCACACGCCGGTGGACCCGTCGCTGGACTACAACCCGCTGTGGAACCACAAGGCCGACTGCGCCTTTCCCAGCGCGACCCAGAATGAAATCAACGGCCGCGATGCCCAGCATCTGGTGGACAACGGCGTGGTGCTGGTCAGCGAAGGGGCCAACATGCCCACCATGCCCGACGGCATCGACATTTTCAAGGAGCACAAAATTCTCTACGGGCCGGGCAAAGCCGCCAATGCGGGAGGGGTTTCGGTCTCGGGGCTGGAGATGACCCAGAACAGCATGCGCCTTTCCTGGACCCGGGAGGAAGTCGACAGCCGCCTGAAGCTGATCATGAAGACCATCCACCAGACATGCGTGGATGCCGCCGAGCAGTACGGACATCCGGGCGACTACGAGGTCGGGGCCAACATTGCCGGCTTTGTCAAGGTGGTGGATGCTATGCTGGATCAGGGCCTGGTGTAGCTCCCCATGATGAATTTTCTGATAATTGTGGCGGCCATTCTGTTGCTGGCGGGGTTGCTGTACTGCGAGAAAACGGAGCGGTTGACAGGCAAGCTGGTCGTTAAAACCACCCTTTCCTGCCTTTTCATCGTCACGGTCCTGGTGCAGCCCCATCCGGTGGCCGGCTTTTATTATCTCCTGCTGGCCGGTCTGCTTTTTTGCCTGGGCGGTGATGTCTTTCTGGCCCTGGCCGGTCAGCGGATGTTTCTTTTTGGGCTGGTGTCTTTTCTGCTGGGCCATGTGTTTTATGTGATCGGTTTTTTTTACCTGGCGCATCCAAACCCCTGGACCTGGATGGCAGCGGCGGCGGCGCTGATTGTCAGCGGCGCGGTGTTTTACTGGCTGCGGCCCCACCTGGGCACCATGCTGGTCCCGGTAGCAGCCTATATTGGCGTGATTACGGTGATGGTCATTGGCGCCGGGGCCGTGCTGGGCGATGCCGGGGTAAATCCAGCCGGTCGGCAGGCTGTTTTGATCGGGGCTGTCAGCTTTTATGTGTCCGATTTGTTCGTGGCCCGTGACCGGTTTTTGAAACCGCAATTCGCCAACCGCCTCATCGGACTGCCCCTTTATTATGCAGGGCAGTTCGTGCTCGCCTTTTCGGTGGGTCTTGTCCGGTAAATTTCGGTGGCGGCCGGTTTTGTTAAGCCTGTCCCGTGGTGATCAGCAGCACCCCCGCAAGCACGAGGCCCACTCCCACAATGATGGTGGCGGTGATTTTTTCGAGTTTGCCGAGGAAAAAATAACTGAGCACCAGAACCACCAGGGGGTGCAGGTTGGCCAGGGGAGTGACGACAATGGCCTTGCCATGGGAAAGGGCGTAAAACAGGGTCAGCCAGGCGGTGGTGAGAAAAATGCCGGTGGCGATAAAATAGGGCAGGTCTTTTTTGCGAATGGCGATCGAAGCCCTTAATCTGCCGGACAGCAGACACATGATGGAATAGAAAATCAGCGATGTCGCAAATCCCGCCGTCACTCCGAGCACCGGCGAGTCCAGCAAGTTCAACCCTTTTTTCCTCAGGACCACGGCAAGGCCGAAAAAAATGGCCGCCAGCAACGGGAACAACAGATCCCGGCGGCTGCGGCCGGTGGTTTTCGGCTCCCGGTTCAGTTGGCGCTCAAACAGCGCAATGCCCCCGATGATCGCTGCAATGCCCAGCGCGATTTGCACAGTGAGGGTTTCGCCGAGCAGCAGCAGGGCGAATATGACGGTGAAGGCCGGTCCCGTGGCCAGCAGAGATGAGGAGACCGACGCCCCGATGCGGTCCAGGCTGATGAAATACAACCAGCGGACCAGGGCCGGCGAAAATATGCCCGCAGCGACAAAGTAGATCAGGGCGCTGGATTTCAGGTGTTCCCAGGGGATCATCAGCGCCGAGATGATCAGAAAAACAATGGTGCCCACCAGGGTGACCATCAGCATGGCGGTGGTGGGGTTGGTGCGCTCAACCGCCTTTTTCATCAGGATAGTGACCACCCCGATGAGAATGGATGCCAGGATTGCCAGCGCGGCTGCTAACATGGTTGCTTTCTGCTAAAGGTTGCATGTCAAAATTGATGGTTCCGTAAAAAGTCCAATTTTCTCGCTTAGCAAGCCTTTTCGGGAGCTGTTGCGGGGTTTCGCTATCCGCCTGAGGTTTACCTGCCTTAGGAAGGCGGACAAGAATTCAATGCAAGAACTCGTCGCAGGCTCCTCAAACAGCTTGGGATTTTTAACGCGCAACCCTTTACAGCTCTTTTTCCGATAAGGCTTGAAGTCGCTCGAAAATGGCTTTTTACGGGGCCTTCGAAATTGACAGGTTCGGTGTCGTGTGTCAGAATTGGCCCCGCCCAATGCGGCAGTTGGCGCAGCGGCACATTGTACCTGCATGGACATTTTTTTTCAACCGGCAGGTTGAGACTTTCGCAATAACCTGGTGAATGCCAGGCGGGGTGATGAACTTGGCAGAAGATACCGCCCGCATAAAGACACGTTATTTCCAGAGCTACGAGCAGCGCGAACAAGCTTTCAGAAAAAACGTGTTTTCACTGATTGCCCGCAAATATTCGGGACCGCGGCTTTTCTGGAAGGACTTCGTGGGTCTGTCGCTGGAAGAATTGTCGGTCCTGGCCCGGCAGCCGCTGGCCTACATCACCAGCAACCCCCGCGACGGGCTTGCTTTCGGCACCCCGTGGCAGGTGCTCAGGGCGGCGGTCCTGGGGGTTCGCGGCGCTCATCAACCGGGCGTGCACCGCGTAGAGGAAGTGGCAGCACAATTTGACATTGCCGGTCTTTTGCAGCAGCCGATTCGCACCCTGTCCGGCGGGGAAACGGTCAAGCTCGCCCTGGCAAAGGCTTACGTGTCCTGCGTCCAGGCACAACGGCTGATTATCGCCAGCCCTTTCAGCTGGCTTTCCCGTGAAAATGAGATTTTTTTTCAGAAACTGTTTGACCACTGCCGCCGGCTGGGCACCGCCGTGGAACTGTTTGCCCTGGAGGGTGAAGATTCGGCTGAGCCGGTCAGAACCGAAGAATTTTCAGGCCTGCTGGCCGGCGATCCCATCGATTTTACCATCAGCTTCAAAGACCTGCAGATTCCCCTGGGTTCGAGCATCAACCCCATTTATTCCCGGCAGACCCATGCCCGGGTCAACGATTTTATGGCGCGCCTGAGGTCGCCATGTTTGATTGTCGGGCCAAACGGCCAGGGAAAAAGCCTGATTGCAAAACTGCTGGCCGGCGCGATTGCCTTTGAAGGGCAGGCCGCTTTGACATGCCGGGGCAAATCCGGCCCCCCCCGGCTTTTGTTTCAGGATGTCATCGCCCAGACGTTGTTGCGCTCCTATGATGCCATTGCAGATGCAGCTGTTGCCGTCAACGACCGCAGCCCGGTTGAACTGTGTGAAAAATTGCTGCAGCAATGCAGCGCCCGGCGCGGCAGTGTCCAGGCAGGGGATTGCCGCGAAAATAAGATCGGCGGCGGATTCCGGTCCCTGCTGGAGATCAAGGCCATGCTGATAGCGGTCAGGCTTTGCGGGCAGCCGGCGGCGCTGATTCTCGATGAGCCCGACTGGGGGCTGCCCCGGGCTTCGGCAGTGGCCCTGGTGGCTGCGGTTGTCAGGATTGCCGGCGAGCTGGGCATTCCGGTTGTCCTGATCTCCCACAAACCCTGGTGGCAGCCGATGGCCAACAGCACCCTTGCGGTGCAGCGCACCCCCACGGTCCAGAAAGATCAGGGGACCGCAGCCTTCGACATCCGGGTCTCGCATGAGGGCAATCGATGAGCTGGAAGCTTAAACTGGCCATTCTGATGATCGTCGGTGTGCCGGCCTTTACCGGATATCCGCTGGTGTTGTTCAAGGCCGAAGTGCTGGCTGGCATCACCTACGGCTGGGCGGTTTATTTCCTGGCGGCCAATGCAGTGATGCTGGCGGTCACCGGCCGGCGCTTCTTTCCCAATGCCATTGCAATTGCCGCCCTGGTGGCAATGCCGGTGGTCTTTGTAGGTGCCGGGGTGTCCTATTTGTTTTTTTTGTCCGGCTGGGCCGGGGCAGCCGCACCGGCAGCTTACAGTGCCCACTATGTTTCGCTGTGCATTACCATGCTGACGGTGATCCCCCTGGCACTGAGCATGGTGGCTATCATACCGTTTCATGATTTTGAACACAATCTGCTGCAAAAGGCAAATGGAGTCGGTCGAGCTGAAAAATTTGCCCTGATGTTTTTACGGGTATTTAATCATATCGTATTTTTTGTTATACCCAACATTCTGGAGACCATGAAAGAAGAAAGCCGGTACCGGAAATGGGCAGAATCCTCCCTGCGGTCGGCATCCGCGGGTTCGTTGGGAGGCCGGCTTAAATTGTTTGCCACCCGGTTTGGCGGCCTGATTCGCACCATGACCCAGGTAGGGGTGGAGGGCATCTGCTCGTCGATTCAGTTCATCCCCCTGTGGGCCGTGGAGATATCGCAATTGCCGGAAAAAAGCAAAGTGCCTAAAGTGCGCTAAAATGTCTAAAGTGCCTAAAGTTGTGGCTTCGCTGCGCTCAGTCCTGTAATAATTAACTGGTGTTTTCAGTACGTAAAATCAGAAACCGGATATAATATAATATGCCATTCTTCCTGATTGCTTTAATAATATCGATAGAATACCTTAACTTTAGGCATTTTAGGCACTTCGCACTTTAGGCACTTTCAGATGTGTATAGGTTTTTGGTGCAAAAATAAGGGGTAAACTTTTGTGTGATGAGGGAGAACCCTATGGCAGAATCATCGGAAGTCAGGCAGTTGATCAACGTGGGGATTGTTGCGGCCTTTGCAACCCTGGCATTTGTGGGCACGACGATCATCCGGATTCCCATCCCGGCCACGGGCGGGTATTTTAACCTTGGCGACACCTTCGTGATGATCGCCGCGCTGTTGTACGGGCCTTTCATCGGGGGGCTGGTGGGCCTGATCGGACCGGCCCTGGCCGATGCCATCGGTTTTCCCCAGTTCATCCTGGCCACCGCCATTGTCAAGGGCCTTGAAGGCCTTGCGGTGGGCGCCATCGGCGCTAAAACCCGCAAAGCTTCAGCCGGCCGGCCCCTGGCGGCCCTGGCTGTCGGGATTGTCATTCTGGTCGGCGGCTATTTTGTTTTTGAAGCTTTCCTGTACCCCATGCTGGCCAAGACGATACCCTTTTTCGGAGTGACCGATCCCAAGGCCGCGCTGGCCGAAGTGATTCCCAATCTGCTGCAGGGGGTTATCAGCGCTGTGATTGCCTTTGGCATCTGGCGGGTGTTGGGCCGCAAAGGTTGATAAGCCCGTCGCTAAGGCAAACAGCCGGTGCCGGCGGATTCACACCCTTTTCTTTTTTATTTATCCTTGAAAACCGGGTCCTTTGGGCCAGGATTCTTTACTCGAGCTGACTGAGCTGCGTTTCGAAGGCCGCGTTTTGCCGGTCAAGCTCGGCGGTGATTTTTTCCAGTTCATCAAACAGGGCGTCGATGGCCGCCTGGCAGCGATGAATTGAACGCCCAAGCTCGGCGATGCGCTGTCCGTCACCGTTCTGGGAAGCCCGTTGCATGGAATCGTTGAGCAGATCCATTTCAGCCTCCCGGGCTTCAATATCGTTTTCGATTCTGGCGATATGCTCCTTGAGAGGCCTGATGGCCCGTGAACGCCGGGCGATGATTTCCGATTTGCGGCGCCGTATTTGCTTGCGGTTGAGCCCGGTGGTCTTCGAGGGCCGGTTTTTCGGGTGGTCGGCGACGGTAAGGGCCGGGCGTTCATCCTCCCAGCCGCCGGTGTCCAGAAAGCGTTGATAGCTGCCGTTGAAGACGTCGATGCGGCCGTTTTGAAATACGATCAGCCGCTCGGCCAGGGTGTGCAGAAACATCTCGTTGTGGGTGACCATAATGACCGTCCCCGCAAAACTGTCGATGGCCGCCAGCAGTGCATCGCAGGATTCCATGTCCAGGTGGTTGGTGGGCTCGTCGAGCAGCAGCAGGTTGGCCGGCGTTACCAGCAGTTTGCCAAGCATGACCCGGCTTTTTTCCCCTCCGGACAGCACGCTGATTTTTTTCAGCGCATCATCACCTGAAAACATCATTGCCCCGCAAATATTGCGGGCCTGCTGCCGGTCCACATCCGGGCCCGCCAACATGATTTCTTCCTCAATGGTGTGCCGGTCCACCAGGCTTTTGACATTGGTTTGTTCAAAAAAACCTTTTTTGACACCGGGGTGATATGCAATTTGTCCGGCTTGCGGCTTCAGCGCTCCGGCCAGCAGCTTGATCAGGGTGGTTTTGCCTTTGCCGTTTTTGCCGACGATGCAGATTTTTTCCCCGGCCCCGACGGTAATGGCAAAATCCTTGATCAGAGGCCGGTCTTCCTCGTAGGCAAAATTTACGTCCCGGGCGACGATGGCCTGGCGGGTGGTCAGCGGCAAACTGCGAAATGCAAAGTCAAGGGTTTTGAGTTTGTCGAGTTTTTCTTTTTTTTCCATTTTCTGCAGGGTCTTGATGCGCGACTGCACCAGGTTGGCCAGCCGGGCCTTGGCCCTGAAGCGGGTGATGAACAGTTCAATCTCCCTGCGGCGGCGTTCGTCGTTGAGGCGGGTTTTTTCATAAATTTCCTCATCCTGGGCGATCTGGTCGTAATACTTGCCCGTGGTGCCGGTGATTTTTCGCACCTTGCAGCGATGAATCCCCAGGGTGTGGGTTGCCAGGGCGTCCATGAAACTGCGGTCATGGGTGATCAGCATCAACTCGTGGGGCCAGTTGCGCAGAAACTGCTCGACCCAGCGAATGGAGGCGATGTCCAGAAAGTTGGTGGGCTCATCGAGCAGCAGCAGGTCCGGCTCCCCGACCAGGGCTTTGGCAAGGTTGAGGCGCACCTGGAAGCCCCCTGAGAATTCAGACGGGTGGCGCTGGAGGTCCGCAGGGGAAAATCCCAGGCCGGCCAGGATTTTTTCAGCCTTCCAGTGCTGATCCTGCCGGGCGGCGCCCAGCACCTGCATGGTTTCCTCCAGGACCGTAGCGGCGGTAAATGCCAGGTTCTGGCGGACATAACCGATGCGGTAATTTTTCGGTGCAATCACCGCCCCCGAATCCGGCTGTTCATGGCCGGTGATCAGCCGCAAGAGGGTGGTTTTGCCATGGCCGTTGCGGCCCACCACCCCCACCCGCTCCTTGGGACCGATGACAAAGCTGATGGCCTCAAAAATGAGCCGGTCGCCGAAAGATTTGGTGAGATTTTCTACTCTGAGCATCGATGAATTGATTAAAACAGGCCCGAAAATGGGCGCGTTGACGATCTTGACACATTTCAGATTTTAAAATATAGTTAAAGGTTAATTTGTTGTTCCCGAAAAGGCTTGCCTGAGCGAGAAAAGTTACTTTTTACGATTGCATCATATTGGGGCAGGATATCACCAATGAATTTGCTTGTCACCTTGAAAAATCCGCTGATAACCCTGGGCAACCGGACCTTGCGGGTTGTTGTCGAACTGGGCCGGGTGACCGTGTTTTTTTTCAAGGGATGTGCACTCATTTTTTACATGCCCTTTCAGACCGCAAAAATCATGCAGCAGATTTATTTCATAGGCCTCAAATCTCTGTTTGTGATCTGCCTGACCGCCGCATTCACCGGCATGGTGCTGGGAATCCAGGGCTATCATACCCTGGTTAAATATGGTTCGGTCGGGGCGCTGGGTTCGGCCGTGGCCCTTTCCCTGGTTCGTGAAATGGGCCCCGTAATGAGCGCCATCATGATTACCGCCAGGGCCGGTTCCTCCATGGCGGCCGAAATCGGTATCATGAGAATCACCGAACAGATTGATGCCCTGCAGACCATGGATATCAACCCCATCCGCTATCTGGTGAGCCCTCGACTGGCGGCTGCTTTTATCAGTTTTCCGCTGCTGACGGCTCTTTTTGATGTGGTCGGTATTTTCGGCGGCTATTTGACCGGTTCGGTGCTGCTGGGGATCAATCCCGGGCTTTATTTCTCACGGGTTCAAGCCAGTGTCGGCATTGCCGACGTGACGGGCGGGTTTCTCAAATCCATGGTCTTTGCCGTGGTGGTTGCCACGATCTGCTGCTACCAGGGATATTACACCCACACCCGGGAGGAATTCGGTGCCAAAGGTGTCAGCCTGTCAACCACCTCGGCGGTGGTGCTTTCCTGTGTGCTGGTCCTGATCGCCGATTACGTGATGACTTCCCTGTTGCTATAGGCCGCAAACAAAACAGTGATTGCAGGACTTGTGTCAAGGTTATAAATAATGACGGTCCCGTAAGAAGTAATTTTCGAGCGACATCAACCCTTTTCGGCAAGAGAGCCGTTTCATCAAATAATGAACCAGCCCCTGATCGAATTTAAAGACGCCGTCAAGCGGTTTGGCCGGCGAAACGTGCTTCAAGGTGTGAATCTCAGCATCTACAGGGGTGAGATCACAACCATCATCGGCAAAAGCGGCGTCGGCAAGAGTGTTTTGCTCAAACACATCATCGGTTTGATGGAACCCGATGAAGGCCGGGTGCTTTTTAATGGCCAGCCCCTGAACCGCTTGAAAACAGCCGATCGAAAAGCCGTCATGCGAAAATTCAGCTACATGTTCCAGGAGGCGGCGCTGTTTGATTTTTTAACTGTTTACGAAAATGTGGCCCTTCCGCTTCAGGAACGGACAACCCTGGGCGAAGATGAAATCCGGCAGCGGGTCACCGGCAAACTGAAGCAGCTCGATCTGCAAAAAATCGATTCCCAGTACCCCTCACAAATATCAGGCGGAATGAAAAAACGGGTCGCCCTGGCCAGGGCCCTGGTGACAGATCCGGAGGTGGTTCTTTTTGATGAGCCCACCACCGGTCTGGATCCCATCCGCAAAAATGCGGTGCACAGCATGATTGCAAACTACCAGCAACGCTATGGCTTTACGGCTGTCATTGTCAGCCATGAAATCCCCGACGTGTTTTTTATTTCGCAACGGGTGGCCATGATTGATGGAGGGCGGATCCTTTTCGAGGGAACCCCGCGGGACATCCAGCGCACGGCCAACCCGGTGGTCAAGCAGTTCATCCAGGGGCTGGAAAGCCCCCATGACGACCTGACCGGCATTGCATCCCAGGCCATGGGACGGCGAAGGCTGCGCCAGGAGATGAACCGGCTGCAGCGGCGCAAAATACCGTTTAGCATCGTGCTGCTGTCCGTTGAAAACATGGAAGACCTGGATCGTATAGCCGGGCACATGGCCACCCAGACCATGTTTAAAACCTTCGCCAATGTAGTTGAACAAAATATCTACATGACGGACACCTGTTTTCGTTATGACATGAACAAGGTCATGGTCGTGCTGCCGGACACCGATGCCAGCCAGGCCCGCATGTTTTGCCAGAAATTGTCCCGCAACCTGGAGCTCGATGCCTTTCTCGTGGAAGCGGAATCTCCCCGTGGTTTTTGTTTTTCGATCAACGCCGGTGTTTGCGAGGCCCATAAAGACAGCCGCCTGGAGCAGCTGTTGGCTGAGGTCGAATCCCGGCAGAATATTTTTTACGAATGTCGGTTGTAGGCCCTGGACCGGCGGGCAGCCTTACTGAAAAAAATATCGGCGACGACTTTCCCGGCCGCCGGCCCGGGGAGGACGGTCGCGGGAGGGAATCATGAAAAAATCGTCAATTGAACTGGGGGTCGGTATTTTTGTGATCATCGGTCTGATGTGCGTGGGATATCTGACCATCCGCCTGGGCAACGTGCAACTGCTTGACGATGAGCATTATTACCTCAATGCCCGGTTTCAATCGGTCACTGGCCTCAAGGTCGGTGCCAATGTCGAGATCGCCGGGGTGCCCGTCGGCGAGGTGGCGTCCATTTCCCTGGATTTGCAGCAGCAGGACGCACGGGTCCGCTTGAAGATCAGAAAGGATGTAACCCTGGGGGACGATGTGATCGCTTCGGTGAAGACGGCCGGGTTGATCGGGGATAAATACATCAAGCTTTCACCAGGCGGCTCCGACGATATTCTCAAGCCCGGTGACACCATCACCGATACCGAATCGGCCCTGGACATCGAGGAATTGATCAGCAAATATGCTTTCGGCGGTGTTTAGTGCCGCCCTTGCGCTTGACCCGGCAACGGTATTTCCAATGGGCCAGTGGCAACAGACGCTTTGGACTTGACAAACCGCTGCAACTTAATATTTTAGGATCATCTCCAAATTAGTTGTAGTCAAGAAAGGTAAATAAGGTGGGTATTGGG
>CAZGNV010000047.1:0-39148 GCA_964527835.1 uncultured Desulfosarcinaceae bacterium | reverse complement strand
TGTCGTGGGCCAGCTGCGTGCCCAGCGCGTCTTTTAACTTTATTTTTTTCAGCATTGATCGAGTTCCTCGCTTTGATCCCGGCCACCCCTTGACCAGTTGAGGCCGACGGGCAATTACATGTCCGGTGTCCGGTTCATGTCGGGCCAGGTGATATCCCGGGCATTGGAAAAATAGGCGTTGCCCGCACAGGGCCGGCACAAGGGTTGGCCCCGGGCAACCACCTCGCGCCCGTCGCGTACCACCTGGCCGCAGCGGCTGCAGGCCACCTTGCGGCGGGTGGGACCGGGCAGGTCCAGCTCGCTGATGGCCATGTCAACTTCCTGAACCCGGAAAAGCACGCTGTCCGGCATGCGCTCGTAAGCCTTGAGCTGGCGGGCGTATTTTTCGGCCACTTCCGGGGCATAGGCCGCTGACAGGTCCCGGGCCTCCTCGGTGGAGATGATCCGAAAGGCCTTTTCGGTCTCCAGGTTGACAAAGGTGGCGGCCATAATGCCGTAGTCCATAAACTTCAGTGAGCGGCGCCCCAGTTTGACGCCCGTCACATGGGCAACGGCATCGGCCGTACAGCGGTCCATCTCCACGTAGACGATCAGCTTTTTGATCTGCTCTCTGCGGGTGGGCTCATCCAGTCCGATCAGCCGGCAGCCCAGCATGGCCATGCGCACCCCCACCACCTGCCCCGGGCAAAGGTGCCCGTGGGCGGCGGCCGAGCTTTTTATCAGCGATTTGTAATCCTGCACCCGGTTTCCCCGCAGACCTTATGTTAAAATTAACATAACAAAGTATAAAATTTTTTCAACCCGCGCTCATGATTTAAATAAAGAATTTATATCGAAAATTATTTCTTTTGGTAAAGGCTGGCAACCGGCAGGTTTGGGTGGAGTTATGCCCGCTGCAGCACTTCCTCCACCCATCCCAGGGCGGCGATCATGTTCGGAAAGCCGGTGGTGGTCAAAGCCAGCAGCACTGCGTGGGTGATTTCTTCGGCGCTGGCACCGGATTCCAGCGCCTTGCGGGTGCTGGACATCACCGCCCCCTTGGAATTGGCACCCACGGCAATGCCCAGCTTGATCAGATCCTGGGCCTTGGGGTCCAAGGGGCCCGCAGCCCGGCAGGTTTGCCCCAGCTGTTGGAATTCCTTGATAACCCCGGGAAATTTAGCGGAAAAATTCTCATAAATCTTGGGCAGGTACATGGCTCCTCCTCTTTCAATTGCGGTTGATGACAGCCAGTTTTCCCAGTTTTACCGAAATTGCCGGCAATATCAATAAAAAATTCAGAATTGAGGGGACGCCCCTTCGCCCACCTTTTTTACTGTATCCACCACCTGGCGGACATCGGGCAGGCATCAGCGGCCTTTGGGATTTTTCGTGGTGCATTGACAGGTGCCGAATCTTTTTTCGGCGATGATTTTTTCGGTGATCAAAGAACGGCCGTTTTGGCGTACATCCTCTTCGATGGCTTGCCGGGTATAGCCGAAACAGTAACAGATCATTTCGCTCATATGTTCAATCGCTCCATTGTATTGCGCAGCGGTTTACTGCACAGCCTGGCGTTTGACCACCGTTGCCTGGTAGCCGGCTTTGCGCACGGCCTCCACCAGCACGGTATCGCTAACCGAGTCGGGGGCGGTCAGCCGGGCCGTTTTTTCCTTGTAGGAGACGGCCACATTTTCAACCCCCTCTACGGCGCTCAGCGACTTTTTAACCGCCAGGGTGCACAGGCTGCAGGTCATTCCCTTGATTTCCAGTAAAATGTTTTGATCTGCGGCTGCAGCCAAAAAGGCCGCTAACAACAATATGGCCGCAATGATCATCAGGCATCGTTGTTTCATGGCAGTTCCTCATTTTAACGCCGCATCAGTAGGCGCAGTAATCTTTCAACAGTCCGTTAGGCGTAGATCCATAAAAGCACGGGCTGAAACGCGAGGGAGAAAACCAGGGCCGCAAAGCCGACCCACCAGATGCCGCGGGCAATTTTGCGGGCCCGGAAATCTTCCCGGCAGTTGCAGTCGGGTTTTTTTATAAAAAGCTTCCAGAAAGAAAAGCCCAGCATTGAAAACCCCGCGGTCATCAGGTAGGGCCGGTAGGATTCCAGAAAGGAAAGTTTTCCCAGAAATCCGGCCGAAGCGCCGAAGACCACGAATATGGCCGGCCCGATGCAGCAGGAGGTGGCCAGCAAAGAGGTCACCACCGTTCCCATTGTGGACAGGTTTTCAGCTTTCATGGGTTTTTCCCTGACGAATATAATTTTTTGCCGTCTGCAGTCATCTGCAGGAATCGGTGGTCCGGCAGGAGGCGAACTGCTCAGCGATGATTCAATTCATCCAAAATCGGGCATTTGCTGGCCGGACCGCGGCCCTGGCAGCGTCCGGACAGTCGCAACAGGGCGGCCCGCATCTGTTCGAGGTCCGCGATTTTTTTTTCGACATCCGCGATTTTGGCCTGCACGCGTTCTTTGACCTGCCCGCAGGTAGTGCCGGGGGCGACCCGCAAAGACAGCAGTTCCGTTATTTCTTTGAGGGTGAACCCGAGGGCCTGGGCGCGCTTGATAAACCGCGTGCGCGCCAGGTCATGCTCGCCGTACTGCCGGTAGCCGCTTGCGTTGCGCGGCGGCTCCGGGATCAACCCGCGCCGTTCGTAATAGCGGATGGTCTCCAGATTGACGTTGGCCTGCCGGGCCAGCTGGCCGATGGTCAGTTTCGGCATTAGTTGCTCCTTCACACTTCACATACAATAATCCCCGTACCATGGTACGGGTCAATGTATTTTTCTGATTCAGCGGGATTTTCCAAAATAAATCCACAGCAGGATCAGCAGGATCACGCAATGAATGATGGTTTTGTACCAGAAACCGATGATCAGCCCCTCGGTAAAATGAAACAGGGCAAAAACGGCGATGATCCCATACACCCGCGGGTCCGATTTCAGCAGGGCTCGAATAATATAAGCACAGATAGCGATCGATACAACAATGTTGAAAAAGCGGTAGGACAAAAATGCGAAGTCGAAAATCCCCAGCAGTTTGTACACCACCACACTGGCGGCACACAGTGCAAACAGGGCCTCGAGAATCATCAGGCTCCAGTTTTCCCACTGCCTTGTCATTTTGAGCCTCTTTTTGCAGTTGCTTATTCAGTTGCAGTCTGCGCTCGGTCTGGATTTTTAAAGAACACTTTATTGTATGTTTCTGACAACTAAAACGAACCTGCTACGAACTGAGCGCAATATATATTTTGGTTGAGCGTCATTGTCCATTTGGGGAAACAAGCCAGCGGATCGGTGGGCGTTAAAAATTGCAAGCTGTTTGAGGCGCAACGCGCCGAGTTCTTGCAATTTAGCCCACCGATGCGATGGCGCCCCAAATGGGCACGTTAAGCGAAGCCAAAATGCATATTGCGCGGCGCATGACGCAACTTATTGATCCGTCACCTGGATCGGCCGGCCGACACTTAAAATGGCATCAAAAAACAGCGACGGACGGCCCCACAGCGAATTGAAGAAAATCGCGGTGACACTGACCGCCATGGCGGCCATGGCCCAGACCGGGTAAATCAGTCCGGTGGCGGCCACGGGGATGCCGATGCCGTTGAACATGAATGCCAGTACGATATTCTGCAGCATTTTGCGGTAACTGGTGCGGCTGATTTCCCGGGCTGTCAGGGTCAACCCAAGCCGATTTCCCAGAATGATGATATCCGCCGATTCGATGGCGATGTCGGTGCCGCTGCCCATGGCCACCCCGATATCGGCCTGCATCAAGGCCGGGGCATCGTTGATGCCATCGCCGACCATGGCCACTCGGCCGTCTTTTTGCAGTTCACGAATGATTCGGGCCTTGTCGCCGGGTTTGACATCCGCATACACCTGCTCGATGCCGGCTTCCCGGGTCATGCGCCGGGCCGCGCGTTCATTGTCGCCGGTCAGCAGCACCGTCTTCAGACCGCTGCTTTCCATGGCCCGGATGGTCTGGGCCGCATCGACGCGCAGTTTGTCGCCCAGGGCCACAATGCCCTGGAGCTGATTGTTTCTTGCCACGGCAATCACCGTGCGCCCGGCCGCCTGCAGGTCCTCAATTCGCTGCCTGAAGCCCTCGGTCGCGATTCCCTGCTCTTGCAGAAAAGCCGGGTTTCCCACCGCCACCGGATCATCTTCCAGCCGGGCGATGATGCCCTTGCCGGGAATCGCCTCAAAGCCGGTCACATCCGGCGGATTCAAGCCGCGTTCAAAGGCAGCCGCAACGATGGCCTGGGCCAGGGGATGTTCGGAAGATGCTTCGGCAGCGGCAGCCACAGCCAGCAGCTCTTCTTCGGATGCGCCGTTGGTTTCGATCTCCCGCACCAGCGGACGGCCCTCGGTCAGGGTGCCGGTCTTGTCGAAGACGATGTGCGTGGCCAGGCGATAGCCCTGGAAAGCCTCGCCGGTGCGCATCAGAATCCCCTTTTCGGCGGCCTCCCCGGCACCGCGCACGATGGAAAGCGGGGCGGAAATGCCCAGCGCACAGGGATATCCCATCACCAGCACACTCAAGCCGGCAAAGGCCGCGCGCTGCAGGTTGACCTGTCCGGCGAAAAAATAGGATCCGGCCAGCCAGCCGACAAACGCCAAACATGCCAGGGACAGGACCGTGGGGGTATAAATGCGCAGGATACGGTCAACCAGGTGCAGCAGGCCGGGTTTGAGCGCCCGGGCGTCTTCCACCTGGCGGACAACCTGCTGCAAAAAGCTCTCCTGCCCGACGGCCGTAACCTTGATCAGCAGGGTGCCGGTGCCGTTGATGGAGCCGCCGACAACGCCGGCCCCTTCGGCTTTTTCCACCGGCATGGGCTCGCCGGTCACCAGCGACTGGTCCACCGCCGAATGGCCGCTGATGACTTCACCGTCCACCGGAATGCGCTCCCCGGGCCGGATGCGAACCCGGTCGCCGACGACGACTTCTGTGACCGGAACTTCCATTTCCCGGTCCTGGCGCACCACCCGGGCGGTTTCCGGCTGCAGATCCAGCAGACGCTTGACCGCCTGGGAACTGCGGGTTTTAACGATCAAAGACAGCCATTCCGAAAAGATATGGTAGGTGACCACCATGACCGCGACGGCAAAAAACGGGGTGGTCGGAAAACCTGGCAGCTGAAAAAGCAGTCCGATCAGTCCCCCGGCCAGCCCGGCAAAGGCCCCGGTTTCCAGCAGCACATGCTGGTTGAGAATTTTGCGGCGCACCGCCTGGACGGCCATGTAAAGGATGTGCCTGCCGACCCCGAATACAAGGGCAAATGCAAGGCCCCCCACGATAAACGGTGCGATGGTGGTAAAAAATTGCTGCTGCTGTAAAAACAGCAGGGTAATCGCAGCGGCACACAGACCGGCAGCACCGGCGATGGCGGTTGCCAGACCGTGGGAGCGCCTTAAAACCAGGTACAGCAGGGCAACCAGGCTGGCAAATACAGTCGCCGGCAGCAGCACGGACCATCCTCCGGCCGGATCGGCATTCAGGGCGATGGCGATTAAGCTGAAAACGATGGCCGTCAAAAAGCGCTTTCCCTCGCGAACCAGCTCGCGTTCCTCTTCTTCGTAAGGGCGCACCTTGCGCGGATCCGAAATGGTGTAGCCGATATCGCGCAGCGTCTGCAGCAGATCCTCGGGACGCACCACGGCCGGATCGTATTCCACCAGGGCCTGTTCATGGGTTAAACTGACGGCGACACTGTAAACCCCTGGGCGCTTGCCCAGGGCTTTTTCAATGGTGCCGGTGCAAAGGGAACAGTGCAGTCCGCCGATGCGGGCCCGGATTCTTTTTCGATCGGGCCGGCCGGCCGGCTCTTCGCTCCAAAGGGGTGCAGCAGGTTCGATGGCAATTGTGGTGTTCATGGAATTACCTCCAATTCCGGATAAACCGGGTAGTAAAAGTCAAAATTGCTAAACCCAGAGCCCGAAGCCGATGGACCACAGTCCCAGGGCGATTAAAACCACACCCGCCCAGAAGGGCATCCTGGCGGACAATCCGGCCACCCAGTCCAGGGCGCGCCGGGCGGGCGCGAAAAGCACGGCCACCACCAGCGGCAGCGACAGGGCGGCGCCAAAGACCGCCAGGGATGCAAATCCGCCGGTCAGCGCACCGCCGCCGGCCCCGCTGGCCGTCGCGGTGCCGAGCAGGGCAAAGATCAAGGGAGCTGCGCAGGCGGGAATGTTAAAGGCGAACAAAATGCCCAATCCGGCCGATCCGCCGGCCCCCGAGATGCGCGACAGGCCCGGCCCCAGAGACAGCTGCAGGATCCCGGATTTTCCGGTCAGATACAGGATGCCGAAAATAAGGTAGATGATCCCGAAGATGATCCAGAATCCCTTCTGAAGCCCGAAAAACGCCGCGCCGAGCCAGACTGCCAGCAGCCCCAGCGCTCCCATGAGAAGGGCGCGGACCACAGCAAACACAATGACCTGGAAAAATTTCTGCCGCCGGTCTTTGCCTTCCAGGTACTTGATAAACAGCAGGCTGGCCCCGATGGAGCACGGTTCGATGAACCCGAAAAGACCCAGGCCCAGGGGCAGCCAGACGAAATTGACGACATCGAAAGCTGTCATGATTGGCCTTTTACCTTGTAGCCAGCTTTTTCGATGGCCGCCGCCAGCTGGTCTGCGGCCACGGTTTGCGGGTCATGCAGCACGCGGGCCTGGCCGTCTTCAAACGACACCTTGACCGCCCGCACCCCCGCTTGCTTTTCCAGCAGAGACTGAATGATCTGGGCGCAGCCGCCGCAGTGCATGCCTTCGACTTTAAATGTCACCGTATTCATTTTTACCCTCCTTAATTTGCGCTTTGTCGCACCCTACATCCTGTACCCAGGTACGGAGTCAAGCTTTTTTTAAACGCAACAGCTAAGTTTTGAGATATCTTTTTTGAAAGACAGTGCCACCATTTTCAGCGCTTCGGCCAGGGTCGGAAACATGGGCAGCAAAGTTATCATATCATCGACGGTATTTTTGTTTTTTACCAGCACCATGGCGGCGGCGATCAATTCGCCGGCATTCGGGGCCAGGATGTGCACCCCCATGATTGCCTCGGTTGACGGGTCAATGGTCATGTTGACCAGTCCCGCGGTGCGATTCATGATGACGCCCCGGGGCACGCTTTCAAAGGAAACCGTGCGGCAGCGGCAGGTGCCCAGGCGTTGCATCTGGTCGGCTTCGGTCAGCCCGACCCCGGCCAGCTGGGGATCGGTGAAAACCGTAAAGGGCACCGTGTCGTAATCGATGCGGTCGGTGGCTCCGGTCAGGGCGTTGCCGGCGGCCAGGGTGCCCTCTCTTCCGGCTGTTGGTTCAAGTCGTGCCGGCGGATCGGCGACGTCGCCGACGGCCAAAATGTGCGGCCGGGAGGTCTGAAAGTTTTCGTTGACCACCACGGCACCGCGATCGTTGACTGCCACGCCGGCGGCATCCAGACCGAGATCTTTGGTGTTGGGCGTTTTGCCGGCGGCCACCAGAATTTCATCGGCGGCAATTTCCAAATTGCGGCCATCCACGGTGACGGCGAGCAGTTTGCGGCCGTTTTCCCTGCGGGCGTGCCGGAAGTGCTGGGCGGTAACAATGTCGATGCCCTCGGCTTTCAGTATTTGCGCCAGACGCTTTGTCAGCAGCGGTTCGGCAAAGCGCAGAATGCCGGGGCTTCTTTTGACAACCGTGACCCGGCTGCCAAACCGCGAATACATCTGGGCAAACTCGATGGCCACCGGACCCGCGCCGATAATGACCAGCTTTTGCGGCAGGCGCTGCAGCTGCAAGGCTTCGATGTGGGTCACATAGCCGGTTTGAACAAGGCCTTCGACGGGCGGCACAGAGGCGCTGGAGCCCGTGGCGATGATGATTTTTTCAGCCTGCAGGGTTTGGCCGTTTACCCGGACTTCAGTCGCAGACATAAATTTTGCCCGGCCTCCAATGAAGGTGACGGTTTTCAATCCAGTCAGCACCTTTTCATATTTTTCCCGCCGCATGCGAGCGACCAGTTCCAGTTCGTCCTCGATCAGGGTGCGGAAATCAAAATTTTTGACTGCCAGCTCGACTCCCGGCATCCCGTGATTTTGGGCTTGGTGCAAAAGCTCGCCGGCGAACAGCAGTCGTTTGGACGGCACGCAGCCCACATTGACGCAGGTCCCTCCCAAGGGAAGGCCGGCATTGATCATGGCGGTTTGAGCCTTGAGTTCATTGGCGCGAATCGCGGCGGCAAACGCCCCGGCCCCGCCGCCGATGATGATCAGATCAAAAACCTGCATATTATTCTTTCCTTTTTTGGCCCCCGATCGCGAGGGATAATGGGCTTTTGGAAAGAACATAAACCCCGTACCTGGGTACGTGTCAATGGCCGGCTGATTCTTTTTAAAGACGGAGGGCGGTTATCCGGTTGCTGGCTGATCGGCGGCGTCGGCTTCGGCCGTTTTGAACCAGTGGGTGGTTTTCAGACAGATCTTGACCAGCATCAGCATCGTCGGGACTTCGATCAGAACACCGACGACGGTGGCCAGCGCTGCTCCCGACGATAGACCGAAGAGCATGGTGGAAGTGGCAATGGCCACCTCAAAATGGTTGGAGGCACCGATCATGGCCGCCGGGGCCGCGTCCATGTAACGCAGTTTCAACAGGCGCGCCAGGCCGTATCCCAGCCAGAAGATCAGCAGGGTCTGGATAAAAAGTGGAATGGCGATCCACAGAATCGTCAGGGGATTGCTGACAATCACCTCGCCTTTAAAAGAAAACAGCAATACCAGGGTGATCAGCAGCGCGATGATGGTGATGGGGGTGAGAACGTGCAAAAACTTCTCCTTGAACCAGGTCTCTCCCCTGGCGGCAATGATCCAGCGGCGGGAAAGATAGCCGGCCACCAGCGGCAGGGCCACGTAAATGCCGATGGACAGCAGCAACGCCTGCCAGGGGACCGGCAGGCGTCCCACCCCCAGCAGAAAACCGCCCAGCACACCATAGAGCAGCAGCATAGTCAGCGAGTTGATGGCCACCATCACCAGGGTCAGCCCGTCGTTGCCCCGGGACAGGTAGCCCCACACCAGCACCATGGCAGTGCACGGTGCGATCCCCAGCAGGATGCAGCCGGCCAGGTAGCTGCGCCACAGCGGCACCTGCAGCATTTTGGCCCCATCGACGAGGACCACTGTGCCGGCCCCATGGGCGGCGCCCACCGGAAGATCGAGACCAAAGGGCATTTTGACAAGGTCCGCGGCATCCGGGCCGATGAAATTGTAAAACAGGGTGCCCAGGAAAAAGATGGCAATTCCATACATGGTAAAGGGTTTGATGGCCCAGTTGACAAACAGGGTCAAAAACACGGGCTTGCCGCTTTTGCCGGCCTTGACGACTTCGCTGAAATCGATTTTAACCATGATGGGATACATCATGAAAAACAGACACACGGCAATGGGAATGGAAACCACCGGGGCCCCTTTGACATAGATGGCCAGGCTGTCCAGGGATTGGGCGAGCCCCGGGGCGATTTTGCCCAGCAGGATGCCGGCGATAATGCACAAAATGACCCACAGTGATAGAAACCGCTCAAACACATTGGTCATTTTGCGGTCATTATTCTGAAATGCTTCCTTTGTCATGGCAAATTGCTCCTTTTCGCCGGCACCAACCGTGCCGGCCTCAGGACGGACTTGCAACTATCATAAGGGTCGACAGCAGCACCCCAACGGCCGCGATAGCATGATATATTTTTTTCATATGCACTTCCCTGCTTTTGCAGCAGATTGAAAAAGTAACGATCCCGCTGCAAATATGTGCACAAGAGGCTCTTTTTATTTTTTAAAAAGCTACCGGTTATAGTATACCACATTGTCATATAGTCAACACCAAAACCACCATAATGGGAATGTTGGGCACATAATAAAAGGATGTCCCGTTTCGTTTCCTATGATAACCGGCCACCCCGCTGGATGGGAGCCACACGATGGATGTTTGCCAATCCAGGCGGAGCACTTTGCCTTCAATCCCAGCTTAATTCGGGCAGGGGATGTTAATCAAGAATTTCTTTGTGTCATCAAGAGCGAAGCACAATATAAACCGCTTGGAGAAAAGAATTGCATTTTATGAGAAATAAAAGTAATGATGGGCAGAACCATAAACAATTTCAACATTATAGTAAAACAATAATGGAGGACGATCATGGCCAAGACAAGACGCATTTTTATCAGCGATATCCATTTGAGTTCTCAGCAGTTGTACAACGATCCCAAGAAACCTGCCTGGTATGATCCCGGGGAGCATAACCCGCGCTTGCTGGGTTTTCTCGACAACTACGTTCTCAAGCATAAAGACAAAATCAAAGATCTGATTTTACTGGGGGACGTATTCAACACGTGGGTCTGTCCGGCAAACTTAAAGCCGCCGACGTATAATCAAATATTTTCAGCAAATAAAGCGGTAATGGACAAGTTCAAACAAATCATTAAAGCCGGCATCAACACTTTCTACATCAACGGCAATCATGATTTTGACTTGTCTGCGGCGGTCATTCAAAAGGCGCTAAAAGGCATCAAGGCGATCAAATTTTATCGCACTGGGCGCATTCACGCCGAGCACGGCAACCAGTACGATATTTACAACAAACCAGACTATATCACCGATCCTGCTTACGGCAGGCCAATCGGATATTTTATAAGTAGACTGGTAACCTCCATCAACAGCGGAGGCTTTGGCCTGTTGGATCTGCCCACCTACCTTGATGACCTTTTGGAAGCCGCACTGACTTCTCAGAATATTTTCAGTTCCATTATCGAAGGGCTTGCCGAACGCGCCGGCATGCACGACAAAGACAGCATTAAAATGCCCGATCAAAAGAAGGTGTCTATCGGAAGCCTTAAAGAACGCTATGAAAAACTCAGTGAAATATACAGCCTCAGCGAATTAATCAGTGATTTGTACCAGCGGCGCTACCTTAACGGCCCCGCTGATCGCCTTTGCCAGAAGTATGATTTTAAAGTTGTTGTGTTCGGACATACCCATAACGCGATGATTGACAAGGACTTTTTCCTGGTCGAAGATCGCATCTATGCAAACACCGGCTCATGGTGCAAAAATAACGCCTATTGCGTCGAAATAGATAAAAGCGATGCATCCAACACGACCCAGGTGTTTCTTCACAAAATCGATAAAAAGGGAAAAATTAGCGACACCCAGATGAAAGAGGTTGAGTAAATCATCCCCGCCATAAATGGCGGGGGATTCACGTCATATTTTCATAAAGCGATCTTTCTTAGATGGTTGCTAAACTTATTTTGAACCCATTTTGCGAACTTTTGCTCAACAGCGCCTATCGAAGCGTAACGTAAAATTGTGAACAGATAGGAATACCGCCCGTCGGCTTTCACAGCGTTATGGTTTATTTCCCCAGTGTTCCGCATGTTATCGACAGTATTGCCCAACAAGTCAAAAAAAAGCTTATACGTTTTATTTGATATGATACCAAGATGAGCAGGTTCGATCCGGGCAAAAAATACTGAGGAGGTCATGGATATGCATTTGCATATGCCCAAGCGCGGATGCGTTCTGGTGGCTGTTATTTTGTTATTAACTCTGTGGGGTTGTGCATCGTTTCAACCGCCGGTCCTTGAAAAAGCATTTTTTCAGAATCGCGCTCAGACCAAAGCCGAAGATGATGTGCGGGTCACGGCCGCTGTTTTAAGTGCCAAAGAGACCCAAGACAGCCTTGGTTTTCCTTTGTACCGCAAGGGGGTCCAGCCGGTGTGGCTTGAAATTGAAAACAAGGGGCCCCAGCCGCTGTGGTTTTTGCCTGCCAGTGTCGACCGGGATTACTTCGCCCCTCTGGAAGTCGCTTACATGCATCACTCGGTGTTTTATTCAAAAAGCGCTGAATATCGCATGGATCGTTTTTTCAGCGATCACGCTCTTGGGCTGTATGTTGCACCAGGCAGCGTGATATCGGGTTTTGTCTTCACCCATATGGACAAGGGCACCAAAGCCTTCAATGTTGATATCCTGAGGAACAATGCGGACCTCATCACTTTTACCTTTTTTATTTCCGTACCCGGCTTGAAAATCGACCATCATGGAATAAATTTTGAAACCCTTTATTCCAAAGCCGAGATTGGATCCTACGATGAACAGGGCTTTAGAAAGGCTCTTGCCGATATGCCCTGCTGCACAGCCAATAAGGAGGCAACAAGGTTCGGTGATCCTCTCAATTTGGTTGTCATTGGAGATATTGATGATGTGTATCATGCCTTAATTGCTGCCGGCTGGGACGAAACCGAAACGATCCATGGCACGTCGATATGGAAAACAGGCATGTCTTTTATCTTTGGGAGCCGCTATCGTTATTCGCCGGTCAGTGCGCTCTATGTTTTCGGGCGTGCCCAGGATGCTGCCTTTCAAAAAGCGCGCGGAACCATCCATGAACGCAATCATCTGCGCCTCTGGCTGACGCCCATGCGATTTGAAGGCCAGCCTGTCTGGGTGGGTCAGATAAGCCGTGATGTTGGTGTCCGTTTTTACTGGAGAACAATCACCACGCATAAAATCGATCCCGATGTGGATGAAACCCGGGTGTTTTTTCTCCAGGATCTGCTTTATGCTCAAAGCCTTAAAAAATTCGGTTACGCCAAGGGGGTTGGTGCCGCCCCGAGGGATGCTCCGCGTAACAACCTGGCGGGAGATCCGTATTTTACCGACAGCTATCGAATCGTCTTGTGGGTGTCCGGCAAGCCGGTTTCCTTATCCGATGTAGACTATGTCGACTGGGAGGAACCTCCTGAACGGTAGCTGCCCAACCTTGTTTTCGGTTGCCGCGGGTTCCTGATCGCATCATAAAATGTCGTTGATTCGCAGTGGGGGACCATAATCCCAGATCAAAGCAGCCCAATGCCAGGTCAGATAGATAAAGCAACGTCCAGTGAAGATCTTATGGTCAGGCTTGGCACTGGAGACCGGGATGCCTTTGAAATTCTGACCCTTCGTCATCAGCGATCCGTGCTGAATTTTATCTATCGCTTTCTTGGAGACCGGACAGCGGCGGAAGATTTGGCCCAGGAGGTGTTTTTAAGGGTTTGGCAATCGGCGCCAACCTATAAACCGACTGCGAAATTTACGACCTGGCTTTATCGCATCACGGTCAACCTTTGCATCAACAAACAGCAATCCGATGGCATTAAAAAATTGTTGACAGCCTCCTTTACGCGGCAAAAAGAAAAAGAATCGATGGCTGAATCCTCTATGGGGCACGCCGGAAAGACCGCTTCGCCTGAGGAGCGCCTGTTGGTTGCAGAGCGGAAACACCGGATTTTGAATGCCCTCCAGCAATTGCCGGACAACCAGAAAATGGCAATCATCCTGAAGACATATGATGATCTGACTTATCAGGAGATTGCCGGGATTATGGGCCGGTCTGTCGCGGCCGTGGATTCCCTGCTGATCCGGGCCAAAAAAAATCTTTTCAAAAAACTGTCTTCCTCCGAAAAAAAACCGCAGGTTTTTTGATCTATGGCTGTTTAATAATCCAGAAGCCCGCATAAAGAGAGCCCATCGACAAACGGCATCTTTGGGCCCGCAGCGGCGTTTTGGTTCGTTTGAAATCCTCGACGTAGCGCCGGTTTCAAAATCCCCCAAGCCTTGCTGCAAACCAAAATCTACTATTGGTGGACGGATACTGATATGGTTGCATTCATGAATTGTTGCACCACAAGAAAAAGACTTTCAGCCTATCAGGACCAGGAATTGAGCCCGGACGAGCAGGGCCGAATCCGCTCCCACCTCCAGGGCTGCCCGCAATGCAGCCAACGGCTGGCGAAGTTTCAACACACCCGCAAAGCGCTTGATGAATTGCCGGATATTGTCCCGGCACCGGGATTCTACCCGGTGGTATGTAAAAAAATATCCGCATTGAATGATCGCCGTTTGAGTGCTAGGCTGCGGCAGGTCTTTCAATTTTTTCCCTCACCCCTGGTGCTGGCCGCCTGCCTGGTCATCGGGCTGCTGGCCGGGATCTACTTCGCCAATTTCCTGGCTCCGCGACCTTTTCTTGCTCCGCGGTCTGCGGCGGCCATTTCAACTTCCCGGCAACCGCTGCTGGCCTCTTTGAGGAGTTTTGACGCCATTGCGCCGGGCAGCCTGGCCAGCGGATATGTCAGGATGGTGAGGGTCTTGCCGGAGGGCGAAGATGCGCAATAAAACACTGATCGGGATTTTGATTTTTTCTGTGGCGCTCAATGCAGCTGTCCTGGCAAGCTGGGGTTACCAGTACTATCGAACCCGGGATGCGGTGTCTTCTGGTCCCTGCCCATTTACGCCTCAGCAGCACCATCTTTACCAGCAACTGGACCTCTCGCAGCGCCAGCTGCAGCAGCTAGAGCCTTTGGCCCATGAGTTTCACAGCCGACTTGCAAAGCTTCATACGGCTATGGAGATCAAAAAAAATCGGCTGGTAAAGCTTTTAAGCGCAGGGCAGGTGAACCCTGAAGGAATCGAGCAAGTTCGCCGGGAAATGGCCGGCATCCAGCAGGAGGTTCAAAAAGATATCATCGAACATATTCTTCAGATCAGAAAAATCCTAACCTCCGAACAGCAGCAGAGATTTTTTGCTTTGCTGCACAAAAGTTTGCAACAGGAACATAACTGGTTTGCGTCGGCTGGAGAAGCGCCATGAATTTCGGTTACCTGAAAAATGAGCTCTATTATCGTAAACGCCGGACGTTAACAGCAATTTTAGGGCTTTCCATCGGAATCGCTCTTTTGGTCATCATCAATGCCCTGGCCGCTGCTTACAAAGAGGCAGCACGCCGGCCCCTTGAAGAGATCGGCGCTGATATTACCGTGCAGCGGGCTGGCAACGTTCCCGAAGAACTCAAGGGCCCGGTTTTTGCCTGCTCGGCGGTGACCATTAAAAAAGAGGAAATCGCAAGAATCAGCAAACTTTCGGGTATCGAAGGACTCGGCGAGGCGCTTTTGATCTGGGTTTTTGACCCTGACCGGTTTACCATCGTTTTGGGAGTCGATCCTGAAAACCCCGCGGGTCCGGGTATGCTGCGCCACTTTGTCACCGCCGGCCGGTTTATCGCAAGCGGCCGTTCCGAAGCACTGGTGGAGGCATCTTACGCCCGCGATCACGGTATCAAGCCCGGCGATAAAATAGCGGTGGCAAAGCATACCTTCCCGGTGGTCGGCATCGTGGACGCATCGCGCACCGCGAAAATTGCGGTGGCCAATGTCTATCTGCCGCTGCCGCAAGCCCGCCGGTTGGCGGCGGCATCCCCCCAGGTCCAGAAGGTCTCCCCCTTTGGTCTGCAAGATGCCAACATCCTGTTCATCAAGGCGGATCAGCGCCAGGTCGCAGATCTGACCGTTGCGCTGAAAGATATCCTGGGCAACAAGGCCAGCATCACGACTCCGGAGTCTTTCCTGAAACTGCTGGGAAACCTCTTTGCCCTTTCAGATAAATTTGCCGTCATCACCTCGCTGATTGCCATCATTGTGGCCGTTTTAATTGTAGTTAAGACCATGGCCGGCAATATGGCTGAACGCGCCGCAGAGATCGGAACGCTCAAAGCGGTGGGCTGGTCCAATCGCAACGTGGTGAGCCAAATGGTGGCCGAATCCATAACCCAGTGTTTTTTGGGAGGCATCCTGGGACTGGCCATCGCTTTTTTGGCAGCCTTTGCGCTGGGCTTCATGCAGGTGCACATCCCGATTCCCTGGGAGATGAGTCCCAGCCCTCATTTTCTGCCCGGCGGCGGGGATCCGATTTTCAAAACCCTGCGGCTTCCGGTTCACATCAGCTGGATGCTGGCAAGTACGGCGTTGATTGTTTCTATGCTGATCGGCGGTATCACGGGCGCTTTTTTAAGTCGCCATATTTCACGCATCAAACCTTCGGAGATATTGCGCCATGAATAATGACTTCATTCTCGAGGGTAGCGAGCTTAGCAAAACCTTCGGGTCCCTCCAGGTGATCAACGGGGTTTCGCTCAAGGTCGCAGCCGGAGAGTTTCTGTGTATCGTCGGCAAATCCGGCAGCGGTAAAACCACGCTTTTATCCTTGCTGTCAGGGCTGGATCATCCCTCCAGCGGCCGGGTCAGCTTTGATGGTAAAGAGATCACCGCCATGACCGAAAATGAACTGGCCCTTTTCCGCCGCGATAATGTCGGATTTGTCTTCCAGTCGTTTCACCTGATTCCGACACTGACGGCCTGGGAAAATGTGGCCCTGCCCCTTTTTCCCCTGAAAATAGCGACTGAAGGGCGGCGCCGCCGGGCAATGGAACTCCTGGATCAAATGCGGATGGCATCCAGGGCCGAGCACTTGCCCGCCACCCTGTCCGGGGGAGAAAAACAGCGTGTGGCCATTGCACGGGCCCTGGTGAACCGCCCGAAGATTCTATTTGCCGATGAGCCCACCGGAAATCTGGATTCTGCCACCGGCAAGGCCATCATGGATATTTTAAAATATTTGCACGAAGAGGAGGAAATGTCGCTTTTAATGGTCACCCACGATCTGGAACTGGCCGAAAGCGCCAATCAAATCGTGCGCATGCAGGACGGGGAGATAATTTAATGAAGAAAATATTCTTATTTTGTGGTCTTATTTTATTAGCCATTGGCATGCCTCCGGACTCTTTTGCTAAAGACCCGGTACACATTGACGTGCTTTTTATGAACCATGGTCCGCTGCAACCGACCCTGCGGGAGTTGCGCGCGCTTTTTCCCGTTTACGGTGACAGGATAAAGGTTTTTTGGCATAATTTTGAAAGCCCGGAGGGGGAGCAATTTATGGCCCAAAAGGATATCAAGGAGCACACGCCCCTGCAGATATGGCTCGATGGCCAATCCACCGTCCGCACCGGAGATAACACCTTTACCTTTAAGGGATTTCCCACCGGATCGGGCCCATCTTTTTTTCAGGGGAAGTGGACAGTAAAAGATCTGCAAACCGTCCTCGATCAAAAAACCGGCCTTCAATAAAGCAACCGAAACAGCCGTTGAATGCTCGGCGTTCATTTCTCAAACCAACGCGGTCTGGCATCAATGCTACCTGTGAATATTTATAAAAGACCTTAGCATTTGTGGGCAGCGCCCCCACTCAGGTGGTCCATGTATTATCCTTACATTGCAAAGGAGCTTTTGCATCGGCGCCACAGGACCCTGGTCAATATCCTGGGAATCGCCGTCGGCATCACACTTTTTGTCGCCATTAACGCATTATCGGCCGCTTATCAAAAGGCCGCCGGCCAACCGTTTCAAAACCTGGGGGCGGACCTGGTGGTTCAGCGGGGGGAAAAACAAAACCTGGCGGCGGGCCAAAGTCCGAAAAGCATGCAGGGAATCCGCCTTCCTTTTTCAAACCAGCTTTTTTCTCCTCGCCAGCTGGCCGCCATGGTCAACATTGAGGGTGTCGCGGCAAGTGCGCAGGCTCTTTTACTCTGGGAATTCGCCCGCAACGGTTTCAGAACGATTTTGGGCGTGGATTCCAGCCGATCCGATCTGGGACCGGTGAAAGTAAAAAAATGGCTCAAAACCGGACGCTTTCCACAAAACCCGGGGGAAGTCGTCCTTGAAAAGCACTATGCAAAATTTCACAAAATCAGACTGGAAGACAACATTTCCGTCGGTGGCCGTCAGTTCAAGGTGGTGGGAGTGCTGGAAATCAAAGAAGGCGCCCAGATTGCCGCGGCCAACATCTACCTGCCGCTTGCCGGCGCTCGCAGCCTAGTGGGGAAAAATCCGCAGGCCGCCAACCTGATTTTTCTGCGCCTGAAAGATCCTTCCCTGCTGAGTCAGGTCCGCAGCCGGATTTCAGGCCGTTTTAAAGATGTCTCCATCAGCAGCTCGGATTCCTTTCTGGATCTGATGGGCGGGGTTTCGATGATTTCCGCACGCTTTTCGCTGACAGCCTCGCTGGTGGCGCTGGCAAGCGCCGTGTTGCTGATCATGAAAACGATGCTCTCCAATCTCACCGAGCGTTCACGGGAAATCGGCATCCTGAAAGCCCTGGGCTGGACCCAGGAGCAGATTCAGCAGCAACTGTTGGCTGAAGCCTTTTTGCAGGCCGTGGCCGGAGGGATCCTGGGGCTTTTGATGGGTTATCTTATCTCCTATTTTCTCGGTTTTTTTTCCATAGCCATCCCGTTGCCCTGGGGGCTAAACCCCCTGCCGGCCATGGCCCGACAGACCGCCCTGGCCGCTCGGACCGTCAGGCTGCCGGTCAGCGTGTCTTTTGAACTGGCTGCAATTTCCATGGTGTTGGCACTGGCGGTGGGTTGTGTCTCCGGCTATTTGCTTGGCCGCAAGACCATTCGCATGAAACCGGCGGATATCCTGCGGCAACTGTAACCACAGGGAATCATCGAGCACGCTCTCTCCTGGATCGGCTTTTCCAGCAAAATCCGTTGACTCCCAGGCTCAGGCATTCTAAATTCTATTGGGTTTATTGTTTCCGGCTTATTAACTTTCTGGGGTTGTGGGGAATGAATTTGCTCATATTGCTTCCGGTTATATTTTTTTCTTCATTGATTCTGACCATGATCGGCCTGGGCGGGGGGCTGATTTTTTCCCCGCTTTTCGTGCTGCTGGGTTTTGCCAAGTCCATGGCGGTGACCGCATCGCTTTTTTTGAACGGCATTGCCGCGGCTTCGGCCGCCTATGTCTATATCCGCAAGAAGATGGTGGACTATTCGGTCTGCCTGCCATTGATCGTCACATCAACCCTGGCAGCTCCCCTGGGGGCGTTGACCACCCGCTGGATCGACACCCGTCTTTTTGTTGGCATCATGGGCATCGTCATTTTGCTGGCCGCCCTGCGGATGCTGTTTGCATCCCCGGCTGAAAGCGCCGGCAGCGGCAGCAGCCGGCTGATGCGAATCGTCGGCGGCGGGGTGATCGGACTGGTGATCGGCTTTCTGGCCGGCCTGCTGGGAATCGGCGGCGGGGTTTTTGTCGTCCCCCTGCTGATTTACTTTCTCAAGGTGCCCACCAAAACCGCGGCCGCCTCTTCCATTTTTATTGTATGCTTTTCTTCGGTTTCAGGGTTTATCACCCATGCCAGTGTGGCGGAGGTCAACTGGAAATTCGTGCTGCTGGCCGGTCTTTTCTCCTTTGCCGGCGGCCAGATTGGATCGCGGATCATGGCCGAGAAACTGCGCGGACGCACCATTCGCGTTCTGTTCGGCATTTTGCTGCTGCTGTTTTGCGCCAAGCTGTTTCAGCGGGCATTGTTCTAAAAGGAGTTTCAATGCGGACATTTCCGGATTGCTATCCAAGTTGTCGAACTCAAATATGAACGCAAATTGCATGCAAAAAGGTTTTATTCAGGTATATACGGGCAACGGCAAAGGCAAAACCACGGCGGCTCTCGGCCTAGCGCTGCGGGCTGCCGGTGCGGGGAAGAAAACATTGATTGTCCAGCTGATGAAAGACTACCCATACAGCGAACTGGAAAGCCTGAGGCGGCTGCACCCATTGATTGAGCTGGAGCGCTTCGGCAACGACGCCTTTGTTTTCTGCAAGCAACCTCCTGGCAAAGCAGATCTTGATGCCGCCCGGCAGGCCCTGGAGCGGGGAAGACGGGCCCTGGCCAGCGGTCAATACGACCTGGTTGTATTGGACGAGATCTGCGTGGCAATCTATTTCGGGTTGCTGTCGGTACAGGAGGTGCTCACGCTGCTGGATGAAAAGCCGGTGGCAGTGGAGCTGGTTCTGACCGGCCGTTACTGCCCGGCAGAAATCATTGAGCGGGCGAACCTGGTCAGCGACATACGCGAGGTGAAACACTATTATCAGCAAGGTGTTATTGCCAGAAAAGGGTTTGAATGTTGAGTTGCCGGTATGTCTCCGAGCGCATTAAGGGCAGATACGGAAAAACAGAAAGCCGATGCAGGCTCAAAATCGGGCCCAAAGTGTGGAGTTTTTTGGACACCTGGGGGTAAAAAAATGCTCAGTTTTGGCATAATTGAATTCGGTAAACATATAACATATTGAAATAATTTCATTAACAATGAGTAGTCGTTGTGACGGTAATTTTTAAAAAAATGTCCAAAAAAAAGAACATTTCTCTTTACAAGCCCTAAAACATCTGCTATAAATATAATCAGCATCCGGATCACCATCCGGAGTTGTCAGTGGGATGGTGGGGGTGAAAGCCTTTCACCAGCACCCAAAAAAGGGATTAAGGCAGTAGCGGCCCAATCCATATAGCAATTATAATTCTCCCAAACTGAAACCCGAAGGAGACTTTGCCCTCCGTCGGGTTTCCACTTTCCAGGGCCGGTTTATGTTGCCGGCCGCTTTTTGGACAGCCAGCGCAGGCTTATTTTGCGCCGGCTGCGCCTGAGCGCCCTGCGGATTTCATCCAGCTTTGATTCCGCCGCCTGCTCCCCCCTGTCGATGAGTTCGTCATATTTTAGAAAATCCGTCCAGTGAAAGTGCCGGACATCCGGTTCAATGAGAAGGTCGGCCTGCTGCCGGCCCGGTCTGCTGAGATGATACTCCATGATTTCCGCCACCCGGTTGATGGCATCCACGCCGTCGCCGATGGTGGTCTTGTGGGTGAAACGGCCGCCGACATCCACCCCGATCACCAGCCCGGCGCGTTCTTCCTTGGCCGGGCCGGCGGGGACGGCATCGATGACGCCGCCATCGACCAGCAGCATGTCGTTTAAGGCAATCGGCGGCATAAAGCCGGGCACGGCACAGCTGGCCATCACCGCCTCGATGGCCGGTCCCTGCTTGACGACCACCTTGTTTCCCGAAATCAGGTCCACCGCCGTGACCGCACAGGGAATGGCGGTTTCGGATAGATCGATCGCCCTTAGAAAAGGCTCGATGCATGAGCGGCTGTCTTTTTCGGAAAGCAGGGCTTTTCTGACGAGGATCAGGTTTAAAAACACCTCCTTGCCGGCAAAGCGTTTCAGCCGGTAAAGCAGGTCTGAGCGGTCCTGCTCGTACTGGTGCACCCTGCCCAGCAGCTTAAAACCCGGCGCCGTATTGCCTTCTTCTCCCAGGACTTCAGCCACCCGCTGGGCCAGGGCCGCGGCATCCGGGTTGATGGCATAGGCCGTGCCCACCAGGGCCCCGATGCTGCTGCCCACGATAAAGCCCACCGGGAGGCCTTCGCGCTCCAGGACCTTGAGCACTCCGAGATGGGCAAGTCCCCGGGCGCCGCCTCCACCAAGCGCAAGACTGATGCCAGGTGTTTGGTTCATGGCTGCACATTAGATGATGGCATCCGGCGGTGTCAAGGGGAATCGATCCTGCGCAAATCAGGCCAGCCCTGAATTCAAGGGAGCTCGGTTCCTTGATTCCATCGTTTCAGGGACGTGGAGGGACCGGCAACTGCTAAAAATACCTTAATTCCAACTGACTGCGTAAGTTCCTTAACGCCCGATTATTTGCTTGACAAAAGGGTTTGCTTTCGCGATGTTCAATAATTTATGTACCGGTTATTCTGATGGGCATAAAAACAGGTTGGAAGCAGAATGCTGACCATCGATGATACTTCAAAATTGCTCGGCCTGCCCAAGGCCACCATCCGGCGCTGGATCCGGCAGGGCAAAATTCCCGTTCATGAGGTCAAGGGGGAGTATTTTTTTGACCAAAAAGACCTGGAAAAGTGGGCGCGCAAACACAATATTTTTCTTCGCGGTGATTATGGAAAACCCCAACCCCGTCAGCCCCGTCCGGAAGGAAGCCTGCTGGAGGCCATGAAGCGCGGCGGGGTTTTTTTTCATGTGAAGGGCAAAACGGTTGCTGAAGTGCTGAGACAGACGGTCTACCTGAGCCCCTTGCCGCCGGAGGTGGACAAGGAGTTTCTGGTGGATCTGCTGCTTCAGCGTGAAAAACTGGCTTCCACCGGAATCGGCGGCGGGGTTGCCATCCCGCATCCCCGCTATCCTTTGGAAAAATTGTTCACCCGCACGGTCATCACCACCAGTTTTCTTGCCAAACCGGTGGATTTCAAAGCCATCGACGGCCAGCCGGTGTTCGTGCTGTTTATGATGTTAAGCCCCACGACCCGGATGCATCTGCACCACCTGTCGCGTTTGAGTTTCTGCTTGCGCAACCAGGCGTTTGCCGCTTTTCTCAAGAAGTGCGGCACACCGGAAGCCTTTTTCAAAGAAGTCCAACAGCTGGAAGCCGCCCTGGACGACGGGTGAGCCCGGCAGCTCTGATTGATCTCTTTTGCTGGCAGTTAACTGTAAATCCGGCCGGACCGTTGAAGCCGATCGGTCCCCGGCGACCCATTGTGACTTCCCATGCACCGTTTTTTTCTGCGACTTCATGAACGTCTGCAGCTGATTATTATTGCCACCATCGTCGGGCTGTGCGGCGCTGTCGGATCCGTCGTCCTGAACCGCTCCCTGGTAGCGGTTGCCGAGTGGCTCGACATGTTGCGCGGCAACTGGTACAGTTTTGTTTTTCCGGCTGTCGGAGCCGCCCTTTCCTCGATATTTTTAAACCAGATTGCCAGAGATGGCGGGGGGCACGGGGTCCCCGAGGTGATTTACAGCATTTCCCAGCGGGGGGGATTGCTGCGGTTTCGCAGCAGCTATTCGCGCCTGGTGGCTTGTCTGCTGACCATTGCCAGTGGGGGGTCGGCCGGCCCGGAAGCGCCGGTGGTCATCAGCGGCGCAACCATCGGTTCCAACATCGGCACCTACTTCCGGTTAAAAGATCGCCAGCGGGTGATTGTGGTGGGCTGCGGGGCGGCGGCGGCCATTGCTTCCATCTTCAACGCCCCGGTGACAGGAATCGTATTCACGCTGGAGGCCATTTTGGGGGAGTGGACGGCCGTCAATTTGATCCCGGTGGCCATTGCCTCGGTGGTCGCCACGGAAGTCAGCCGGCTGTTGCAGGGCGACCAGATTCCGTTTCAGTACCAGGCCGTTGCCATCTCGCCCTGGAACCTGGTGGCCTGCCTGGGCTTGGCGGCACTGACCGCCATGGGTTCGGTGGCGCTGATTCGAACGCTGCGTTTTGTCCATGCCCGTGCCCGCAAGATGATCCCGGTCGTGTGGCTGTCAGCCGCCGCGGGGGGAATGCTGGTGGGCGTTATCGGCCTGGGGTTTCCGTCCGTGCTGGGTGAGGGGTATGACGTGATCCGTTCGATCATTTCGGAAAATTATTCCGCCAGCCTGCTGATTCTGGGTCTGACCGCCCTGACGAAGATCCTGGCCACCTCTCTGACCATCGGCAGCGGGGGATCGGGCGGACTTTTCGCCCCCTGCCTGGTGATCGGCAGTTTTACCGGCCAGTTTTATCAAAGAGCGCTTGCCGCCGCCCTGCCGTCGGTTGCCTGGGCGGGAGGAGGCTACTTTGCGCTGCTGGGCATGGCGGGCACCATCAGCGGGGTGCTGCAGGCCCCCATGACCGGGGTTTTCCTGGTGACCGAAATCACCGGCAGCTATCATCTGCTGATTTCGGTGGTCCTGGTGGCGGTCATCAGCGTAACGGTCAGCCATTTTTTTGAACCCCTTTCGGTGTACCACCAGGAGCTGGTTTCCCGCGGCGAACTGATAAAACCTCGGACCGACCGGCAGATACTGTCCCACCTGAACGTGGAGGAATTGCTGGAAAAAGACTGCCAGATCATCCACCCGGAGATGCGCTTAAGAGACTTGGTGGACATGGTGCAGCATTCCCACCGCAATTATTTTCCGGTGGAGGATTCCCAAAGCGGCGAGTTTCTGGGCATGATTCATCTGGACGATATCCGCGCCTATCTGTTCGATCCCTACCTGCATGACACCATCCTGGTGGAGCAGGTCATGGATCGGGATGTTCCCCGGGTGTCGCTGGAGGACGACCTGACCCACATTTTTGAAATTTTCGACAAGACCCATTCCTGGAGCCTGCCGGTGGTGCGGGACGGGAAATTTCTGGGCTTGATCTCCAAGGCCACCATCCTGGACCATTACCGCAAGGAGCTGCTGGTCAATGAAGAAATATAAGCTAAGTGTAACCATGGAGGAAGTTAGTGATGAAAGATGAACTGCTGCACGTTTACCGCAACACGCCCTTTGGCCGTGAAACCCTGCTGAATTCAATCTATTTTTGCAAGCAAACCAACACGTCCTTGAAAGTGTACGTCCCGGAGCATACCCAGTTTCTGATGTATTTTCAAAACGAGATTGCCACGGTGGAGCTTGACAAGGCGTTTTTGCGCTCTCCGGAAACGGCCCGGGAACATGCCGCGGCCATTATCACCGAAAACGGGCTGAAGCCCAATTTCCTGGAACCCAAGCGCTTTACGGCTTCGACCCTGCCGGACATTCCGGTGGATTTCGGATTTATGACCTGTCCGCGCAGCATCAGCGATTTGTCCTCCAAGATCAGCCTGGGCCACATCGGCCCCAAGGTTCGCAGCGTGATAAAAAATGCGGCCTTTCCCGTGTTTATTCCCCCGCCGGTGTACAAGCAGTGGAAAAGCATTACGGTGTTTTTCGGCGGCTCCCACAACGCCGTCAATGCCGTGAAGCTCGGCATCCAGATCAGCCGCAGCTGCCAATTGCCGCTGCACCTGTTCACCCAGGCCGAAAAACTGCCCCGGTCCCACTATCGTGATATCTTAAAGGCGCACCAGCTGATCGACGAGATTGAACGCGGAGAAAACAAATGGCTGTTTTTCGAGAAAGGAAAATTTCGCGAAAATCTTTTCGCAGTCCCTCACCACAGCCTGGTGATCGTGGGGGCCTACGGTCACGGCGTCATTAAAGAGATGCTGTTCGGCAGCATGATGGAAGAGATCCAGACCGTTTTGCCCAACCACATGCTCATCGTGGGGCCGCACTGCGCGTGTGGGTGATTTCACAAAAAAGGGGGGCAGCCCCGGCGGCTGCCTGGGCAATTGGCGGTGCTAAAAGAAAAAACCGATGATGTACTTGCCGGCCACGAACAGCACGCAGACGCACAAAATCACTTTAATCACCCGGGCCGGGATGAATTTCTGGCAGCGCGCCCCCAGGTACATGCCGGCCACGCCGCCGCCGCCGAACAGGGCTCCTAAAAGCCAGTCCGGGGCCACGGACAGGTGGGGGTACAGGTGGGCCAGCAGCTGGTAAAAGATGACGCCGGCCACCGAGGTGATGAAGGTTCCCATCAAGGCCGCGCCGGCCACCGCGTAAACCGGCAGCCCGATAATGGCCACAAAAAACGGGGCGACGATGGACCCGCCGCCGATGCCGTAAATCCCGCCGGCAATTCCCACCAGAAAACAAAGCAGGTACACCACCGGCGGCGAGAACTGAAAAGCCTGTCCGTCAAACTCGAATTCGACCTGGCGCATCGAAGACTGAACCACGGTCACCTCATGGGAGGTGCCGGCCCGGCGGGCGTGCACGGCATCGGCCTTGGCGTGTTTGCGCTGCACGATGTCGGTCAAAAGCCGCCAACCGATATACAGCAGCACAAAGCCGGCGAAAAACTTGAAGTTTTTGGGATTCGGCAGATAGGCAATGCGCACCCAGGCGCCGATAAACACCCCGGGCAGGGTGCCGATGATCACCGCCACCGTCAGCGGCCAGAGCATGCGGCCTTCTTTGATATAGCGGTAAACTCCGCTGGGAATGGCCACGATGTTGAAGACCTGGTTGGTGGCGCTCACCGAAGGGGCGCTGTAGCCCAGCACACTGACCTGAAACGGCAGCAGCAGAAAAGCCCCGCTGACCCCTCCCATGGAGGTAAAAAACGAAATGCCGAAGGCCACCGCGGGCGGCAGCCAGAGCGGAACCTGAACACCGGAGACCGGAAACAGCATGGGTGATTTCCTTTAGCGTTGGCAGGCAATTCCAGGCGCACCAGCATAGCACCGGATGATTTGGCCGATCAAGTCCTTTTCAGGAGTCTGTGTGGGCGGCTTTTTTCAGGATTTGATATACATCCACCGGGGCGATCGCATGCTGCCCGGCGATCTGCTTGATGGTGCTGTTCCCGGTCGCTGAAATGCCGCTGTCGGCAAAAGCTTTCAGAATCGCCACAATGTCCAGGTTATATTCACGGCAGATATCGGCCAGCGCGCGTTTTCCCAGACCTCCTTGCGGGCTGTCCGGCAGGGATTTCACCGCACCTGGTTTGTCCTCCGGTTTCATGGCCAGATGGACCTGCTTGGGAGTCATGTTGTTGAGCTTCGCGATTTCCAGCAGGGTCTGTTTTTCATTGTTAAACCGGACGCCGGCCTTTTTCAGCTGCGCCATGGCGGCTGCCAGGTCAAGGCCGGTCCGGGAGGCAAATGTTTTCAGGGGTGAAAGCTCTGCATGCCCATAAGGCGGCTCACCGTATTTTTGGGCGGCCGATTCTTTTATGGATTCGCTGAAATCCAGCACCCAGTTAAAAGGGGGCACTTCAACGTAGGCCCCGACGACGCAGACAGCGGTGATCACCAGCGCCACGTTGAAATTTCTGGTGAACAGCCTGAACTGCCGGGCTTTGTTTTTCAAATAGGAGACAATCGGTTTCCAGTTGTAATAAATGTGCAATGAAATCGCCAGGAGAAAAAGCACTCCCAGGATGATATGCTGATCGCCCCACTGGGTCTTGGTCAGGCCCCACAGACGCCAGTCGGCCCAGTAGGCCACGCGACCCTGGGGCACGATGTACAGAATGACACTGCTTAAGATCAGCAGTATGAAAGACACCAAGGCGGTCAACGACGTGATTTTTCGCATTTTCATAGTGATTATCAACTCCTAAGAAGTCAACCAGCTTTTAACCTGCTCTTTCGCAGGCACCTTGCCCACGCTTTTGACTTCACCGTTGACCACGACCGCCGGGGTGCCGAACACCCCGTAGCCGGCGATTTCCAGGGTGTCGGTGATTTTTTCGATTTGAGCGTCCACACCGGTCTCTGCCACGGCTTCCGTAACGACTTTTTCCGCCTGGGCGCATTTTGCACAACCGGGTCCTAACACTTTGATTTCCATTTAAACTTCCTTTCCTGCAATATTGATTATTGACGGCTCCTTAAACAGTCATTTTCGAGCGGCTTCAAGCCTTTTTCGATGCTGCTTCCAGCAGCCATTTTTTAATTTTGGCGCGGGGCGGCACCGAGCCGACCCAGACCACTTTATCACTGATGATCAGCGCCGGGGCGCTCGACACGCCGTAGCTGCCGAACTCTCTGATGTCGGCGACTTGCTGGATGTCGGCCTCCAGGTCCAGCGCGGCCAGCGCGGCCATCAGCTCCTGCTCGATTTGGCCGCTGCAAGGACAGGCCGAAGTCAATACCTTGATTTCCAGCATGCCGCCTTTTTCCTCGGCTGGCGGCATTCCCACGAATTTTTTGTATTCCCGCAAAAAGGCGCGGCCGTAGTCTGCTTCAACCGCAGAAGGGATGTAATTGCGACGGGAAAGGCGTTGAATCAGCTCAGCGGTGATTTGTTCTTCGGACGCGGCGCCCATGTCGCGGGCCACTTCTTCCAGGGCGGCCTTCAAGCCGATAATGCCCATGCGGTGGCGGCCCACTTTTATCTGGCTGACTTCATCTGCAGACATCTGCGGATTTCTCCTTTATGCCGGTGCGGCAAAATAATGGCCGAAGATCAAACCGCTGATGGTGGCCATCACCACCACCAGGCCGACAAAGGCCGCCGTCTTTTTGGTGCCCATCACACTGCGGATGACCAGCATGTTGGGCAGGCTTAGAGCCGGGCCTGCCAGCAGCAGCGCCAGGGCCGGCCCCTTGCCCATGCCGGCGCCCAGCAAACCCTGTAAAATGGGCACTTCCGTCAGGGTGGCAAAGTACATGAAAGCGCCCACCACCGAGGCGAACAGGTTGGCCCACAAAGAGTTGCCTCCCACCAGGCCGCTGACCCACTTCGAAGAGATCAGCCCCTCGGAACCGGGCCGTCCCAGCAGCAGGCCCGCCACCAAAACCCCGGCCAGCAGCAGGGGCAGAATCTGTTTGGTGAAATCCCAGCTTGACAAAAACCACTGCTCGGTTTCCCCGCGAGTGGTGGTGATGATCATCACCAGGGCGATGATGCCGGCGGAAAAAGCGACCAGGGGTTGATGGGGAAATGCCAGGGAGAGTGCCAGGATGACGGCCGCGGCCAGGACGACCTTGTAGGCTTTGACCTTGAACCACAGGATGAGAAGTGTGCCCAGCAGGGCGGCGAAAAACCCGGTGACCGCCCATTTGACGCTGTAGATGGCATGCCACAACCCGTTGGGTTCGGTGGGCTGGCCCCAGGTGGCAAAGATCAGAATGCCCACCATGGCGGCAAAATAGATCACGTTCTGCCACAGGGGCCTTTCTACCTCGGGCTCGGGCATGTGCAGGGCCGCCTGGGCCTTGGCCTGCTCTTCTTTGCGAAACATCAGGTGCATCAGCAGGCCGATGACAATGCTGAAGACAATGGCCCCCACCGCCCGGGCCACGCCGATTTCAATTCCCAGCACCCGGGCCGTGAGCACGATGGCCAGCACATTGATGGCCGGGCCGGAATACAAAAAAGCGATGGCAGGCCCCAGACCGGCGCCGCGCTTCCAGATGCTGGCAAACAGCGGCAGCACCGTACAGGAGCACACCGCCAGGATGGAGCCCGACACCGAGGCCACCCCGTAGGCCATGAATTTTTTGGCGCCGGCGCCCAGGTATTTCATCACTGCCGCCTGGGACACGAAACAGGCAATGGCCCCGGCAATGAAAAAAGCCGGCACCAAACACAGCAGGACATGTTCCTGGGCGTACCATTTGGCCAGGGCCAAAGACTCGATCACGGCCCCGGTAAACCGGCTGCTGTCGATCGGCAGCCAGAAAAAAGCCAGAAAGACCCCGGCAATGATGCTCAGCGGCTTCCAGATGCTTTTCCAGTCTACCTGGCTTTCAGGCTGTTCTTCTTCAACCGGCTCGGAGTCCTCCACGGTGCGATGAGAATTATTGATGGCAATTACCTCGTTCATTGACAGGTCCTCCTGGTGGCGCTCGAAATTTAATAAATCGTTATATGCTTATTTGACTATATATAAAGATCAAAAAAATTTTATTTGCAGGTTAATTGTTCCCGGTTTAAAAAGGGTACCTTGGCGGTCAATTCCCTGATTTCAGGATCATCCTCCAGCCAGTGCTTCAGGTTGCCCAGCAGGCTGGCGGCATAGGGACTGTTTTTGCCGTCGGCCAGAAAATAATTGACCCACAGGCCATCCTTGGCATAGTCCACCAGTCCGGCTTCCTCAAGTATTTTCAAATGCTTGGATACGGTCGGCTGGGCGATGTCCAGCGCGGCCTGCAGCTCGCAGACGCACAACCTCTTTTTTTGCAGCATTTTCAGAATTTTTACCCGGTTGGGGTCGGACAGCGCCTTCATGACTTTCAAAAATGGTTTCATCACCAGCTCCTTATATTACTATATTTGAATATAAAGAACTATGGGCGGGCTGTCAAGTATTTTTTTAAATCAGATGGAAAAAATTTCTGATCACATAAACGCCTGGAGTCTGACTATCCAGCGTGATAACCGGCGGTGTAGATGCTTTTTTATTGACGGATAGCACTACATTGTGGTAACAAGAGCCTCAGGCGCAATTTGGCGCCTGGCCTGCGTAGAGCCAACAACTCCTACGGTCCTTGGACGGGTGGCGTTGAGCTGCAGTTGATCATCGGATCGATGAACCGGCAACCGCGAATTTTCGGGGAGTCCCGGCAGATGACACCATTTTTTTCCAGGCAACCCTCCATCGTTTTGCTGTCTTTGGCCACAGCCATCATGTTTGCCGGTCTGTACGGCTGCGGTGGTGACTCGGACGCGGTGGTGGTTGATTTTTCCAAAACCGTCAGTGTGAAACGGCCGGTTGACACCCCTGCCAAAACCCCGCCGCTCAAAGTGGCCGTGGCGGCCATGATTTCACCCAAGCAGACCTTTGTTTATTACCGGCAGCTGCTGGATTATATCGGCCGGCAGCTGGACCGGGATGTCGAGCTGGTGCAGCGCAAAACCTACCGGGAAGTCAACGAACTGCTTGGAAAGGGGCAAATTGACCTGGCCTTCATCTGCTCCGGGCCCTATGTCAGCGGCAGGGATAAATTCGGCTTTGAACTGCTGGCGACTCCCGAGGTGCGGGGCAGCCATTTTTACCGGTCGTATCTGATTGTCAACCGGGCCAGTAAAGCCAAACGGCTCGAGGATTTGCGGGGGCGGGTGTTTGCCTTCACCGACCCGGAATCCAACACCGGCAAACTGGTACCGACCCACTGGCTGAACCAGATAGGGCAACAGCCGAAGGCGTTTTTCAGCAGGACAATGTATACGTACAGTCATGACAACGCGATTCTGGCTGTTTCCCGGGCACTGGTGGACGGAGCGGCCGTGGACAGCCTTATCTGGGAATATTACAGCCACAAAAACCCTGCTTTCACCGCCAAAACGCGGATTATCAAAAAGTCGCAGCCTTACGGAATTCCGCCCATTGTGGCATCCGATCGCCTGGCTTCGGAGCTCAGAAAGCAGATTCGAGAGGCTTTTTTTGCCATGCACCGGGATAGGCAAGGGCAAAAAATTCTCGCTGAATTGATGATCACGCGTTTTGTGTCCCCCCGCGACGAGTGGTATGACAGCATCCGGCAAGTACGGGCGGCCCTGGCCCGGGTGGAGAATCAACCCCATGCATCTTTCCAGCCTTAAAAGCAAATTGCTGGTGGCCGTTTGCGCTCTGGTGATCACCAGTGGGCTGCTGATATCCCTGCTGGTGACCCATCGTTACAGCGCCAGTCTTTACGAGTCCATGAGCGCCCAGGCAGAAAACATGGCCCACGTGGTCGCCCTCGAGGCCACGGATAAGATATTAATCAACGATCTGGTATCTTTGCAAAAAACCCTGGATCACCACCAGCGCAGCAATGCCTCGGTGGCTTACCTGTTTGTTCACCGGGACGAGCGGGTACTGGCCCACACTTTTGAAAACGGCATGCCGCAAGAGTTGATCCAGGCCAATTCCCCAACAGCCGGAGGGCAAACCCGTTTTCTGGAAATCGCAGCCACCACCGGTGAAAAATTTCTGGATGTTGCCTGGCCGATTTTTTCCGGCAAAGCCGGAATCCTGCGGCTGGGGCTGGCGGAAAAGCCCTACCGCCAACAGGTCGTGCGGCTGTGGCTGCAGATGAGCCTGGTGACCGTCGCGATTCTGGCGGTGGCGCTGGCCGCCAGCCTGCTTTTTATCAAGAAGATCACCCGGCCCCTGTCGGCCCTGGCCCAGGGTGCGGAAAAAATAGATGAAGACCGACTGGATCTTGAGTTGGAAGCTCCGGCCGGCGGGGAGGTCGGCCAACTGGCCCAGTCATTCAACCGCATGCTGGCCCGCATCCGGGACTACACCCGGCGGCTGGAAGAAAAAAACCTGCAGCTGGACCGAGCCCACCGTCAAACGCGCACCTCGTTTTTGATTTCCCAGGAAATAAACGCCTTGTCCAACCTGGAAGATGTGTGTACCTACCTTTTAAAGAAACTGCAGGGCATTGTGACCTGCAAAAACATGGCGGTGGTCATTTCTGAGCCACACGCGGACAGCATTTTCATTTATTCGGATGGGGAAGCGGTCAGTGTGCACGAAAAACCGGCCAAAGCGCTTTTCGTTCGTCTGGACGCCATGGACGCCATGACCTTTGTGCATCAAAATGATATCGAAACCGGCCTTTTTTCACCGGCCTTTCAGGCCGCTGAAAAACTGGTGGCTTTCCCCCTGCGGCATGAAGGGTCACTGGTGGGGGGGTTGCTGATCGCCTGTCCCGGTGAGTGCACTTGCGTGACCAAGGAGCTGGACGTCATCGAGATGATCCTTGACCAGTCCTGCAGCGCCATCCGGCGGGCGACCGCACACGAGGAGGAGCTGCGGGAGTTGAGGACCCGCATCGAGCAGGCCTCCGGCTTCAGCGGAATCATCGGCAAAGATCCCAAGATGCAGGTGATTTACAAGCTTATCGAAGACGTGGCGCCGACGGATGCAACAGTGCTGATCCAGGGTGAAAGCGGCACCGGCAAAGAACTGGTGGCCCGTGCCATTCACCGCCAGAGCCTGCGCCGGGATCGGCCTTTTGTGGTCATCAACTGCTCGGCCTATCCGGCTACCCTGCTGGAAAGCGAGCTGTTCGGCCATGAAAAAGGCGCTTTTACGGGGGCGATTCGCCAGAAGGCGGGCAGATTCGAGCAGGCCGACGGCGGCACGGTTTTTCTGGATGAAATCGGTGAAATTTCACCCACCGCCCAGATCAAACTGCTGCGGGTGCTGCAAAGCCAGAAATTCGAGCGCCTGGGGGGCGAATCCAGCCTGTCGGTGAATGTACGCATCCTGGCGGCCACCAATAAAAACCTGCTGCAGGAGGTGAAAGCCGGCCGGTTTCGCGAGGATCTTTTTTACCGGCTCAATGTCATCCCGATTCAGCTGCCACCGCTGCGAAAGCGGCGCAATGACATCCCGTTGCTGGCCCGCCATTTTTTGAACCACTTTGCTGCCGACCAGGGCCGGGCGGTCAACCGGTTCAGCTCCGAAGCCCTGCGGCGGCTGCTCGACTATCAATGGCCCGGCAATGTGCGCGAGCTTGAAAACAGCATCGAGCATGCGGTGGTGCTGGTGCGGGGTGCCTGTGTGGAAGTATCCGATATGCCCGCTGTTTTGCAGCAGCCGGCGGCCAGGGCCGGGGTCGGCTCAAACGGCACCATGGCGGCCAATGAACGCCGCCTGCTGATCGAGGCCCTGCAGGACTGCGACTGGAACAAGAAACGGGCGGCCCTGCAGCTGGGCATCAGTCGCAGCAGTCTTTACGAAAAACTTAAGAAATATCAGATCACCAGGCCCACCCTCCATTAAAAAAATACCACAATGTGTTATTTTATGCTTGACATTCGAAAACGGGGGTGCTAACGTTAAAATACCAGTTGTACCTCCATGTTTCCATTTTTACACCTCCTGAATCTGGGCGGCACTGCCACGAAACCTTTCCAAGGTTCCGTCGCAGGGTCGCCCTTTTTCTTTTTTCTCAACCCCCCACGTTGCGCATTGAACCGCCAGCTGCCCTGCATTGGCTGGCGGTCCGGCCGCATTTTTTGATCGGCATTATCCGGAAGCAGGCGGTAAATTCGAATTTCGATGGTTCCGGCTGGACTGTGTCCAGATTGCGGACAACGATAACCAGTTTTATTCATTTATAAAATTAACATGGTTGCTTTTCGTGTCTTCAATCCGGACAATCCTGGAGTGAATTCCGGGCATGCGATTTCATTAATATGCGAAGAAAGCGCATTGCCGGCCACCTTCTTGTTGGTTTATATCTTTAGATATTTCAAGTGGTTATATTTTCATACCGAATTGTTTTGCACATTGCCGGCAGCGATTCCATGATCCTGGCATGGCCATTGCTCCTATAGAAATTCACAAACCGAATCCTCCCCCTGATTTTGCAGCAACGGCTCAATTCCCATTCAAGTCCGGAGAAACTGATGATCAAAGAAATTCTGGTGCTCGATGCGAATCAAAAAAGTTGCCGGCAGTTCTGCGAGTTATTGCAGCAGCAACAATATTCGGCCATCGCGATGCATTCACTTGAGGGTTTGGAGGACCGGCTGGCCGAGCAACAGTATCTGGCTGTTTTTATCGACATCGACACCATCAAGATTGACAACCGCACGGTGAGGAAGCTGACCCTTAACTTTCCCGCGGTTTATTTTTTTTGCCTGTCGCAACACCCGTTTCACCCGGAGTTAGAGGATGCCATCTGCTATCACATTTACGCCTGTCTGAAAAAGCCGGTGGATCCGGAAGAGCTTACATACTGGATCAAAAGCATTTACCAGGAGGAAAACATACCGGACACCTGAAATTACGAATCAACGGGACCCGTTTTTAATATACCCCGCTATCCAAATCCGTTTATGAATTGCAACTCAAGGGAGGAAACATGCCAAAAGAAAAATCCAAACCCCAATCGTTTTTGGATGATTTGCTTGCCGATTTCACATTGACAAGAAGGTCATTCATCAAGAAAGCCTCGGCGGCCACCGGTACCGCCGCCGCACTCGGAAGCCTGAAACCCACGCTCCGGGCCCTGGCGGCGGCCGGCGAGGTTTCAGCCGGTGAAATGGGACAATGGAAGGCTTCGACCTGTCAGGGATGCACTTCCTGGTGTGCCAAGCAGATCTATGTCATCGACGGCCGGGCGGTCAAGGTCCGGGGAAATCCCAACTCCAAGGTCAACAATGGTGAAGGCTGTCCCCGGTCGCACCTGGGCTTGCAGCAGGTCTATGACCCGGATCGCATCAAAACCCCCATGAAGCGCACCAACCCTAAAAAAGGACGCCACGAGGATCCGAAGTTTGTTCCGATTTCCTGGGACGAGGCGCTCAACACCATCGCCGACAAGATCATGGAGCTTAGAAAAAACAATGAAACCCACAAATACATGCTGATGCGCGGGCGCTACTCCTATATGCGGGACGTGCTCTACGACCGCATGACCAAGATTATCGGCTCCCCCAACAATATCTCCCACAGCGCCATCTGTGCCGAGGCGGAAAAGTTCGGCCCCTTTTACACCGAAGGCTACTGGAGCTACCGGCAATACGATGTCACCAACTCACGCTACGTGCTGATCTGGGGTGCGGACCCTCTGGCAGCCAACCGCCAGGTGTCCTATTACTCCAGCGTCTGGGGGGATGTGATCGGCCGGGCCACGATTGCGGTTGTCGAGCCGCGCCTTTCGGCCACAGCAGCCAAGGCTGACGAGTGGCTGCCTGTCAAGCCCGGCCATGACGGTGCCCTGGCGGCGGCCATCGCCCACGTCATTTTGACCGAGGGACTGTGGTATCGGGAGTTTGTGGGTGATTTTGTCGACGGGCAGAACCGTTTTGTGGCTGGCCAGGAGGTCAACGAAGAGGATTTCCAGGAAAAACACACCCACGGTCTGGTGAAATGGTGGAACATTGAATTGAAAGACAAAACCGTGGCCTGGGCGGCCGAGCGCACCGGATTGACAGCCGAGCAGATTCAACGCGTCGCCCTTGAGTATGGCAAGGCCGCGCCCCACTGCATCTCCTGGGTCGGCGGAGGACCGGTGATGCAGGTTCGCGGCGGGTACACCAGCATGATCTGCCATGCCCTCAACGGGCTGACCGGAGGCGTCGACAATGTGGGCGGCACCCTCCAGTCCAACAAGGAATACACCAAGAAATTTCCGAAACCGGATAGTTTCATGGACGATATCGCCAAAAAGGGCAAAAAGCATGAAAAGATCGATCAGCGCGGGCGCCTGGAGTTTCCGGCCCTCAAGAAGGGCAAACCCGGTTCGGCGGTGGTGACCAACAATGCCGCCGATGGAATCTTAAACAGCGATCCGATGGAGATCAAGGTAGCCATCGGCTACATGAACAACTTCACCTTTTCCTGCGGGCAACCGGAACGCTGGGAGCGGGCGCTTTCAAAAATTCCCTTCCTGGTGCACATCACCACCAACGCTTCGGAGTTCTCATGGTTTGCCGACATCCTGCTGCCCGACACCCACCACATGTTTGAAAAATGGGGCTATGTGAAGTCCATCGGCAACGGCTACCGGCATGTGCCCATCATGCAGCCGGTGATCAAGCCGGTCTGGGACTACAAGATCGACGAAACCGAAATCCCCTGGCTGATCGCTGAAAAGCTGGCCGAGCGCGGATTTGACAACCTGCTGCGCCATTACAGGGAATATAAGGATCCGGAAACCGGCAAGGCACCGACCAACGAGAAAGAATTCGCCCTGTATGCCCTCAAATACGCAACCCAGAACCTCTGGGATCCGGCCAAGTACAAAGGCGGCGACAAAATCAAGGGCTGGGAGGAATTTCTCAGAATCGGCGTGTGGAATTCGGACCCTTACCCCTTTCGCAAGCACTGGGGGCACATGAAGACCAAGACCAAAAAGTTCGAATTTTACAGCGAAACCCTGAAAGCCGCCCTGGAAAAACATGCCCACAAACACAGCACCAGCGTGGATCACGTCCTGGAGGTCTGCGACTACGAGGCCCGGGGGGAAAGGGCTTTCGTGCCGCACTACGAAGAACCCTTCACGGTGGGCGATGAAAAGACATTTCCGTTCATCTTCGTGGACCATAAGTCCCGGCTCAACCGTGAAGGACGCACTCCCAACTGCACCTGGTATTATGAATTCAAGGATGTCGATCCCGGAGACGAAATCTGGTCGGACGTGGCCAAGATCAATCCCCTTGACGCCCAGAAACTGGGAATCAAAAACGGCGATGAGATCAGGATCACCTCCCAGACCGGCAGCCTGACCTGCAAGGCCAAGCTGTGGGAGGGGGTGCGGCCCGGAACCGTGGCCAAATGCTTCGGCCAGGGGCACTGGGCCTATGGTGCCCTGGCGGCCATCAAATTCGGCAAAGTCCCCCGGGGCGGCAGCAACAATGATGTCATCCCGGCGGTTTACGATCGTTTAAGCGGCAGCACGGTGCGGCACGCCGGCGCACGCGTCAAAATCGAAAAAGTTTAGGAGGTGAACCCATGCCAAGATATGCAATGGTAATTGACCTGCAACGCTGCGTCGGATGCGGCGCCTGCAGTATATCCTGCAGGAATGAAAATAACGTTCCGGAAGGCATTTACTGGTCCAATAAAATTACGGAAACCGTGGGCACCTTTCCCAATGTCCGCTATCACTACATTCCGACCCTGTGCAACCACTGTGAGTATGCCCCCTGTGTTCGGGGCTGTCCGACAAAAGCCATGCACAAGCTGGACAACGGGATCACCATGCACGATCCCAAAAAGTGTATCGGCTGCAAGTACTGCGAATTCAACTGTCCGTACGGCGTCATTTATTTCAACTGGCGCAAGCCCCATCAGTTCTGGAAAAACGATGAATCACTGATCAAAGGGGGCACAACATCCCCTCGACAGGAGGTTGCAAAGGTTGGCGGCAAGCAAACCCCTTACTTCAACCCGGAAAGGGGCGCAACCCTGCCGCCCAATCGACCCAAGGGCGTCGTGGAAAAATGTACCTTCTGTGATCACCGGGTGCGCAGGGGGTTGCTGCCGCGCTGCGTGGAAGCCTGTCCGGCCAATGCCAGGATTTTCGGGGATATCGAGGACCCGGACAGCGATGTGTCCAGGCTGCTCGGCAAGTTCAGACCGTTCAGGCTGCGGGAGCAAATCGGAACCAGCCCCCACATCTTTTATATCCGGGGGTTCAACCCGGCCCAGTACCGGCCGACCAAAGGAGGTGTTTAAATGAGTGTGAAAAAAGGATTATACGGCACATGGCTCGCGGTGCTCGCAGTCGCGCTCCTTCTGGGATTATATGCCGCTGTCAGACTTTTTGTCCAGGGACACTGGCTGTTCAATACCAATGATGTGATTATCTGGTCGCTGCCCCTGGGAGTTTACATCTTTCTGGCACTGACCAGCTCGGGGTTGACGCTGATGTCCGGGATTCCACTGGTGCTGAAGATAAAAAAATATGAACCATTTGCCAAGCGCCAGGTTTTTCTGGCCATCGCCACCCTGCTGGGGGCTTTTGTGTCCATCGGGCTGGAGCTCGGTTCGGTGGAACACATGTACTGGATTCTGTTCTCACCGAACTTTTCATCTCCGATCTGGTGGATGGGCTTTATCTACAGCGTGGAGTTGGTTGTATTAATCGCCAAATTCTGGAAAATGCATACCGGTGACTGGCACAGCGGTTTCAGCAATGGGCTGGGCGTGCTGTCTTTCATCCTGGCGCTGGTGGCCCCCCTGATGATCGGATCGGTTTTCGGCATCACCGAATCACGGGCCACGTATTTCGGCCCGATGATGTCGGTCTACAGCCTGGTGCTGGGACTGCTCAGCGGCACCGCCCTGTTTTTGCTGTACAGCATGATTTTTCATCGCGTCACCGGCAACGGCAGTTATCAAAATCAGATTTCGCTGTACAATGAGTTTGCCGTCATCTTTGGGTATGTGGCGGGCATCGCGGTGATGCTCACGCTGGTCAAATCCATCATTGAATCGACCACCACGGTCCCGGAATTTCTGGTCTATCACCAGTTTCAGCATGCATTCGGTGCCTGGCAGCCTTTCCACCTGGAGGTACTGCTGGGGCTCATCCTGCCCTTCGTGCTGTTGCTGATTCCTTCCGTGCGCCGCAGTGTCGGTGGCAAGATTGTCACCGGAGCATTGATCCTGGTGGGCACTCTGATGATACACATGGAAATCCTGTTGGCCGGCCAGAGCCACCCGGTAGGTCCCAAGGCAGAGCAATACCCGGCGGCATTTATCAGCTATTTCCCGAGCATCTATGAATGGCTGGTTTTTATCCTGGCCCTGGCGGTTATGTTGCTGTTTTATACTCTGGGAGAACGATATTTCAAGCTGGCCGCATCTCCTAAATAGCCATCGATCGGCCGGCCAGCCGGAGGTGGGCCGGCCGCCAATGAAACGATCAGATCGACGAGGAAGTCTGATTATGATGAAAGTCAAAGAAATCCAAAAATTTTTTCACCGCGAGCAACTGCGGCTGGAAGTCTATCGTCAGCTGGCCGGCAGTTACCACGTGCCGGATGAAAGTGCTTTTGACAATCTATCCGTACTGGCGGCATGCCTGGAAGCGTTAGACTCCGCTGCCGCAGCGCACCTGACAAAAATGCTGGCAGAAATTTCCGCAAAAAAAGATATTGATTTTCTTGCCGTCGACTATGCCCGGCTTTTTGTGGGGCCTTACACACTTCAGGCCCCTCCTTATGGTTCGGTTTATCTGGAAGACGAGCGGCGGGTGATGGGTGCGTCCACGGCCGATGTTCAAAAGCGCTACCGGGCAGCCGGGCTGGAAGTATCCGCCGATTTTAAAGACGCGCCCGATCATATTGCCGCGGAACTTGAATTTATGCATTATTTGATCTTCAAGGCCATGGAGGCTATCAGCAGGCCCAATGGCAGCCGTGCGGTTGCCTATCTTGAACAACAGCAGTCTTTTCTTGAAAATCACCTCGGCTGCTGGGGGCCTGTACTGGCTGCCAATATGGTCGCCAATGCTGAAACCGCCTTTTATCGGAACCTGGGCCGGGCGACCGCAGCTTATTTGCAGGAAGACGGGCAGACCGTTGCCGCGCTGCTGGCCGCTGAAGGGGTTGAGGGATTACCGGCATGCTGAAAAAAATAAAGTTAAAAGACGCGCTGGGCACGCAGCTGGCCCACGACA
>CAZGNV010000046.1:0-39304 GCA_964527835.1 uncultured Desulfosarcinaceae bacterium | reverse complement strand
AGTCGCCCTCCATGCGGGGGCGTGGATTGAAACTCCACCTTCAGGCAAATCGTGCAAAAAGTGACGGTCGCCCTCCATGCGAGGGCATGGATTGAAATGCCGCCCTATTTCATGGTAAAGATTATTAGAGTCGTCGTCGCTCCGATGTGAAAGCATGGTTTGAAGCCCATACGCAGCGGGTTAAATTTTAAGTAAATATCCCCGCCTTAAAAGGCGGGGCATTTTGAAAAGCGTGGAGGGGGATTGCATCCCCCTTACCCCCGCTCCGCATTCATCCCCGCCATAAATGGCGGGGTATTCTGCGGGTTTTTCATAAATTTACGTCTACTTATAAGCGGATTTATCACGTCTGGATTTCTAAAAATAAGTTTCAATCGGATCTATTGAGAAAATCAAAGTAAGGTTATCACTATAAAAAAATGAATCCCAAAAAAAGCCATGCAGTGACAAATCAGGCTCCGAATTCGCATTTCCAGCCACCAGATACCTGCGACAGAAGAAATGCGAAGTGCGGTCGGGATCGCGCATCCAACAGCGAACTTTCAGCATTGAGTGCCCGCCCCTTCATTGTGCCCGTGTTCATCCCCCACGCCGGCTGTCCGCATCGATGCGTGTTCTGCAACCAGGTTTCCATTACGGGCAGTGACGGCGGAGCGCTCAGCCCGGAAAACGTCCGCCGCCGCATCCAGCAGTTTCTGGCCTTCAACCAGGGCCGCAGGCATCCGGTTGAAATCGCCTTTTACGGCGGCAACTTTCTGGGGCTCGAAGAAGCTGCTATCGGTTCGCTGCTGGAAACTGCCGCGCAGTTCGTCCACCGCGGCCGGGCCGACGGCATCCGCTTTTCCACCCGCCCGGACACCATCGATGATGCCCGGTTGGATCTGCTGGAAAACCATGCGGTTGCCGCCGTTGAGCTCGGCGTGCAGTCCATGGACGATCATGTGCTGGCCTTGTCCCGGCGCGGCCACAGTGCTGCGGACACCCTGCGGGCAGTTGAAAGGCTCAAGGACCGCGGCCTATCCATCGGCCTGCAGATGATGGTAGGCCTGCCGGGTGAAGACGAGGCCGGTGCGCTTGCCAGCGCCCGTAAAATCGCCGCGCTGCAGCCGGACTTTGTGCGCATCTACCCCACGCTGGTCATTGAAAACAGCCCCCTGGCCCGATGGTACCGCCGGGGGGACTATGCACCGTTGAAGCTGGAAGACGCCGTGGACAGGGTGGCTAATATCCACCGGATTTTTTCCAGCCGCAACATCCGCGTGATTCGGATGGGGCTGCAGGCCTCCCGGGATCTGGATGACGGGGTAAGCGTCCTGGCCGGCCCCTACCATCCGGCCTTCGGACACCTGGTGCATGCGGCGCTGTTTTTAAAAAAAGCCCGCCAAGCCCTGCAGGCCTGCCGCCTGCGGCGCGACCGGGTCACCCTGAGCGTGCACCCGAAAAATATTTCCAGGCTGCGCGGATTAAAAAACGCCAACATCATCACCCTGGCAAATGATTTCGACATCGCCGCCGTTGATGTCGTTGGTGATGCGGCCCTGGCACCGAATGAATTGCAAGTCGGCACCCCATGAAACTGCGCTCCATCTTGTTGGTCCTGTCCCTGCTGGTCATTTTATCGGCCTCCACCGGCGGCTACCTGTACTTTTCTTCGCTGCGGGAGGCGGCTTACAATGAAGCCGAACGGCAGGGAGCCGCCCGCCTTGAGATTATCCGCAAAAACCTGTCCGCCTATCTGCTGCAAAATATCAAGCCAGCGCACACTCTGGCGGGTATGGGAGCCCTGGCCCGGGCGCTGTCCCAACCCAGTGCCCAATCACTGGACAGGGCCAATGCCATTCTGGATCATTTTAAAAAAACCCTGAGTGTGGACGTGTGCTACCTCATGGACCCTCAAGGCAGCACCGTGGCCTCCAGCAATCGCAACGCTCCCGACAGTTTCGTGGGCAAAAACTTTTCTTTCCGCCCCTATTTTAAACAGGCCATGACTGGCAAACCCGCCACCTACCTGGCCCTGGGAACGGCCTCGGCAAAGCGGGGGGCCTACTACAGCCAGCCGATTCCCGGCAACGACCCGGCACGCCCCCTGGGCGTCGTGGTGATCAAGGCCTCCATCGAGCTGATTGAAAAGGAGCTGGGGCCGGCTCTGGATGAAATTGTCCTGGTTGCCGATCCCCACGGGGTGATTTTCATTTCCAACCGCCCCCGGTGGCGCTACCATCTGCTCTGGAAATACAACCGCGAGGAAATTGACCAGATTAAAAACTCCAGGCAATTCGGCACCGGTCCATGGCCGTGGACCGGCCTGGAATCCAGGGGCAATTACATTGTGGACCGTTCCGGCATTGAATACCAGATCCATGTCAGCGCCCTGGATCCGAACTATCCGGGCTGGAATGTCATCTACCTGCGCAGCCTCAAGGCGATTGCCAAAACCGTGTCCGACCCCCTGATCCGGATCACGGGTCCGGTGGTATTGCTGCTGTGTGCCCTCATCGGGCTGGCGGTATTTTTTCTGTACCGCAAGGCCAGTGAAGAAATCATCCAGCGCCGGGCGGTGGAAGCAGCCCTGAGGGAAAGCGAAAACCGCTACCGCGCCCTGTACCACCGCACACCGGCCATGCTGCATTCCATCGACCGACACCACCGGCTGGTCAGCGTCAGTGATTATTGGATTGACACCCTGGGTTACAGCCGCCAGGAGGTGATCGGGCGCAAGCTCACGGATTTTATGACCCCGGATTCCGCACGTCATGCGCAAAACAACGTGTTTCCCGAATTTTTCAGCGTCGGTTACTGCCAGGATGTCCCCTACCGGTTTGTGAAAAAAAACGGAGAAAAAATCGACGTCCTGCTTTCAGCCATCGGCGACAGGGATGCTGACAGCAACATCACCCGCTCCCTGGCTGTTTCCATTGATGTGACCGAACGCAACCGCACCGAGGCGGCCCTTAAACAGGCCAAGGAAAAACTCAGCCGCTATTCGCGGGACCTGGAGCGGCAGGTTCGCAAGCAGACCCGGGAAATCACCAGCATCCTCGAGTTTACCCCGGCCGTCGTCTATATCAAGGACCGCCAGGGACGCTACATGCTGGTCAATTCGCGCTACGAGCAGCTGTTCGGGGTGCGCACCAGCGAAGTGCGCGGCAAAACCGATGCTGACATTCTACCGGTGGCAGTGGCGGATCAGTTCCGTGCGGCAGATGCGAAAGTTCTGGCCGAAAATCGCGCCTGCCAGATCGAGGTGCACATTCAACAGTCCGACGGCGTTCACACCTACCTGGCGGCTGCTTTTCCCATTTATGACGAAGCCGGTGCGGTCACCGGCGTGGGCGGCATCCTCAACGACTTTACGGCCGTCAAAAAAGCCCGGGATCAACTGCGACGCCTTTCGGCCGGCATCATGGCCAGCCAGGAAAAAGAGCGCTCGGCCCTGGCCCGCGAGCTGCACGATGAGCTGGGGCAGGTGCTCACCGCCCTGCGCATGGACACGGTCTGGCTGCATGCGCACCTGAAGCAGTCCCATCCCGAGGCCGCCCGGCGGGCCTTGACAATGTGCCGGCTGATCGATAAAAATATCGAGGATGTCCGTGGGATGGCCTTCCGGCTGCGCCCCGGGGTTCTGGACGACCTGGGCCTGGTGGACGCCCTGGAGTGGACCACCAGTGACTTCGAGCGGCGCACCGAAATCACTTGCGTTTTCGAACATGACCCGGTGGCGGACCTGGATGAGAACATTTCAACGGCTGCCTACCGCATCTGCCAGGAAGCGCTGACCAACGTGGCCCGTCACGCCTCCGCCGGCCGGGTGCAGGTGCTGCTGAAAACCGAAAACAAGCACCTGAGCTTGACGGTGACCGATGATGGTTGCGGTTTCGATCATCGGCAAACAGCCGAACGCGAAGGCTTGGGAATTACCGGCATGCGCGAAAGAGCCACCCTGGTGGGCGGAACCCTGAAAGTGCATTCACAGCCCGGAAAAGGCACCCGGCTGTATTTTAAAGTGCCCCTGGCGGCCAAACCTCATGAATAAGGAAACAAGATATTGATCAAGGTCCTGCTGGCCGACGACCACAGCATTGTGCGGGCCGGTCTGCGCCGCATCGTCGAGGAAAGCGGCGAAATGCAAGTGATTGCCGAGGCAGCCGACGGCCGTCAGGCCCTTGCGCTGGTCGAACAAGCCGCACCGGATGTGGCCGTGGTGGACATTTCCATGCCGGGGCTGGATGGACTGGAGGTGATCAGCCGCCTGCAGGAACAACACCCGCAGCTTCCGATCCTGGTGCTGACCATGCATGAAGAGGGCCAGTACGTGGTGCGCGCCATTCAGGCCGGGGCCATGGGCTACATCACCAAACAGGCGGCTCCTGAACAGCTGGTCAAGGCCATTCGCAAAGTATATGCAGGCAATCGTTACCTCACCGATGAGGCCGCCGAGGCCCTGGCCCTGCGCATCGCCAAAGGCTCCCATGGACAATCCCCCTTGGAATCGCTGTCCATGCGGGAGCTGCAGGTACTGCGGCGATTGGCCATGGGGCACACCAACCGTGAAATCGCCCGGGCCTATCACATCAGCATCAAAACCGTGGATACCTATCGGGCCCGTCTGCTGAAAAAGCTGGCTTTGCGCAACAACGCGGAGCTGTCCCGTTTTGCAATGCAGCATAATCTGATTGAACCCTGACCCGGCCGGGCAGCAAAAAAATTGAATATTTTTAAAAACTCCCGCGATTTTCACCCTAGTGTGCCTTGTAAGAAAAAATCTGACAAAAAATTCATATTTTTCCCGGCTTGACACTTGTCTTCAACAACTTGTATATACCATCCTGATAATTTCACACTGCAGATCGAGTTCAACTTTTTATGCGGGCCCTAATCATTATCAACCATTTATCAAAAGGAGGCTATCGCTATGAAAAAATTCTTAATTGTTTTCTCTTGCATTCTGTTTTTGATGGGCGCCATGCTCGGCAGCGCCTCGGCAGCCGACACCATCAAGGTGGGCATCGTGCTGCCGCTGACCGGAAAGCTGGCCAAGTTCGGTGAAATTGAAAACAAATCTTTTTTAATGGCGGTCGATGAGATCAACGCCGCCGGCGGGGTCAACGGCAAAAAAATCGAGCTGATTATCGAAGACACCACCGGCAAACCGGATGTCGGCCGCTCGGCCATCGAAAAACTGATCACCCAGGACAAGGTGCCGGTGATCGGCGGCGGGTATTCCAGTTCCGTGACCTGGGCGACCATTGCCGTGGCGCAGCAAAACAAGGTCCCCTTTCTGGTCAACACCGGTTCGGCCGATAAAATCACCGAACAGGGCTGGGAATACATCTTCCGGCTGAACCCTCCGGTCAGCGAATACCCCGGTGGTTTCGCATCTTTTGTCAAAGAGGTCGCCACTGATCTCAAAACCGTGGCCATTTTGCACGAAAATTCCCTTTTCGGCCAAAAAGGTTCCAAGAAATTCGTAAAACAGGCCCAATCCCTGGGCATGAAGGTGCTGATGAAAGAGGGTTATGAAGCCGGCGCGATTGATTTTAAGCCCCTGCTGGTCAAGGTAAAATCCAAAAAGCCGGACCTGGTCTACATGATCTCCTATATTATGGACGCCTCGCTGCTGATGCGCCAGGCCAAAGAACTCAATTTTAATCCCAAGCTGTTTGTCGGTGGGGCGGCCGGTTTTACCCTGCCTGAATTTCATAAAAATGCCGGCAAGGCGGCAGAGTATGTTTTCTCGGCCACGCTCTGGACTCCATCGGTCCCCTACCCCGGCGCCAAGGAATACTATGACAAATTCGTTGCCAAGTACAACACGCCGACCGAGTATCACGGGGCCGAGGCCTATGCCGCCATGTACGTACTGGCCGATGCGCTCAAGCGCGCCAAATCGCTGACCCCCAAAGATATTCGGGATGCCCTGGCCGCCACCGACATGATGACAGTCTTTGGGCCGGTGAAGTTCATCTCCTACGGCAAAAAAACCCAACAAAACAAACTGCCGACGTTTCTGGTCCAGTGGATCAATGGCAAGCTGGAAACCGTCTGGCCCAAAAGCATTGCCACCAAGCCCTATGTCTACCCCGTACCCAAATGGAACCAGCGGTAGATCGTAAAGCACTAAAAGGCAGGGGGCGGGATTGCCGCCGCCTGCCTTTTAAAATCGTGTGAGTGCAGCAATCTGAAAAATTTCCGCAATCCCCGCGCTGCCATCGCCAACACGCAAGCGAGACGGGCGGGCGCATCTGACTCGGCGGAGCCTCCCGGCGGTGGGCTCGCAGCCGTACTTCTCGTCGCAGACAGAAATCCGAAATCAAAGGGGACTCGTTATGGAGGTTTTCCTGCAAACCCTGGTGGCCGGCATTCTCAAGGGAGGTCTTTACAGCCTGATCGGCATGGGCATGAGCCTGATCATGGGGGTCATGAAAATCATCAATCTGGCCCACGGCCAGTTGATGATGGTGGCCATGTATATCACCTTTGCCTGCTTTCACTTTCTTAAGATAGATCCTTACCTTGGCCTTTTTATCACCATGCCCGCCTTGTTTCTGCTGGGATGCGTGATTCAAAAATACACTCTCAACCCGTTGATGGAAGTCGAAACAATTCTGCCCGAAAATCAGGTGTTGATGACGGTGGGAATCGGCATGGTCCTGACAGAAATCGCCCGTTTTATCTTCACCTCGGATTACAAATCCGTGCAGACAAGCTACTCGGGTGCCACCTTTTTTATCGGGGAAACCTCGTTCAGCGTGGCCCTGGTGATCGCTTTTTTTATTGCCGTGCTGTTTACGCTCATCATGTTCTGGTTTTTGCTGAAAACCGATATCGGCCGATCCATCCGGGCCACGGCCCAGGATAAAGATGCCGCCCTGTTGATGGGGGTCAATGCCAAACGGATCACCATCATCACTTTCGGTCTGGGATCGGCGCTGGTGGCCGCCGCCGGCACCCTGCTGATGCCGATCTACTATCTGTTCCCGGATATCGGAGGACCTTTTACCCGCAAGGCGTTTGTAATCACGATCCTGGGGGGACTGGGCTCCACGGTGGGCGCTATTTTCGGCGGCGTCACCCTGGGGCTGGCCGAAGCCTTTGGCGCCACTTATATCGGCATGGCCTACGACGACATGATTGGACTGATTATTTTTATCCTCGTGCTGCTGTTTCTGCCCGGAGGCTTCAAGCGTTTGACAAAAATTTAATCTGCCGGGCATCGGGTAATTATGCCCGCAATGGGGAAGCAACGCTGATATCTTCGGCCACGACAAGGAATCTAGCATGAAAAAATATGCGCCTTTTGTACTTTTGTTCATCCTGATCATCTTTCCGCTGGTGATTCAAAACTCCTATTACCAGCATTTGATGATCCTGGTGTTGATGTGGGTGGTGATCGGCTCGGGCTGGAACATGATCGCCGGTTATACCGGCCAGGTGTCTTTCGGTGATGCCGCCTTTTTTGGCACCGGCGCGTACACGGCGGGCCTGATCGCCAGCAAACTGGGACTTTCGGCCTGGTGGGGCATGGCATTCGGCGGTTTTACCGCCATGGCCGTGGCCTTTCCATTTGGCTGGATTTGCTTCCGGCTACGGGGAGCCTACTTTGCCCTGGCCTCTTTGGCTTTGAATGAAATCTGCCGGCACATCGCCACCATCTGGGAAGACCTGACCGAGGGAATGGTCGGAATTTTGATCATGCCGTCGTTTTTATCCAAAATTCCCTACTATTATATTGCCCTGGCCCTGGCGGTGATGTCGGTGCTGATGGTTCAGATTGTCATGAATTCCAAGTGGGGGTATTATTTCCTGTCCATCAGGGAGGATCAGGATGCCGCCGAAAGCCTGGGAATCAACACCCATCATTACAAAATGATATCGTTGAACATTGCGGCCTTTCTCACCGGCATGGCCGGCTCCCTGTTCATGAATTACATGGGCTTTATTGATCCGGAGGTGGTGTTTTCGCTGCATGACATCTCCATCATGGCCATTTTGGTGGGAATCGTCGGCGGCGTGGGCACCATTTACGGCCCGGTGGTGGGCGCTTTCGTGATGGTGGCGGTCCATGAGTTTTTCCGGACCGGTTTTTTCGGCTTTTTCAAGGGACTGGCCGCTCTGACCGGCTCGGAACATCTGACGGTGGCAGCCAAATATATCGGGCAGGCCCATGTGCTAGGGTTCGGCATCCTGGTGGTGGTCGTCATTCTGGTCCTGCCCAACGGTATTGTGGGGGATTGGGGCAAGATTATCAGAAAAGTCATTCCGATGAAAACCAAGGGGGTAACCACTTGATAATATTTAAAGTTGAAAATCTAGTAAAATATTTCGGCGGTCTGGCCGCCGTGAATAATGTCAGCTTTGAAGTCCAAAAGGGGGAGATTTTCGGTTTGATCGGCCCCAACGGCTCCGGAAAAACGACCATCTTCAATCTGATCAGCAGCTATTTTCCGGTGACCAGCGGGCGGATTTATTTCAAGGACCAGGATATTACCGCCTTTAAAACCCATAAAATCTGTAAAGCCGGTATCGGAAGGACTTTCCAGGTGGTCAAGCCGCTGGGCAGGTTAAGCGTGCTGGACAATGTGATTGCCGCCGCCTTTGCCCGGGTCCAGACCAAACACGAAGCCCGGGATCTGGCGCTGGAAACCCTGGAATTCTGCGGACTGGCCCATCGCAAGGAGGTCCTTGCCAAAAGCCTGCCCATTGGAGAGCGCAAGCGGCTGGAAATCACCCGGGCCATGGCCACCCAGCCGGAGCTGCTTTTGCTCGATGAAACAGCCGCCGGGCTGAATCCATCGGAACTGGATACGGCCATCGATTTAATCCTCAAAATCCGGGACCGGGGCGTAACCATTATTATTGTCGAGCACATCATGAAAGTGATCATGACCATTTCAGACCGCATCCATGCCATCAACTTCGGCCAGACCATCGCCCACGGTTCCCCCGCAGAGGTCGCCAATGACCCGGCGGTCATTGAAGCCTATTTAGGAGAGGAATATGCTCACCGTTAACAATATTGATGTATATTACGGAGATCTCCAGGTGTTATGGGATGTTTCCTTTGAAGTCCATGAGGGTGAAATCCTGGTATTGATCGGTGCCAACGGGGCGGGAAAATCCACCACCATCAAGACGGTCTCCTCACTGCTGACCCCGCAAAAAGGCACCATCGAACTTAACGGGACGCGCCTGGATCATCATCCGCCCCACGAAATTATCCAGCATGGAATCATCCACGTCCCCGAAGGCCGGCGCCTGTTTCCCGAAATGACCGTGGAGGAAAATTTGATCATGGGGTCGCTGCATGGAGAGGCCAAGGCCAAACGCCGTGAAACCCTGCAGTATGTATACGAGCTTTTCCCGCGCCTGAAAGAGCGCCGCAAACAAACCGCCGAAACCCTTTCGGGCGGTGAGCAGCAAATGGCGGCCATCGGCCGGGGCCTGATGTCGTTGCCCAAACTGATGATGTTTGACGAACCCTCCCTGGGGCTGGCGCCGATTCTGGTCCAGGAAATTTTCGCCATGATCAGAAAAATCAAGGAAGAGGGGGTGACCATCATGCTGGTAGAGCAGAATGTCACCCAGACCCTGGCCATGTGCGATCGGGCCTACGTGCTGGAAAATGGTCGCATCGTCCTGGAAGGCACCGGTTCGGAGCTGATGGAAAATGAAAAAGTCAAGGAGGCCTTTTTGGGGATTTAGCGCCTTGTTTACAGATCCTTTTTGAAAAAATCTTCTTTATCGCTGATCTCACCGGGCCGCTTGGTGGTTTTGGTGGGCACGGTCCCGTCCTTGAGCACCTGCTGCATGAATCCCATCCAGATGACATCTCCCACGGCAAGCGCCTTTTCGGTAGCTGTTTGAGGGTTTCGCTAAATTTGAAGATTGCCTGCAGCGAGCGGCAGGCAATCTTCCCAGTCTTTAACGATGAGGTTGCATTATTATCAATAACAGGATAAATTTGAACTATGAACAAAATGGTAAGTAATGACATATTAAACGAAATAACTCGCAGGATTGTGGCGACCGCCCAACCGCGAAAAATCATCCTTTTTGGTTCTGCCAGCCGTGGGGAAATGGGACCCAATAGCGATTTAGACATTCTGGTTGTGATGCCAGACGGCACCCATCGCAGGAAAACAGCCCGGTCTATTTACCGTAACCTCATCGGCGTTGGATTTGCGGCTGATATTGTCGTCGTCACCGAGCAGGATTTGGATCTATACGGGGATACTATTGGGATGGTGATTAAGCCGGCTATTGAACAGGGAAAAGTTCTTTATGCCAACTGACAGAAGGGAAATCGGAACATCTAAAGACTGGTTGAAACGTGCCAAGAGCAATCTGATTCGTGCACAACAACCTAAGCCCGATGAAGTATTCTGGGAAGACTATTGTTTTGACGCTCAACAGGCAGCGGAAAAAGCGATAAAAGCACTACTTATCCATTATCAAATCACCTTTCGATTTGTTCATGATATTGCCGAGCTTCTAACGGCATTAGAGCAAAATGGCATTCGCCTTCCTGAAAAGGTACGAGAGGGCGCTGAATTATCCGATTATGCAGTGGGAGCTCGATATCCAAGTCCAATGGAGCCGGTTACGGAAGATGACTACCAGCAAGCAGTGAAAATTGCTGAAAATGTGATTTCATGGGTTGAAAGCATTATTCTTTCAAGATCCGAGGGGACCAATACAGGGGATTATTCGTAATCTTAAAAAGATTTTCGTTCTATCAACACCTCGATTGATGGGATGTCAAACGCAAACCGCTTTTTTAATCGAATGAGCACTGTTTGCGCGAATGAGCGCTTCAATATGTTGGGCTGCAGCTGACGCCAGTACACGATTTATCTTTTTCGATTTATCCGTGTTGAAAAAGCAATGTCTTGTCTTTCTCTTGTAGCGCCTTGTTTACAGATCCTTTTTGAAAAAATCTTCTTTGTCGCTGATCTCACCGGGCCGCTTGGTGGTTTTGGTGGGCACGGTCCCGTCCTTGAAGCATTCAAAGATCACATTTTCTGATTCCGGAATCGGCAGCAGGCCGGTGTCGGCGTCAATTTTGGCGAACACCACTCCCTCGGGGGCCTCAAAAACCTCCACGGGCTTGTCCTTGAGCACCTGTTGCATGAATCCCAGCCAGATGGGGCTGGCCGCCCGGGAACCGGTCTCGCCTTTGCCCATGGGCGCTTCTTCGTCATAGCCGACCCACACCCCCGTGATGTATTGCGGCGTGTAGCCCACGAACCAGGCGTCAAACAAATTGTTGGTGGTGCCGGTCTTGCCGGCCACCGGTCGTTTCAAGGCTTTGGCCCGCCAGCCGGTTCCATGCTGAACCACCCCTTCCAGCAGGCTGGTCATGATGTAGGCCGTGCTTTCCTCGATCACCTTTTTTCGTTCAGGCGCGATTTCTTCAAGCACATTGCCGAAGCGGTCCACCACTTTGAGCACAAACACGGGCTCCACCAGGTAGCCGTTGTTGGCAAACACGGAATAGGCCCGCAAAAGTTCGAGCAGCGACACTCCGGAAGAGCCCAGGGCAATGGACAAATCCCGGCTCAGCGGGGAGGTGATGCCCAGCCGGGAGGCGTATTCAATGGCGTAGTCAATGCCGATATCCTGCAAAATCTTGATGGTCACCAGGTTGCGCGACTTGGCCAGAGCCGTGCGAAAAAGGGTCGGCCCGTAAAACGTTTCCTTGTAATTTCTGGGCTTCCAGGTGAAATCACGCTCCTCGTCTGTAAAAACAATGGCCGAATCAAGGATGACGGTGGCCGGAGTGTATTTTTTTTCCGGATCGTCAAAACGCTTGTCCAGGGCAGCGGCATAAATGATCGGCTTGAAGGCCGAGCCCGGCTGACGGCGGGATTGGATCGCCCGGTTGAACTGGGTCTGCCGGAAATCACGCCCCCCCACCATGGCCTTGACCATTCCGCTTTGGGCCTCGATGCACATCAGGGCCGCCTGGACCAGGGGGAGCTGCTCCAGGGCAACCGCCCATGGGCCGTTGCCTGGATTATCATCTTTGACCCGCACCCAGATGACATCGCCCACGGCAAGCGCCTGGGAGGGGCGTTTGATTTTGGCTTCGTAGTAGGCGACCTCCGGATCGGGTTTGCGGGCCCATTGCATATCCTCAAGAACGATAAACCCCCGGGCTTTGCCCATGCGCACCGTGACCGTCTTTTTGGCGTCGCTGACGGCAATCACCACCGCCTTGACCAGGGAGTCTTTTTGCAGGGGATTTTTTTCCAGCTCCGCTTGCAGCTCCTGGCAAAACGATTCGATCTGCTCGACGGCGATGTGCTCCAGCGGCCCGCGAAACCCCTCGCGCTTGTCCAGTGCAAACAGGCCTTTTGCGATCTCCTCCCGGGCGGCTTTCTGCATGTCGATGTTGACCGCCGTATAAACCTGCAACCCCTGGGTGTAGAGCATGTCGGTGCCGTATTTTTTTTCAAGATAACGCCGCACGTGCTCGGTATAAAAAGGAACTTTTTCAATGTACAGGTTGCGCCGGGCCTTGATGTCCAGCGGAGTGTTGATGGCTTCGGTGGCCTGGATGTTGCTGATATAGCCTTCATCCACCATGCGGTTTAACACGTAAATCTGGCGCTGTTTGGCCCGGTCGGGGTGGCGGAAGGGCGAGTACTTGCTGGGAGCCTGGGGCAATCCGGCCAGCATGGCGCATTCGGCCAGGTTCAACTCCTTGACCGGTTTGCCGAAATAGTTCTCGGAGGCTGCCTGGACCCCGTAAGCACCATGGCCCAGATAAATCTGGTTCAGGTACAGATACAGGATGTCTTTCTTGGAAAAAGCCCTGTCGATGCGGTAGGCCAGAATGGCCTCTTTTAATTTGCGCGTATAACTGCGCTCCGGCGTCAGCAGAAACGATTTGGTGACCTGCTGGGTGATGGTGCTGCCGCCCTGCACAATGGCTCCGGCTTCCAGGTTTTTAATAAAAGCCCGCATGATACTGACAAAATCAATGCCCTTGTGTTTGTAAAACCTTGCGTCCTCGGCGGACACAAAGGCGTCAATCAGCATCTGGGGAATTTCCGACAGCGGCAGGACGATGCGCCGCTGCTTGAAAAATTCGGCAATCACGCGGTTGTCATCGGCATAAACGGTGGTAATCACCGGCGGGTGATAATCCGACAGCGAAGTTATCTGCGGCAGATCTTTGCTGATCCGGTAATAGATCACCACACCGGCTGCCGCGCCGCCTATCGCCAGAAATACGATCAGCAGCATAAACCACAAAACAAGGGTTCTGCCGAGGCTGCGTTTTGCCCGCCGGGCACGTTTTTTACGAATATCTGAGGGACTTTTTTTGTCTGGCATACCGGTTTGTCAACCCGCCCTGGTCACAGCGGCCAAAAAAACAATTTGACATTATTTCACACAATGGTTAGTCAAGAGGGTTTAAATCGCTGGTCGTTTGTTGGCTTTTTATAGCAGAAGCACGAAGGCGTTCTCAAAATTATTATAATAACGCCTTTCATCCCCAAATTCAACATCATATTTAAGCGGCAATGATTAAACTTGATTTTAAAAAAATGGGCGGGCTGATCCCGGTGATCACCCAGGACGCCGACAGCGGCGAGGTCTTGATGCTGGCTTACATGAACCGGCAAGCCTGGGAAACGACGCTTGCCACCGGCCGGGCGACCTATTACAGCCGCAGCCGGAACAGCTTGTGGGTCAAGGGAGAAACGTCCGGCAACCTGCAGCTGGTCGAAGAGATTCGCATTGACTGCGATGATGACACCATCCTGTTAAAGGTCAAACAGGTCGGCGGCGCGGCCTGCCACACCGGGCAGCGCAGCTGCTTTCACAAAAAGGTGCAAAACGGGTCGGTGCGGATCATCGGCAAGCCCGTCTTTAATCCCAAGGAGGTATATAAAAAGTGAGTGCTCGCTTGAAGCTTGGAATACCCAAAGGCAGTCTGCAAAACGCCACGATTGCGTTGTTCAAGCGCTCGGGATGGAATATAAACGTCAATGGAAGAAGCTATTTTCCGGAAATCGACGATGCGTCCATCGAGTGCGCCATCTGCCGGGCCCAGGAAATGTCACGCTACGTGGAAAACGGCACCCTGGATGCCGGCCTGACCGGCAAGGACTGGATCGCGGAAAACAGCTCCGATGTGCACGTGGTCACCGACCTGGTATACTCCAAGGTCAGTTCCCGGCCGGCCCGCTGGGTCGTGGCAGTCCCCTATGATTCCGGGATCCGGAAGCTGGAAGACCTGCAGGGCAAAAAAATCTCCACCGAGCTGACCGAATTTACCCGGCGCTATTTTGCCGAACGCAAGATCGCCGTCAAGGTCGAATTTTCCTGGGGGGCCACCGAAGCCAAGGTGGTCTCCGGACTGGCCGACGCCATCGTGGAGGTCACCGAAACCGAAAGCACCATCAAGGCCCACGGCCTGCGCATCATTCACGAACTGATGCAGACCAACACGCAGTTGATCGCCAACCACGGGGCCTGGAAGGTGTCTGCAAAACGCAAAAAAATCGAACAGATCGCCCTGCTGCTCCATGGCGCCCTGCAGGGAGAAAAGCTGGTGGGGCTGAAAATGAACGTCCCCGATACGCACATGGAAAAAATTATCGGCCTGCTGCCGAGCTTAAACGCCCCCACCGTGGCCCCCCTGTACCAGTCCAAGTGGTTTTCGGTGGAAATCGTGGTCGATGCGGGTGTTGTGCGGGACCTGATCCCGACCCTGCTGGAAAACGGCGCGGAAGGGATCATCGAGTATCCCCTCAACAAGGTGGTTTAAAGAAATGAAAAGTCGGAATGCGGAAGTGGGAAACAGGAAATGTCCGCTATGGAAATAATCAACCGGATCAGCCGCCGCACCGCAGAGATGACCTCGTTTATCGTCATGGACGTGCTGGAGCGGGCCAATGAAATGGAGCGCGCCGGGGTGGACATCATCCACCTGGAAGTGGGCGAGCCGGATTTTGACACCCCGGCCTGCGTAAAGGAAGCCGCCTGCCGGGCGCTGGAAGACGGCCATACCCACTACACCCACAGCCTGGGCCTGTTCGAACTGCGCTGTGCCGTCTGCGACTATTACCGCGCGACCTATGGCGTATCCGTCGAACCGGACCAGGTGATCGTCACCTCCGGCTCTTCGCCGGCCATTTTCCTGGTGTTTTCCGTCCTGCTGGAAGAAGGCGACCAGGTGATCATCTCCGATCCGCACTATGCCTGCTATCCCAACTTTATCCAGTTTGTCGGCGGCCGGCCGATCACCATCCCGGTGTACGAAGAAGACGCTTTTCAGTACCGGCCGGAATCCATCCGAAAACAACTGACCGCCCGGACCCGGGCCATTTTCATCAACTCCCCCTCCAACCCGACGGGCAACCTGCTGTCCGCCGATCGCATGCAGCAGATCGCGGAGCTGACAAAATGCGAACGCTGCCCGCATATCGTCTCCGATGAAATCTACCACGGGCTGGTCTATGAAGGCCGAGAGCATTCGATTCTGGAATTTACCGACCATGCCTTTGTGCTCAACGGGTTTTCCAAGCTTTTTGCCATGACCGGCCTGCGGCTGGGATATGTCATCGCCCCCAAGGCGTTTGTCCGCCCCATGCAGAAACTGCAGCAGAACTTTTTCATCTCCGCCAATGCCATGGTGCAGCATGCCGGCATCGCGGCGTTAAAAAGCGCCGCTGACGATGTGACCCGCATGAAAAAAATCTACAACCAGCGCCGGCGCTTCATGATCAGCCGGCTCAAAGCGCTTGGCTTCGGCATCACCGTGGAGCCCACCGGGGCGTTTTACGTCTTTGCCAATGCGAGGCATCTTTCCGCAGATTCATACAAGCTGGCCTTTGACATCCTTGAAAACGCCCATGTGGGCGTGGCCCCCGGAATCGATTTCGGCCAAAACGGCGAAGGCTACCTGCGATTTTCCTATGCCAATTCCCTGGAAAACATCAAGACCGGCATGCAGCGGCTGGAAAAATATCTGGCGGGGCGCTGATCATAATTGTATCTGCCACTAAAAACAGGGGCCTATATGGCAATTTTTCCCCAGAGAAGGAAACTGCCTGCGACATTAGCCGTTTTGCACCGTTTCTGGTAATCACAAAAAAAGAGGAGAGGCAAAATGAAAAGTCCGGACATCAAAACCCCCTTGCCCGGCGCAAAGGCGGCGGCATTGATTGCAATGGATCGGGAACATGTCTCCCCTTCCTATACCCGACCCTACCCGCTGGTGGCCGCAAAGGCCAAGGGGCTGTGGATCAACGATCCGGACGGCAACCGGTTTCTGGACTTCACCTCCGGGATTGCCGTCTGCGCCACCGGGCATTGCCATCCCAAAGTCGTTGCGGCGATTAAAAAACAGGCTGATCAACTGCTGCACATGTCCGGCACCGATTTTTTCTATTCGCCCCAGATTCTCCTGGCTCAAAAGCTTGCGCAACTTGCATCCGGCGATGGCGCCCACAAAGTTTATTTCGGCAACTCCGGTGCAGAAGCCGTGGAAGCCGCCTTCAAGCTGGCGCGCTGGTATACCAAGCGCGAGCTGAACATTGCCTTTCTGGGCGCCTTCCACGGACGAACCATGGGCGCTTTATCGCTGACCGCCAGCAAGGTGATCCAGAAAAAACACTACAATCCGCTGATTCCAGGCATCACCCACATCCCCTATGCCTATTGCTACCGCTGCCCGTTCAATCGTTGCTATCCTGAATGCGGCATTGAATGTGTACGCTGGGTGGAAGACACCCTTTTTCGCAGCACCCTGCCGCCGGAAGAAGTCGCGGCGATTTTCGTGGAACCCATCCAGGGCGAAGGCGGCTATATCGTCCCGCCGGCTGAATTCCATGTTGAATTAAAGAAACTGGCCGTCAAATACGGCATTCTCTATGTGGCCGATGAAGTCCAAACCGGAATGGGCCGCACCGGCAAGATGTTTGCCATGGAGCATTTCAAGGTCGAACCCGATATCATGGCCCTTGCCAAGGGCATCGCCTCAGGCATGCCCCTGGGCGCCATGGTGGCCCGATCGGATATCATGGTCTGGGAAGCCGGCTCCCATGCCTCCACTTTCGGTGGCAACCCGGTATCCTGCAGTGCTGCGATGGCCACCATCAAGCTGCTCGAAGAGCAGCTGATGGAAAATGCCGCCATCCAGGGGGAATATTTGCTGTCCGGGCTGCGCAAGTTGCAAAAATCCATCGAATGCATTGGCGATGTGCGCGGCAAGGGTCTGATGGTGGCCATCGAACTGGTCAAGGACCGTGAAACCAAGGAGCCGGCTGCCGACTGGCGTAGCGCGGTCATTCAAAAAGCCTTTCAAAAGGGATTGCTCCTGCTGGGCTGCGGCGAAAACAGCGTGCGCTTTTGTCCGGCACTGACCGTTACGGCCGAGGAAATCGACGTGTGCCTGTCCATTGTTGAGGAAATCTTGCGTGAAGTATCGCACTGAACCGGACGCTGATTCTATCAAAGGGGGAAATACTGCCCTGTTGCCCGGAAAATGCTTGAGCAAAATACAAGCCAGCCTACCAATAAGTTCTTACATGCGCGATGCGGGAGTTAATGATTTTGCAAATTTTCTGAACTGTCTTTTCTGCATTGTATTCTAATATGACCGCGTTTGCCACTGCCTCCATAACTGTTTCAAGTGTTTCGGCCAGCTGCTTTAATAGTTTTTCCAAATATGAAAATTTTAAATCGAGCTGATCTGCCATCTGCCGCCAGTGACGTTGCATAATCCAATCAAAGCGAGTTTCAGTACCAATTTTCATCGCCATTTTTTGCGAAATTTCCGGGTACACGCCTGTTGAAATCAGGTCGTAAAAAGGCGCCAGACGAATGTTTCCATCTGTTTTTCGAATTAAAGACAGATTTTTGCCATGGGCATCAGCATTGCCGATGAAATAATTAAAAATGACCCATTTAACCAGCGCCAGCTTGTCCACAATTGGCTGTGAGCTGTACTTTTCGAGGATCCGGCAGCACTGTGCCAGGCCCGGGCCACCTTCGTTTTCATATTTTTGGTCCGGCATGCACCCCAACACCTGGCATAGGTCTTCTTGATGGACCCGTTTAATTATTCCGCTTGTCGTTCGTATTCTGTCATAGCGCTCAATGAGGTAAGCGATATGTTGCTTGCCCTTCCATATCCAAGATTTGGGCACTGTCAATTGAACACCTTCTGCAAGCCGCATACAAAAATGCTCATTTTGAACCACATGATCAAAATATGGAGATTGCGGTTTCAAGATATGGGAACTTGGGGCAATCCCGTAAGTCAGGTAAAATTCGTCGTTATCAATATACACCGGAATTTTATTCTGCGCGCCCGCCAGCGAAAGCCGGAGTTCATCTTTTATAATCAGCACCGGTCGGGTTGCATTCTCATCGAGGATCTCCTCTAATTCCGGCTGTGATAAAGGAATGTAATCACCGGCTGTCTCGGGGGGTGTGTCCTCCGGAACAATGGAGACGGCCCCCGCACATTCCCCGCCGATGGCTTCAAGCAATTTATAATCATTGTTCTCGGAAATTTGTTTTATTTTGGCAATCAGTGATCGAATCTCACCTTCCGGCAAAAGATTGCTGAAAAAAGGCCTGGCCTTGTCGTTCAAATAAGGTTTGTCGCTCATTGGCAGTAACAATGACAGGGGAATTGCGTCTGGACTTTCCAGATAACCTGCTTCATATTGGAAGGAAAATCGGTTGGTGTCATCAAGCCACAAATATCCTGCAAGAACATTGTGCAGATAGACACTCAATCTTTGAGATCGCATCATCACCTTTCTCGGATGCCGAAAGAAAAGCCGAAGTGCTTTAGAACTTTGAGAACTTTATCAAAATGCATGGTTGGCTTTCCGTTTTCAAGCTCGGAAATAAATCGCATTCCGACATTGCATAGTCCAGCGGCATCGCTTTGCGTCAACTTCATTGCCTTGCGTTTCATCCGAAGCCTGGCTCCAATAGCCTTTAGATCGGCAACCTCCATCCACACATGTCTGTTGTCGCGATTTGTCTGATGCATTTTATTTCTGATCTTAACGAAAAAAGATGACTGGAAACCAAAATTGATTGAGTCGTAAAAAGTCGAATTTTCTCGCTTAAGCAAGCCTTTTCGGGACCATCAAAATTACTTTATTCCCTATCGGGATTATTGTTGGCTGGCCTGGTGATTTACATGTATTAATACCGATCGGGATAATTTATACCCGAATCAGCTAAATCCATCCATATAATACCGATCGGTAATATATCCAGTCCTGCCTCAAAAGTCAATAAGTAAATCATCCTGTCATCAGCGGTAGGGTATACTATGGATTTTTCATAGAAGCAGAAATCCTGCCGGGCTGATTCAATATTTAGTTTGAAAATCTCATCAATCCGAATCCATGGGCAATTTAAGAGTTGACTTTTTTATGCCTTCCGGATTTATTCCCATAAGAATAAGTATAATACCAGATCAGGAGCAACACCATGCCAGCTCACAAGGTGGTTATTTTCAAGCCATACCCTTTCACGGTCGGCGAAAAAATTCACATCGACGGGGGGCCGCGCAAGGGCGACTGGGAAGTTATCGGCGTCAGCGAGCGCAAGGTCAAACTGCGCTGTCCGGTGTCTGCACGGGAGTTCGAATGGGACCGGTTCTGCTATTTCAGCGAGCAACGCGAAGGGGTGCCGTGGCCCCGCGACGAATAAACAGCTAGGCCATGGGCCCGCTTCCGCCCCTAGTGCTTTTCTATTCTAAAATCTTATAATTTTTTGGGCGGCCCTAATATTACTATTCTGCGTGCAATTGCAAAGCTATTTTTAAAGCTTTGTCAAGAAGAAGGAGTTTTTCGGAAGAAAGTTTGCCGATATAGTCCGTCAGCATTGACTTGGGCAGACTGATCAGCTCGTCACAGTGAATGCAGCTATCATGCTTCAGCCCCTCTTCAATGCCGACGGGAACCTGGGTTGAAAGGCCATCATAGCGCGTGTAAACGGGAGCACAGATGACGGTCGAAAATCGGGAATCAATCAGCACCTGACGGCTGACAACGACGAACACCCGGAACTTTTTCGGATCACGCGATGAAGGGCGCCGGACTCGATACAATTCGCCGCGTCTCACAGCTCAACCTGATAAGTAAGCACGTCCTCTGCCTCAGCATTGAGTGAATCTGCATGGCGATTGATAATTTCCAAATCGCGCCGCTCAGCTTCTTTGCGTTTCAATTGGGCAATGAATTGGCGCGCTGCGGTTTCCAAAAACCCGGATCGACTTTTGTACTGACCCATGTACAGATCAATTGCCTTCAGTACCTCGGCAGATAGTGTGATGGATGTCTTGACCTTCATACTACCAATATACTACTTAATACGGATTGTGTCAATCACCATATTTATGGGTTGAAAATCACTGGCAAACCAACTTCATGGTGCCTGCACGAACAGTCCCCGGTCCGCTTCAAGTTCGTAAAGCTTTTCAATCATGAATTCGACGTATTTTTCGCATTTGTCCTTCCAGACGCCCGATTCGAGAAACTGCTGGTACACCCCGGGCTTGGAAAAATCCATGCCGATGAGCCCCTGGCAGGTGATATCGCCGAATTTCTGATTGAATTCGGTCACGATCCTGGCTGCAAAGGCGCGGATGGCATGCCGGGCCTGCTTGGCCTGCTCTTTATCGCTCAGCGGGCAGCGGTGCCGCAGTCCCAGGCAGATGGCCGCTGACGACACCACCCCGCAAGGAGCGTTCTGATAACCGCCGATCCCCGCTAAAAAAGGAATCCCGGTCCATAGAAAATCCTCATTGTCCAGTCCATAGGCCTCCCACATAACTTGCAGGATGGAGGGCCCTCAGTGATAGCCCCGGTACATGAGCTCCACGGCGCGCTGCTTTGCCTGTTCAACCGACAGCTTCAGTTCCATGCTCCTGTGCCTCCTTTTCTTAATGCTTTAGCGCGCAGCTACTATGCCACGCTGATAGCGCAATGGCAATACCGCTTGACATATTTTTCACCTTAGGGATATGAAAAATTATATTCAGGACATCGAAAAGGCCCTCGTAGGACTCTAGGGTCCAAAACAGTCAATATTTCCCACAATATAAAAAATTCACTCCTTAAGGAGAAATAAAATGAATGCATACGAGTCCCACGAAATCGGTCGCGGCATTCTAAAGAGGTATCGTGAGAAAACCAGTCAATCCGCCCGGCACTTTGAGGCCGCTCAAAGCTGGCTTCCCGGTGGTGAAACACGCAGAGCATCTTATTTTCCGCCCTATCCAACATTCATGGAAAAAGGCCAAGAGTGCTACCTGTATGACTGTGACGGCAACAAGTACCTCGATATGCAAAACAACTACACGTCGCTGATTCACGGTCATTGCCCCCCGCGCGTTAATGAAGCCGCCAGATCCCAGATAGAAAAAGGGGTTGTGCTGGGATCGGCCGCAGAGATCCAGTACCGGCACGCCGAGCACCTCTGCCACCGGATTGAGTGCGTCGAAACGGTGCGCTACGGCAATTCGGGCACCGAGGCCACCCTGTTTGCCATGCGGGTTGCCCGGGCGTATACCGGAAAGGAAGGCATCTTGAAGATGGATGGCGGCTATCACGGCATGCACGACTATGCCCAGGTAAATATCTTTCCTGAACCCAAAACAGTAGGCCTGCCGGAGCCTTGGGCGGAGCCCTGGATACCGCGCAATCTCCTGAAAGACATGCATGTGGCCCCTTATAACGACTTGCAAACCGTTGAAGACATTCTCAAAAAGCACAAAGATCAAATCGCGGCGGTAATCGTTGAACCGATGTTCAGCGCCGGCGGACTTTTTCTACCGGAACCGGATTATCTGCAGGGGATGCGGCAGCTGACTGACCGCTACGGGGTTTTGCTGATCCTTGACGAGGTCATGATGTTTCGCCTGCAGTACGGCGGACTGCATACCCATTACGGAATCCGACCTGATATCGTCGCGCTGGGCAAAATTATCGGCGGCGGTTTTCCGGTGGGCGCTGTTGGCGGCCGAAAAGATATCATGGAGCTGTTCAGTCCGGCTCATCCCCACCCGATTTTTCATTCCGGCACCTTCAACGGCAACAACATTACCCTGGCCGCCGGGCTGGCCGCACTAGAGCTGTATAATGAGCAAGCCGTTGAGAGGCTTAACACGCTTGGAGATCGCCTGCGCGAGGGGTTTAAAAAAGCGTTGCGGCGCTCAGGGATCAAGGGCCGGGTCACCGGCATGGGGTCCTTGTTAATGGTCCATTGGCGCGAAGAGCAGCCGAAAACCGCACGGGACGTCTTTGCGGCGCTGTTTGCGGCCCGCAACCTGATAGAATTGTTCCATCTCGAATTGCTCAATCGCGGCGTGTTCGCGGCACCACGGGGAATGTTTGTGCTGTCCACCCCCATGACTGAGGATGAAGTTGATTCGGCCATTGAAGCCTTTGACGGAACCTTGACCCTGTTAAAGCCTTACATTGCCGATACCTTGCCACATTTATTAGCAGCCTAGGAGGCTGAACAGCACCTTCAGGCCATCAGCGCCAGGATCAAAAGCGGTTGAATTATACCCAAAATTGTGGAAGAGTAGCCGATTGGGGACATAAAACCGGCTATCCACAATTATATTTTACGCTAAGGAGGCACCGTGAACGATCCCTTGTTTGATCCCATCAAAATCAACCGGCTGGAACTGAAAAACAGAATCTACATGCCGGCCATGCACATGAACATGGCCGTAAATTTCGAAGTCACCGATCCGCTGATCGACTTTTATGCCGAGCGCGCCCGGGGCGGCGTGGGCCTGATTGCGGTGGGCTATGCCACCGTGGATGAAGTTTCCGGCATGAGCACCAACATCGGCGCTCACAAGGATGAATTCATCCCGGGACTCAGGCGGCTGGCCGAGGCCATCCAGCAAAACGGGGCCAAGGCGGCCGTACAGATCAACCACGCCGGCCGTTACGCGCACTCCTTTTTCCTGGACGGCAAGCAACCCGTGGCCCCGTCGGCGGTCGCCTCGCGGATGACCCGCGAAACCCCCCACGAGCTGACCAGCGATGAAATCGCGGAGGTCATTGCCAATTTTGCCGCTGCCGCCCGTCGGGTCAAGCAGGCCGGCTATGATGCCGTGGAGGTGCTCAGCGGCACGGGATATCTGATCAGCGAGTTTCTCTCTCCGCTGACCAACCAGCGCACGGATGACTACGGCGGATCCTTTGAAAACCGCATGCGCTTCGGCCTGGAAGTCATGCAGGCCATCCGCAGCGAAGTCGGCGATGATTATGCGCTGATCGTGCGCATGAACGGCAACGATTTTATGCCCGGCGGCAACGGGCGCGAAGAACTGCGCGAATACGCCCGGCAGTTGGTCCAGTCCGGGGTGGACGCGCTGAACATCAACGTGGGCTGGCACGAGGCCCGGGTGCCCCAGATCGTCACCGCGGTGCCCCGGGGGGTTTTCGGCTACCTGGCCCGGGGCATCAAGGAACAGGTTAATGTCCCGGTGATCTCCGGGCACCGCATCAACGACCCGCACACCGCCCGGGAGTTGATCGGCGACGGGCTGTGCGACATGGTGGCCATGGGCCGCCCGCTGATCGCCGATCCCCTGCTGCCGGAAAAAGCCCGCCGTGGGCGCGACAATGAAATCCTGCACTGCATCGCCTGCGCCCAGGGCTGTTTCGACCACCTCTTCCAGCTAAAGGCCGTCGAATGCCTCTGCAACCCGAAGGCTGGTCATGAAAAAGAGGCGGTCATTGAAAAAACCGGCGCCCCGAAAAAGGTGCTGGTGGTCGGCGGCGGGGCGGCCGGCATGAGCGCCGCGCTGGCGGCCGCCGAGAAAGGGCACACGGTCAGCCTTTACGAACAAAGCGACGGACTGGGAGGCCAGCTGTACCTGGCGGGCGCCCCGCCGGGACGCGCCGAATTCAAGGAGCTGGCCAGGGATCTGCAGCGCCAGGTGGCCTTGAGCTCGATCCGGGTGGTCCTGCGCCAGGCAGTCGACGAGGCCCTGATCAAAGCCGAAAAGCCGGATGTCGTCATTCTGGCCACCGGGGCGCTGCCGGCCACCCCGCCCATTGCCGGCAGCGACCTGCCCCATGTGGTGCAGGCCTGGGATGTGCTGCAGAACAAAGTGTTCACCGGCCGGCGGGTGGTGATCATCGGGGGCGGGGCGGTGGGGGTTGAAACCGCCCTGTTTCTGGGTGAAAAAGGCACTCTCTCGGCCGAGGCGGTCAAGTTTTTGCTGGTCAACCGCGCCGAGGACCCCAATGACATTTACGAGATGGCCATCAAGGGCACCAAGCAGATCGTGGTCATCGAAATGATCGACAAAATGGGCCGTGACATCGGCAAAACCACCCGCTGGGGAATCTTCCAGGATGTGCGCCGCCACGGGGTGCGCACCAGGACCTCCACCAAAGCCGTGGAGATTACCCCCGATGCGGTCAGGGTCGAAACCGACGGCAAGCTGGAACAAATTCCCGCCGACACGGTGGTGCTGGCCGCCGGGGCGGTATCTTACAACCCGCTGCAGCAGACCCTGGAGGAAATGCAAATCTCCTTTAAGACCGTCGGTGACGCCCGCCAGGTGGGCCTGGCCTTCGATGCCGTGCACCAGGGATTTGACGCCGGCAGATCCGTTTAAATGAAACACTGATGCAATCGTAAAAAGTCAATTTTGAGCGACATCAACCCTTTTCGGGGTGTCACCACCGAAGGATAAAAAAATGAGCAAACGCAGTGACTTAATGACCCAAGGCCCGGGACGTGCCCCCCACCGCTCGCTGCTGCGCGCCGACGGTTTCACGGACTGGGAAATGGAACGGCCCATCATCGGCATCGCCAACTCCTTCAACGAAATCATCCCCGGGCACATGCACCTGGACCGGCTGGTGGATGCCGTCAAAGCCGGCATCTATGCCGCCGGCGGCACGCCGGTGGTGTTCAACACCATCGGCGTGTGCGACGGAATCGCCATGAACCACGAGGGCATGAAATACTCGCTGCCCAGCCGGGAGCTGATTGCCGACTCGCTAGAAATCATGGCCATGGCCCATCCCTTCGACGGGCTGGTCTTGATGGCCTCCTGTGACAAGATCATCCCGGGGATGCTGATTGCCGCCGCGCGGCTCAACATTCCGTCCATTTTTCTGTCCGGCGGCCCCATGTTGGCCGGCAAAATGCAAGGCAAGGATACCGGTCTGGACAAGGTGTTCGAGGCCGTGGGGCAGTTTCAAAGCGGAAAAATCAACGCCGCCCAGCTCAAGGCCTACGAATGTTCCGCCTGTCCCGGGGCGGGCTCGTGTGCGGGCATGTTTACCGCCAACACCATGAACAACCTGTCCGAGGCCCTGGGGATGTCCCTGCCGTTCAACGGCAGCGTGCCGGCCGTGTTCGCCGAAAGAACCTGGCTGGCCAAGCAGACCGGCATCAAGGCCGTGGAGTTGGTCAAAAACGACCTCAAGCCGCTGGACATCATGACCCGCCCCGCCTTTGACAACACCATCGCCGTGGACATGGCCCTGGGGGGGTCCACCAACACGGCGCTGCACATTCCGGCCATTGCCTATTACGCCGGCATCGACATCACCCTGAAGGACTTCGGCGCCCTGACGGAAAAAGTGCCGCACCTGACCTCCATCGCCCCGGCCGGGCCGCACCACGTACAGGACCTGTATTATGCCGGCGGCATTCCGGCCATTCTGGCCGAACTGCAAAAAAACAAACTGATCGATTCCCGCTGCGCAACGGTCTACGGCAAACCGCTGGGCGAAATGCTGGCCGCAATTGACGCCGGCATCAGGGACCCCGCGGTGATCCGCCCGCTGGACCGGCCGGTGCACGCCACCGGCGGGCTGGCCATTTTGACCGGCAACCTGGCGCCGGACGGCGCTATTGTCAAGCAGGCCGCCGTGGCCCCTGAAATGCTGCAGCATTCCGGCCCGGCGCGCATTTTCGAATCCGAAGAAGACGCCTACCGGGCAATCATGGAAAACAGCATTCAAAAAGGCGATGTAATTGTCATCCGCTACGAGGGTCCCCGGGGGGGACCGGGTATGCGCGAGATGCTCTCGCCCACGTCGGCCCTGGCCGGCATGGGCCGGGACAAGGAGGTGGCCCTGATCACCGATGGCCGCTTTTCCGGCGCCACCCGGGGGTCGGCCATCGGGCACGTATCGCCCGAGGCGGCGGCCGGCGGCACCCTGGCCGCCCTGCAGCAAGGCGACATCATCGAAATCGACATCCCGGCCAAAGCTTTGAATGTGCGCCTGGGCGACGAGGCGCTGCAAAAAAGACTGGACAGCCTGCCGCCCTTCGAGCCCAAAATCAAAAGCGGCTACCTGGCCCGCTATGCCCGGCTGGTGTCGAGTGCGGACAAGGGCGCGGTATTTGCCAGATAGCCCGGCGGCTGGATAGCGGGCCGCGACATACTTTACAGTGGATGATCGCTGTAAGCACGCTGCAGCAGGTCGAACACGTCGGCGGGAATTTCGCAGGCCCTGTAATTTTGGCGGTCGGAAACATCCAGGCAGATCCGCTTCTCCATGCCTTCCACCAGAAGATCCCGGCCGTCAGCGGTGAGTATGCGATGCGTTAAGGTGACGGTCCGGCGGGTCAGATCATCGATCGCGGTGATAATTTGAACTCGCTGATGGTAACGGCCCGGCTGGCGATAGCGGCATCCGGTTTCCACCAGGCCGAACAGGATCCCGCGCTGCTGCCAGAGTTTTTCCAGGTTCAAATTGACAGCTTCAAAAAAAAGATGCCCGCTGGCATCGATCCATTCGTAGTAGCGCGGATAAAAAACGATCCCCAGGGCATCCAGATCGCCCCACATAATTTTACGCTCGACAATGTTGTGCATTTCATGAGGTTAGCGCAAAAAAAAACTATAATCAATAACCGGAGCCATTAAAAAGCTATGCCTGGCATGCAAAAAGAGCAAGTGTACCAAAACCGTCTAACCCGCATCCTGCAGGCCGCAGCCCTTGAAAAGCCTGACCGCACGCCGGTGGTGCTCGAATATGCCGGGTTTGCCGCCCATGTGACCGGCACCCCCATGGCACAATTTCTCGCTGACCCCCAAAAAAATGTGCAGGCCATGATCGAGGCCTATCGCCTGGTCGGCGACGGCGACGCCGTCAACTACGGCTCTTTCTGGCCCTACGGCCTGTGCTACGACTTCATGGCCAGAGTCAGCGTGCCGGGGGTGGACCTGCCGGAAAATGAAATGTGGCAGGTGGTCGAAACCCAGCTGTTGAACCGCAATGACTACGAACGCATCGTGGACCTGGGCTGGCCGGCTTTTTTTAAGGAATTCATGGCGCAAAAAATTTTAAACGACGTGCCTGCGGACTACCTGCCGCCCCGCAGAAAATCCCCGGATGTTCAGGCTGCCTGGCGCCGGGAGGGCGTGCCGGTGTTAAGCGGCGGCGATGTCACCACCCCCTTTGAGCTGCTGTGCGGCTCACGCTCGCTAGCCGAATTTGCCATCGATCTGATCGAAATCCCGGACAGGGTCATTGCCGCCATGGATGCCATGGTGGCCCACCTCGCCGGCGACGGTCTGCGGCGGGCAAAAAGGCGCGGCTACCCCCTGGTCTGGGTCGGCGGGTGGCGCACGGCCCCGTTCATGCTTTCCCCGGAGATGTGGCAGCGCTTTGTCTGGCCCTATTTCAAGCGGATTGTCGGCGAGGTGGTGGATGCCGGTCTGATTGCCCTGCTGCATCTGGATTCGGACTGGACGCGGGAGCTGGAGCGCTTTCGCGAGTTGCCCCGGGGCAGGTGCATCATGGCCCTGGACGGAGAAACGGACATCTTCAGGGCCCGCAGCGTTCTGGACGGCCACATGTGCATCATGGGGGATGTGCCGGCGGCCATGCTTTTTCTGGAAACCCCGGACAAGGTTTACGACTACTGCGCCCGCCTGATCCGGGAGCTGGGCCCGGCGGGGTTCATCCTGCAGTCGGGCTGCGATATTCCCACCAATGCCAAACTGGAAAATGTGCAGGCCATGGTCGCTGCCGCGATGAACCGATAAAACACCCCTTGTTAAAACTTCACCCACCGGGGTGCCGGCTGCACCCAGCGGTTGGTGGCCCCGTCGTAAAACCAGCGGTCCGGAAAACCGCGGCGCCGGACGAAAACCGGATTTTCCAGCCATCCGAGCAGCTGCTGGTAGGCGGCATGCAGATTTCTGAAACCGGCGGCATCGCCCCCCCGGTCGGGGTGATAGCGCATGGCCTGTTTGCGGTAGGCGGATTTTATTTTTTGATGCAGTTCAGGGGAGTCCAGGTCTTTTTTTTGAAGTTTTAGAAAGCTCAAGTGTTTTGCCAGCACCGCCGGCCTCTTGACATCCAGCGGCCGGATGGGAGCGGCATCGGCCTTTTTGGTTTCCGCTTTTTCAAGCACCAGCCGGGAGGCCAGATAGCGCTTGTTGGTACGGTTTTTCTCCTCCCACCACTGGTTTCCCAGGATATTGAACAGGGTGCAAAAATCCTCGACCGGCTTGCGGTCCGGCGTGCGCGGAAAAATGTAGCTGAACAGCTCCCCGGAACCGTAGGGCAGCACATCGAGAATAATCAGGGTTTCGGTAAAATAAAAGGTGGCATAGCGGGTATTGAGCGCCCTGAGCAGGCCGGTTCGAATGTTCATGCTGTAGCGCAACCGCTGCCGGCACTCGAGGGAGCAGTAACGGCGACGACGCATATTTTCGCTCGTCCCGCAGGATAAACAGCGGTTTTTATTCGCACCGCGTGAAGTCGCAACCTGTTCTGGCATAGCACCGGGGGCCATGGGCACCTGCAATCCGCAAACGGCGAGGTTGGGGCGGACCTCAGACCTCGACCATTGATCATAGCCGAAAAAAATTTGAAAGTTTTATTTTATCACAGGTGCCATTGGCAGGTCAAAACCCTTGCCGGGCCATGCTGTGCCTCCCTTGCTTTTTTTGCCCTCATGGGGCTTGCCAAACATAAAAATAGCGAATATGATATAATGAATTTATCGCAATTCCAGGAGGATAAAAAAATGAATGCTTCGGCAAATGCAAAAAAATTGGGTTTGATCGCCCTGGTTGCCATCGTCTGGATGCTGACGGCCTGTGCGGGCAGCCAGCTGGAGGTCAAGCCGATCCCCAAATCAGAAAACCCCCAGCAGCTCATCAACCAGCTTGACAACGACATCGCCCTGGCGCGTAAAAACCAGATCAATGTGCTTTCGCCGACCTGGTTTGAAAAAGCCGAATCCTCTTTCAAGGCGGCCAAAAAAGGCCTTGAGGAGGGTGGCCAGCTGTCTGCAATCCTGGAGAACATCGCCACCGGCAGGGCCCAGCTGGATCGGGCCGCAGAAATTGCCCGCATATCGAAAACCACCCTGCCCGAGGCCATCAAGGCGCGCCAACTGGCCAAGGACGCTGGGGCCGCCAACCTGGGCAAGCAATACAAGGATGCTGAAAAATCTTTTCTCGATTTGACCCGGGCCATCGAGAGCAACAATTTGAGCTACGCCCGGCGCAGCCAGTCGCGGGTGGCGGAGCGTTTTCGCGCCCTGGAGCTGCGGGCCATCAAGGAGCGCACCATCGGTGAAGTACGACGGCTGATCAAAGAGGCTGAAGCAAAAGACCTGCAGGAGGTTGCCCCGCGCGCCTATGGCACCGCCAAGAAAAAACTGGCCGAGGTCGATGCCTTCATCACCCGCAATCCTTACCAGAAGGAAAAAATGCGCCAACTGGCCGATGAAGCGCTTTTCTTCGCCCGGCGACTGCACGTTGTGGCGGCCCAAAGCAAAAAATTCGAGGCCATGGTCCCCGAACAAATCACTTTGTGGGTTGAAAAAAACCTGTATCGAACCTCCCAGAAACTCGGTGCGCCGGACATGCGCGACCAGCCCTTTGCACGGCAGGAAGAAAACATTCTGGCCACCATTGCCGCCCAGCGTGCCGACCATGACTTCATGGTGCAGAAAACAAAGAGTCAGCAGGCGGAAATCCAGAAGCTGCAGGGGCAAATCGCCAGCCTCGAAGGACAGAGCCTGAAAGTCCGCCAAGAAAAGGAGCGCCTGCTGGCCGCCAAGCGGTTCAACGAAAAACTGAGCAGCATCCAGCATTTTTTCAAGCCCCAGGAAGCTGAAGTCTACAAAAAGCAGAATCAGGTCATCATCCGCTTGAAGGCCATGCAGTTTCCCGTGGGTCAGAGCGTTATCCTGCCGCAAAATTACGCTCTGCTCAGCAAGGTCCAGCATGCCATCCGCACCTTTGGCGAGCCGGAAGTCATCATCGGCGGCCACACGGACAGTACCGGCTCGGAGGAGTTAAACGAGCACCTGTCGCAAAAGCGCGCCGATGCCGTGCGGCAGTACTTCGTGGCCAACGGCACCCTGCCCTATGAAAAAATCATTGCTGTCGGCTATGGTTCCATGCGGCCGATTGCCTCCAACGCCACCCAGAGCGGCCGGGCCATGAACCGGCGCATCGACGTTATCATTACGCCGGAAGCTGGCAAACTCCAGTAACGTCGGGCGCATCAAGCATAAAGAAAGGGGCCTTGTGGCCCCTTTCTTCTTAGTTATGATCTGGCGACTTAACACCTTAATGTTGCAAAAGTCAGAGGGCTTCAGAGCCCAGGCGTCAAGGGTGAAGACGTATAAGCATACTTCGAGCCCTTGACAACGCAGGATCTGAAGTCCTCCGGCTTTCCTGAAGGGTAAACAACATGGCATAAAAAGATCCCATCCTTTGAATTCATCCTGTGGGATATCCTCAAAATGAGGCTTTTAGTATAATTTATGTTATAATATCGGACCATTATACAGTGCCTGCCATGTTGTTTGTGCAACGCTGAGGTTAATGCTGGGCAGTCGCCCCGTACCCGGTGCCGTCTTGCGGTCCCTGGCCGTCGTTGCCGGTGCCGTCGCCGGGTCCGTATCCTGAACCGTGTCCGTGACCTGAACCGTCGCCCGAGCCGTCACAGGTACCATCGCCCTGTCCCGGTCCCATGCTCGCCCCCGGACCTGCGCCCATGCCTGCTCCCGGGCCTGCGCCCATGCCTGCGCCCATGCCTGCGCCACCGCCGGCACCGCCGCCACGGGCAAGAAGCAGCAACCCTGTATCCCCGGTGTCACCTGTCACTACAGTATGTCGGCTGCCGGTTTCATGATGACCGGCGGTCATACTCCAGCCGACATTGCTGATCAATCCCAAGGCTGCTATCCCGATAACAATCAAAAGCATTTTTTTCAACATGATCTCTTCCTTTCCATTCTGAAGTTTCAAAATTAAGGCTTTTGTAATGATGTTGGCTGTCTATATTTTTTCCATTTCTTGTTGAAATCCAAGTTCAAATGCTTTTTCCTCCCCCCTTTCGCTGGTATTTGAAAGCTAAACGCTTACGGGGAGAAAAGGTTACAAAAGATTTTATTGAACGCCGATGAATCGTGGAAAAAAGGGGAGGACCCCATAAACGCAGACAAATCACAAAAAGGGGGGATCTGCACAAAAGCAGACAAGTCAACACGGGGGGGGACACTGCCTCTGCATGGCAGCCAAAAAACGGAAGCTTGGTGTATGCGGCTTAATGGCTTGCCCCGGGGCCGCCCCCTCCTGGACCGCCACCCCCGCTCCCGGAGCCGCCACCCATGTCACCGGAACCGCCGCCCATATCGCCGGAGCTGCCGCCCATATCACCGGAGCCGCCGCCCATATCACCGGAGCTGCCGCCCATATCACCGGAGCCGCCGCCCATATCACCGGAGCCGCCGGGACCGTGAATACTTTTCCCCCGACCGAGGGCCTCCGAATAGCTTCTGGCAAGATCCTGGGGGGATGTGCTGCGGGAACGCGACACGAAAGACTGCCGCATACTCTTCAATTCACTGACGCTGTAACCCCGCTGCAGGGCCTGAGTGACAACGCCGGTGACAGCCTTGGAAGTCACGCCCAGGCGTGCCATTTCCCGGGTCGCTTTAAGCGCCTCCAGGGCCAGGTTGTTTTTCTGCGCCCGGCTCATGTTCTCGGTTTGCTGATGAATCGAAAGGCATATTTTTTCCGCATCCTGCTGGTTGAGCCCTGCGGCCAGGGCCGCGGCCAGCATGTTGCCCAATCGGTTGGCCTTCGCTTTTTGATTCGCCAGCAGCGCTGCCCGGGAATAAGCGTAGGCGAATCGTGCCTGGACTTTGTTCATGGCCTGCACGATCCTGTCGGCCTTGACATTTTTGGCCATGCCTTCAAACGCCTTGCCGGCAATCGGGTCGACGGGCAATGCCTGGTGCTGGGCTTTCATCACGATCTGCTGGGCTTTTAAGGCCTGTTCAACGCTGAAGTGATGTTGCACCATGGCGCGGGTGAATCGAATGGCGTCACTGGTTTTCATCCCGAGATGAATCATCTGCCGGGTGCCCGCTTTTAACTGCGCCGCAGTGGCCGGCGGCAGACCGTCATCCACCGCATCGGCAAACACAACGGGAGCGTAAAGCAGGAGCAAAAAAAATATGATTAGTTTTTTTTTCATATTCAGTTGCATGGCGGGAGTCTGTTCATTAAACGGCCAACCCGCATAAAAGTTACAGTTGGGGAACGAAAATACAGTTTTCAGTTCCAAAATCATCGGCTTCCTTCAGCTTGCAATCCGGCAGGTAAATCTTGCCATCCACCATGTAAAAATAGCTGAACTCCCGGCCGGAAGGTACCGTGGCCTTCCAGGTGTCAGCATTTGTCTTTTTGGCCCGATGAAGTGCAAATTCATCCACCGAAGTTGCCAGGCTGACAACCCGGGCGCCGGGCGCCCGCAGGTACAGTGCAACCCCATCGGAATTGAGCCGGTAATAATGCTTCATACAGCCGGTCGCCAGCAACAGCCAACCGCCGATGATAAACCCCATGATTTGTTTCACGTCTGCCGGGTCACCTCGAGCACCGAATTTTCTCCGCCAAAATCATCTTTTTCACGGGTCAAAACGGTCGGATCGGCCAACTGGCGCTTACCTTCGAGGATATAGCTGTACCGATATTCGCCGGCCGGCAGATCAAGGGTGATTTCCCAGTAACCGCTGCGGCCGGCCTTTTTCATGGGCACTGCCTTCCAATCGGTAAAAGTGCCGGTGATTGCGACCTGCTTGACCCCCGGCTGATAAATAACAAATCTGTGGGCAGCAGACAATCTTTGTTTTGTTGGTAGCAACAACAATATGATCAATACAGCAGTGGCAAGTCCGGCAGCAAAAACTCCGGCCGGACGCCACGAAAAACGCCATTTTCTTTCCCGGGGTGCAACCGTGACCACCGGGACCTGGTCCACCACCGGCATCCGAAGGTTTTTTTCCTGTCGCAGCAAAGCCACGGTTTCGTCTTTAAACGGCCGGCTGTCATGGACGGTTTCGACAAATTCGATTTTGTTGTCCAGGTCCAGCTCATCGTCAATGAACATGCTGATCAAATAATCTTTCATTCTTCACCTGCCTGGATGACTTTTCTCAGTTTTACCCTTGCCCGGTGCACTTTCACTTTCACGTTGGCCTCACTGAAGCCGGTCACCGATGCAATCTCGCGATAGGAAAGGCCGCTGCTGACCGCCAGGGCCAGAACATCGCGCTCATCGTCGTTGAGTTTTGACATCGCTGCAAGCACGCGGCGATACTGGTCGCGCACCATCAAATGGCGCTCCTGGTCTTCAACCACAGGAGAGCGCTCCGGCTGCAATTGAGCATTGCGGCCTTGGCGGCGTGCATTGTCATAGATCAAATGGCGTCCGATGGTGTAAAGCAGCGCGGCATTGTCCGCGCCCTGGCCATAGCGTTCCAGATAACGGGTAAAGCTTTCCTGCATAATGTCGCTAGCAAGGTAATAATCTGCCGTACAGCGCATAAGGTATGCAAAAAATCCATCCTTGTGCTTGTTATAAAATGCGCGGAACTTTTTCACCCTGGTGATTTAACGTCCTTTGCATGAAAAGGTTACAACCCAATTGAGCGTAGACAAAATAGACCTCAAAGGTTGATGGCGCTCGAAAACGACTTTTTACGGGACCATCGAGGTTAATGCTTTAAACCGGATACACCCGGCAGCCCAGCCCCCGCAGGCTATCCGACCCGGTCTCGGGGCTCAGGGGGAGCTGATCGTCGGTGAGTACATTGAGGTTGGACTGCGCCCAGCCGGACAAAGGATCTGTTTTTTTCTCGGGAAACCACCAGCCGAAATCCGCGCACACCACCCGCGGGTCCAGCCGGTTGGAAAACACCGCTTTTTGTTTGATCCGACCCCGCTCGGTTTCAACGTAAACCCACCGGCCCGCTTCAATGCCCAGGCGGGCGGCGGTTTCGGGGTGGAGGAAAACCCGGGGCTGCGGATGGCCCCGGCGCAGGGAGTCAATCTGCCGCCCGCAGGAGTGAAGGTAATAAACGGATTTGCGGGTCGTCAATACGAGCGGATATGCTTCGGCCAGCTGCGGATCACCGGCCGGGGTTCCCGGCGGCTCCCGGTAGACGGGCAGCGGATCGAATCCCCACAATTCCAGCTGCTGCGAATACAGCTCCACTTTCCCGGAAGGGGTCGCAAAGCCTTTTTTTTCATGTTTGCGGTATTCAACAGTCCCGGCCAGCACCCCTTTTTCCCGGAACTGTTCAAACGTCAGGCCGGCCGGTTTTAACACCGCATCGAGCAGGGACTGACTGTCATCCCAGAACAGCTCCCCCAGGCCCAGGCGCCCGGCCAGCTCGCGGGTTATGTCCAGGTCCGATCGGCATTCACCGACCGGCACCACCGCCTGCTGCTGGATCTGGGCGTAGGGGTAATAGGGCGGGGCGACAACACTGTCGTATTCAAGAAAAGTGGCGGCCGGAAGAACGATGTCCGCCAGGGCGGCAGTGGGGGTCATGAAAAAATCCGCCACCGCCAAAAAATTCAACTGCTTGAAAGCCTGATAGGTTCGGCTGGCATTGGTGTAAGTTAGCAGGGGATTTGAAGCATGCACATACACACTTTTGATCCGGCCGGCACCTTCCGCTAGCATGGCATTGACCAGGTCCGTCGGTGGCACCCGCTGGTAAGGAGGCAGCCGTTTGTGCCCGGCTCCGGCCCGCTTTTCCCATGCTTGGGCAGACAGCCGGTTGCGCATGGAAACCTCCACCGCCCCGGCTCCGGCCAGCGGATAAGACGGCAGCACATCCCCGCCGGGAACATCGAGGTTGCCGGTCAGCGCCTTGAGAATCGACAGCGCCCGGGCCGTCTGGAAGCTGTTCACTCCATGATCCACCGCATTGCCCCACTGGATGCAGGCCGGGGCGGCGGCGGCATAAAACCGGGCGGCCTTTTCAATCACGGCGGCAGAAATCCATGTGATTTCAGACATCTCTCGCGGGCTGTACTTTTGCACATGTTCTTTGAGCCGCCGGAAGCCAACGGTGTATTGCTGCACGAAGCTTCGGTCGTACAGATTTTCATTTATGATCACATGGATCAGCCCGAGGGCCAGGGCCAGATCCGTTCCCGGCCGCAGGCGCAGCCAGATCCGGCTTTTGCGGGCCATGACCGACGGCAGCGGATCGACCACGACCAACTGCGCTCCCCTGCCAAGCTGTCGGGTGGCCCGGTGATGCTCGCCGATGCGGGTTTCGGCCAGGTTGGCCCCCCAGACCACGATGCATGCGGGAGGGTGCTCATAGTCGGCTACCGTGTATGAGCCACAGGTTATGCGGGAGGCAAACAGCCGCGGCAGAAAGCAGATGTGGCCGGTGGTGGAAAAATTGGGAGTCCCAAAGGCGTTGGCCAGCCGCTCGTTGTAATTGTCGATCAAGCCCTTGGCGGAACCTTGGATAAAGGCCACCTGCTCGGGACCGTCCTGATTCCGGGTTTTGATAAAATCGCCGGCAATGGTGTCCAAAGCCCGGTTCCATGAAATTCGGCGCCACCGGCCGCTGCCTCTGGGCCCCGTGCGCTGGAGCGGACGCCGCAGCCGATCCGGATGATAAAGCAGCTGCGGGGCGGCCCGGCCCTTGGGGCATAACACCCCGTGATTGACAGGGCTGCGGGGATCTCCTTTGACAGCGACGACTTTGCCGTCTTTGACATGCACCTGCACGCCGCAACCGGCAAAACACATGCCGCAGGTGCTTTGAATGATTTTTTCCTGCATCATTGACCTTTTGACGAGCTGAAGTTATGGTGCTTTCATAACAATTGTTAATAATTCGAAGCATAACGGCGAAACGAACTGTTTTCAACCACAAAAAAAGGAGGGTGAGATGGCCGAACTGTACGGAGGGCATGTGGTGGCAAAATATCTCAAGGAAATCGAGAATGTGGGGACGGTCTTTTCGCTTGCCGGTGGCCACATCGACCGCATTTATGACGGCTTTCACGAGTACGGGATGCGGCTCATCGACGTCAGACACGAGCAGGCTGCGGCCATGATGGCCCACGCCTGGTCGATCTACACCGGCAGCCCCGGAGTGTGCCTGGTGACCGCCGGTCCCGGCTTTACCAACACCTTGACGGGAGTGGTCAACGCCTGCCAGGAAAACGCGCCTGTTGTTGTCCTGTCCGGCACCTCGCCGCTGAAAGACCGCGGCCGGGGTGCACTGCAGGAAATCAACCAGATTGACATGATCAAATCCACGGTAAAATCCAGCGACATCTGCCTGGACGTCAAGCGCATTCCGCAATATCTTTTTGCCGCCTTTCGCCAGGCGGTTTCCGGCCGTTCCGGACCGGTGTACCTGGAACTGCCGCCGGACATCCTCAACGTCACCGTTGCTGAAGACCAGCTCATCTGGCCTTCGAAAGGCAGCGTGGCCCCAAAACCCGGTCCCGACCCGGAACTGATTCCGCCAGCCGCCGACCTGATCAACCGGGCCGAAAAGCCGTTTATCATCGCCGGCAACGGTATGGCGCTTTCCGGGTGCGCCGATGAATTCAAAAAATTCATCGAGGCTGCCGACATACCATTTGCGCTGATCAGCACCGGCCGGGGGACTTTGCCCGACGAGCACCCCCTTTCCATCTGGGATGGGGGCCTGATGGGGATCCTGACCGCCTTGAGCCAGGCCGATCTGGTGATCGCTCTGGGAATACGCTTCAACTGGTTGTTGATGTTCGGGGAAGTCTGTCCCCAGGCCAAAATGGTGCGCGTGGACATCGATCCCGCCGAAATCGACCGCAACCGGCGCGCCGACATCGGAATCGTGGGCGATCTCGGCCTGACACTGGCCCAGCTGGCCAAGGCCGTGGCTAAAAAAGATCACACGCCCTGGCGCGAGGCGCTCAAGCAGGCCTATATGCCCCTGATTCAGGAGGAACTCGACGCTCGGAACAAACCTTCGGCCCCCATCCATCCCGCCAGAATGGTGGCCCGGGTCAGGGAAGCCTTGGGCGATGACGCTCTGTACATTATCGACGGCGGCGACACCTCCTATTTCGGGCTCACAACCCTGCGTGCAACTGAAAAGGCTTCGGTTCTGGGAGCCGCCAGCGGTCAGTTCGGCTGCCTCGGCACCGGCCTGCCCTTTGCCCTGGCCGCCAAAGCCGCCCGCCCGGAAAAAACCGTGGTGGTGATCAACGGCGACGGCTCCTTCGGGCTGAACGCCATGGAGCTCGACACCGCCCTGCGGCATGATCTGCCCGTTGTCTGCATTATCAACAATGACTGCGCCTGGGGCATGATCAAGCACGGCCAGGAAATCTGCTACGGCAACGAACGGGTGTGCGGATCCGAGCTGGGCGCCGTGCACTACGAAAAACTGGCTGAAGCCCTGGGTGGATACGGGGAACTGGTCGAAAAAGACGAGGATTTAATACCGGCCGTCAAGCGTGCCGTACAATCCGGCAAACCGGCCTGTATCAATGTGATGACCGATCCGTGCGTGGTCAGCCCGGCGACCTTGCAGTTTGTGGAAGGCTTTAAAATGGAGTGACGCCATGCAAGCTTTGCAATTTTCCGTCTCGATCCCCCAGTGGGCGGCCCTCAAGGCCCTGGGTGCTGCAAGCCGCAAGCCTTTTTTCAGAGGGCCGCTGGCCACCGTCAAATTGCTGGATATCCCCATCCCGCCGTTGCCGACTGAACAATGGGTGACGGTGGAAACGCTGATGTGCGGCCTGTGCGCCAGCGACATGAACCTGATTTTTCTAAAGGAATCTCCTACGGCCAGCCCCTTTACTTCCTTTCCCTGTGTGATCGGACATGAGATCTGCGGCCGGATTGCCGCCGTGGGATCCCAGGTAACGCATATTCAGCCGGGGGAGGTGGTCACCATTGCGCCGGCGCTCAACTGCGCGGCCCGGCAGATCATCCCCCCCTGCCCGGCATGCCGGCAGGGTATGATCGCCAGTTGTGAAAATTACGCCCGGGGCAACCTGGCCCCGGGCATGATTACCGGCCTGTGCGCCGACACCGGCGGCGGTTTTGCCCCCCGATTCGTCGCCCATCAAAGCCAGGTGTTCAAAATGCCGCCGGGCTGCCCGCCGGAAGCCGGGATGCTGATCGAACCGCTGACCGTGGGCCTTCAGGCTGTCTACAGCAACCGCCCTCAAGGCGGAGAAACCGTGCTGATCATCGGCGGCGGGGTCATCGGCACCATGGTGCTCAAAGCCATCCGGGCCCTTGAGATCGACTGCACGGTCGCCGTGGCCGACCCATCCGAGTTTGCCGCCCGGCAGGCCGAAAAAAACGGCGCCGACCACGTCGTCAGCGACGGCAGGGTACTCGAAGCCGCCGTGGGGCTCACCGGTGCCTCGCCCTACAAACCCATGATGGGCCCGGACATTCTCATGGGTGGCTTTGCGCGGATCTATGACACCGTGGGCAGCCCCAAAACATTGAACACGGCCCTGCGTTGCCTGGCCGCCGGCGGAACCCTGAGCCAGGTGGGTATCTGGCATGATGTCAAACTGGATCTGACCCCCCTGTGGCTCAAGCAGCAGACAATCAAGGGCGTTTACGGCTGCAGGTACAGCACGTACAAAGGACGGCTCATGCACATGTTTGACATCGCCCTGGACATGGTGGCCGAAGGCAAAGTCAAGCTGGACGGCATGGTCACCCACACTTTTTCACTGGATCAATTTGAGCAGATGATCTCGGTGAACCTGGATAAAGAACAACACGGGGCTGTTAAAACCGCCGTTGCCTTTGTCTGATTCATAATTATCAAGTTGGTAAAAATGCACTTTTGCGAATTCATCGTACTTGAATGATCCACCATATCCTGCTATATGGTCCCAACCCATTTTGTAGACAGGCAGGCAAACCGGATGAACCGATTAATTTGTGACGGTCCCGTAAAAAGCTTGTTTAGGCCGCTAGCGGCAACCTATGAACAACGA
>CAZGNV010000045.1:0-39695 GCA_964527835.1 uncultured Desulfosarcinaceae bacterium | reverse complement strand
CAAAATGATAAAATACACTATAAAATTAAGATAGTTACCAAAACCGCTGGCTTCACCGGCGGTTTTGGTTTCAATGACCACGGTTTTGGCACGGTCCATGCTAATAGGACAGTTCAGTTTGGAAGATGTCTGTCGATAATCACCGTTACCCATTGCAGGAAATTGCCCATGCTGACCAGTTTATTTAATCTGCCCACCGCCGGCGCCAACTCGTCATCCGGGCTGAAGGCTGAACGGTCCGGATTTTCAGCGTCAGCCGGGACGTCCAGCAAAACCGCCGCTGGTGCGGCTGCGGATGATTCCGATAATTTTTCAGCGACCCTGAAAAAAGCCTGGCAACGCCGGCAACAGCCCAACAAACCAGAAGGACGGTTGCAAAACCGCCAATCGAAATCCCATGGCGCGGGCGGTGTTAACAAGGGGCAAACCAGCACCTGCCACCAGACTCAACGCACTGACAATGCCCCAAAATCGAGCGCTGTTAATCCTCACAAAGCGCAACGGAGCACTGATGTCGATGGAGCTGCGGGCAAAGGCGGACAGGCGGCTGTCTCCAGGACCGACGTCCGGGATGCCGAGGCTGCAGGAAAAGGGGGCACTGGTGAAATATTGGAAAATAAAACGGATGCGGTTGATCCTTTTTCCGGGTTTGACGTCCTGTTGAACATTCTGGCAGCGCTGGGATTCACAGTGTCCGAGGATGGTCGGCTGCTTCCGCCCGGGGAAGGCAACCTGCCAAACATCACCGGCATGCAGCCGCAACCGGCATTGGATCCGCAAGCTTTGAACCGGTTGCTTGCCGGTTTGGAGAAAGCCGGCTTAATGTCCTCCGCTGAGATTGAAGCCGCCTGGCAGCGAGTCCAGCAGCTTTTCAGCGGGTTGTCGGCAGACCAGCTGCCCCTGGCGGACAGAGATAATTTGACCCCGGGAAAGGGTGCGGATACGGCAAAGCCCCTGGCAGCGCTGCAGGCATTGATCAAGGAGATGCTCGTACAGGCTGAAAACCAGCGCGCTGACGTCACATCGCGTACCGGCGGCGATGTCGAGGCTGAAAGGTCTATTGCAAAACCCGCCCGGGATACGACTTCCGGCAACGGCACGGTGACCAGTACCAGCGGGCGCTCGAGCAGTCTTTTTTCCCAGGATGTTGAACTGCGCACGGGATCCGAAAAAGCCAATCTTGCGCAGCCACCTGAAAAGGACGCCGGCATCCGGCCGGTGAATTCAACTCCCGGCGGTGAATCGACAAAGCCTGTTTTTACGGTCACCGATTCAATGGCAGGAAAAGACGGTGAGGCCGCCGGTGACAACCCGGGCTCAAAACCGGCGTTGCCGGCAGGCAGGATGACAACCGCAACGGTTGCGGCCAATGATGTCCAGTCGAGTGCCGGCAGTCCTTCCGCTGAACAGGCGGCAGGCAGAATTTCGGGACCTGACGGCAGCGCTGCAGCGACCGGCACCCAGAATCCTGCGCACCAGGGTCTTGAAAAATCAGCAGAATTACCAAAAATCCAGGAATCGCCGGAGGCCGGACGCAGTTCCCTGCGAAGCTCCGCCATGGAGCAGATCGTCAAAAAAGCCGTGTTTTTCCTGAAAAACGGACAGACAGAGGCCAAAATTGATCTCAAACCGGAATATCTCGGCCACATCCGCATGCAGGTGATCACCGAGCAGCAGCAGGTGACCATCAGGATTCATGCCCAGCTGCAGTTTGTAAAAGAGATGATCGAAAACAATTTGCATCAGCTCAAAGTTGACTTGCAGCAGCAGGGTCTGAACGCTGACAGGCTGGAGGTGTCGGTTTCCAATGATTCCCGCGGCCAGGAGCAAACCCGGGAAAACGCCGGCTGGATGAATTCCGGGCGGCGCGACGATCAACAGCCGGCTGTCGATACGGATATGAATGAAACCCACTTGAAAACCGCCCCCGCCCAGGTGCTGAGAGTTGCCGGCAGGGCGGTCAATATCGATTATTTTGTCTGATGATTGTTGCCTGACCCAGGTGAAAGGAAGATCAAATGTCAATTGCCGCCTTGAATTCCGTAACCGAGAGCACAGCGCAAATTGCGGGCGCAAAGCCGAATGCGCTGGACAAAGACGCGTTTTTAAATCTTCTGATCGCCCAGCTGCAAAATCAGGACCCGCTTAATCCTACGGACAGCGTGGAATTTACCGCCCAGCTGGCTCAGTTCAGTTCCCTGGAGCAGCTGGGCAACGTCAACACCAACCTGAAACAGTTGCAGTATGTGCAGATGTCCATAAATAATTCCCAGGCCGTCTCTCTGATCGGCAAGCAAATTCGGGCGTTCGGAAATTCATTGCAGCGAGTTGACGATCAACCAGTTGATTGCAATTTTTCCCTTGACCAGGATGCGGCGGTTGCCGTGGTCTCCATTTACGACAGCACCGGTGAATTTGTGAAATCCATCGAAGCTGAGAACCTGGCAAAGGGGAACCAGACCCTGGAGTGGGATGGCACGGATCAAAACGGCAACCCGGTGCCCAACGGCAATTATACATTTGAGGTTCTGGCCACTGATGCCGAGGGACGGGACATTGGCACCGCCACTTTCTTCAGTGGAACCGTCACAGGGGTGACCTTTGAAAATGGTAGGACCATGTTGGTCTGCGATTCCCAGAAGGTTGATCTGAGTGAGGTGGTCGAGGTGACCTTGAATTCAAGCGAAAACAGCACACCCCGGCAGTCATTGTTAAACAGCATATCAATAACCAATGGAGGGTATTAAAAATGATAGGTTCATTATTTGCCGGCATTTCCGGACTCAATGCCAATGCCACGGCCATGACGGTCATCGGCGACAACATTGCCAACGTGAATACCACCGCGTTTAAAACCAACCGATCGTCCTTTGCTAATGTGCTGAGCCAGTCTCTGGGAGGCTCGTCGGGATCGGATATCGGCCGCGGGGTTGAATTCTGGGGCACCAGTGCCCTGTGGAACCAGGGATCCCTGGAAAACACCGGCAGCGCCACGGACCTGGCGATCAATGGCAAGGGCTTTTTTATTGTCAACGATGCAAGTGGGGCTTCCTACTATACCCGGGCCGGTCAGTTTCACATGGATGATGAAGGCGATCTGGTCAATCCCAACGGACTGCTCGTTCAAGGATACGAGATTGACTCCAACGGCAACCTGGGCAACCTGACCGACATCAGCATCCCCGGTGAAAGGATTTCAGAGCCGTCGGCCACCACCGAATTCAGTTTTGATATCAACCTGGATGCTTCAGCCGCCACGGGAGATTCCTATTCGACCTCCCAGACGGTTTATGATTCCCTGGGCAATAGCATCCCCCTGACCCTGACGTTTACCAAACAGTCCGCTTCCCAGACCTGGCAGGTGACCCCTTCGATACCGTCTTCCACCGGGTCGGTCACCATCAACGGAGGGGCCACGGCAACGGTTACTTTTGACAGTTCCGGCAATTTGACCGCTCCGGCATCCGACGCCACCCTGGCCCTCACCCTGACCAACGGGGCGGCCAGCCCGCTGTCCATCACCTGGGACCTGTACGATGCCAGCGGTACCAGCCTCGGAGATTTGACAGGGTACGCCTCGCCGTCCACCACGACGTTTCAATACCAGGACGGTTATGCCTCGGGCGTGCTGCGGGGGATTTCCGTGGATGAGGACGGGGTGGTCACCGCCGCATACTCCAACGGACAGCTGACGCCGGTGTTTCAAATCGGCCTGGCCGATTTCGCCAGTTATTATGGGTTGGAGAAGAAGGGCAAAAACCTGTATGCCGAATCCACCAAGTCCGGGCAACCCATGCCCGGGGTGGCTGGCAATGGACGTCTGGGAAGCATCAGTGCCCAGGCCATCGAAATGTCCAATGTGGATCTGGCCCAGGAGTTTGTCAAAATGATCACCACCCAGCGGGCTTTTCAGGCCAATTCCCGGGTGATTACCACCAGTGATGAAATTCTGGCAGAGCTGATTAACCTCAAGCGCTAATGACGGCTGACCGGCGGCAGGCTTCAGGCGGACTGTCCGCCTGAAGCCTGCCGCTGCCGGGAAAACAGGCAGCTGTCATAATATACATTTTTCCCCGCAATGCTGCGCCGGCGCCTTCGTCAAGGACTTGACTGCCGACGAACAAAATTGACGCCGATCTATCTTCTAAAAGTCTGTCGACGCTTCCTCCTGCAGCGAACGATCGCTGCAGGAGGAAGGTCTGCCACCTGTTTTTCGATATGATTTCCAGCGGTTGAATACAAGCCCGACCTTCCAGCCCTTCGCTGACTGACCCCTGCCTTCACCATTGCGGTGGCACAATACTTGCTATCTAACATAATGGTCGGCAAGCCTGCAGCCTGATGCCGGGAAAATAAAGATCGGAGATTGTGCGGCTGCGCACAGGCTTTTTTGCGGTCTGCAGCGATCGGCAGCTCACCGGTGAGCAAGGGCCAGGGCTTGCAGGTTAAATTTGTTCCGGCAACCGAGGGTGAGAGGTAAAACATGTCAAATAAGATTCTTGTCATACTGATCGGTGTTCTGGTGGTACTGATGCTGGGGCTGGGCGGCGGATTGTTCATGATGTGGAACAAGATGTCGGCACTGGATACTCAGATCAAGGCCCAAAACAGCGAGCAGGCGGGGCAGCCGGCTGCCCAGGCCGAACCACTGGGGGCCATCGTTTCCCTGGAAACTTTCATCGTCAATCTCGCCGACAAGGACGGCACGCGCTATCTGCGGTTAACCCTGGATCTGGAGCTGGACACCAAGGAGCTGGAAAAAGAATTTGAAAAGCGCATGCCCCAGATCCGGGACAGCATTTTGATGATTCTGCCCACCAAGCGTTTTGCCGATATCAGAACCACCGAAGGCAAGGTCGCCTTGCGAGACGAAATCATGGAAAAGCTCAACAGTTTTCTGATCATGGGAAAGGTCACCAACGTTTTTTTTAAAGAATTTGTGGTTCAATAAAGGTCGCGGTTATGTCCGATCAGATTTTATCTCAAGAAGAAATCGATGCCCTATTGTCGGCCATGGACAAGGGCGAGGTGGATCTTGAGCAGAAAACTGAATCTGAAGCGGAAGTTGTGCCCTACAATCTGACTTCCCAGAACATCATGATGAGGGACCAATTCCATGCTCTGGAAGAAGTCTATGATAAGTTTGCGACTCTGGCCGAACGCTGGATCTCCTCTTCCCTGCAGCGAACCATTGAAGTTGAGTTTGCCTCCACCGAGATGGTGAAATACCAGGATTGCATCAACGCATTTTCAAACCCCACCAGTTTTACCCTTTTTGCTATGGAGCCGCTTGTTGGAACCGCTATGATGGCGATAGAGCCCCGGCTGGTTTATTCGCTGATTGACTGCATGTTCGGCGGAGACGGAAAACCCATCGAAAGGATGCGGGAGTTTACGCCCATTGAGCAGCGGATGATGGCAAAATTCGGTGCCGAAATGCTCAATGGCCTGCAACAGGCATGGAACATTGTCTACCCGGTAAAAATCAAAATTAAGAAAACCGAAGTCAAACCGGAATTTGTGCATCTGGCATCTCCCTCCGATATGATCGTGGTCATCATTTTCAGCATCAAGGCGGAAGAATTTTCAGGCAATCTCCACCTTTGCATTCCCTACCTGCTGCTCGAGCCCATTAAGGACAGGCTGTCTTCAAAGTATTTGCGTGAAAAGGACCGGGAATACACCTGGGGGGAACAACTTCAGAACCTGTTGCAGGACACGCCGGTAACCGTCATCGCGGAACTGGGCACCACAATCAAAAGCATCCGCGATCTGCTTGATCTTAAGGTTGACGATGTCCTGCAGCTCAACACCGGCCCTGAAGACCTGGTCACCCTGTGCATTGATCATATTCCGAAGTTTTACGGTTTTCCAGGCATTATCAAGGGTAATCGTGCTGTCGAAATCGCATCCCTGATTCATAAGAAGGGAGATGAAAATTAATTATGGCAATATCTGAAGAAAACATGGAAGCTGAACAGGCCCCTGATGCGGATGCCGCCGGGGGGGGGGAGTCATCTGCCGGGCCGACGGCCGCGGAATCCATGGGTCCAGAGGAAGCAGCCTCTGCTGGGCGCTCCGATGAATCCATGAACATGGAATTTGTGCTGGACATCCCTTTGGAAGTTACCGTCGAGTTGGGTCGAACGAAAATGCTGATCAACGATCTGCTCAAACTCGGACAGGGATCGGTGATCGAATTGACAAAAATCGCCGGTGAGAGCCTGGAGATCCTGGCGAACCAGAAGCCCATCGCCCGTGGCGAGGTGGTGGTGGTCAATGAAAAATACGGCGTTCGCCTGACGGAAGTCATCAGCCCCATGGAACGCATAGAGAGGCTGCGATGAATGCACCTGCGAGCCTGATGTCAACCTCATTGCAGATGCTGGCAGCCCTGGGCGTCGTCCTGGGCGGTTTGTTCGTCTGTTACTACGTGGCCCGGCGGTTTATCAAGCGCGATGTTTCCGGTTCCCACCAGCAGGTTATCCGGATCCTGGCCAACCGCTATATCGGAGTGAAAAAAAATATCGCCCTGGTGGAAGTCGCCGGCTGCGTCATGGTGCTGGGCATTTCCAACGATCGCATTTCGCTGCTGACAACCATAGAGGACCCCGTCGCCCTTGAAGGCTTGCGACGGGAGAAAACCATTGCACCGGCTTCATTTTCCGATCACCTGCAGCGACTGACATCTAAAATCAAGCCGGCGAAAAAACCATAGGCCGGCCCGTGTGTGCCGAAAGACCTGAAGGCACGCAACGAGGTTGAATCTGGTGAAGACACGTTTAACCCAAATCATCTTGGCATTCGCAGCCAGACGGGGGAAGCAGGCGGACGGCGGGCGGTGTAGGCGCACCTGGTGCATGATGCCGGCTGTGCTGGCGGGCGCAGCGGTGATGCTGGCGGCTGCCACCGGCTGGGCGGAACAACCGGGCATCGCCACGCCGTTTTTTTCCATCGGCCTGGATCAAAGTCAGCCGTCTGCAGGCCCATCGGTGGTATTGCAGATTTTTCTGCTGATGACGGTGTTGTCCCTGGCACCGGCCATTCTGATCATGGTCACATCCTTTACCCGCATCGTCATCGTGCTTTCACTGCTGCGCCGGGCTCTGGGAACCATGCAGATGCCGCCCAACCAGGTGATGATCGGGCTGGCCCTGTTTCTGACTTTTTTCATCATGGCGCCGGTGTGGCACAAAATCAACAACAATGCACTGCAGCCATATCTGGATAAGAAGCTCAGCAACCAGCAGGCGCTGGAAAAGGCGATCGAACCGCTGCGGGAATTCATGTTTCGTCAGACACGGGAAAAGGACCTGGCGCTGTTTGTGGATATTGCCAAAGTCAAGCGGCCTGAAAACAAGGCCGATATCTCCACCACCGTACTGATTCCCTCTTTTATCATCAGCGAGGTAAAAACCGCTTTTCAAATCGGTTTGCTGCTGTACGTGCCGTTTTTAATTATCGACATGGTCGTGGCCAGTGTCCTGCTTTCCATGGGCATGATGATGCTGCCGCCGATCATGGTATCGCTGCCGTTTAAACTGATGCTCTTTGTGCTGGCAGACGGCTGGTATCTGCTGGTGGGGTCTCTGGTTAAAGGATTCATATGATGACACCTGAGTTTATCACCGGATTTTTTTTTGAGGCCATCAAGACGGCCATCGCCCTGGCCGCCCCGATGCTGCTGGCCGGGCTGGCGGTGGGGCTGCTGGTCAGCATTTTTCAGGCCGCCACCTCCATCAATGAAATGACCATGACGTTTATCCCGAAAATGCTGGCGGTGGCAGTGGCACTGATCTTTTTCTTTCCCTGGATGATGCAGACCATGGTCGTTTTTACCCGCAACCTGTTTGAGAACATTATCCATTATGTGCACTGAAATTCGGACGGCGTCCGGCTGTCCATGCCAATCTCGGAAGAATCCATAAAATGAAGCAATCGAAAAAAGTCAATTTTGAGCGCCATCAACCCTTTTCGGAAGTAGAACTGCGAGGGGTTGCGCGAGGCCGATCATGCTGTCACTGAATATTGCCCTGCCACAGCTGCAGCTGTTTTTTTTGATTTTTCTGCGGGTTGGATCAGTTCTTCTGACCCTTCCCGTGTTTGGCAGCAAAAGCATTCCGATCTTTTTTAAACTGGCCCTGGCCTTTGCCACTGCGCTGGTGTTGTATCCGATCCTGGGACTGGAGCCCGGGCCGGTGCCGACCAGTGCGCTGACCTTTGGCCTGGGTGCGGTGGGTGAAATTTTGCTCGGGATTGCCATTGGCTTTTCGGTAAAACTGATATTTACCGGCATCCAGCTGGCCGGACAGCTGGCCGGCTATCAAATGGGCATGGCCCTTGCCAATGTGATGGATCCGGCTGCCAGCGAGCAGATTCCACTGTTGGCGCAATACAACAACCTGGTGGCACTGCTGATTTTTTTAGCCCTCAATGCCCACCACTGGTTTATACGGGCGCTGGCCGAAAGTTATCGTCTGATTCCGCCCCTGGGGGTTCATCTGACCGGTTCGCTGGTACAGCGGCTGGTCCATCTGGCCGGCGACATGTTCGCGGTGGCGATCCAGGTTGGGGCGCCGGTGATCGCTGCGCTGCTGATTACCAGTGTGGCTTTCGGGCTGGTGGCCCGCACGGTGCCCCAGATGAATGTGTTTATCGTCGCCATGCCGCTGAAAATTGCCGTGGGTCTGTTGTTTCTCGGGTTGAGTTTGCCGTATTTCTCGTTGTTCTTGAAAAAAATATTCAGCGCGTTGGGCGAAAACATTTTTTTTATTCTGCAGGCAATGTCCTAGTCGGAGAGCATGATGGCTGAAAACAGCGGACAGGAAAAAACAGAGCCGGCAACTGCAAAAAAACGCCAGGATGCCCGCAAAAAAGGCCAGGTCGCTCAAAGCCAGGAGATTTCCTCAGCGGCCATTTTGGTGGTCATGCTGGGCGTTTTTTATTTTGCCGGTGCTTCGATGCTGACCGGCTTTTTCCAGCTTTTCAACGGTATATACCAGGATATGGGGCAGCTGCGTTTTTCGACCGTCAGCGGTGCCAGCACTTTTTCGATGATTATTTTTAAAAAACTGCTGTCATTGCTGCTGCCGGTTTTTATACCGATTTTGTTGGCCGGCTTTATTGCCAGCGTCAGTCAGATAGGCTTTCAAATTAACGGGGAGACCATGACCCAGGGGTTTTCGCGAATCAACCCGGTTTCAGGGATGAAGCGATTCGTATCGGTTAAATCCCTGGTGGAGCTGATCAAGTCCGTCATAAAAATTATGTTTATCGGTGCCATTGCCTACCTGGTTCTCAAAAAAGATCTCAACGAGTTTCCGTCTCTCATCCATATGGAGGTCGGCCAGATCCTGACCTTTATCGGCCAGGCGGCCTTGAAGCTTTGCTTTTTCGTCTGCCTGGCGATGATTGTCCTGGCCGCCCTGGATTTTCTATACCAGCGCTGGCAGCATGAGCAGGACCTGAAAATGACCAAACAGGAAGTTGAAGATGAGCGCAAGCAGACCTATGGCGATCCCAAAGTCAAAGCCCGCATTCGCGGAATTCAACTGGAGATGGCCCGCAGGCGCATGATGGAAGCCGTTCCCGAGGCGGATGTCGTTATTACCAACCCGACGCGGTTGGCCATTGCCATCAAATTCGACGCCGAGCAGATGGCCGCACCCCGGGTGCTGGCCAAAGGCGCCGGTTTTGTTGCCGAACGGATCAGGGAGATCGCCGCCGCTCATGATATTCCCGTGCTTGAAAACAAACCCCTGGCCCAGGCCCTGTATAAAATGGTTGAAATCGGCGATGACATTCCGGCCGAATTGTATCGGGCCGTGGCCGAAGTGCTGGCTTACGTCTACCGCCTCAAGGGAATGTATAAAATGGCTTGAGGAGTAAAAACAACCGACAACAGAACAATTGAGTTTCACTCAATTGAGGTAAAACGAATATGGCCGTAGCAGAGCAAACCAGATTTACAGCACAGATACCGGTGCTGACGAAAAACAGTGATATTACCATCGCCGGGGCGGTTGTGGCAATCCTGGCGTTCATGGTCATTCCCCTGCCGCCGACCCTGCTGGATCTGCTGATTTCCTTCAATATTACTTTTTCCCTCGTCATCCTGCTGGCCGCCATGTACACCGTCAGGCCGCTGGAGTTGTCGGCTTTTCCATCCATATTGCTGCTGGCCACCCTGTTTCGGCTCTCACTTAATGTGGCCTCAACCCGGATAATCCTGATCCATGGCAATGAGGGCATCATGGCCGCCGGCAAGGTGATCAAATCTTTCGGTGCCTTTGTGGTGGGCGGCAATTACCTGGTGGGCATCATTGTTTTCATCATTCTGGTGGTCATCAATTTCATGGTGATCACCAAGGGTGCCGGACGCATTGCCGAGGTGGCCGCCCGCTTCACCCTGGATGCGATGCCGGGCAAACAGATGAGCATCGACGCCGATTTGAACGCCGGACTGATCAATGAACAGGAGGCCCGGGCCCGGCGCGAAGAGATCGCGCGGGAAGCCGAATATTACGGGGCCATGGATGGTGCCAACAAGTTTGTTCGCGGCGATGCCATTGCCGGCATCATTATCACCCTGGCCAATATCATTGGCGGGCTGGCCATCGGCGTTTTTCAAAACAAGATGAGCTTTGCCAGTGCGGCCGAAAACTACACCCTGCTGACCATCGGCGATGGACTGGTCACCCAGATACCGGCCTTGATCGTTTCCACGGCCGCCGGCATCATCGTCAGCCGCGCGGGAGCCGAGGCCAACCTGGGAGAAGAAATCACCGCGCAGATATTATTTCATCCCCGGGCAATTGCAGTTTCTGCTGCCGTGCTTTTCGGATTCGGGCTGGTTCCCGGACTGCCGACATTTCCCTTCTGGGCACTGGCCCTTCTGGCCGGCTCCCTGGCGATGATGGTTTACCGGGCAAACCGGCAGCAGCAACTGAAAGTGGAGGAAGAACAACTCGAGGAGGAAAAAATAGTTCCCGTTGAGCACCTGGATTCACTGCCGCCGCTGGACACCCTGGCCATTGAGGTCGGTTATGGCCTCATCCCGCTGGTGGACGCCGAACAGGACGGGCAGCTGCTTGAGCGCATCAGATCCATCCGGCACCAGGTGGCCAACGAAATGGGCTTTATTGTACCGCCGGTGCATATTCAGGACAACATGCAGTTAAAGCCGGGCGAATATTCTATTTTGCTGCGGGGCAATGAAATTGCCAGGGGCGAGTTGATGACCAACCACTACCTGGCGATGAACCCGGGATCGGCCGAAGAAAAAATCAGCGGTGTCGAGACCACCGAACCGACCTATGGGCTGCCGGCGCTGTGGATCAAGGAAAACCAGAAAGAAAATGCCCTGGCCAAGGGGTATACGGTGGTGGACCTGGCCACGATCATGACGACCCACCTGTCGGAAATTGTCAAACGCTACGGTCCAGAATTTCTCGGCCGACAGGAAGTCCAGCAATTGCTCGACAACCTCAAAGAGTCCCATCCTAAAGTCGTCGAAGAGCTGATTCCCAACCTGCTGTCCCTGGGCGGGGTGGTTAAGGTATTGCAGAACCTGTTGCGTGAACAGGTGCCCATCCGGGATCTGCTGGCCATCCTGGAAACCCTGGCGGACTGGGCCCCGGTGACCAAGGATCTCGAGCAGCTGACCGAACATGTCCGGCAGGCCCTGGCACGCACGATTACCCGCATGCACCTGGACCACGATGGCATTTTACCGGTCATTACCCTGGATCAAAGCGTGGAAGCGGCGATTGCCGGGGCTGTCCAGCAGACGGAGCGCGGCAACTATTTTGCACTGGATCCGAAGGTGGCCGAAAGGATTGTCAACAACCTGGCCCATAAACTGGAAGTGAGTGCCGCCTCCAATTATCAGCCGGTGGTCGTGTGCTCCGCCCAGATCCGGCCCTATTGCAAAAAGTTGATCGAACGTTTTATGCCCAATGTTTTCGTGCTTTCCTATGACGAAATACTGGCCAATATCCAAATTCAATCCCTAGGAACCCTGGAGCTTTCCAATGCAGATTAAACGCTTTGAAGCCAAAAACATGACCGCCGCATTGCACCTCGTCAAGGAGCAGCTCGGGCCCGACGCTGTGATTTTATCCGCCCGCAGTCTGCGCAAGGGACGGGGACTTTTTGGATCGTTGAAATATGCCGGGGTGGAGGTCACGGCGGCAGTGGACACCCAGCTTACGGCAGCCCGCAAAACCGTACCAGCGGCCGCCGCCGGCTATGGGCGTTATGCAAAGAGCGGGCAGATCCTCGCACGCACCCCCGGCAGCTTTAAAGACTTGCCGGTACGGGAAGCCGCCCGTCGTCATCTTGCCCGCCGACAGGTGGGGAAGCCCAAAAAAGCTGCTGCCGCGGCCGACAACGGCAAATTTGCCGGACTGTATCAGCGGTTGCTGGCCGAGGATATCGAGCCTCGCATTGCATCTGATCTGGTCGAGGAGGTTAAACTGGCACAAAGCGCAGCCGGTGCTGTGGCCGGCAGTGACCTGAAAGCTTCCTTGATTGGGGCACTGGAGCAAATCGGCGTGCCGACTGCTTCCATTGGAAGCGGTGACGTCATGGGCGGTATTCATGTGCTGATCGGCACCTGCGGAGTGGGCAAAACCACCACCATCGCCAAGCTCGCGGCTCTCCAGGCCATCCGCGAAAATCGTTCAGTCGGACTGATCACCATGGACAATTATGGGATTGCGGCGCTGGAACAGCTGTCCGCCTATGCCAGGATTATCGGCATTCCCCTGGAGACCGCGATCAATCGAACCGAATTGAAACTGGCCCTTAAGAAATTAAAAGACCGGGACATTATCCTGATCGATACCCCCGGAATCAGCCCCGGTAACTCCGAGCGCATCCTGCAGCTGAATCGCTGTTTCGCAAAATTGCCGAAACTGCAAACCCATCTGGTCATCGGTGCCGGAACCCGGAGAAAAGATATCCCGACCATCACCGGGGCGTTCAAACCGCTTGGCATCCAGTGGCTGCTGTTTACCAAACTGGATGAAACCGGCAGCGTCGGCAATATTGTCAACACAGCGGTTCACACCGGGCTGCCGCTTTCCTACCTGAGCGAGGGCCGGCAGGTGCCCGACGATCTAAAACGTGGGATACCGGAAGTCATGGCGGAGCTGCTGCTGGGGGAAGACGACGATAAGCCCCTGGCTGCCGGCAGCACCAACGATTCAACCATGGGTGTGGCGCCGCCCCTGAAAAACGATGCGGTGGTGATTGAGCGGATCGTGGCCAACAGAAATTCAGACGTTTTTCATCTCAGCGGCTGCAAATGGGCCCGCAGAATCAAACCGGGCAATCTGATTGAATTTGCGGATTCACAGCAAGCCCGGGACAGGCATTTCTTGCCCTGCAGGAGCTGCAATCCGGACCGGCCGGCCAGCAGTGCCGGCCAGCGGAGGGAACCCCTGAAAATGACCAACTGCAATTAAAAAAATCGATGGCGAGGAGAAAGATCTGGATGAGTTCAAAAAAACCCTCTGCAAAGGTGATCGATTTAAGCAGCAGGCTTGGGCAGCGAAGGCACAAAGCCGAGGGAGGACCCGGCAAAACGCCCAAATCAAATGCCCGGGTGATTGCCATCACCAGCGGTAAGGGCGGCGTCGGCAAGACCAGCATCGTTGCCAACCTGGGATATGCCTTTACCCGTCTGGGGCAGAAGGTGCTGATCTTCGATGCTGACATGGGTTTGGGCAATCTTGACGTATTGCTAGGCCTGGCGCCGCGCCACAATCTTTCCCACGTCATTGCGGGTGAAAAGTCAATTGAAGATATTCTGGTGACCGGTCCCGGCGGCATGAAAATACTGCCGGCTTCTTCGGGCATCCAGGAACTGACCCAGTTGACGACGGAACAGAAAATCCAAGTGCTGACGCAGTTGGACCTTTTGATAGACGAGGTGGATATTCTATTCATCGACACGGCGGCCGGGATTTCTTCCAATGTGATGGATTTTAACGCCACTGCCCAGGAAATTGTGGTGGTGGTGTCGCCGGAGCCCACCTCGATTACGGATGCCTATGCGTTGATGAAGGTGTTGTCACTGAAATACGCCGAGAAGGGATGCAAACTGCTGGTCAACATGACCAGCCGGCTCGATGAGGGGCGCGAGGTCTTTCGGCAGTTGCACCTGGTGACCGATAAATTTCTGGACATCAGCATCGAGTACCTGGGCTGCATCTTATATGACGACAGAGTGACCCGGGGCGTGAAGAGCCAGAAAATCGTCAGCCAGCTATACCCTGAGGCCCAGGCAAGCAAATGTTTTAAAGATATCGCCCGCAAGATCTGGGCGATGCCGCCGGAAAACCTTCCCAAGGGCGGCAGCAATTTATTCTGGCAGCATCTGGTAAAAAATAATTTTGCATGATTTAGCTGAGACCTCACGGTCTGGGAGACCGATATTTATGGCACTGGCAGAACGGACGATCCGGAAAACAGGTAAAATCAAAGCATTCGACCGCGACGAGCTGATCAGCGAATACCTTCCCCACGTCAAGCGTATTGTTCAGCGCATCGCGGTTCATTTGCCGGCCACCGTGGATATCGAGGACTTAATGAACGTGGGGGTCATCGGTTTGATCCAGGCGGTCGACCGCTATGATCCCAGGCGGGACAATAAGTTTATGACTTACGCGGCCTTTCGCATCAAGGGGGCGGTTCTCAGTGAACTGCGTTCACGGGATTTTCTGTCGCGGTCGAATCGGCGCAAAATAAGGGAACTGGAAAACACTTACCTGAAACTGGAGCAGAAACTGGGCCGCCAGGTCGAAGATGAAGAAGTGGCCGCCGAGCTGGGGGTGGACCTTGAGCAGGTCCACCGTACAAAGCAGCTTTCCAGCATCTCCTTTATCAGTTTCGAGGAGTTGGGATATTCCTCCCGGGATGAGAAGGAAAAGTTGTTGAACTATCTGGTCAACAATGATGACGACGCACTGACCTTGACCCGGCTCAAAGAACTCAAGCAGGCGGTCGCCCGGGCCATTGAAAAGCTGCCGGAAAAAGAGCGGCTTGTGATTTCATTGTATTACCTGGAAGAACTCACCATGAAAGAGGCCGGTGAAGTCCTCAATATTACCGAATCAAGGGTGTCCCAAATCCATTCCCAGGCCATCCGGCGGCTGCGGGCAAAATTAATAAAGGAAAAACTGATCGATCGCTGATGAAGTCGTAAAAAGTCCAATTTTTCGCTCCGCAAGCCTTTTCGGGAGCCGTTTCGGGGTTTTGCTATCCGCCTGAGGTTTACCTGCCTTAGGAAGGCGGACAAGAATTCATTGCAAGAACTCGTCGCAAGCTCCTCAGACAGCTTGCGATTTTAACGCTCAACCCCTCACGGCTCTTTCTCCGAAAAGGGTTGATGTCGCTCAAAATTAACTTTTTACGATTGCGTCATCATTGATACACGCACCATCCGGCAATCAGGAGTGAAAATGATTTTTCAAATACCGCCATACTGGCAGCTGGCCCTTGACGGCCTGCAGATCGTGCTGTGCCTGCTGATTTTATTTTTGATTATTGCAACGCGTATTCGAGGAAGGCGGCCGGCTGCCGAAAGCACTGAAAGCGAACATTGCCGCAACTTCAATGCCCGGCTGCTATCAGAAAGCATTCAACAGCAGACCGACCAGGCATTTGACAATATCCTGACGGTTATCACCAGTGAACGGCGCAATCTTGACAGGCTGCTGCAGCTTCTGGCTGCCGGACAAGCGGGTGCTGACTTTACTGGCGCAGACTGGGAGGCCGCCGCTGCGGAGCCGGGCAACAGTGAAGACCGCCTGCCGGATGATCAACTTAAGATCGAGGTCACGAAACTGGCCGACTCGGGCAAGGATGCCCGCCAGATATCCCGGCAGCTGAAAATTCCCATCGGCGAAGTCGAGTTGATTTTAAATCTCACGAAGAAAAGTGCCTAAAGTACAAAGAAGTGCCTAAAGTTCGAAGTGCCCTAAAGTGCCTAAAGTTAATGTATGCTATCGATTTTAAAGGAATTGGAAACTCACGCTAAGCTCTTATTTATGGTTGCGATTTTTGGCGACAAATACGGGCAGCATCAACTTTTGTTAAAAAAGACGGAGTGCAAGCGACGCCATAATTTTAGGCACTTTAGGCACTTTTTTTTGGGGCAAATGACGCCCCCCGGCAATAATTTCCGGTCCCCCGCAGCACCAGCTGAAAATCAAAGTGCGGTCGGCAGTGCAAGTCCCTGAGTTCATTGTCCATCGGCGAACACAGGGCCGGGCAGTCGTAAAATGAAGAGATTGGTATGCCTCTTGCAACGTTAAGCGTTGATGTGAGCGGCATTGAACCGGCGAATTAAAATTGAAAATATTCGATTTACAGGAACAAGAGGGTGATCACATGAGTGGAGCCATCTACATGGCCGCTTCCGGCGGACTGGCCTACGAGAAACGGTTGCAGATTATTTCCAACAACCTGGCCAATGCCAACACCACGGGATTTAAAATGGATCAGGGCTATTTTCGCATCCAGGATCCAACCGATCCCAGCGGGCAGACGCATTTAAATCCGTGGGAGGTGGACAGCACCCAGGCCCGGGAATTCTGGATGCAGTTTAACATGTACACGGATTTTTCCAACGGCGGATTGAAGCATACCGGCAGTGATTTTGACCTGGCCCTGGTGGGAGACGGATTTTTCTGTGTCAAAACCCCCGACGGCGTTCGCTATACCCGCAATGGTAATTTCACCCTTAACAGCGAAGGGGTGCTGGTCACTGACAGGGGCTATCCGGTGCTGGGGCAAAACGGGGAGATCGTGGTCCAGAGCAAGGAAGATCCGTTTAAATTAAAACAGTTCGCCGTTGATTACGATGGCAGTGTCAAAGTTGACGGTCAGGAGGTGGGCAGCCTGCGACTGGTTGATTTTGACCAGCCTTACCGTTTGAAAAAAGTGGGGGATACCCTGTTTGAACCCGAAGATTCCAGCGTAGTCGAAACTCCCGCTGATAAAGTTACGGTCAGCCAGGGGTTTCTCGAGCAGTCCAACGTGGACGCCATTATGATGATGACCGAAATGATTGAGGTGCTGCGCGGCTATGAATCCTACCAGAAAGTGATTCGTTCCGTGGATGAAACCACCGCCAAGGCTATCAACGACGTGGGTCGAACGGCGTGAGCGGCCGTTTCGGAAATATTATAAGCGATTTAAGCAAATACAAACCGCAAGGAGATCCATATGATACGCAGTTTATGGAATGCAGCCACCGGCATGAAAGCACAGGCATTGAATCTGGATGTCATTTCCAACAATCTGGCCAATGTGAACACCTCGGGGTTTAAGAAAAGCCGGGCCGAGTTCCAGGACCTGCTTTATGAAACTTTTCGCCCGGCGGGGACGGCTTCCAGCCAGGACACCCAGGTTCCGGTCGGCATCCAGCTGGGCCACGGCACCCGTCCATCGGCGGTGTTGAAGCTTTTCGACCAGGGAGACATGCAGCACACCAAAAATGAGCTCGACCTGGCAATTGAAGGCGATGGTTTTTTCCAGATCATGCAACCCGACGGGGAAATCGCTTACACGCGCAATGGGGCTTTCAAGCTCGACAGCGAGGGGCGGGTGGTCAACGCCGACGGTTTTGCCCTGGAACCGGAACTGTCCATTCCCACCGATGCGGTTTCCATCATCGTGGGCATGGACGGAACGGTGTCCGTGCTGCAGGCCGGTGAATCGAGTCCCACGGAAATCGGCAACATCGAACTGGCGCGTTTCGTCAACCCGGCCGGGCTGATCAGCATGGGCCGCAACCTGTTTACCATTTCGGATGCCTCCGGCGATGCCCTTACCGGCATCCCCGGCGAGGATGGTCTGGGCAACATTTCCCAGGGGTTTCTGGAGATGTCCAATGTCAATGTGGTCGAGGAGATGGTGAGCATGATCAAGGCCCAGCGGGCATATGAGATTAACAGCAAGGCCATACAAGCGGCCGACGAAATGCTGCAAGTCGCCAACAACGTCAAACGATAGGCAATGGGCATGAAGAATTTTGAATCGATAAATGCAACCGCCGGGCGGGTAGTCCGGATTTTTTGCCTGGCAGCTCTGTTTATGGTGCTGGCCACGGCCCATCTGCATGCCGCCGGGACAACCACCCGCATCCGGGTTTTGGAAAATACCCGCATCGCAGAAGATCAGATAATACTGGGGCGCATCGCTAAAATCCAGGGCGATGACCCGGTAATGGTTCAAAGACTGCAGGAGATGGTCGTGGGCCGGGCGCCCCTGCCGGGAAAGTCACGCCGGCTTGATGACAGTGCGTTGAACCGGCGCCTGAGGCAAAACGGCTTTGATCTGGCGCGGATTAACCTGCAAGTCCCGGAAAAAGTGGTGGTGACCCGCAGTTTTATGGAGATTGACCAGGAAAAGATCAAAGCGCTGGTCCACGCTTACCTGATCAAAAATATTCACCCAGGGGCCGGCGAAGTGCGCATCAGGCAAATCCGGGTAGGCGAGAACATCCGCTTGCCTGCCGGCAGCATTACTTACAAGGTTGTCGGGCCCCGGTCTTCCAGGCTGATCGGCAAAGTGCCGCTGGCGGTCAATTTCGAGGTCAACGGCAGGTTTTACAAGCGCATCTGGGTGTCGGCGACGGTGGAGATTTTAGCCGATGTGGTGGTTACCCGCAAGCCCCTGGGCCGCTACAAACCGATTACCGAAGATGACATTCACCTGAAGCAGATGGATTTGAGCACCCTGCCCGCTGACGTGATCCAGGACCCGGAAATGGTTCTGGGAAAGCGGACCCGCCGGGCCGTTGGAGCCCGGACGGTTCTCAGACCAAACCTGGTGGAATTCCCGCCGCTGGTCAAACGCGGCGACATGGTGGTGATTATCGCTGAGACTCCGGGATTGAAAATTACGACATTCGGGCAGGTTAAAAAGAAGGGCAGGCTGGGAGAAAGAATTCCGGTGATCAATCTGGATTCCAAGAAAATCGTTTACGCCCGGGTGCTGGATTCCAAAACGGTTAAAATAGAATTTTGATCAAAATGCCGATTATGGCAGACAGGAAAAACATGACACGCAGATCATTTAAAATCTTCTGGGTTATCGCCGCCCTGGCGGCGATCGTTGGTCTGGGCGGATGTGCCGGCAACCGCAAAAATGTCCAATACGCCCGGCAGCAGGTGCCCGCCCAACCTGTTTTGCCCCCGCCGGCCGCCACCCCCCCTGCAGAAAACGACGGTTCCTTGTGGGCAACGCGCAGTTCGTTCAACGGGCTTTTCATCGACACCAAGGCCCGCCAGGTGGGCGATATCGTTACGGTCCAAATCGAAGAATCGTCGAGTGCCAGCAACAGTGCCACCACCGCCACCGAGCGGGATTCCAGCTTTGAAGCCGGGATTCAAAAATTGTTCGGCTTGGAGGACTGGTGGCAAAATCAAATCCTGCCGGATATCAAGGGAGACTGGCCGCGAATCAATCCTTTCGGCAATCCGTCCGTCAAGGGCAACCTGAAAAGCGAATTCGACGGCGAAGGGGAAACCACCCGCAGGGGCCGGTTGTCAGCCTTTATCACCTGCCGGGTGGTGGCGGTCATGCCCAACGGCAATTTGAAGATCGTGGGCACGCGGGAGGTGATGGTCAACGACGAGACCCAGATGATCATCCTGTCGGGGGTCATTCGGCCGCGGGATATTGCCGATAATAACATCATTTTGTCCAAGTCCATTTCCGACGCCAAAATTGCCTACAGCGGCTCGGGAATCATTAATGACCGCCAGCGGCCGGGTTGGCTGGCCAACATGCTGAACAACCTGTGGCCTTTTTAAACCTCAACGTTGCATAAACAACATGGCAAATACTATCTAATGATCCGATATTCCAACAACAATCATACTAAAGGCATCTTTTTGAGGATATCCCACTCAAAAAAACAGCTAAAATTACGATTTATCCCCGCAATGGTGATGCTGGCGGCTTTATTGTATTTCAGCGCTCCGGCGGGCGGTGCGCGCATCAAGGATATCGCCGAAATTAAGGGGGTTCGTCAGAACCAGCTGGTGGGATACGGGCTGGTGGTGGGCCTGAACGGAACCGGCGACTCCAAGAAATCCATCTTCACCGTCCAGTCCATGGCCAGCATGCTGGAAAAAATGGGCGTGACGGTCCAGCCCGAAGATATTCAGGTTGACAATGTCGCGGCGGTGATGGTGACCACCGATTTGCCGGCCTTCGCCGCTGCGGGCAGCCGAATTGATGCCCTGGTCAGCTCCATCGGTGATGCGGAAAATTTGCAAGGAGGCACCCTGCTGTTCACTCCCCTCAAAGGGGCTGACGGCCAGGTTTACGCCGTGGCCCAGGGTCCGATCAGCACCGGCGGTTTTGTGGCCAGCAGTTCATCGGGATCAGGGGTGCAGAAAAATTTTCCCACTGTCGGCCGCGTGGTAAATGGGGCCTTGATTGAAAAAGAGATCGTCACCAACTTCAACCAAAAACTGTCCTTGACCCTGAATCTGCACAACCCCGACTTTACCACCGCCAGCCGGGTGGCCCATGCCATCAACCGCGCTTTTTATGACCAGATCGCTTACACCCGCAATTCCGGCACCGTGGAAGTCAAGGTTCCCGACAGGTTCCGGGGCAACACGGTTGCGCTGGTCGCCAGGCTTGAAATCCTGAGCGTTAAACCGGACGCGATTTCCAAGGTGGTCATCAACGAGCGCACCGGCACGGTGATCATGGGAGAAAATGTCCGCATATCCACCATTGCCATTGCCCACGGCAATTTGAGTATCGAAATCAAGGAAAACAGCAACGTCTCCCAGCCGCTTCCCTTCTCAAGAGGAGGGCAGACGGTGGTGACCCCCGAATCCCAGGTCCTGGTCCAGGAGGGCAACAAGCCGCTGTTCGTGGTTGAACACGGTGTGAGCATCGGCGAAGTGGTCAAGGCCTTGAACGCCCTGGGGGTATCTCCGCGTGACCTGATCGCTATTTTTCAGGCGCTGCAGGCTGCCGGTGCCCTGCAGGCCGAACTGGAGATTATTTAAAATGGGCGGTCCTTTCAGCATTCCCTCCAGGCCGATACCCGGTCCGTCTGCCGGAAGGCAGGAAAAACCGGACAAAAACATCCCCAAAACCGGGAAGCCTCCGCAATCCGTCCAGGACGACCGACGCCTGCAGGAAGCCTGCCGGCAAATGGAATCGCTTTTTCTCAGTCACTTGCTCAAGGAAATGCGGGCCACCGTCCAAAAATCCGGCTTTATCAGCGGCGGCCAGGCCGAGGAAATATTTACCTCCCTGCTGGACGTGGAAATTTCAAAAAAGATGGCCGCCCGGGGCGGAATCGGACTGTCCGCCCTGTTAATGCAGCAGCTGGGCGCAAAAGGATCCCGGTCCGGGGAAGACGACATCCCCTGAGCGCCAGAAATGTGCTAAAGTTTTTGATCAATCCGCCGATAATTACCATGGATGATAAGGATCATTATGGGCAGACAACCATCAAATTTAAATCCGGCCCTGAGGCACCTGCTGCAGTTGCTCCAGCAGGAAACAGAACTTTATCAATGCTTGCTGGAAACAATGGGTCCGGAAAAAAGGGCCCTGTTAAAAGCCGATGAAAGTGCCCTGCGCCGGGCATTGCGGGAAAAGGAAGCCATCCTGTTTGAGCTGCGGGCACTGGAAACGCGGCGCTGTGCGGTGATCGATGAACTGGCGGATGTTCTTGGATTAAGCGGCCGGCGGCCGACCCTTGGCGAGATCGCCCGGCAGGTTGGCGAACCGAATTCAGCATTATTGAGGCAGGCCGGCGATATCCTCAAAACACTGCTTGGAACCCTGGCCGAGGAAAATCGACGGCAAAAGCAAACCGTTGAACATTGCCTTGCATTCATGCGCAGCGCATTTGAGCTGCTGCACAGGGTGACAGCAGCTCCGACTGTGTATCAGCGCACAGGCAATGTTTGCCGAAACCGGTCCACCGGAAACCTCGTCTACAACGAAGTGTGATCGGACAGGTTTTTTATCGCAAGTCGGTCCTCGACAAGAGTCAGGAACCAATAATTTTCCCAGAACAGGGAGGGATCAATGCAGCATCCCAAATTGAAGCAAATTATGGCCCAGGTCAAAACACTTCCCAGTATGCCGGCAGCCGGCACCCGGATGCTGACGATGCTCGAAAATCCAGATACCGATATTGACGAGATAGAGGAGGTGCTGCGTCAGGACCCGGGCCTGACCGGAAATGTACTGAAGCTGTCTAATTCGGTCTACTTTGGGATTCCCTCAAAAATTGCCTCGGTGCGGCAGGCTGTTTTACTGCTAGGCCTGAAACGGCTGATGCAGCTTGTTATCGCTTCCTGTGTCAGTGCGGCGATGGACAAACCGATCCCCGGCTATGATCTGCCGCCGGGAAATTTGTGGAAACACTCAATTGCCGTGTCGATCGCCGCAGAGGCTCTGGCCCGAGATCAGAAAAATGTTGATGTCGACGACATTTTTACCCCCGCCCTGCTGCATGATGTCGGCAAACTGGTGCTGGGATATTTCATTCAGGAAGAACTGCAGACTATCGAGGAAATCACAGCCAAAGGGGTGCCTTACGTGGTGGCTGAAAACATGGTGCTGGGAACCGACCATGCCCAAATCGGGGCCATGATTTTAACCCAATGGGCATTTCCGCCTTCGGTAATTGAGGCCGTACGCTGGCACCATGATCCGGATTTTCCCGAACGTCCCAGCCGGGTGGTGGACGTGGTTTATCTGGCCAATGTTTTATGTCAAACCAACGGTACCGGCGCTGAAAACGGCGGACAGTTGATGGAGATTTCCCCGGCGGTAATCGACCGATTGGGCATTGACATCAATGGATTCGAGGAAATAACAGGCAAAGTGGCCCAGTGGGTCGATGAACTGGCCGAGGCGCTGACATTCAGCTGACGACCAGACGGCTTTGTTGCCGCAGGAGGGCATGATGTCGGACATACAGGGAATATTGGGGATTGCAACCAAGGCGCTGCGGGTTCAGCAACGGGCCATCAATGTGACCGGCAACAACATTGCCAATGTAAACACGCCCGGTTATACACGCCAGCGGCTGAACATATCCGCAGACAATCCGGTCAATACCGGCATGGGACTGCTTGGCAGCGGCGTGCGCGCCAGTGAAGTTGAACGCATTTACCAGCGTTTTCTGGCCACCCAGATCAACGGCGAGACCCAGAGTCTGGGGCAGTGGGAAGCGCGCCGGGATATGCTGGAAAGAGTTGAAATGGTGTTCGATGAGTCCGGGGATTACGGATTGGCCCAGACCATGAGCGAATTCTGGAATGCCTGGCAGGATCTGAGCAACAATCCTTCCGGTTCGGTGGAACGCACCGTACTGGTGGCCAAAAGCCAAATGCTGGCTTCAACAATCAGGAAAAATTACCAGGACCTTCAAACCATCCAGTATGATATCGACGCCCGGGTTGCGTCGGGGGTGGACAAAATCAACCAGCTGTCTGCCAGCATTGTGGATCTTAACGACAAGATCGTCTCCCTGGAAGCCGGCGGGCATACCGCCAACGATTACCGGGATCAGAGGGACCTGGTTTTAAAGGAATTGTCCGAGCTGATTGATATCAACAGCTTTGAGGATGCCAGCGGCGCAGTGACGGTTTCAGTGGGCAGCGGTCAGCCCCTGGTGGAGGGTACCCACCGTTACAGTCTGTCGACCCAGCAAAACGCTTCGGGCCTTAAAGATGTTGTCTGGCTGGATGACGATGGCAATGCGGTGTCCATCACCGCCGACATTGACGGAGGAAAGTTGGCTGGCTGGCTGACAGCCCGGGATACGGACATCCCGGATTACATGACCCGGCTGGACACCCTGGCTCAGAACCTGATCAGTGAAGTCAACACGCTGCACGCCGCCGGCTACGGATTGGACGGTTCCACTGGCAATGATTTTTTCAGCGGGACATCGGCCAACGATATCGCCGTCAATTCGGCCATTGTCAACGACACCAACCTGATTGCCGCCGCGGATGACTACAATGCCATACCGGGGGGCAACGGCAATGCCATCGCCATCGCCAGTCTGCGCGAGGCGCTTACAATGGACAGCGGCACAGCAACCTTTGACGATTACTACGGATCCCTGCTGAGCGATGTCGGCCACGCGGTTCAACAGTCACAGTCCTATCACGACCATCAGGAACAAATCGTCCTTCACCTTGAGAATTACCGCGAGTCGATTTCAGGGGTTTCCATCGATGAGGAGATGGTGAATCTGGTAAACTACCAGAAAGCCTACCAGGCGGCGGCACGCCTGGTCAACACGGCCAGCGAGATGATGGACACGCTGCTGAACATGATATAAACGGGGCGCTTCGCGCCAGGTTCAAGGTACAAGGTACAAGGGCAGCGCCTCCGTAAGCGCTCAAGCGAAAAAATCAACTTTTTGCGATTTTCTCAATATTAAACGGATCCAATGAGATTGGTTGTGCAAAAGAGGAGGTTCCCATGCGGGTAACCCAGAAGATGACCAGCAGTAATTTTATCAGCTACATTCAGCGCCAGGCGCAGGGTCTGATGAAAACCCAGCAGCAGATTGCCTCGCAAAAACGCATCAACAAAATTTCCGATGATCCCATCGGCATGGGGCATGTGCTTGGCTATCGCAGCCGCCTGGCAGCCATGGATCAATACCAGGAAAACATCGCCCAGGGAATCACCCGGTTGGAGTTTAATGACCAGAGCCTGGACCTGGCCTCCGACCTGATCAGCACCGCCAAACGGCTGGCGGAGCAGTATTCGGGTTCTGGTGTTTCCACTGAAGATAAACAGCTGGCTGCCTACCAGGTGAAAGACATTTATGATCATGTCATGCAGCTGGCCAACAGCCGGTTTGAAGGCAATTATATCTTCTCCGGCCACGCCACTGATACAGCTCCGTTTTCCCGGGATGCTGATTTTAACGCGACTTACCACGGAGATGACGGCCAGGTGCGCATCATGGTAGCGGAAAACACCGAGGTGCGCATTGACGCGGATGGCAGTAAAATATTTCAAAATGCCGCCAACGGGGGGGTCAATATCTTTGATGAATTGAAAAACCTGATCGATGGGTTGGAAAATCCCGACTCGGAGGCCGGCCAGGCTCAAATCAAGGCTACGGTCAGCACGCTTTACGAAGGTTACCAGCAAATCAATGACCGTCGGGCAGAGTATGCACCGGCTGTTTATCGGTTGCAGGCTACCGAAGATTACTGGGCCCAGTTAAAACCCAAGATCCAGAACGCCCTGGCGGATATCGAGCAGGCGGATATCCCCAAGGCCATCGTGGAATTGAAAAACCTGGAACTGGCCTATGAAACCACCCTGGCCACGGCCGCGCGGATTATTCAACCCAGCCTGATGGATTTTCTCAGGTAAGGAGAACCAATGAAACGCATCCTGTTGGCAGTATTTTTTTCTTTTCTGGTGATGCTGATCTCCCAGCCGGCTTGGACCCTGAGCAGTGACGGCATCGTAAAGCTCAAGCAGGCCGGTGTGAGCGACCAGACCATTGCGTTGATCTCCCGGGAAAAAGTCATTGAGACGGCAGCCTTTAGCATCGATGACATTGTAAAAATGAAAAAGGCCGGTGTCAGCGAAAAGACCCTGCGAATGATGATCAAGGACAATTCGTCCTTGAAAAGGCCGGATTCCATCGTTTACGGGCAAAGCACCCAATCCATCCGTCAACTCAGCCCCCAGGACCTGATCAAGCTCAAGGAGCATGGAATCAGCGACGAGGTGCTTCAGACCGTCATCCGGGATTCAAGGTCCAGCGACGAGCAGGACCGTGAGCGGGCTTGGCGCATGCTGGAAAACATGGATCTGCGGATCTATGAACCCGGCCGCCGTTGAACTGCATTGGGGTGATCACGAACTGCCACCGGTGCACCCATTATTACGTGACCTGGGATCCGAATTTTCCCCACGGCTGCCGGGCCATGGAATTCAAAAGCCGCCGCTATCCCATCGATGATGTGCGCCGTGAAATTCAGGGCAAGGATTGCCTGGCGTTTGCAAGAAAAAAGACCGTCTCCCGAAATTCCATCCAAAGTCATCATACTACCAGTAAATAATTGGCGCCATACGAGTAATAAATATCGCAACCTCCGGAGGCGGATAAATACCGAAAAAGCAATGCGCCCAAAACAAAACCCTGTTAGGGGGGGTACCTAACAGGGTTAGTCGGAGGTGGGAATGAAGGAAAGGAGGAAACTTCATTCCGTTTGATCTTAGATAATAGCAACTATTGTGCCATGAAAGCCAACCCCGCTTTAATTTTTGTACTGATTTTGCGAACAGCGGGTATTATTTGTCATGTCAAGTGGTTATCTTCAATATTCCGAAGGAAAAAGATTTTCGCAATTTGGCCATTGTGACCTCGAACACAGCTTTTGATCATAAAATGTGTCAAAATTCCGACACTCCGGCAAAATTTTCACCAGTTGAGCGCGCTTGAGCACCTTTTTTATCAATTGTGACAATGGAAGTTTATGTGCCAGTCAAGTTTTGACGACAGTTGCCGATACATTCATTGAGAACCGAGGTGTGTTGCCTCCAGCTTTTGATTTTGGTTACGGTCGATTTAAAGTGTTATTGCGATGAATGATAACGGAAAAACCCTGTCCGTATCCCAGGCGGCCCAGCATTGCGGGGTGGGGCGGACCACCGTCGGATACTGGATTCGCTCAAAGAAGCTGACAGCCCATCGGGTTGGCAGGAATTATGCGATCCCCGTGGAAGACCTCCTGTTTTTTCTCAAAACCAGTGGCCAGAAGATTCCCCACGAGCTGATGCGCAATAATGCCGACGGGCCGATCTTCAGGAGTTTTCAGCCCTGCTGGCAATACTGGGACACCGCTCGGCGAAAATCGGCGTGCCGGGATTGTCTTGTTTTAAAAAACCAGGTAACGGCCTGTTTTACTCTCAAACCGCACCTTGAGGCTGAATGTTCAAATTGCGGCAACTGCCCTTATTACCTTGAAACGTTTTTTCCCAGGATCCAGTTTGTCCATCAGATTCACATGCCGGCCGCTGTCTACAAGGACCTGTATTTGTGGGGTGCCAACTCACTCTGTGCTGATTTATGTCAGATGAAGCCTGAAGAGTTGGTCGGCGTGGGAATTGAGAAAATTGTGCATCCCCGCTCCCTGGCAGCGGTGATCGCCACAGCCCGCAAGAGAGCCCTCGGGGATCTGTCCCAACCGACCCATTGCACCCTGTTCATTAACCGCGCCGGGAAGGGTGAACAACGGCTTTGCGTATCCATTCATCCGTTAAAGGAGCCGCAAGGCGCTTTTCTGGTTCTGGCAGAGCCAAGGAAATTACCGTGCTGCTAAAATTCAAAAACAAAGACAGCCGGGAGGCTTCGGCGGAAGCCCTGGCCGACATGCTCAGGCAAAGTGATGAGCGCCGGGAATACTTTCTGCTTGGCCTGCGGACGTTGTTGCAGTATCTATCTGAATTTGTTCTGGATATAAAAGAAATCGGCAGCGAAGAATTCAAACAGCGCATCAGCGGTTTGTCTGAAGTCCTGGCAACCGAGAAAAAAATAAGAAAACTGCGTTCGCGATTTGAAAAAGACAGAAAAAACATCGCCGCCTATGCGGTGCGCCAGAAGGATTATCTGTTTGACCGTGAAGCCGAGCTGAAGAACATCATCGGACTTCTGAGCCAGGCAATCGTCACCCTGGACACTGAAAACCGGCAATACAATGAAAAGCTGCTGGCACAGAGCAAACGCATCGAGGAAATCACCCTGCTGGACGATATCCGCAAATTGAAGCAGATGTTGATCCAGGAAATTGAACATATGCGTGCCACGGTGCGTGAAAAACAATCCCGCGACACCAGCAAACTGGAAACACTTTCAAAACAGGTCGATGTCCTGAATATGGAACTGCAACGGGTGCGCGCGGAATCGGTCACCGACGGGCTGACGGGCATATACAACCGCAAGGCGTTTGACCGCCACCTCGATGAGATCATCAAAAAAAATGCTGTGTCCCATTCGCCCTTTTCAATGCTGATGATCGATATCGATGATTTCAAAAAATTTAACGACACCTATGGTCACCTGACCGGCGATCGTGTTCTGCTGGCGGTCGCCAACAAGTGCCGCCAGTCCATTCGCAGTGAAGATTTTTTTGCCCGCTACGGCGGAGAGGAGTTTGTGGTCCTTTTGCCAGGCGCCTCCCTTGAAAACGCCGTTATAAAGGCTCGGCACATCTGCAAATCCATTGCCTCGGCGCGTTATTTTCTTGAGGACGCCCCGGGTGGGGGCCAAACCCTGTCGGTAACCGTCAGCATCGGTGTGAGCATGTATCGCAAAGGCGACAGCGACGAATCGGTTACCACCCGGGCCGATAAGGCCCTTTATGCAGCCAAGCATGCCGGCAAGAACTGTGTTGTTTCTGAAAACCAGGTGTCGGACGTTTAACTTCGAGATCGTTTCGGACACCGGAAAAAATTTCCGGGCAACGGGCGGGCAGCGGCAATTATTTCCTTTCTTCCCCGGCGAGTAGCCTCCGATAGATGGTTTCGCGCAATGACAGGGGGTTTAGGGCGCAAGAAAAATAGAGCAGCCTTGCATGATAACTCCGTGAAAAGTGATTTTCGAGCGACAACTCCCGAAAAGGCGTGCTCAAGCGAGAAAATCGCCCTTTTACGACTTCATCTTGCATGGTTTTTGCAGCATGTCTTTAATGGGAAGATTGAACCGGAACAGCGGCCCGGCTGAAAGGTCCCATGACCATAAATTTTGAATGTTCAATTCACGTTAGGATGGCAAATCATGAAGATCGACAACAGCGAACAGATTATGAAAACCCTTCATCCCGGCAGTCGCACCCCGACATCGTCTTCGGGTGACGGCCGGTTTGGAGCCATTTTAAAGGAAACGGTTGAAAACACGCAAAAATCATCGCCGGCAATGCAAAATACGCAGTTTGTCACCGCGCCGGTGGGCCTTCGACTGGATCCGGCGACTTCAGTCGCCAGCGACAGTCCCGTTGGTCAGGTTGAAAACCTGCTGGATCTGCTGGATCGTTACCGCCTGCAACTGGCAGACTCGAAAGTCAGTCTCAAACAGCTGGATTCCCTTGTGCAGGAGATGTCCGCTGAAAAGCAGCGGCTGAAACCCGTGCTGGACAAACTGCCCGACGCTGACAAGCTCAAGGGCATCCTCAACCAGACCCTGATCACAACTTCCGTGGAAATCGCACGGTTTTACCGGGGAGACTATATTGCCTCCTGACGCCGGATCGGACAGCTGCCGATTTTTCACGTTAGGCGCAAGGAGTCCTTGACGAAGCCGTCGAATTTGAAGCCAGGTTTTTTTTGGAAACCGCCCACGAGGAATAAATCGATGATCGTAAAGTTTTGGGGATGTCGCGGCTCCATTCCCAGCCCAGGGCCGAACACGGTCCGTTATGGCGGCAACACCATGTGCGTGGAATTGAATCTGCCGGCCTGCAAACGCCGCATTATCATTGACGCCGGTTCCGGGATCAGGGCCCTGGGCGATCATTTGCTCTCAGCGGCGGCGGGCAATGGACAACTGCGAACCGAAATTTTTCTGACTCACACCCACCTGGATCACATCCTCGGGCTGCCTTTTTTTGCTCCCATCCACATTGCCGGGACCCGGCTGAAGATTTGCGGTCCGGTAACCAGTGAGCAGGATCCGCTGGAAGCGGTGATCGGCGGCCAGCTGTCCTATCGCTACTTTCCGATACGACATACCGAGTTGCAAGCCGATATTGAATACGTCGACCTCAAGGAAGGACACTATGATCTGGGAGACGGGGTGCGCTTGAGCGCCAGGCATCTCAACCATCCATTGCTGACGCTGGGTTATCGCATTCAATACGAGGATAAGATCGTCTGCACCGCCTGGGACACGGAGCCGTTTTATAACCTTTTCAGCACGGATCCAGCCGATCCGGCCTATGATGAAACGCTTGCCGAAGAAGGGCAGCGGATCGCAGAGGAAGAAAACCGCAGAATCGAAGAATTTTTCGAGGGTGCCGATCTGTTGATTCACGATGGACAATACACCCTCAAGGAATACGAATCCGGAAAAAAAGGCTGGGGGCACTCGCCCATCGAACATGCGGTTGAAACCGCCAAACGCGCTCACGTCAAGCGTCTTGCCATCTGCCACCATGACCCAGCACGCACAGACGCCCAGCTGGATGAACTGTCGCAGTCATTTTGCACTCGCCAAAACGGCGCAACCCGGGTTTTTTTCGTGCAGGAAGCAATGGAAATCGAACTATAGCCTCAAAAACCTTCGCTTGCGCAAAAAATCACGCTGGGATTCATAGAACAATTCCGTTAATTTCTTCTGCTCATCTTCGGTGAGTTCCTCAAACTGCAGGGCGCACTCATATTTATTGGTCAGCGGGTTTTTTTGCTGACGCAAGATCTGGCAGCGTTTGATCGTAACCGTGGCCCTGTCAAATTTCGCCGGAAATACCAGCTCCACATCCTTCAAGACGCGAGGGTTGTAAGACGTCAGCTCCCGCTCCATGGCGGGCGTTAGACGGGCCAGGACTCCAAGGGAGCCGCCCAGGCTCACATTGATTACCAGCAGTTCATAGCGGGTGTTGTTGAAATTAAAATACAGGCGGGTTCCCGCAGGGGCTTCAAGCCTGAAAAGTCTGCGCCGCTGGAAACGATCAACACTTTGGGGCAGGTGCGCCCAGAGCATTCCCCGGGCATGTTTGGTGATGGTGGTGTTGAAGGCATATTTGATTTTGTCGTTGCCGGTAAAATCAATGCGGATTGGAATGGGAGGCCTCACTTCGGCTGCCTGTTGAAAACCTGGTGGAACGATGAAAACGAAACAGGGGACGCGTTTGTGTTTGCGCAGGTTGTCGATAAAAATGACATGGCTGTACTGGCTGTCGACGAGCTGCAGCGTCAGTGGAACCTGGTCCTCATGCAGTTCGTTGAAAAGCCTGGCAATCGCACTGCCTTCTATTTTTTCAATCTCGGACATTATTTACAGTCGGGCCACGTTTTTGGCAAAACCGGGGTCATCCAGCAGCTTTTTGGCAAAGTCCAGGTATTTGGCAGTGATGGATCTGACGGCCAGCTGCAGGGCATAAGGCTTGATGGGCTTTTCCAGCAGATGGTTGACCCGGGAGGCCAGGCACATGTTGACCACGTCATCGCTGGCATTTCCGCTAATGATAATCGTGTCTTCATGGACCGACGGATATTTTTCCGCAATGGCATCCAGAAAATAAAAGCCACTGAACCCGCCGAGAAAAACATCGACAACAAAGATGGCAACCCCCACTTCGCGGCCCAAACAGTAAGTGATTGCTTCATCCGGGTCTGAAAAAACATACACATTGCCCCAGGTATAAAAGTGTCCGACCAACTCGGCGATGATTTCACAGATTCCGGGGTCATCATCGAGAATGATTACATCCAGTCCATCTGCCATTTGACCATCCTTTAAATTTTTGCGGCCTCATCAATTTTGACTGCTTCGTAAAAGTCATTTTCGAGCGCCATCAACCCTTTTCGGAAAAAGAGCGGTGAAGGGTTGAGCGTTAAAAATTGCAAGCTGTTTGAGGAGCTGGCGACGAGTTCTTGCAATTTAGCGAAACCCTGAACGGCTCCCGAAAAGGCTTGCTTAAGCGAGAAAATCGATTTCTTACAACTGCATCAATTTTTATGTACCTCTAAAAGGCATTTCAACTGCTGCTTGAAATTGTATATTTTTCCAGCTTGCGATAGATTGTCGAGACATTGATGCCCAGGATTTTTGCAGCCTTGGGTCGATTGCCACCGGTGATTTCAAGCACCCGGCGGATATGCCGCTTTTCAAGCTCTTCCAGGGTGAGCAGTTCGACATTTTTGCGCCGCTCCGGGCCGTTGTACGGCAGCAGGTTGCGCACCGAAGCCAGTGACAGACTCTTGCCCTCCTCGAGCAGCACCGCTGCCGCGATCATGTTTTCCAACTCCCGCACATTGCCCGGAAAAGTGCACTGCAACAGACGTTCAGCCAGGTCCGGCTCCAGGCCTTCTATTTTTTTCTGGTTGGCGGCGCAGTGGACTTTAAGAAAATGCGAGGCCAGGGGAAGGATGTCATCCTTTCTTTCCCGCAGCGGTGGAATTTTGATGTTATACATATTGATGCGGTAAAACAGATCGGCGCGAAAACGCCCTTTGAGGATTTCTTCGTTGATATCCCGGTTGGTGGCGGCAATGATGCGCACGTCGGCGCTGCGAACCTCGGTGCTGCCCAGAGGATAGAATTCACGTTCTTCGATGACCCGCAACAGCTTGGCCTGCAAAGAGGGATCCAGTTCCGTGATTTCATCCAGAAACAGGGTGCCGCCATGGGCGGCTTCAAAAAAACCCCGGCGATCACTTGAAGCATCGGTGTAAGCGCCCTTGGTGTGGCCGAAGAATTCATCTTCAAAGATGTTTTTGCTGAAGGCGGCCATGTTGACAGCAAAAAAAGGGGCTTGCGACCGGCTGCTCAAGCGGTGAATCACACGGGCCAGCATTTCCTTGCCGGTTCCGGACTCCCCGTTGATCACAACACTGTAATCGGTTCCGGCCACGGCCTCGACCTGGTGAAAAACCAGTGCCATGGCTTCATCCACAGCCACCATGTCGGCAAAGGCCTCAGGCTGTTTCAGCTCGGAAAAGACTTTTTTTCTGCCGAAACGGGCCAAATCACTTCGCAGGTTAAATTTTTCAAGGCTGCGCTGAATCAGGGCGATTAGTTTTTCACTGTTCAGCGGTTTAACCAGGTAGTCGGAGGCGCCCAGGCTCATGGCTTGAACGGCGGTGCTGACTTCATCGCAGGCGCTGACCACCACGCATTCAATCTCGGGAAAATTATCTTTGATTTTGGCCAAAAGCTCCAGACCGTTGACATGCGGCATCATCAGGTCCAGCAAAATGAGCTGAAAATGGTGCGTTCGCACAAGATCCAGGACCTTGCGGCTGTCTGAAACCAGTGCCGGTTCCGGCAGCCCGGCGCTGACCAGCGTCGCCTGGATGCTCAACAGCAATCCCTGGTCGTCGTCGACGACCAGCACCGGTGTCGGTGTGTCAGGGATGGATTTCATATATATAGATGATATCTCCGGATTTTCCCGGGGCAGCCGTTGCCTGGAGGCACGTGTGTCCCTGATTATCCCCGGGAAGCTGGGGACCCAAATACTGTCCATGGAATGAGGAACGGCGTCCTCACTTCACCCCAATGCTTCTTATATGTTAAAATGAAAATTGGCAAAAAGTCAAGCAGTTCTGGGGTCCAGTGGACATATTCTGTATATAATTAAACAAGTTAGATGATTTTGCAGCGTTTTGTCTTTAATTGATCCGGGGTAGGGGCTGACCTTGCTTCAAGGCGTGCAGGGCGAAGCTGTCACCATCTTGTTTATGTTCGATTACAGTTACATTTTATCCAGCAGGTTGGCAATCTCCTGGCGGTGCTTCAGCTCCGCAAGCCAGCGCTCGGGGATGGCTTCGACTCCCAGGTGCGCGCCCAGCACCATGCCCACCAGCAACCCCCTGCCTGCTGAATCCCCGCCGGCCATGGCGTTTTCAATCAGGCCCAGCTGCAAGTCGTCTTCATAGCGTGCGATCAGGTGGATTACACCGGGAAAGGCCGCTTCGACTTCGCACATCTGCCCGAAATCCAGCATGGCCTGGCGAGTCTGCTCTTCAGCGCTTTCAAATCCCCTGTCAATCCAATCCCCAAAGGGCTGCCGCTCAAATGCCTCCCGGCGTACCTGCGTCACGGCGGCTGTGGGTTTTTCTCCATCCAGCACGCGGCTGGTGACGCGGGCAAAAAAATCGGCGCTGTCAGTAACCAGACGATTGTTATGGGTCAACGCGGTCTGGCTGCGGGCGGCAGCAATAAAAGCATCAGGGTCATGGCGGTAAAAACAGCCCAGCGGTGCGATGCGGGCCGCCCCCGCCAGGTCATCGGATTCGGAGCCGGCTTCAGCAGGTGATTTGCCGCCGGCAAAATTTTCAAGGGTTTCCTTGGTGGCGGTGTCAAAGTAGCCATCGTAGGATTGGAAAAAATCCCGCCAGCGCTCGGCAAAACGATTCAGATCAAACCCGTTGCATTCGGCCACTGACCTGAGCAGCACCAGGGTCTGATCTCCGTAATGGGTGAACTCCCCAAGGTCTTTCGTGGGGTGATAGGTGGGCCTTTCAGGTTTGATGTAGTTTTGCACCCGGCCCCATTTTTTATCAATTACACGGGTGTTGTATATCCAGTGAACACCCAGGCACAGGGCGTCGGCCACAAAGGAGGCCAGGACCATGGCTTTGGCTTTGTCTGTCATTGTTTATCTCCTCTTTTTGATGTTACCGGATAATATGGGTCTTTTTTCGGGATTTTCAATGTGCGCCAATGGGTTCTTCATCCGCTGCAGAAGAAATGTGAATTCGGCCAGCGTGGAATTTTGTCGAAATTATAGGTGCTTGTGTGGTTAGATGAAATCACTTGGCCGGCGGGCAGGGCTGAGCGCAATGGCAGGCAAGGCAATGCGGGCACCCGGTTGGTTCAGGGCGGGTCTTTTTGCTGGTATTGGTCCTGCACTGTTTTCATAACCTCATACAGTTCGTGTTCGTCGATGATTTTTTTTTGGATCAGCAGGCGGATCAGGGACTCAAGCTGAATGGTGCCGGAGATGACCAGTTTTTCAAAACCGGTGATTTTTTGCGTATCATCTTCGGCCAGCACGGACAGGTCCTTGAGAAGCATTGAACGGCGGCGGTCATTGCCGCTGCGCCGGTCTTCACCCGGGTATTGAGACTTGATCCAGCGGCGGTTGAGCCCGGAGCGCCGGTCCCTGGACCGGTTTTTAAAAGGATCGTTTGGATTTGCCATCGATTATTACCCTCTGAAACATGCGGTTCAGGCCTTCACATTCTCAAAACTCCAGGCCCACTTCGGCAAACGGGCCGCTGAAATCGGCGTTGATTTCAATGTCGTCATGATCGATGTCGATTTTGTCGTAGCGGTAGCCCCCGGCGGCAAATACCGGCCCGAAAGGCTTGACCTTCAACCTTCCGATCAGGCTGTAATAATAATCGCCGCGATAGGTGATGCCGCGTCCTTCGAATTCAAAACCCAGCCAGTCCAGGGGGCGGACCTGTACGCCCGCATAGGCCATGGGAATCGGCACCAGGAAACTTTCGGATTCTTTCAGGTCACTATCCTTTTGGTCGATCTCGGCTTTGAAGTCCATCAGACGGACATTGATGCCCAGGTCGATGTTGAGTACATCCGCAGTGGCGGTTTCTATAAAGGGCAGCCCGTAGTAAAGGGCCGCATCCAGATGATCCATCTTCAGTTTCGATTTGAACGGCACCTTGCCCTGAAACGTTTTTCCTCCAAAGTCAAAATTCACATTTTTTTTGCCGGATTCATTCCACTGCATGCGCGTGTACATCAGGTAGATGTTGGGAAACACAAAAGGCATGTCGATTTTAAGACGGCCTGCGGGCTGCCATTCATCATCGTAATTCAGGTCGTTGTTGAGATCCAGATCATCGGCGTGGGTCGTTTTGTCGTAGGACAACGTCCCGTCCGGCGACTGGTACCAAGCGCCACCGGCAATTTCAATCCCGAACGCAAATACAGCTGCCGGCAGGCACAGCAGCCCGATCAACCCCACAAACATTAAAACTTTTTTCATAATTTCCTCCCGCACACAAGTAGTTTGTCCCGACGCCTCGAGCCATCATGTTGCGCGAACTGAAAATCAGTGCTAACAATATGCCATTGGCACAGAAAGTTTATGCAAAAAACATACCGATTGAAAGGATATTTTGGTGAACCAACCAGTGATTGTCAGTGCCGTGCGCACGCCGGTGGGCCGCTACCTGGGAGTGCTGCGCGATGTGGAGGCCTATGATCTGGCCGCCCGGGTTTTGAATGCAGTTGTTGACAGCGTCAACGTCAAGCCCCAAGACGTGGACGAGGTCATCATGGGGCAGGCTTACCAGAACGGCGAATACGTCAATATCGCCCGGATGGCCCTGCTGCAAGCCGGCTGGCCGGAAAAAATTTCCGGTCTGACCGTTGACAGCCGCTGCTGCACGGGGCTGGACGTTGTGCGCCTGGCCGCCGCCCTTGTCCAGGCCGGGCAGGCGGAGGTGATCGTGGCCGGCGGGGTGGAAAGCATGAGCAATGCGGAGTTTTACCTTCCCGGGAAGATCAAGTGGGCGGTGGGCGGCAAAAAGGGAATGCCCAGGGGGCACGGGGATCCGTCCATCTGGGGGCTGCCCCTTTACGACCGCATCCAGCGTGCCCGGGTGATGTCCCAGCCCGAGCAGCGTTACGGCATCCTTGCCTCCATGATGTCCTGGGCGGAAACCGCCGCCGCCCGGGAAAACATTTCCCGCCAGGCGTGCGACCGCTGGGCGCTGGAAAGCCATCGCAAGGCCTGTGCGGCCATGGATGCCGGGCGGTTCAACGAAGAAACCGTTCCGGTGGCCGTCTCCCGGCGCAAATCAGACCCGCTGACCGTCAACCAGGATGAAGGCCCCCGGCGCGATACGAGCCTGGAAAAACTGCAACGGCTCAAGCCGGTTCTCGGAGGCGTTTGCACCGCCGGCAATTCTTCATCTGAAAATGACGGGGCGGCGGCCGTGGTCGTGATGACGCGTCAAAAAGCCGACAGTCTCGGTCTGCGGCCGCTGGCGGCCCTCAAATCATGCGCCGTCGTGGGCCACGATCCCAGAACTACCTACAAAACCGTTCCCATCGCCGCCCGGCAGGCCCTGGACATGGCCGGGCTGTCCCTGGAGCGGATGGAATTGATTGAAATCCAGGAAGCTTTCGCCGCCCAGGTGCTGGCCGATCTGAAGCAGATGGGCCTTGGAGAAAGCGACTACGACAGGATCAACGTCAACGGCTCCGGAATTTCCCTGGGCCATCCCATTGCCTGCACGGGGACCCGGGTGCTGGTAACCCTGCTGCACGAAATGCAGCGCCGCAACACGAAATACGCCCTGGAATGCATCTGCGGCGGCGGCGGATTAGGGATTGCAGCCGTTCTGGAAAGCTGCTGAGCTGCAATTCGGGGGACACCATACTTAATTTGCAGCTTTTGTTTAGTCAATTGTAAAAGCCCTCACTTGCCCCCGAATTTTGCAATTCATCGTATCGCCCTATTTTGGAGTCATCTTGGCGCAGGCCCTGGCGTTTCCCTGAATTTATAGAATTTAGTATTATAAAATACAAATGTATTAAGTCAATGCTGAAAAATTATGTAGAAAACATGTCAATAACCTCCATATCATGCCATCTATACTTCATTTGTCTTGACATCGAGATAGTAATTATTTATAGATACGATACTTCGATCAGAGCGCTATGCTGGACTTGACCTGAACGCCACCAATTTTTTGTTACTGCGGACCTATCTGCCGATCGCGCGCGTTTTTCCTTTAGTGTATTCACCGAGAGTAGGGGTAGTCTTTTGGGGAAGTTCTAAAAAAATAAGGACTGCGCCAATGGAGATTCCTCTCAAATTTTGCTCTGTCCGCTTCTAACAGAGTACCATTGTTCTGTTAGAAGCTTTGAGGATAATCAGCGGCAATAAACATCAGTATCCTAGAAATAACTGGGGGCTGTTTGCATGTGTGAATCCATTTCAGGGGAAAGGAGAAGTAAGATGAAAGCTAAGGGTTTTCTTGCAATCGGCATAGCGCTTCTCATCATATTTTCTTTTAGCTTTGCTGCTCAAGCCTATGTTAAAAAAGTGTACTTAAACGTCTGGACGACAAATTATACGAATGATCAACAGTTAAACGTCTGGTTAGAAATTTATGACACCGTGATCAGCAATCCCCCGGATGCCGTCAAGTCGATCAAGGTAACTGCACCAGACGGTACAGAGTTCGATTTGACTACGGCGATGAATTGGCTGCAATATGATAGGGGATATTGGGCTCAATATAGGGCCGAGGATTTCGACTCGGGTGTGATACCCGCCGGAAAATACAAAGTGAGGGTTGAGGCAAAAGAGTATAATCTTGTCATTGAAGAAACGGATACCATTGATGCTACCTTTTTGGATCCGCCGGTAATAACAAGTCCAAGCGACGGCTCGACGATCGGCGCCTCACATATGTTCACCTGGACAGCTGTGCCCGGAGCAAAATACTACCGAATTTTATTGTGGCATGAGTCATGGAATGAGCCTGTTTATTGGTTCTGGCGCAAGCGGTTTTATACAGACCACACCGCCTGTATACTCCCACGCGGAGATCTTCGACCCGATTCATACTATAGATTTCGCGTGGAGGCGCGTTCCGGGTCCCAGGATCTGGATAAACGCTCTCGAAGTGACTGGATATATTTTTACACTGAACATTGGGAATAGGCGAAAGAGAACTTGAATTAATATGATTGCAAAAAGCACAGGCAATGCCGCTCAAAGCGCTGTCTGTGCTTTTTTGTATTCCGGGGGACACCATGATAAGTAATGTCAAGGGGAAAATGGAGTTTTCCCTGCAGCGTAACGGCGTTTCCCGTCGGCGTTAATCTGACGGTTGTTTTGTCTTGATCTTTTAATCTTTCGTTGGTCCGCCGATCCTGGCGACCAGACATCCATTTGCCGTCTCAAGGGGGTAATTGTCCCTTTCACGGAAGATCAATTCGGGGCCAATTCGGGAGACCGTACTTAGAGTTTCCTGAAAAAGTCGTAGATCTGGCAAAATTCAGGGCATAACCGATTCTGACGGCTGGCAAACGCATCCGTCTGGAGTCGCAAGCAGTTTAGAAGCGATATACTGCAACCAAAAATCGATAAGTCCTTTAGATTCGCGCCGGAAAAAAAGACAAAAAAGAATGGCCTTAAGCCATCTTTCGATATTTAGTACGATGAAAGTCACCGTGATAGCTGCCTCTGAGGTTTGAGCGAGTTTGCACATGATCTTTGATAAACTGAAACGGCGTTTGGCCTGGCCAAACTTACCTTCGATCGGGATACGATCCAACTCATCCTGGCGTGCTTGTATTTTCAGTTGGCTGTCGATTTGTTTGGGCGGCCTTCCCAGCGCGGGTCCTGAAAGGCGAATACCGCGCTTTTTACAAAACTTTCGGTTATCCCGGTTGCGGTAAATTTTATCTGCGTGCACCGATTCCGGGTAAAATCCGAAGCGGTCGTGATATGACTCAATCTGCTCTGTCAAATCACCGGCTTCATTGTAATTGTCCCAGCTGATGCGATCGACAAAGCAAAACCCGTCTACAAGACTTGCCGATATCTTCGCCCCAAACTCGGTCGCAGCACTAGCCTTGCCGCGTTTGATCGGTCTGACATGCGGCTGGGATATACTGACAATTCTATCAGCAATTCTGTTCTCGCGATGGTCAAACATTCTTTTTTGTTGCCGATAGACCTCGTTAATGACTAACAGGTTTTTATACTGCTTGCGTGTCAATGATGTCAGCGAACTTTGCTTGGACTGTTTTTCTATCGTTTTCAGATTGCGCCTTAGATAACCTAATTGCTTACGGATAGCCTTACGCCTTTTACTCTTTGATAGCTTTTTACTTTTGGCAATCGAAAGAAATTCTTTGCGAGCCTTTTTCCGATAGGTGTGTTGATGACCACCCTAAAGGAGCCACGCATGTGCGGGCTAATGGAGCCACT
>CAZGNV010000044.1:0-39807 GCA_964527835.1 uncultured Desulfosarcinaceae bacterium | reverse complement strand
TGCGCGAGGGCGGCCGCACGGTCGGTGCCGGAGTCGTCAGCGAAATTATCGAATAGGAAAGACCAGAGGCCATGATAACAAACACCAAGATCAGGATCAGGCTCAAGGCCTATGACCACAAGCTGCTGGATCAGTCCGCGTCAGACATCGTTGAAACGGCGGCCAAAACCGGCGCCAAGGTTGTGGGCCCCATACCGCTGCCGACCAGTATCAACAAGTATTGTGTTTTGCGTTCTCCCCATATCGATAAAAAATCCCGTGAGCAATTCGAAATGCGGACGCACAAACGGCTGCTCGATATCCTGGAACCCACCCAGCAAACGGTAGATGCGCTGATGAAGCTGGATCTGTCTCCGGGGGTGGACGTCGAGATAAAGCTGTAACTTGCAATTTCCCTTCAGGAACAGGGAAGCGGCGCAACGATGATGATCGCCGTGTGGATCCCTGAAATTCCGGTTATCGACCACTGTGATAAAGCACCCCTTGTCAGGGGACAGGGAAATCAAACTGTCGTTGCAACAGGGAAAAACTGGGCTATGAGCAGAGGACTTTTAGGAAAAAAGTTAGGCATGACGGGGCTGTTCACCCCTGACGGGAGATATGTTCCGGTAACGGTAATTGAGGCGGGCCCCTGTGTGGTGACCCAAATCAAAACCCGCTCAAAGGACGGCTACGATGCGCTGCAGCTGGGCTTTGGTGAAAAAAAGAAAAACCGGGCCAACCGGCCGTTGCAGGGCCATTGCCAGAAAAGCGGTGAGCGTTGTTTCCGGTACCTCAGGGAGGTTGCCGTGGAAAACCCCGAAGCTTACAGCCTCGGCCAGGAAATCACCCTTGAGATGTTTGCCGTCGGTGAACGGGTGGACGTGGTGGGCACAACAAAAGGGCGCGGTTTTGCAGGGGTCATCAAGCGCCACGGCTTTCATCGCGGTCCCATGACCCACGGCAGCAAGAATGTTCGCCGGCCGGGATCCATCGGCTGCAGCGCGACACCCTCCAAGGTCATTAAGGGGAAAAAACTTCCCGGGCGATACGGCAATGAGCGCCAGACGGTTCGCAACCTGGAGATTGTCGACATTCGCCCGGATGACAACATGCTGCTGATCAAGGGTGCGGTTCCGGGGGCACCGTCCGGTCTGGTGACCGTTAACAAGCTCAAGTTCAAACAGCAATAGCAGGTTATGAAAAACACCAACAGCACAGTGCTTTTTCAACGGCTTGCCCAACGATGCGCAATGGGCGCGGATCGCAAATAAACCAAGAGGAAGAATATGCCGGTTGTAGATGTCCAGAATATAGAAGGTCAGCAGATAGCGCAAACGCAACTTGCAGATGACGTGTTCAATGTGCCTGTCAAGGCCAGCGTGCTGCATGAAATTGTCACCATGCAGCTGGCCGGCAGGCGTGCCGGGACCGCCAAGGTCAAGCATCGCAGTGAAGTGCGGGGCAGCGGAAGAAAACTTTTTCGCCAGAAAGGAACCGGCCGGGCGCGCCGGGGGGATGTCAAGTCTCCGTTGCTGCGCGGCGGCGGGGTGGTTTTCGGACCGGATGGGAGAAACTACACTTACCGGGCTCCCAAAAAAGTGAGAAAACTGGCCCTGAAAATGGCCCTGAGCAGCAAACTGCAGGACAAGGCGCTGGTGGTGCTGGATCGCTTCGAGCTCGAAGAGGTCAAAACCAAAGCATTTGTCGGTGTGCTCAAAGCATTGAACCTCGACAGCGTTCTGATTGTAACCGAAGAAAAGAACGAAAACCTGGAGCTGTCGTCAAGAAATGTTCCCCAAGTCAAGGTGCTCAGAAGCGAGGGACTGAATGTTTATGACGTTCTCAAGTACCGGACCGTGGTGCTGCTGGAGCCGGCGGTAAAGAACATCGAGGGGAGGCTGCGCGCATGAATGCTCGAGAAATAATAAAAAAGCCCTTAATCACTGAAAAAACAAGCATCCAGAAGGAAATGTACAATCAGCTCACTTTTGAAGTGGACCGTCTGGCCAATCGCATTGAAATCAAGCGGGCCATTGAATCCATATTCAACGTGCGGGTGGCCGAGGTGAAGACCATCCAGGTGAAGGGTAAAACCAAGCAAAGAGGTCGGATTGTCGGCAAACGGCGGGACTGGAAAAAGGCAATCGTGCGCCTGATGCCCGGAGAGCGGATTGATTTTTTTGAGGGTGTGTAGAAGACAACCAACGATTTTTGCATCCCGGATATGCGATTTGTCCGGGCCGCTGGGAGCAGAAGATGGCTGTAAAAAAGGTAAAACCAACATCACCGGGGCGCCGGTTTCAGACATACGCATCATTTGATGAGGTTACCAAGGCCAAACCTGAAAAACGGCTGCTGCGGGCACTGAAAAAGTCGGGAGGGCGCAACGCCAACGGCCGGATTACCACCCGGCATCGGGGCGGCGGGCATAAAAGGCATTATCGCCTGATCGATTTTAAACGCGATAAACCCGGAATTCCGGCCCGGGTGGCTTCCATTGAGTATGACCCGAACCGGTCAGCCAGAATCGCATTGCTGCATTATGCCGATGGCGAAAAGCGCTATATCCTGGCACCGCTGCACCTGGGCGTAGATGACATCGTCCAATCCGGCCCCGAGGCGGATATCAGACCTGGCAATGCGCTGCCGCTGAGCAATATTCCTCTGGGCACGCAGATCCACAACATCGAGCTGCAGGCCGGCAAGGGGGGGCAGATTGTCAGAAGTGCCGGCACCTATGCCCAGTTGATGGCCAAAGAGGATCGCTACGCCCTGATCAAGATGCCTTCCGGTGAGGTCCGGATGGTGCTGCTCAATTGCCAGGCCACCATCGGGCAGTTGGGCAATGTGATGCATGAGAACATTGCGCTGGGCAAAGCCGGGCGCAGGCGGTGGCTGGGCAGACGGCCGAAAGTCCGGGGGGTGGCCATGAACCCGGTCGACCATCCCATGGGCGGCGGTGAAGGACGATCTTCGGGCGGGCGCCATCCCTGCAGTCCTTGGGGCATGCCCACCAAAGGTTACAAGACTCGCAAAAACAAGCGCAGCGATCGGCTGATCGTGCGCAAACGTGCAAAAAAATAAGCGCCGAACCGGCAAACGCTTTAACAGCCAAGGCGTTATCAGGAGAAATTGGAGAAACTATGCCGCGATCGTTAAAAAAAGGTCCGTATGTCGAACCGAAGCTGATGAACAAGGTGCTTGCGGCCCAGCAGACCCGCAGCAGTCGAGTAATTCGAACCTGGTCCAGACGCTCAACGATTGTACCGGAAATGGTCGGCATCACCCTGGCGGTGCACAACGGCCGCAAATTTATGCCGGTTTTTATATCGGAAAACATGGTGGGCCATAAACTGGGTGAGTTTTCACCGACACGCACTTTTTATGGGCATGCCGGAGATAAAAAATCCAAGCTGAAAAGATAATTCCAGGGCAGTTGATCTGGGTATCGGTTTGACGATGAGGTTGTGGGTGGCGGGTATCGGCAAAGAGGCTCGAGGGAGCTGACACCTGACACCGGGACGCTGAAAACCTAACAATAAAGGGTTACCAACAATGGAGGTTAGAGCTGTATCGAAATATGTGCGCATTTCACCGCTTAAAGTGCGCAAAGTGGTTGATGCGGTCAAGGGACGGCCGGTTGAAAACGCACTGCAGATTCTTAAGTTTATGCCCCAGAAGGCGGCCGCCATACTGGAAAAAGTTATCCGTTCGGCTGTTGCCAATGCAGATCAAAATCCGGATGTCGATATTGATCTGCTGGTGATCCGCAACATTACCGCCGACCAGGGACCGAGCCTGAAACGCTGGAAAGCCCGGGCCCGGGGCAGGGGGACGCGAATTTTGAAACGTACGAGCCACATCACCGTGGTTTTATCCGAGGACACCTCGGTTCAGTAAAGGAGGCCAAGCTTGGGTCAAAAAGTAAATCCGATCGGATTAAGACTGGGAATTGTAAAGACGTGGGAATCGCGGTGGTTCGGGGGCAAGAACTACGCGAAGTATTTTCTTGAGGATCATAAGTTGCGTACCTATATCAAGAAGAAGCTTTTTCATGCCGGTGTTTCGCGCATTGAAATCGAACGCTCCTCCCGGCGGGTGAGGTTGCGAATATATACGGCCCGGCCGGGAATCGTCATCGGGAAGAAAGGGGCCGAGATTTCCCAGCTGAAAAAAGAGCTTGAAAAATTAACCTCCCATGAGCTGCTCATCGACATTCAGGAGGTAAGAAAACCCGAAATTGACGCCCAACTGGTGGCTGAGAATGTCGCCCAGCAGATCGAAAGAAGGGTCGCCTTCCGGCGGGCCATGAAAAGGGGGGTGTCGTCGGCCATGCGTTTTGGTGCCCTGGGGGTAAAAATCATCTGTTCCGGCAGGCTGGGCGGAGCCGAAATGGCCCGCACCGAATGGTACCATGAGGGTCGGGTGCCACTGCATACCCTGCGGGCCGACATTGATTACGGCTTTATCGAGGCCCGTACAACCTACGGTATTATCGGAGTTAAGGTCTTTATTTTTAAAGGGGAAATACTGAAAAAAGAACAGATTGAGGCGGCACCCGCGTAGAAGCGGACCGGAGACCATTACTGCCGGAAAAGCCGGGCAATTCCACTGAAAGGCTCGTTTCCGGCAACATCTGACAGGAGTTTGCAAAATGCTTAGCCCCAAAAAAGTCAAATACCGCAAGCAGCAAAAAGGCAAGATGAGGGGGGTCGCCCGGCGCGGCTGTACGCTTAATTTCGGTGAATTCGGGCTGCAGGCGGTTGAATGCGGGAAACTGTCGGCCAGGCAGATTGAGGCTGCCCGGGTTGCGATGACCCGCCACATAAAAAGAGGGGGGCGGATATGGATCCGCATCTTTCCAGACAAGCCGTTTACCAAAAAACCAGCGGAAGTCAGAATGGGCAAGGGCAAAGGCGCCCCGGAAGGATGGGAAGCTGTTATCCGACCGGGAAGAATTCTGTACGAAATGCAGGGCGTTTCCAAAGAAATGGCCCGTGAAGCGCTGCGGCTTGCCGCCCATAAGCTTGCAGTCAAAACGAAATTTGTCGAGAGGAGTGACGTTTTATGAAAGCCAGCGAGATCAGAGAGTTGAGCCTGGATGAATTGCATCGCAAGGCCACTGAATTGCAGGAGGAGTTGTTTAACCTGCGTTTTCAGCACCAGATCAGCCAGCTTGAGAATCCTCAGAAAATGAAGCAGACCAAGAGAGATATCGCCAGGATAAAGACAGTCATCCGGGCGGTCACCTTAAACCAGCAGGAAAATAACGGGTAGTGACTGCCATGAAACAGAGATCAAAAAAAAGACAGATGGTCGGCACAGTTGTCAGTGACAAAGCGGATAAAACGGTCACCGTTCAGGTGGAGCGGCTGGTCAAGCATCGATTGTATAAGAAATACGTTCAAAGACGCTCCAAATTTGCCGCCCATGATGCCGGCAATGACTGCCGGGTCGGTGACAAGGTGTTGATTATTGAATCCCGCCCGCTGAGCAGGACCAAGCGGTGGCGGGTAAGCAAGATTGTCGAAAAGGCCGTTTGATACCAGGGGAAAGAAAAAAAAATGATTCAAGCAGAAACGCGACTGACGGTGGCCGATAATTCGGGGGCCAAGGTGCTTTACTGCATCAAAGTACTTGGCGGCTCCCGACGACGATACGCATCAATCGGAGATATTGTGGTGGTATCCGTTAAAGAGGCGATACCGAATGCAAAGGTGAAAAAGGGCGATGTGCTCAAGGCCGTTGTGGTGCGCACCAAGAAAGAAATCCGGCGCCCGGACGGGTCTTATATCCGTTTTGATGACAATTCTGCAGTTCTGATCAATGCCGCCAAAGAACCCATCGGAACCCGTATTTTCGGACCGGTTGCCCGTGAACTGAGAGCCAAAAGATTTATGAAAATCATATCGCTGGCCCCGGAGGTTTTATAATCCGCCGTTTGCCGATGACCATTGACTTGCTGACAGGCATTCAATGGCCATTTGAAAACACACTCGTGGAGAAACAGCCCATGACGGTAGCAAAAGTTTATATAAAAAAGGACGACAAGGTTAAAGTCATTGCCGGCAAAGACAAGGGAAAAATCGGTAAGGTGTTGAAAGTTTTTGGCCAGAAGAACAAGGTGCTGGTGGAAAAAATTAACATGGTCAAGCGTCACACCCGGCCGAGTGCAAGTTCATCCCAAGGCGGCATTCTGGAAAAAGAAATGCCCCTGCCCCGTTCCAATGTCATGCTGATGTGCAACAAGTGTGTTTCTCCCACCCGCATCAGGGTGCAGCGTCTTGATGACGGGAAAAAAGTGCGCACCTGCGTAAAGTGCGGCGAAACGCTGGATACCTAGTCCCTTTTGCCGGAGGAAAACGATGTCACAGTTGAAAGAATTTTACGAGAAAGAAGCCGTACCCAAACTGAAAGAGGCCTTTGGCTATAAAAACATCATGCAGGTTCCCAGGTTGCAGAAAATTGTATTGAACATGGGACTGGGCGAGGCAATTCAAAACATCAAGCTGCTGGATTCCGCTGTTGAGGAATTGAAGGTTATTGCCGGCCAGCAGCCCGTGATCACAAGGGCCAAAAAATCAATTGCCGCTTTCAAATTGCGGGAAGGAATGCCCATCGGCTGCATGGTAACCCTGCGTCGCGGCCGGATGTATGATTTTTTCTATAAACTGGTCAACATTGCCCTGCCCCGGGTCAGGGACTTCAGGGGTATTTCGGCAAAAGCCTTTGACGGTCGCGGCAATTATTCACTGGGGATAAAGGAGCACATTATTTTCCCGGAGATTGATTATGACAAAATCGACCGGATCAAGGGGCTGAATATCAGTGTTGTGACAACCGCCCACAGCGATGAGGAAGGCCGACAACTGCTTAGGCTGCTGGGGATGCCGTTTAAAAATTAATAAACCAGGTTCAGGGTACAAGATTCAGGGTAAAGGATGACGGCGGATTCAAGGTTTACGGTTAAGTGGTGAACCGATATCAAATTAGGAGGATGAGTTGGCAAAAAAAGCGCTTAGAAATAAAGCGATGCGAAAGCCCAAATTTAAGGTGCGAGCTTACAACCGGTGTCCGGTTTGCGGGCGGCCCCGGGGGTTTTTGAGACAATTCGGCATCTGCCGGATTTGTTTTCGCGTATTTGCCTCCCAGGGCAAGTTGCCCGGTGTGGTGAAATCCAGCTGGTAGACCCCGGCCGGCAGCGTTTTGCCGGCAGATGGTCACCAGTCCAAAATTGTCCAAAGCAATGAAGAAGTTGCCCGGAAGATGGCGACCGGCTGACGGCCTTCAGCGGCAGACAAAGACGACCCGATGACAGGAGAAAACAATGGCGACCAGTGATCCAATAGCGGATATGTTAACCCGTATCCGCAACGGAGCGAAGGCCAAGTTTAACAGTGTGGATATTCCCGGATCCACGCTGAAAATAGAGTTGGCCAAAATTTTAAAAAATGAGGGATTCATCCGCAATTATAAATTTCTCAAAGACGGCAAACAGGGTATTTTGCGCGTCTATCTCAAATATGGGCCGGACCAATCCAGAGTGGTTTATCAACTCAAGCGCATCAGCAAACCCAGCCGGCGGGTCTATGTAAAAAGCAAAGATATCAAGCCTGTCTACAACGGTTTGGGGATTGCGATTTTGTCCACCTCGAAAGGGGTGATGACCGACAAAAAGGCCCGCCGGGAAAAAGTCGGCGGGGAAGTGTTGTGCCACATCTGGTAAGAGCTTGAAAAAGGTTCAAAGGTTCAGGGTTGCAGGGCACTGCAAAATTAACTGACAGCCGGAAACCCTGAACGGGCAAACCCTGAACCCTTATATATAACAGGAGAGTAATCAATGTCTCGCGTAGGCAAACAACCGATTCCGATTCCGGATAAAACCAAAATAACCTATGAAGACCGGTTGTTGACAGTAACGGGTGACAAAGGAACCCTGAGTCGCAGCATCCATCCGGCCGTTGATTTGCAGATCGAGGACAACGTCATGAATGTCACCATGGTTGCCGATAACCGAACGAGCCGTGCATTGCAGGGGCTGGTTCGCAGCCTGGTAAACAACATGATTGTCGGAGTTCACCACGGTTTCGAGAAGGTGCTGGAGATCAACGGCATCGGATATCGGGCCGAGACAAGCGGTCAGAAGATCGTTTTGCATGTGGGCTACTCCAACCCCGTCACCTTTGAACTGCCCAAGGGAATTTCAGCGGTTGTCGAGAAGAACAATGTTATCAAGCTGTCGGGCATCGACAAAGAGCAGGTTGGACGCACAGCAGCAGCCATCCGGCAGATCAGACCGCCGGAACCTTACAAGGCCAAGGGCATCAAATATGCCGGTGAGTATATTCGGCGCAAGGCTGGAAAAACAGGCACAAAATAGATTGCGATTGGCTGCCGGTTTGCAGCTCTGATTCAAGCGCCAGCCGTCAATTTTCAATATCATGGGGAACATACAGATGGGTTCGATGAACATCCGAAAACAGGCACGCTTAAAACGCAAAAAGAGAATCCGAAAGAAAATCCACGGTACGGCACAACGTCCCAGGCTCAGTGTTTTTCGCAGTGCAAGGCACATGTATGCACAAATCATTGACGATACCACGGGGCGCACGCTGGCGACTGCGGCAACGACTGAAAAGCAGGTCAAAGAAATGCCGCGCTTTGAAAACAAGGCAGCGGCAGCCAGCCATATCGGTAAACTCATCGCAGAGCGGGCCATTGATAAAGGCATTGGGCAGGTCATATTTGACCGCAATGGTTTTTTGTATCACGGACGGGTTAAATCTCTTTCTGAAGGCGCACGCAAGGCAGGCCTGAAATTTTAGCGACTGCATTGAAGCTGCGTTTGAACGCGAAGAGAATGAAGGAGGCAGGCTATTGTTAAAGCAGGATGTTGAAGAAATTCAATTGATCGATAAGGTGGTCCACATCAATCGCGTTGCCAAGGTTGTCAAAGGTGGACGTCGGTTCAGCTTCAGCGCCATTGTCGTCGTCGGAGACGGCAGCGGTTCGGTGGGCTTCGGTCTCGGCAAGGCCGGCGAGGTTCCCGAGGCCATTCGCAAGGGAGTGGAAAAAGCAAAAAAGAATATGGTCAATGTCTCTCTGATTGAGGGAACCATCCCATACGAGGTCATCGGCAGGTTCGGCGCCGGCCGGGTGCTGCTCAAACCGGCTTCCCAGGGAACCGGAGTGATTGCCGGCGGCGCGGTGCGGGCGGTGCTTGAGGCTGTCGGCGTGCAGAACATTTTAACCAAATGTCTCGGGTCCCATAACCCGCACAACCTGGTCAAGGCAACCATTGACGGCTTGCAGCAGCTGGAAAGCCGCGAGCAGGTCGCCGCCAGACGCGGAATTGCTGTCGACAACCTTGTGCCGCAATCAAATTTTTAATGGTCCCGTAAAAAGTTGTTTTCCAGCGATATCAACCCTTTTCGGAAAAAGAACTGTGAAGGGTTGAGCGTTAAAAATTTCAAAAGGAACAGGTCATGGCCGGAAAATTGAAAGTAACCCTCGTTAAAAGCATGATCGGACGGCCGGAAAAACATCGCAAAGTTTTAAGGGGAATGGGATTGACCCGGCTTAACAGAACCGTTGAACTGGAGGACACCCCTTCCATCCGGGGAATGATCAATGTCGTTTCCCATCTTGTAAATGCCGAGGAGAAGACTGATGAAGCTAAATGAGTTGGCACCGGCGAAAGGTTCCCGCAAAGCCCCCCGGCGGCTCGGCCGCGGGGTTGGCTCCGGCCGTGGCAAAACCGCCGGTCGCGGAACAAAGGGATACAACTCGCGTTCCGGCGGCGGAGTGCGGCCAGGATATGAAGGCGGCCAGATGCCTTTGCAGCGCCGTCTGCCCAAACGCGGGTTTACCAATATTTTCAGAAAAAAGGTTGCCATCATTAACATTCGTGATCTTGCTAGATTTGAATCCGGAAGCGTTGTCGATGAAGCAGCACTTGTCGCTGCTGGCCTGGTCAAAGGACGCCGGGAGGCAATAAAGCTTCTCGCTCAGGGTGACATCAACCAGGCGTTGGATGTTAAAGTAAACCACATCAGTAAAAAGGCCCAGGAAAAAATTGAGGCCGCTGGTGGGACTGTAGAGGTTTTATAATGATCGGCAGCGGGTTTCAGAATGTATTTAAAATACCCGAATTAAAAAAAAGGATCCTTTTCACCCTGGCGCTGCTCATGGTTTATCGTATCGGCGTGCACGTGCCGGTCCCGGGTATTGACAGCATCGCCCTGGCCTCCTTTTTTGCCAAGGCCCAGGGGACGATATTTGGCATTTTCAACATGTTTTCCGGTGGCGCTTTTGAGAAACTGTCCGTGTTCGCCCTGGGGATCATGCCTTACATCAGCGCTTCGATCATCCTGCAGCTGTTGACAGTTGTCATTCCGCACCTGGAGCAACTGAAGAAAGAAGGAGAACAGGGACGCAAAAAAATTACCCAATACACCCGCTATGGTACGGTTCTTCTCAGTGTCATCCAGGGTTTTGGCATCAGTGTCGGTCTTGAAAGCATGAGCGCTCCTGGAGGGGCACCCGTCGTTCTGGTGCCCGGCTGGGCTTTCCGCGTGATGACTGTGATCACGCTGACAGCCGGCACGGCCTTCATTATGTGGTTGGGAGAACAGATCACCGAAAGGGGCATCGGCAACGGAATTTCACTGATCATATTTGCCGGCATTGTTACCCGGCTGCCCGCGGCCTCGGTAAACACGTTTCGTCTGCTGGCCACCGGTGAGATGGGTATCTTCGCGGTGTTGATTTTAGTTGTTTTGATGGTGGCGGTCGTCGGGTTTATCATCTTTGTGGAGCAGGGGCAGCGTCGCATTCCTGTTCAATATGCCAAGCGCGTGGTGGGTCGAAGAATGTACGGGGGGCAAAGCACCCATTTGCCATTGAAAATCAATACTTCCGGGGTGATTCCGCCAATATTTGCCTCGTCCATTATCATGTTTCCGGCCACCATTGGCAGTTTTATTAAAATACCCTGGATCCAGAGCGTTGCAACTGCGATGCGTCCGGGAAACATCGTCTATGAACTGTTGTTTGTCGTGTTTATCTTTTTCTTCTGCTATTTTTACACTGCGGTTACCTTTAACCCGGTGGATGTGGCGGACAACATGAAAAAAGCCGGCGGATACATTCCGGGCATTCGTCCGGGCAAACGTACTGCGGATTATATTGACAAAGTGCTGACACGCATTACACTGGGCGGGGCCATCTATGTGTCGGCGGTCTGTGTGCTGCCATCCATACTGATTACACGTTTCAATGTACCGTTTTACTTTGGAGGTACGGCGCTGCTCATCGTGGTTGGTGTGGCCATCGATACGATTGCCCAGATGGAATCTCACATGTTGAGTCGGCACTACGAGGGATTTTTGAAAAAAGGCGGCGGCAAAATGTCCGGCCGTATTTAGACCGATACGGGTTTTGTTGGCGGGTGCGCAGTCGATCCGGACCGGCGGTCACAATCGGGTTTGCGGCCGAATCGATGCAATAAATTGAGACGGGAGCTTTCAATGGCCAAAGAGGAGGCGATTAAGGTGGAGGGGGTCGTACTTGAAACATTGCCCAACGCAATGTTCAAAGTCGAACTGGAAAACAAGCACCAGGTACTGGCCCATATTTCCGGGAAAATGCGCATGCATTTTATTAAAATCCTGCCGGGCGACAAAGTGACGGTTGAACTTTCACCTTACGATTTGACCCGCGGCAGAATTACTTACCGGTCCAAGTAATAGGAAAAGGCATTGAAAAGGGAGCAGCTGAGATGAAAGTCAGAGCGTCCGTTAAGAAAATATGCCCCAAGTGCAAGATTGTTAAACGCAAGGGGGTCGTGCGCGTAATTTGTGAAAACAAGCGACACAAACAGCGACAAGGCTAGAGGAGGATAAGTTTTGGCAAGAATTGCGGGGGTTGATTTACCCAGGAAAAAGCGGATTGAAATCGGTCTGACCTACATTTACGGAATCGGCAGGACATCATCACAACGCATACTTTCGCGGTTGAAAATTGATCCGGACACCAAAACAGATGACTTGACCGAAGAGCAGATTAACAATATCCGTAAAGTCATTGACAGTGATTACAAGGTTGAGGGTGAACTGCGTACGGAAGTCTCCATGAACATCAAGCGGTTGATGGACCTGGGGTCATATCGAGGGCTGCGCCATCGCAGATCACTGCCGGTTCGCGGGCAGCGGACCAGCACCAACGCCCGCACGCGCAAGGGTCCGAGACGGGCGGCGGTTAAAAAGAAGGGCGGCGCCAAAAAGAAATGATGATTTGCAAACACCTTTTATCATCCCGACTGGCAGGAGCGCCATTAAGGCCCGCCTGTTCCGTGACCATCTAATAATTGAAGGCAGGAAAGTAACCCATGGCGAAGAAGAAAGTTCGTACCAAGAAAAGAATAAAGAAAAACATTGCCAACGGCGTCGTTCACATCCAGTCGACGTTTAACAACACCATTGTCAGCGTGACCGATACGCTGGGAAATGTCGTGGCCTGGTCCAGTGCCGGGGTGCAGGGATTCAAGGGGTCGCGCAAAAGCACTCCCTTCGCGGCCCAGCTGGCGGCTGAAGATGCCGCCAAGAAGGCCATGGAACACGGCATGCGCAGTGTAGAAGTTTATGTAAAAGGTCCGGGTCCTGGACGGGAATCCGCCTTGCGGGCACTGCAGGCCGCCGGCTTCAATGTCGTGATGATCAAAGACGTCACGCCCATTCCTCACAATGGCTGCCGGCCGCCGAAAAGACGCAGAGTATAAATAGTTGATTGGTTAAACAGTCAACAAATCAACTGAATTTGGGGAGGAAGATTTGGCACGATATACAGATTCCGTCTGTCGGCACTGCCGACGGGAAAATTTAAAACTGTTTCTCAAGGGCGATCGCTGTTATTCGGACAAGTGCGCTTTTGATCGGCGGGGTTACCCACCCGGAGAGCATGGAGAACGCCGGGGGCGCAAAATGTCGGATTATGGGATCCAGTTGAGGGAAAAACAAAAGGTCAAGCGCATGTATGGCTTGTCGGAAAAGCAGTTTCACCTGTTTTTTCAGCGGGCTGACAGGCAAAAAGGCATTACCGGCACGAATCTGCTGGTGTTGCTGGAGCGCAGGCTGGACAACGTGGTCTATCGGCTTGGTTTCGCGAGCTCCCGTGCCCAGGCAAGGCAACTGGTTCGCCACCGGCATTTTACCGTCAATGGGAAGCGGGTCGACATACCGTCTTTTATGGTCAAAGTCGGTGATAAAGTCGGATTGCGGGAAAAAAGCAAAAAACTGCAGGTGATCCAGGATTCCTTGGAAGCCGTGGTTCGCCGGGGGGTTCCGCAATGGCTGGACCTGGAAAAAGACGGTCTGCTGGGGGTTGTCAAGGCATTTCCGGTCCGCGATGATCTGACCATGCCGATGCAGGAACAACTGATTGTTGAGCTTTACTCCAAGTAGTCAGCAACCGGTGGGATCCGGTTCCAACCAGACACGATGATCGCACCCAGCGGTCTTATAATTTGAAAACCTGAAATTATCAGGAGAAGACAAGATGGCCTCAGATGAGCTTATGTACATGAACTGGCAGCAACTGATAAAGCCGGAAAAGGTGCAGGTCACCGGCAATCCAACATACGGCAAGTTCGTATGCGAACCCCTGGAAAGGGGATTTGGCATCACCATAGGAAACAGCCTGCGGCGGATTATCCTTTCTTCACTGCATGGGGCGGCGATTGTATCGGTGAAGTTCGATGCCATTATGCACGAATTCAGCGTTATTCCGGGTGTTCTTGAAGATGTTTCTGAGATCATCCTGAACCTGAAACAGGTGCGCTTTAAAGTTGATGATCCCGAACCGAAAACGGTGCGCATTGATGCCCGCGGTGAGCGCGAAGTTACCGCCGGAGACATCATCAGCGATGACGGCAAGTGTGAGGTGCTCAATTCCAATCAGCTCATTGCCACCTTGTCGGCCAAAGCTGAACTGAAAATGGAGATGAAAGTGCAGACCGGCAAGGGGTACTGCCTGGCAGAGGCCAATAAGGACGAAGATGCTCCTGCCGGCACGATACCAATCGATGCCGTGTTCTCACCGATTAAACGGGTCAATTACACCGTGGGCAACGCCCGCGTCGGTCAACGCACTGATTATGACAAGCTGACCATGGAAGTCTGGACGGATGGAAGTATTATACCCGAAGATGCCGTTGCCTATGCAGCCAAGATACTCAAAGAGCAAATGTCGATCTTTATCAACTTTGATGAGCAGGTTGAACCCGAAACGGTAACGACGGAGGACGGTCAGCAAAAGCCCCGCTTCAACGAGAATCTTTATCGCAGCGTGGAGGAACTCGAACTTTCGGTGCGCAGCGCGAATTGTCTGAAAAATGCGGATATCAATAAAATTTATCAACTGGTGAGCAAAACGGAAGCTGAAATGCTTAAAACAAAAAATTTTGGCCGCAAATCTTTAAACGAGATTAAAGAGGTCCTGTCCGAAATGGGATTGTCCCTCGGGATGAAGCTGGAAGGATTCGAGCCGCCCGAGGAGGACACTGAGGAAGGAGAATAAATAGGGCGATGAGACATCGTAAAGCCAGCCTGAAACTGAATAGAACCCCGAGTCACCGCAAGGCGATGTTTCGCAATCTGGTTACTTCTTTGCTGAAACATGAACGCATCCGGACCACCGAGGCGAAGGCAAAGGAACTAAGACGTTGGGCGGATCATGTGATTACCCTGGCCAAACGCGGTGATTTGCATGCCAGGCGGCAGGCCTTGGCAATCGTCAGGGAAAAAAATGTTGTCCACAAGCTCTTCGAGCAGGCGGCCGAGCGGTTTGGGACGATATCCGGAGGCTACACGCGCATTGTAAAACTGGGACACCGGGCAGGAGACGCTGCTGCCATGTCACTGGTTGAACTGGTGACAGTTGAACCGGACAAAAAGAAAAAAACGAAAAAGAAAAGAACAAAGGCGGGCACAGCTCCTAAAAAATCCGCAGCCGACAGTAAGCTCGCCGCAGATGAGAAAAAGACAAAATCCGCAAAAGCCAAGGAAACCGAGGTAAAAGAGGAAGGCGTTCCCAAGAAAAAAAGCAGCGCCAAAGCTGAAGATGACGCGATCAAGCCAGAGGCCAAAACGGAAGCGAAGAAAAAAACGGCTGAAGCGAAGACAGAGAAAAAGTCGGTGAGCAAGACAGCCGCAGAAAAGAAAACAGTTGGCAAGGCTGAAAAGGAAGACAAGCCTGAAAAGAAGGCAAAAAGCGCATCCAGCAAAGAGCCCGCTGCCGATGGCGGGAAAAAAAGGGCGCCTGCCAAAAAAACACCAAAAGAAAAGAAATAGCAGCAGTGCCGGTTTGCGGCCCGGCATTGAATGAATCTAAAAACCCCTGTCATCAAATGAAGGCAGGGGTTTTTTTATTGTGCGCAGCAGGCCGTTTACTATTCGTCCTTAGGCCTTAGGCAACAAAAATGCAAGTCACTTTTTAATTGGGTCTCCGAATATCGAATGTTGAACAAGGAATTTTTTCCAGGGCCTCTTCGGCGGCTTCTTTTATTTCCGCGTCAAAATTGGCGGACAAAACTGACTGCAGCCAGGCGCTCGCCCGGCGATCCCCAATTTCTCCGAACATGTAAAGAATATCTCCCTTGATCTGATCGGACACTGCGTTAAAACGCTCCCAGAGTGGATTTAGCATTTCAGCGGCCAGCGTCTGATTTTCGGCGGCAAGGGTTTCCAGCACAACCATCGCTCCCAGACGAAGCGACCATTCCCGGTGGGTCAGCAGATCATAAAAGGCTGGAAAAATAATGGCCGCTTCGAGCATCATCTGCGCGAGGTCCTGGGCCTGCCCATCTTTTACAATAGTTGCCAGAGAAGCTGCGCCCAGCGATGTGGGATCGCGGGTGTTGATGACCTCAACGACTTCTTCCAACGGTATGGAGCCGGTCCAGCGAAACTGCCTGTCTAACAACAACGTCGGTACGGATTGAATGGCATCGGTGGCTGCCGCTTCCGGAAAAAGGGTGGCGTCCACAATGGTCAGTTCCAGATGATTGCCTGCCAGGGGCAGCGGCAGTAGGCTCAGGACCACCCGGGGGCAAAAGGTACAGGCGGGTGCAATATACAGCTGTAAGGAAGCCGGCAACCTGTTTTCCATCAGGCGGTTTACGGCCGGTGTCTGCGAACCGTTCCAGTCGCTGCCGCTGATCGCCTGGATTGCTTCCAGAAACGGCGGCAGTTCGTTTCCGGCTGGAAGGGCCCGGTAGCGCAGCCGGTCGGCGAGAAGCATGGATGGCAGTTCATCAGCCGCTGCCTGTTCAACTACAATCCGGATGGAAGGCACCATCCGGGACAGGGCGTCACAGTAGGCGCTAAACCGTGCGTCGGTTTTATGGCCGGTATGGTACAAAGTGATGGCAACCGGCTGGGAGAGGCGTTCGTTGAGGCTGAGAATCTGTTTTTCTTCCAGAGGGTTGAACATAATCAAAGCCATATCACAGGCAGCGGGAGGAATCAACTGTCGGCGGGCATTGACTTATTGTTTTTATCGGTGGTATGGTCAGCTAATCTTAACCTGCCTGCTGTGGCGGGGAAAGGAGAACTGCCCATGGATACTCGCCGCATATTGAGGGACAAAATCGTTTTGGTGGTTGATGACGAGGTCGACGTGACTGACACCGTTGAAGAGGTGCTGGACATGTGCTTCGTGCGCAAGGCCAATGATTATGATACGGCCCGCCAGTACCTGATGAGTTATACCTTCGACATCGTGATTCTTGACATCATGGGGGTAAACGGCTTCGAACTGCTGAAACTTTCCGTCAAACGCGGTTTTCCCACCGTGATGCTGACGGCCTATGCCCTGACTCCGGAATCTCTGGAAAAATCAATTAAACTGGGGGCGGTTTCCTTTCTGCCCAAGGAAAAGATGAGTGATCTCGATGAATTTATTGCCGATGTCGTCCTCAAAGAGGGACAGCCTGTCTGGGGCAGGCTTTTTGAGAAACTGGGCGGTTTTTTCAACAAGCGTTTCGGACCCGACTGGAAGGAGCGCAATAAATTTTTTGAGGATTTTGAAAAATCCATTGAACAGAGCAAACAGGGCGATTGATGATGCATGCATCCAAGTTGCTCAGCCTGGCTGAAGCCATCGACCTTTTTGTCACCGACGGCAGCTCTGTTGCCACGGGTCTGGCGCTGGAATCTTTGATTCCTTTTGCCGCTGCCCACGAGATGATCCGGCAGTACAAGCGGGGGTTGACCCTGATCGGCCCGATATCTGATATGTTGTTTGACCAGCTCGTCGGGGCCGGCTGTGTGAGTAAAATCAGGGCCGCCTGGGTGGGCAACGTGATTACGGGCTCCGGTTATAACTTCCGGCGCGGCATCGAATCGGGCACACTCAAAATAGAAGATCATTCCAATCTAACCCTGGCCATGGCGCTGCGGGCCGGTGCCATGGGGGTCCCCTTCATGCCGACGCGCACGGCCCTGGGAAGCGACCTGTTCGAGACCAACGCCAACTTGAAACGGACAACCTGCCCGTTCACTGGGGATCCCCTGACGGCGGTGGCCGCAATCCAGCCCGATGTCGCCATAATTCATGTCCAGCGCTGCGATGAATACGGCAATGCCCATGCCTGGGGCAATCTGGGCGTTACCCGGGATGCCTGCCTGGCCAGCCGGCGAGTGATCATCACCACCGAAAAAATTGTCGATCCGGAAGTGATCAACAGCGATCCCAACCGGGTGGTTACGCCCGGCTTTCAGGTCGATGCCGTGGTGCACTGTCCGTGGGGCGGCCATCCATCCCCCGTGCCGGGATGCTACAACCGGGACCACCAGATGTTTATCGACTACCGCAATCAAAGCAAAACCGCCGCACTTTACGCGGCCTGGAAAAAACACTGGGTGGACAGCGTCCATAGCCATGAAGATTATCTAAAACTGCTGGGACCGGAACGAATCGCCGAGTTGGCAATCAAAAATCACGTTTTTTCGGAAACAGTGGATTTCGGTTATTGAACCCTGGACCCTGAACCGTTGCTGAACTAATCTAAAATGAATGCTGAAAACACCCCCACGGATTACAATCTTCCTCAGCTGATGGTGACCGCTGCCGCCCGGGAAATCGCCGACGGGGAGGTGGTGTTTGTGGGCATGCGCCTGCCGCTGCTCGGGTTTTTGTTGGCCAAAAGCACCCATGCGCCGCGTGCCGTCGGTGTGTACGAACTGGGGATCGTGCGCGACACCCCGGCACCTGAACCGCTGATGACCATGGGGGATTTGCCCAATCTTTACCGCGCCCAGTGGCTGGCCGATACCGCCGACGTCATGGGCCTGCTGCAGCAAGGCGGGGTGGACGTCAGTTTTATCGGCGGAGCCCAGGTGGATCGCTTCGGCAATTTGAACACCAGCTACATCGGTGGCCACAAAGCCGTTGCCACCCGTCTGCCCGGCAGCGGCGGCGGCTGTGACCTGGCCTGCCTGGCCCACCGGCACATCCTGGTCATGGCCCATGAAAAGCGCCGTTTTGTGCCCCGGGTGGACTACATCACCTCGCCCGGATACGGAGATGGAGGGCGGTGGCGCCAGCAAGCCGGTCTGCCGCGGGGAGGGCCGGCTGCGGTCATCACCACCCTGGGGTTGCTGCGCTTTGATCGGCAAACCGGGGAAATGGTGCTGGCAGCGGTACACCCCGGCGTCAGCGTGGATACCGTTTTGGCCCACACCGGCTGGCCTCTCAAAGTGGCGGCCGATCTGGAGCAAACCCCTGTGCCCACCCAATCCGAGCTGGCCATTCTGCAGCGCTTCGATCCCGGAGGGTACTGGACCGGTAACTGAAACTGACTGTATTTTCATGGAATTGCGCCAGGAGTGAAAACAACGCACTCTTCCATGTCCCGGGCGGTGCTGAAAATTGATATTTTTGCTTGACAATAACCCGCGTAGCTGCGATATAGCTTCTAAACATTCTTTGATTAATGAATAAAGTTTAGCAGTCTGTGGAGGAGAGAAACTATAATTTTCACAACCCAAAAGGAGGCACAGATGAAGCGTAAACGTTTTTTGATGGCGGCAATGATTTGTCTTATTGGTCTGGTTCTCGTGATTCCACCGGCACTGGCGAAAAAACCTTCTCTGGATGCCTGGAAACCAAAATTCGATCCTTCCGGCGCGAAATACAAATTCATTGTTTCCAATGTATCCCATCCTGTCATCAAGGGGGTTTACACCGGCTTTGCCATCCGCGACGAACTCTGGAAACGCACCAACGGCCAGATGTATCTTGATTACAAACCGTTTTCCATGCTTGGCGGCGAAGTCGAGGTGCTCAACCAACTGCAGATGGGCGCCATTCAGGGCATGGGGGTCAGCTCCGTGGCCGCCACCAATCTTGGGCCCCGTTTCGGTCTGATCAATCTTCCTTTCCTGGTCAACTCCTTTGCCAAGCTGGACAAATTCGTCAACAGCGGCAAACTGTTCGAGCATTTCATGCAGGCCATGGATCACCAGGGAATCATCGGGCTGGACATCACCGGCTACGGCAACTACGGCTGGGCCACCACCAAGCCGGTGCGCACCCTGGCCGATGCCCGCAAGCTTAAATTCCGCACCGCTGAAGCCGCCGTCAACCAGCTGGTGTACAAGGAGTGGGGCATCAACGCGGTGGTGATGCCGTGGCCGGATGTTCCGGTGGCCCTCAAGCAGGGGGTGATCGACGGCTTGGACCACACCCCCATGGTTTGCAACATCACCAAGAAGTTCGAGGTCGCCAAATATTACACCTATGTCGACTATGCCCAGGGGCTGTTTATCTGGATATTCAACAAAAAATGGTTCAACAGCCTGCCTGCCAACCTGCAAAAGACCTTCAAGGAAGTTGTCCATGACGTCTGCGCCAAGATACGCAAGGAAACCGTCATTCAGGAAGCCGTTCAGATCATGAAGGCTTCCAAAAACGGGATCCTGTTTTACAGCCTGCCGGAAAAAGACATGCAGGAGCTGCAGCGTCTGGGACAGGTGGCCCACGACAAATATGCCGCGGAAATCAACAAGAATTATCCCGGCGACAAGTATAAACCCGCCAACTTCCTCAAAGAAGTTGAGGCGTACATGGGTTACAAGGTTCCATAAAATTTTTTACAAATCCGGTCAACTGAAAGGGGCTTTGATTTAACGGAGCCCCTTTTATTTGAAGTTGGTTTTGCAATCCGGGGATAAATTCGATGTTCGGAAAAATTCTGGCCTTTTTGGACAAAATCCTGAGCTTTTTTGAGGAGTGGACCCTGTTTGTCTCGGTGATCGTGGCCCTGCTGGCGCTCTTTGTAAACGTGGTGATGCGTTACATCTTCAATTATACCCTGATCTGGTCGGAGGAGTTGGTGCGGGAAGTCATTATCTACACCACGTTTGTCGGATGCAGCGCGGCGGTCAAAAATCGATCGATGATCAAGATCGATGCCTCGGTTCAGCTGCTGCCGAAGTTCAAGATGCCGCTGACGTTTTTCAGCAATTTCGTGATCATGATTTTTTCCGGGATGATGATTTACTACGGCTGGCTGATGGCGGCCATGCAGCATCGGACCCACCAGAAAACCATTATCATGCAGATCCCCCTGGTCATTCTGTATGCCATTCTGCCGCTGATGGGGGTGATGATGTTGATCCGCTCCATCCAGGTGATCCGTGAGGACATTTTAGAAATTCGGGCCGGCAAAGGGGCTGAATAATATTTGAACCGCCCTGCGAGCGCATTGCCCGTCATGCCATGGCGTGACTGCATGGGGTTTCAATTAGCTGATACGAAAACGAGGAGAATCGGTCAATGGAGTTGAGCCATGTGATTATTTTGCTGATCCTGCTGGGGTGTATGGCAACCTATATTCCTGTTTTCATGTGCCTTTTCTTTACGGCCGTGCTGGGCTTCATTTTTTTCACCGACCTGCCGATTCTCCTGCTGGCCCAGTCCCTGTTTCGCAGTTTGGATAATTTCGCTCTGGTGGTGGTGCTTTTCTTTATTCTCTGCGGCAATATCATGACCGCCGGCACCATTGTCGAAAAGCTGATCAAAGTTGCCAACTCTGTGGTCAGCTGGCTGCCGGGGGGGTTGGGAATGGCCGGCGTGCTGGCCTGCGGGCTGTTCGGCGCTATCTCGGGGTCCACAGTGGCCACCGTGGTGGCCCTGGGCGGCTTCATGATTCCCGCCCTGATCGAAAACGGCTATCCTGAAAAATACACCATCGGCATCATGACCACGTCTCCCAACCTGGGGGTCATCATCCCACCGAGCATCAGCATGATCCTCTACAGCATGATCAGCAATGTTTCCCTGGAGGGTCTTTTTTTAACCGGATTTGTGCCCGGTGTGCTCATCATGTTCGGGATGTGCGTTTACTCCTACTTTTTTTTCCGTAAAAAACCCGAAATCGAACGCAAGCCCATTCCACGGCCCATGGAAATGCTGAGCATCCTGAAAGAATGCTTCTGGTCCCTGATGCTGCCGGTGATCATTTTCGGCGGCATCTTTTCGGGCGCCTTTACGGCCAACGAGGCGGCCGTGGTGGCCTGCGTATATGCTTTTTTTGTGGAGCTTGTCATTCACAAGTCCCTCAAGTTTTCCGATGTTAAAAAAATTACGGTCAGCTCGGCGGTCACTTCCGCTACCCTGCTGATCATCGTGGCCGGGGCCACCTGCTTTGGACGGCTGTTGACCCTGGAGGACATCCCGGGTAAAATTACCGAGGCGGTGCTGACGGCCATTCATTCGCCGGTGATGTTTTTGCTGGCCATGAATATATTGCTGCTCATCGTGGGGATGTTCATGGACATCATATCGGCCACCATGATCCTGGGGCCGGTATTTCTGCCCATGCTCGACGCCTTTAATGTCAGCTGGATGCATTTCGGCCTGATTATGACGGTCAACCTGGCCATCGGTTACTGCACCCCACCCATGGGGGTCAGCCTTTACATTACCGGTGCCATCGCCGACCGGGATCTGATTTACGTGTCCAAAGCGGTGATTCCATTTATTATCATTCAGATAACCGTGCTGATGTTGATGACCTATTTGCCCGATATGGTTCTGTGGCTGCCGCGGATGGTCGGGTACCTGGAATGATCCCCGGCAGCCGGTTTGTGGCCGGCAGGCGGGTGCCGACCCCATTGCAAGGAGGCGATTTTGATGGCTGAGAAACAGTCTTTTCTCAAAGGCAAGCACATTCTGGTTGTGGATGACGAACCGGATATCCTGGAGACCATCGAGGAGCTTCTGGAAGAGGCCCATGTCGATACCGCCCGTGACTACGCCAGCGCTTCTGAAAAAATCAAAACCCGGCCCTATGACCTGGCGGTGCTGGACATCATGGGGGTCGACGGGCTCAAGCTGCTGCAAGAGACGGTGCAGCGCGGGATACCGACCGTGATGCTCACCGCCCACGCCATCAGCCCCGAAACCCTCATGGAATCCATCCAGAAAGGAGCCATCTCCTACCTTCCCAAGGAAACCCTTGCCGATCTGGATGACCTGCTGAATTCCCTGCTGGGGGCGTTTCACCGCGGCGAGCCACCCTGGAAGCTGCTTTTTGAAAAACTCGGCGATTATTTCGATGAGCGTTTCGGGCCGCAATGGAAGGAAAAAGAGCGCGATTTCTGGTCTGAATTCGACCGGACCTTTCAAGTCGGCAAGGGGATTCAAGAGCGCCTCAAGCACGATCGCAAAATTATCGATAAGGGCATCTAGGGTCATGTTCCACTTACGGATCTTTACGGTGACCTCGGTGCTAAATAAATACGATGTGGCTGTAAAATAGCTACTTTCTTGCTTGACTTCCCCCTTGCCTTCCTTTATAGTCCATTTCTTAAATCTGCATTCGTATACGGTATACCAGCGATATCATTGTGCCATCCAATTAGCATTTAAAAAATGCCGAGAAATATTATAAAATAGGAGGATTCAAAATGGATTTTAGCCTGCCGGAAGAACTTGAGATGCTCAGAGACATGGTGCGTGATTTCGCTGTTGAAAAGATCGCACCCTTCGCCGACGAATGGGACGAAAAACACTATTTCCCCTATGAGGAGGTCGTCAAACCGATGGGGGAACTGGGCCTGTTCGGCACGGTCATCCCGGAGGAATACGGCGGTTCGGACATGGGGTGGCTGGCCGCTATGATCGTCACCGAAGAGATCGCCCGGGCGTCCAGTTCCCTGAGGGTGCAGATCAACATGCAAACCCTGGGTTGTGCCTATACCATTTTCAAATACGGCAGTGATGAACTCAAGCAGAAATATGTCCCCAAACTGGTCAGTGCCGAGTACATGGGCGCTTTCGCCATGACCGAGCCGGACGCGGGCTCCGATGTCATGGCCATGAAGTCCAAAGCCGAAGACAAAGGAGATCACTGGCTGTTGAACGGATCGAAAACCTGGATTTCCAACGCCGATGTGGCCGATGCCATTATTTACTATGCTTACACCGATCGATCCCAGGGGGCCAAAGGACTTTCGGCCTTTGTGGTGGAGGTCAAGAATTTCAATGACATCCGGACCACCGCCTTGGATAAAATGGGATCCCGATCCTCGCCCACCGGTGAAATTTATCTCACCGACACCCGGGTGCCCAAAGAAAACATCCTCGGAAATCCAGGGGATGGTGCCCGCATTCTGTTCGGATCTCTGAATCAGACCCGGTTGTCGGCGGCCGCCGGCGGGGTGGGAGTGGCCCAGGCCTGTCTGGACGAAGTCCTTAAATACGCCAAGGAACGCAAACAGTTCGGCAAACCGATCGGTGAATTTCAGATGAATCAGGACATGATCGCACAGATGTCGGCTGAAATTGAAGCCGCCCGGCTGGTGGTCTACAAGGCTGCCTGGGCCAAGGACCAGGGACGGCTCAACAACGGGCTCGATGTGGCCCAGGCCAAATACCTGGCCGGAGAGGTGGCCACCAAGTGTGCCAATTATGCCATGCGGATTCTGGGGGCATATGGGTATTCCACTGAATATCCGGTGGCCCGTTTCTATCGAGATGCCCCCACCTATACCATGGTGGAAGGATCAGCCAATATCTGCAAGTGGATTATTGCCCTGGATCAACTGGGGATCCGCAAAGCAAACCGCTAATAAACCGTCATCTCTTGTCCGATAGCTGTGTTGCGAGCCAGTTTCAAATGCTCACGTACTGACGTGTACGCTCCGCTTTGAAATCGGCTCACGCCTTGCTCTCGAACAAGATCTAACGGTTTAAGAACCCGTTAGGAAATTGTAATTTAAAAAGATAATTCTTTAAGCAAAGGAGGCTGATATGGAGATAGTTGTGTTGGTCAAACAGGTGCCGGACACCGAATCGTTAATCGAAATTGCCGATGACGGGGTGTCCATCAAGACCCAGGACATCAAGTGGGTCATGAACCCCTACGATGAGATTGCCGTCGAAGAGGCTTTGCAGATCCGTGATGCCCAGGGCGGCAGCGTGACCGTGGTTTCCATGGGACCGGCAAAAGCCGCCGAAACCATTCGTACCGCCCTGGCCATGGGGGCCGACAAAGGGGTGCACATCAACGATCCGGCCGCTGAGGGCAGTGACCCCCTGGCCACCGCCAGAATCCTGGCTGCGGCTCTAAAGGAGCTGCCCTTTGATCTGATTATCGCCGGGCATCGGGCCGTGGATGAAGACAACTACCAGGTGGCTTCGGCCGTGGCGGAGTTTCTGGGCATCCCCCAGATTTCGATGGTGGTCAAAACCGAGCTGACCGACGGTAAGATCAAGTGCCATCGCACCATTGACGGCGGCACCGTGGTGGTGGAGGCCGCCCTGCCGGCGCTTTTCACCACCCAGCGGGGATTGAATGAACCGCGCTACGCATCCCTGCCCGGGATCATGAAAGCCAAAAAGAAACCGATGGAAGTCAAGACCGTTGCCGACCTGGGGGTTGATCCAGGCGCGGTGGGGGCGGCCAATCGCAAAATAAAGGTTGTGGCCCTGAATTTTCCGCCCCAGCGCCAGGCTGTGCGGATGGTTGAAGGCGAGGCTGCGGCAGACAAGGCCGCCGAACTGGTCAAAATACTGCATGAGGAAGCAAAAATCATTTAATAAGGAGAATGATATGGCACAGGGTGTGTTTGTTGTTACAGAGCAAAGAGATGGTGCTTTTCGCAAGGTATCCTTTGAGGCCGTCAGTGAGGGGCGCCGCATCGCTGACAGCCTGGGCACCGAGGTGACGGCCGTGGTGCTCGGTTCCGGTGTTGAAGGCCTTGCCGGAGAGCTTGAAAAATACGGTCCCGACAAAATACTGGTGGCCGATGACGCCGCCTTAGCCGATTACACGACGGACGCTTACAGCAACGTGCTTGCCGATCTGGTGGGCTCCGTGGATCCGGCCGTGATTCTGATGGGAGCCACCATCCAGGGAAAGGACCTGTCAGCGCGGCTGGCCGCCCGCCTGGAAGCGGGATTGGCCATGGACTGCACAGCGGTCAAAGTCAGCGACGGCAAATTGACCTGTACGCGGCCCATGTTTGGCGGCAAGGTTTTTGCGGACGTTCAAATTGAAAGCGACCGGCAGATTGTGGTCATCCGTCCCAATGTGATGGACATCACCGAAGCGTCCAAACCGTGCGTCGTCGAAAAGCCGGCGGTCCAGGTGGGCGAGGTTAAAACCGCCATTGTCGACAAGAACATCGACACCAGCGACAAGATCGAACTGACCGAAGCCGATATCGTGGTGTCCGGCGGCCGGGGGACCGGCGGCAACTTTGAGGTCATCGAACAGCTGGCCGCAGCCCTGGGCGGTGCCGTCGGGGCGTCGCGTTCTGCGGTTGACGAGGGATGGCGGCCTCACAGCGACCAGGTGGGACAAACCGGCAAGGTCGTCTCGCCCGTGCTGTATGTGGCCTGCGGAATTTCAGGCGCTATCCAGCATCTGGCCGGCATGTCGACGTCCAAGTACATCGTGGCCATCAACAAGGATCCGGAAGCCCCGATTTTTTCCAAGGCCGACCTGGGGGTTGTGGCCGATCTTTTCGATGTGGTGCCCGCGATCACCGAAGAGGTCAAAAAAATACAAAGCTGATTCTCTGATGAACCCGGAAAAAAACTTATTTCGCAGACCTGAAATTACCTATATTCATGAACAAGGATGACATTAATGGATGAAACCAGAGAAGCGTTGGAATTTGACGTGCTTTTTGTCGGTGGCGGTCCGGCGAATCTTGCCGGGGCTATTCATTTGATGAACCTGGCGCGGCAGGCGGAAAAGGAAATTGAAGTCTGTCTGGTCGAAAAGGCTGAGACCATCGGGGCGCACTCCTTGAGTGGGGCCATTCTGGATCCGGTGTCCCTCAAAGAGCTGGTGGGTGACTACCAGCAAAAGGGGTGTCCCATCGAAGAGCCGCAATGCCGGGATGAGATTTATTACCTGACTGCCGGCGGACAGTTTCGCCTTCCCTATGCCCCCGCTTACATGCATAACGATGGCTGCCATATCATCAGCCTTTCCAAGTTTTGTGCCTGGCTGGGGGAGATGGCCGAAGAACTGGGAGTGAATGTGTTTCCGGGATTTGCCGGCACCGACGTGCTCTACGATCCCGACGGCAACCGCATTGTCGGGGTGCGCACCGGTGACAAAGGCATTGACAAAGACGGCAACAAAAGGCCCAATTACGAACCGGGCGTTGACCTGATGGCCAAGGTCACCGTCCTGGGAGAGGGGCCGAAAGGCAGCCTGCTGCGGGAAGTGGGGAAAAAGCTGGGCATTTTCGATGGCAAAATGCCCCAGGTTTTCGAAACCGCCGTCAAGGAAGTCATCGAACTGCCCGATTCCAGCAGCTTTCATGCCTCGAATGTCAGTGTTTTGCACACCTTCGGCTATCCCCTGGGACTGGACATCAAGGGTGGCGGTTTTCTTTACAAGATGAAAGACCGGCGCGTGTCAGTGGGTTATGTCGTGGGACTGGATTACGAACCGCCGCTGCTGGAACCCTACCAGGCCTTTTTGAGTTTTAAAAAGCATCCCCTGATTGCCAATATCATCCAGGGCGGCAAGGTGCTGCAGCAGGGGGCCAAAACGCTGCCCGCCGGCGGTTATTACACCATGCCGCGGCTGGCGGTGGACGGGGCGCTCATTGTCGGCGACAGCGCATCCATGCTGAACATCCAGCGGCTGAAAGGAATCCATACGGCCATGAAATCCGGCATGCTGGCGGCCGAAACGATCATGGAGGCGGTCGCCCGGGAAGATTACAGCGCCGCCGGCACGCTGGGGGTCTATGAAAAAAAGGTGGCCGCCAGCTGGATCCATAAGGAGCTGTACACCGCCCGCAATTTCAGCCAGGCCCTTTCCCGAAAAGGCCTGGGAAAATTCATCACCCTGGGGGCGCAGTATGTCACCGGCGGCCGCGGTTTTACCGATCCCATGCCCATTCAGCCCGACAGCGACTGCCTCGAAAAAATATCGAGCTCCTCTGCGGCTACCACAAAAACCCCGGAAGTCCTGGATCTGGACGGCAAGCTGTATCTGGATAAACTCACCGGGCTGTATCTTTCCGGCACCACCCACGAGGAAAATCAGCCCTGTCATCTGCAGATTCCGGACCTTCAGCTGTGTCTCACCCGGTGTTATGAAGAATATCGCAACCCTTGTACGCGGTTTTGCCCGGCCCAGGTCTATGAAATGGAAGAAGGCGGGGACAGCGGCCGGCGGCTGAAGCTCAATCCGTCCAACTGCCTGCACTGCAAGACCTGTGAGATCAAGGACCCTTATCAAAATATCATCTGGACGTGCCCGGAAGGGGGCGGGGGGCCGAAATATTCGATTGTGTGAATAGGGTTGATGTCGCTCGAAAACGACTTTTTACGGGACCGTCAATGTTGACGGTCCAGTAAATATTCACTAATAATAACAATGACCCCATGGATGCTCAGCCTCACCCCCGCGGTGGGGCTGAGTGCTTTGAAGGGAGGCGCCTGTGGACCCTGAGATTGTCGAAAAAACCAAAAAAACAGCCGGACTGTATTTTAAGGATGTCAAAGATGAACGCCCCTTTGACCTGTGGCGGGCTTTCGACAAAGGCCTGGCCCGGGACCTGAGCTTGTTTATCACCGGGCAGATGTATGCCCGGGAAAAAATACCCCATCCCACCCGGCAGTTGGTCACCGTGGCGGCGCTGACCGTGCTGTCCAGGCTCGACGAACTGCGGCTGCACATTCAGGCCGCCCTGAACGTGGGCTGCACACCGGCGGAAATTGCCGAGGTGATTTTCCAGACAGCCATTTATGGGGGGGTGCCGGCCACCAATTCCGCCTTAAAGACGCTGCAGTCGGTCCTGGAGGAAAAAGGACTTTGGCCGCTGGACCAGGATGCTGATTGAACCCCCACCGTTCTGAGATTCCGGTTGAATATGTTTTCTTTCTTGACACCGTCGGGTGATTGCTTTTAGACTTTAGACGCCGCAAGGGCTTGCTTAAGCGAAAAATTGGACTTTTTGCGACATCATCAATGCTGACTTGTTGCGGAATTATGAACTGATTGACTCCGTTTATCGTGGAGGAACCAATGAAATTAAAACAAATCGTCGTATCCATTGAAAATGCACCAGGACGACTGCTGGAAGTCACCAACGCCCTGGGAGATGCCGGCATTAACCTGCGCGCGCTGAATCTGGTGGACACCGGGGCTTTCGGCCAGCTGCGGCTGCTGGTCTCCGATGTCTCTCGCGCCCGGCGGATTCTGATGGAGATGCAAATTCCGGCTTTTATTAATGAAGTGGTGGCGGCCGAGATCGAGGACAAGCCCGGCAGCCTGGCCAAGGTTTTGCAGCCGCTGACGACCGCCAATATTTACGTCGTTTTCATGTATGCGTTCACTCGTTTTTCCGAGGGCGGAGCAGTGATGATTTTTCGTTTCAGCGACAATGACGGGGCCATCGAGATCTTGCAGGCCAACGGCGTTAACCTGCTGGATGCGGAAAGTTTCGGCATCCTGGAAACGGAAAGCTGACAAGCCGGATCATTGATGAAGTCTTCGAAAAAAGAGCCGGAAGAGAAAAACAGTTCCGCCCGGATCCAGCAGGAGCGCTACCGCGTTTTCATCGAAGATGTGGCCGACGGTTTTTACGAGGTCGACCTGCAGGGAAATTTCAGATTTTTCAACGATGCCCTTTGCCGGATTTTTGGCCACACCCGCCGTGAGATCCAGGGACGCAATTTCAGGGAATTCATGGATGCCGAAAATGCCCGCATTGCCTATGAAGCGTTTAACCGCATCTACCGCACCGGCACGGGGGTCATGGACATCAAGTGGGAAATCGCACGCAAGGACGGTCAAAAACGGCATCTGGAGATTTCGGCCAACCTGATCATCGATGACAGTGGGCAAAAGACCGGCTTCAGGGGCATCGCCCGGGATGTGACCAGCCGGGTCCTGGCAGAGCAGGCGCTGAAGGAATCCGAAAGCTGTGCCCTGGAGCTTTCCCGGGCCAGTCGCCTGGCTGAAAAGCGCTACCGGGCATTTCTGAACTTTCTGCCCGACCCGGTGTTCGTCTTCAACATGGACAGCACCGTTTCCTATCTGAATCCGGCCTTTGAAAAGGTTTTTGGCTGGACCCTGCAGGAGATGGAGGGCAAAATCATCCCCTTTGTCCCCGACGACGTGAAAGAGCAAACCCGGCTGGGCATCGAACAGTTGTTCAAACAAAAGGTGATTCACGGCTTTGAGACCAAGCGCCTGACCAAAGACGGCCGCCTGCTGGACATCGTCATCGACGGAGCCATCTTTTACGATGAAGACAACCAGCCGGCCGGCCAGGTGATCACCCTGCGGGACGTGACCCTCGAAAAACGCACGGCGCGCATCAATCAGGCCCTGGTTCGAATCTCCCAAGCCCTGCACCGCTACCGGGGGCTGGATGAACGGCTGGAGTTTATTACCCGCGAAGTCCGGGATTTGATGGGCGTCGAAGGGGCTTCGGTGATTTTGCTGGATGAGGAAAAGCAGGAATTTTTTTTCCGGGAATCCGTTTATGACGACGATAAAACCGGGAAAAAATTGAAAGAGATACGGTTTCCAGCAGACAAGGGCGTTGCCGGCCATGTTTATAAAACCGCCAAACCGTTGATCGTACCGGATACGTCCAAGAATCCGCATTTTTTTCAACAGGTCGATGAACAGGCCCGCTATCGCACCCGCAACATGCTGGATGTGCCCCTGCAGACCCAGGAGCGCATCATCGGGGTGCTTTGCGCGGTGAACAAGAAAGAAGGCCAATTTGACCAGCAGGACGTCGAACTGTTGACCGCCATTGCCAACTACGTGGCCCTGCCCATTGAAAATGCCAGTATCAATGAAGAGTTGCAGCGCTCCTACCAGGAAGTCCAGAGCATGAACCGGGCCAAGGACCGCGTCATTCATCACCTTTCCCACGAGTTGAAGACACCGCTGTCCATTCTGTCCGCCTCGCTGAGCTTGCTGAAAAAAAAGCTGTCCGTGCTAGATGACCGCAGCTGGGAGACGATCCTGGAGCGTGCCCGCCGAAACCTGGATCGGCTGCTGGAAATGCAATATGCAATCGAAGACCTCCTGCGGGAAAAAGATTACAAGACCTATTACCTGCTGAGCGCTCTGCTGGACGCTTGCGCCGATGAACTGGAGGTGCTGGCCGTTGAGCACCGGCAGGAAGATGATATCATCCGCCGCCTGCGCCGGCGGATTGAAGAACTGTTCGGGCCGCGGGAGGCCCGTCCGGAAGAGATCCGGCTTGACGACTTCACCCGACAAAAACTCGAGGCCCTGCGGCCGCGGTTTGCCCATCGCAAATGCCGGGTGCAAACACAGATTGAGGAGGTGCCACCGGTCAGGATCCCGTCCGACGTTCTGGACAAGATCATCGAGGGACTGGTTCGCAATGCCGTTGAAAACACGCCCGACAGCGGGCAGATCATTGTGACCGTGCGATCCGGGGACCTGGGCCCGGAGCTGGAAGTAAAAGATACCGGCATCGGCCTGAGCGAGGAAAGCCAGCGCCTGATTTTTGAAAATTATTTCACGGCCTATGACACCCTGCAGTATTCCACCCGCAACCCCTATGATTTCGGCGCCGGCGGCAAGGGATTTGACCTGCTGCGCATGAAGATTTTTTCAGAGCGCTATCACTTCAAACTGCGCATGCGCTCGCAACGCTGTCCCTATTTGCCTCGGGATGCAGGTGTTGGCACCGGACGGGTTGAAGACTGCAGCCATTGCGGGCATGTCGCCAAATGCCGGGAATCGGGCGGCACCACCGTTACGGTTCAGTTTTATCCGGCCGACCGGCTGCCCGGGGATTGAAGGAAACACGGATATGACCCAATTTCGTCAAAAACCATCACCATCGCAAGACGCTGGCGGTCCGCAGCAGTTTTTCCGGGAAATCGAAATCCAGTTTTTGATTCATGAACTCAAGGATCCGATTGCCATTATCGAAACCGGATTGCGGACCTTGCTGGAAAAAAAGGAAAAATTCGGGCCGTTGACTCCCAAACAGGAAAACACCCTCAAACGCACCCTGCGCAACACCCAGAAAGCTCGGATGATGCTCGGTGATTTGCTTGAAATCGGGCGCTCGGAATCGGGTGCATTCATTTGCGCCCATTTCTCACCGACCCAATCCATGTTCCGGGCCATCAAAGACGCCCTGGAAATCATGACCGGCCCGCTGGCAGAAGAGATGGGCAAGTATGGTTCAGAAGAAGAAACCCTGGCGCTGTTGTCGCGCAACGGCATCTTGATTGAATTTTCACCCCGGGCGGCGGCTGCAAAGATATTCCAGGATGAAACCAAGTTTCGCCAGATCGCCGGCAATCTTTTTAAAAATGCCCTTCATCACCGACGCTCGCGGGTTGAAGTCAAAATGGAGATTGAAAGCGAGCACCTGGTGCTGGCGGTTTCCGATGACGGCCCCGGTGTGCCGCCGGAACACCAGGAGATGATCTTCAAGCGTTACGCCCAGGTCAAGGAATGCGCCCTGGTTTCACGCCAGGGCCACGGCCTGGGCCTGGCGGGGGCGCTGGTGCTGGCGCGCTGCCTCGGAGGGGACATCACCATTGACAGCCCCAAGGGCAAGGGCGCGACTTTTTTTCTGAAGCTGCCGGTCAATCTGGACAGTGCCCGGCAGTAGTGCCGCTGCTTAACCTAGTGTCCGTCCACAAAAGGTATCGGCCTGCCGGTTCGAAATGCCAGGGCCTGGCACAGGGCGATCAGGCGGCCCTGCTCATCGGTTACCTTGATGTCGTAGGCGGCGGTTTTTTTGGTGCGACTGACCCGTCGCGATTCCGCCTGCAACGCCACCCCTGGTTCGGGACTGGATACATAGGTGACGTTGATGTTTAAGGCCACCGCAATGGTGCCGTCCGTCTGGGCGGAAGTCTCAAAGGCCTCGTCAATCAACCCGAAGATTGCCCCCCCATGGGCCCGGCGGTAAATGTTGTCCATCATTTCCGGGCGGTAGACCATATTGACCACCGAATGACCGTCTTCAAGCGTGACCAGCTTCATTTGCAAGGCCCGGGCATAAGGCTCTTTTTCCACCGCCCGCATCAGGGCTCTTTTCACGGCAGCATCCATCGTGAGCCTCCTTTCTGGTTGAGCGCCGGAATCTCGGTTGGTAGGCCTAAATTTACATAAAAAGCCGACAGATGCAATCCGCATTTGGTGGAACAGCTGGAAGCTGAGAAGCTGAGGGGATTGGGCCGGCAGGCAAGGACGGTTTAACTAACAGTAATAATTTTTAAATCTTCCAGCGTGGTTTCCCGGTATGGCCCGGTAAGCTTGAGACTCTCTTTTCTGAACAACCACATTTCAGGAATAATTTCGGCAATCAGGCGCCCTTCATTGAATATGCGGACAATTGAACTCTCCGAGACAACCACGGCCACGGCCTGGGTGTCACGGGTGATGGAAGCTGCCGCCACGTGACGACTGCCGAGACCCATGGGAAGTTCAATGCCGGTGGCCGAAGCATTGATATAGCGCGCTGCTGAAATTACAACCCCTTCGCCGCTGATGATAAACGCTCCATCCAGCTGGGCGAGTTCCTTAAGGGTTTCTCTGACATCCGGGGCGCAGATTTTCTTTTTTTCCGCCGGATGACCATAGAGGGGATCGAGAATCAGGTTGTGAGAGCGTTTTAGCACCTCAACTTCGTCGGCAACAACAAAGAGGGTGCCGATCTTACGGCCTTCGCGCCCCTCACGGGCAATTTCAACGGCCAGCTGGATCGTATTCTCCAGAACACTGCCCTTGCAATGCTCCTTCAGGCCACAAATCTCTTCAATCGTCATGAGACTGGTCATAATGTCGCCCGCAGTCCTTGGCTTTCGCCAGGGAAAATACGCTGTGACTTTCAGTATTCTATGACACCCGCATTGCGATATTTTCTTCAGGAGGTCAGCTGGACAGCCTGCTCGGTGAGCAGGGACTTGAACCGGTCCAGGCTCACCGGATAGGGCTGGATAGGAATTCCCATCCAGTCTGAATACTCCAGAAAATCCTCCGGATGTTCAGCCATATACTGGTCCATGTAACCGATGCCGTCCAGGACGATGGCCCCGCCCGTGTGCCGGGGAAAATTTTCGTTGGCCAGCCCCCGGTCCCACCCCTTGAAGACCTTGTGACGGAACTTGATCCAGCCCGGGGTCATCCACCAGACCTTTTCACCGCCGGCGACTTCCACAGCAATTTGTTCCCGCTGGGTTTCATCGGCGATCATGTCCATGCAGTGGGTGGCCTGGATCCGGACCACGCCGGAACCCTGTTCCGCAATTATTTTCTGCATGGTGCGGGTGGGCTCATCGCCGTTTACATAACAGAACTTGCCGCCAAAGACAACCAGCACCTTGCCGGTTTTTTCCCTGGCTTTTTGAATCTGACGCACCAGCTGCCGTTCCAACTCATGGATGTCTTCATGCAGCCCGGGGGTGGTAAAGAATAGGTGGCGGGTATCCAGAAATCCCTCGTCCTTCAAAAAATTGAGTTCGAGACTCAACGTGCCGCAGGATACAATGGCGATATCGGCAAATGATACAGTGTTCATCGGCAGATCTCCTTGTTGGGGTTTATCCATTGACGCAGTCGTAAAAAAGTCAATTTTGAGCGCCATCAACCCTTTTCGGAAAAAGAGCTGTGAAGGGCCGAGCGTTAAAAATTGCAAGCTGTCCGGTTTTTTAATACCGGGCGGCCAGTTCATAGCCGGCATGCACGGCGTTGAAAATGTCCTGGACCTGGGCGGCATCACCGATGATTTCCAGCTTTGAGACCGCCGCTTTGACCTCTGCCGGCGGGGCGGCTGCCGGATTCATGCCGGAGGCCAGGATGACGGTTTGAAATGCATCCAGGGTTTTCACTTCCCCATCATGCTCCACTTCAACCCTGTCGGCGCCCAGCTTCTTGACCGTCGTATGGGGCATCAGGGTGACATTGGACAGGCCTGCAATTTTTTTCAGCACCAGGTTGCGGGTAATCATTTCCATGTAACTGCCGATGGGATCCGTGCGTTTGGTGGCGACCACCTCCAGGCCTTTTTCCCCAAGCTTTTCGGCGATTTCAAGTCCCGCCCGCCCGGCCCCGATGACCAAAACCCGGGGACCTTTGACCTGTTTGTCGCCCCGGAAATATTCCACAGCCGTCATGGTGTGCTGATGTTCAAGACCGTCGATGACCGGAACGTTCTGCACGGCACCGGTAGCCCATACCAGAAGGTCCGGCTGGATTTCTTTCACCAGGGCGGCATCCACGGCACGGCCGGTGAAAACCTCTGCAGCTTCGGCCACTTCCCGCTGCATGGCCTGCAGGCCGTCTTTCATTTTTTCCTTGCCGGGGGCCTGCCACGTCAGGTTGAATTGCCCGCCAAGCTGTGGTTCTTTTTCAACCAGGGTCACCCGGTGGCCGCGCCGGGTCAGATACAGGGCGGCGCTCATGCCGGCCGGACCTCCGCCGGCTACCAGCACTTTCAGGGGATTTTGGGCCGGCGGCAGTTCAGCAAGCCCGAGCTGCGGGTTCAAATTGCATCCCAGGGGCTGACCGTTTTTCAGCCGGTGGAGACATCCCTGCAGACAGTAACCGCAGTACATCACCTGGTCGTACTGTTGCGCCTGCCACTTGGACAGAAGTCCGGGGTCGGACAGCAGCGGCCGGCCCAGAGCGACCAGATCCGCCAGGCCCGCTTCCATGATTTCCAGTACGCGCTCTTTGCGGCCCATGCGACCGGCGGCGATGACCGGCAGGACGGTCTGGGCGCGGACCCAGGCCAGCGCATCGAGCTGGGGTTTTTCCGGCAGCCCTGCATGGTGAAAATACCAGGGCGGACTGAAACAGGAGCTGCCCATGCCGACATGTACGGCACAGGCCCCGGCTTTTTGGGCCAGCTCGAAAACCGGCTTGAGATCATCCGGAGAAATTCCGAAGTCGGGGGACATTTCACTGCCCGAGATTCTCAGAATCCAGGGCAGGGCAGGGGCGGCCTGTTTAACGGCTGAAAAAACCTCCCGGGCGAAGGCCAGACGGTCCTGGCCATAGCGGTCTGCGCGGCTGTTGATTTTGCGGTTTAAAAACTGGGAAACCAGATAGCCATGACCGGCCTGGATCTCAATGAGATCGAAGCCGGCGGCGACAGCCTTTTCAGCCGCTGAACCGTAACCGGCGACGACGGCGTCAATGTCTTTTTGCGACATCACCTCGGCTTGCTGTCCGGTGGTGGGACAGGTGACTGCTGCGGGAGCTTTGGGCGGTCCTCCGGCTGCCTTGGGATTGGCAGCCGCTCCGGCATGGTTCAAATGCAGGCAGGCCAGTCGCTTTTCGGCGTGAATGACATCCACGATTTTTTTCAGCTCCCCGGCACTTCCGGGAAGATGAACGCAAATCTGCCTGGGATGCTCCCTGCCGTCAGGGGTCACTGCTGCGGGTTCCAGGATCACGACTGCCGGTCCACTGTGGGCAATCTGGCGGTAAAATTCCAGCTGGCGCGGGGTTGTTTCCCCCTGTGGACTGCCGTAGCCCGTCTTGACGGGCGGAAACACGAATCGATTGACCAGCTCCAGGTTGCCTGTTTTATACGGATGAAACATGCGCTGCATGGCGGGTCTCCTTTCTGATAGAGTTCGTTGGGTCTTTGAGTCTGGCCACCGCATCCTGGGCGGCAAACACGTAGGAATTGTCGGAAGGCTTGGCTGCCAGTTCGGGGTGAGTGGCATACTGGTAGGCCATCAGGTCCTCCCACGTGGCTCCCATCTGGATCGCGAATGAAAGGAAATCCGCGCTCTGGGCCGCACCGCACCCCCGGCGCATGACACTGCCGCCGATCAGTTTTTCTGTGCGGCGGTCAAAGACCAGTTTGGTGCGGATCAGGGCCACGCCGTTCATCATGGGATATTTGTCCATGACCTTGGAAAACCCGGTCACGATATCGATGCCGGCCTCCAGCGCCATTTTTTCGGTTATGCCGGCTGAGCACAGGCCCCAGTCAAAGACCGTGGTCGCGTTGGCATTGATGACCCCGGCAAAGGTCTTGTTGAGGCCTAGAATGTTTTGTGCCGCCACCTTGGCCATAAAAACCGCATTGGTTCCGAATTCACCCCGGATCGGCGCCTGGGTGATAAATGACTTCTTCTCGGCGCAGTCGCCGGCGGCATATACGCCGTCTGCGCTGGTTTTCAGGAACGCATCCGTCCAGATTCCCAAGCGCGATGTTTTGATGCCAGCGGCGGCGGCCAGCTCGGTGTTGGGAACCACCCCGATGGACAAAATGGCGAAATCGGTCGCCAGACTTTGGCCGTTATCCAGCTTTACTGTCAATGGGCTGCCGTCTTTTTTATCGAATTCAACCACCCGGCTGCCCGTCAATAGCGTGATTCCCCGGTCGAGCAACGTATCTTCAGCCTGATCGATGAATTCGGGTTCGGTGGTGGCCAGCAGTATCCGGGGCAGCATTTCAACCAGTGTCACTTCGAGCCCCATCTGCCGGAGTACAACGGCAACCTCAACGCCGATGTAGCCGCCTCCCACGATGACGGCCTTCTGGCCTTCGGCGGCGCATTGACGCAGCAGTTCCAGATCCTGCAGGGAACGGACCGCCGTGATTCCGTCAAGCTCCACCCCGGGGATCGGCGGGATCAACGGACGGGCCCCGGTGGCCAGAACCAGGTGCTGGTAGTTGTAAACTTCGCCTTGGCGGGTGTGGACCTGCCTTTGAGCCGGGTCGATTTTTTCAACGCGATCGATCACAAGTTCGACGCCGAAGCTGGTGACCAGTGTATTGGGAATCTGAAACTTTTCAATGGGTTCTGCACCCGTTATGCCATAGGGCACCGCACAACGGTTCACATTGACTTCTTCGTCTTTGATCAGAGTGACCGAGAGCCCACTGTTGTGCGCGTGCAGTATGTGGCCGATGACACGTCCGGCAGGACCGCCACCGATAATGACGACATCGCTTTTTTTCATCGTAAATACTCCCCGGGTTCAGGCTTCGATAATGCCTGGGATGGTTTGAAGCTGTTTTTTGTTTATTGTTGCCAGCCAACCGCATCGGTCGGGCTTACTGGACTACAAACGGAGCCGTCGGCTGCGCTCCCGATAAAATTTTTTGGATGCTATCTTCGATTTGGGCAGCACCGACCGCCCCGGTGATTTTATCCACCAACCGCCCCTGGTTGAAAAACAGCAGGGTGGGAATGGCGCGAATGCCGAACTTGTCCGGTGTGTTCGGGTTGTTGTCCACATTGCATTTGCCGAAACGAAATTGACCGGCATAGGTTGCGGCCAGTTTTTCAACCACCGGGCCGATGGCTTTGCACGGGCCGCACCACGGCGCCCAGAAATCAACCAGTATCGGCTGCTCGGACTGTAAGACGTTGATATCAAAATTAGCGTCGTCAATCTCCATAATTTCCACTGACATCCCAACTTCTCCTTTGCATTTTTAAATTGTTTTAACCATTTGACGGGACCATCCTCATTAGACTGTCGTACGTTTTAACAAACCATTGGTTCCGCAAATCGTGTTTATGACAGGGCATTGATGGTCCGCTGCGAACAGGGTACCACTTGCCCCTTGCGGGCATCGTAATATCGAAAAGCATCTTCCTTGCCGTACAGGTATTCGGCCAGCGCCTCGTCTATGAGGTCGATGTCCGTAAGAATGCAGTCAATATGCCGAGCCGCAAGTTTGGCCACGGATGTCTTGCCCATGTTCTTGGCCATGAACAGGCTGCAGTCTTTCAAGAGGTCAAGGATTTTTTCCGCCTGGGCGTGGGGCAGCCGGTTTTCGGCACCCTGAACATGAACATTTTCGCGATGATCTTCGGATACGATCTCCCCGTTTCTTAATTCAACGATGCGGTAGAAAAGGCTTTGGCCAAAGTGACCGTTGCGAATCGTTTTTTTGTCATCGGTCCCGATCGCTATTTTCATCTTGCCTCCTCTTTGGATGCTGCTGGAATAATGCCGCCCACCAGCGTCTCATAGATTGCGTATTCCGATTTTTCGCGGCTCAGGTGCTCAATCTGATCGTCCAGGGCGTTCCGATCGGTGCTGTTAAACCATTTTTTCCAATCGTCCACCGATCGCCACGTGCTGATGACCATGTATTCATTTTTCCCGGGCGGATCAATGCAGCTCAAGGTTTCACCGGATATATAGCCCGGTTGAATTGTGGCCAGCGATCTTAATTTTACGATCAGCGGAGACACCTGCTCTGCTTTGCCTTCTTTGATTTTGCGTCGAATCAGCACTTCCACCGCCATGGCATTCTCCTTTCTGGTTGATGTTGGTTGTCTTCCTAAATGCGCGGATCCAGTTTTCCGTTCCCGCCGCAGTCCGGTTCATAGCAGGTGGCATCGATATACGAACAGTGGGCACCGCATTCCGGACAGGTATCAGGGGGAGCGTTTGCCGTTATAATCAACTTGCACTCGGCGCACTTCCAGTATGGCAGGGAACAGTCAGGGCAAATATCCCCTTTAAATTCACCGGAAATTGTCTGGCCGCATTTAGAGCAGGGGGTTGTTTCAATGGTGTTGTTCATGGTTCTGTCTCCCTTCAAGGCCCTTTAGTGAGTCGCGATGGACCGTTTTTGCACGGTCCACCGGTACTCACTGACAAAAAGTCGATGCCCCTTCGTGGTGCTTTGCCCGGGCGGCCAGTCGATCACCTGTTGGCGTCAACGCGATCAGCTGCGCCCGGGGCGCTATCCCCTCGCCAACCCTGGAACCAGGTGCGGTGGAACCACCAGCACCGGACAGGGCGCTGCCAGCAGCACTTCAGAGACCACCGGGCCGAGACGCACGGACTGGGCACTTTCCGCGGCACCCAGGGGTGTCTGGGTGGAAGTGCCCATCACGATGACATCAATGTTCGCATTGCGGGCCAGGTTGGTAATCTCCCGTACGACATTGCCTGCGGATACGTTGATCATGTAGTTGCTGAAATTTTGAGCCTTCATTTTATCCACACAGGTTTCTTTCAGGCGCGCTTCGGTGGCTTTCATGTCTTCTTCAGACGGGGTCTGGGCTTCATCTGCAGTTTCCAACCCATGGTAGATCCAGAGCTTGGCGTTATTTTCCTTTGCCAGTTCCAGGGCGACCTTGAAAATATGCTCGCAATATTCAGTTAAACAGGATGCAAATAAGATTTTTTGATACATTTTAATTTCCTCCCTCATGGTGGCGGTTAATAGACCCGTTGAAGCTCATTTTTTCAAAAAATCCAACAAATTGATTCTTGATGAAGTCGCAAAAGTCGATTTTCTCGCTCCGCAAGCCTTTTCGGGAGCTGTTCAGGGTTTCGCT
>CAZGNV010000043.1:0-40351 GCA_964527835.1 uncultured Desulfosarcinaceae bacterium | reverse complement strand
CCCGCCGCCGGTAAGCACCACCAGTTTATCCTTGCCGGTATTGCTGGAAATCAGGAAACCCAGTTGGCGCGCTTCTTCGTAATAGCGGCTGTTGTCCAGTGCGCGCCGGGCCTGCGCCACTTTACGGGCCAGCTGCGGGTCGTCTTTTTTTTGCCGGTACTCGGCCTGGGCCGACACCAGGTTTGCCTCGGCCGTTTGCGGATCCGGAATCCGGGCACTGCCAAATACCACCACCGTCGACTCGATATGCTGTTCCTGCAAAATCAGCTCGGGTTTCAGCAGCTCAAGCTGCAGCCGCACCGGCCTCAAGGCATCTTTGAGGAGAAAATCCGGGTCCTGAAATGCCAGTCGATAGGATTCAGATCTGCATTGGGGCGCATCGACATGGCGCCGGGCAGCTGCGGCGGCCTCCAGCGCCGAAGGAAAAGGACTTTTCTTGGGTCTGCTTGGGATCATGACTCACTTTCCTTTCAGGTCGATCGGGCTTGCAAAAATTTTTTCGGGCGTTCCATAGGGTGATGAAGCCGTAAAAAGTAACATTTTCTCGCCTAAGCAAGCCTTTTCGGGAGCCGTTCAGGGTTTCGCTATCCGCCTGAGGTTTACTTGCCTTAGGAAGGCGGACAAGAATTCATTGCAAGAAGTATAAATAAAACCCTAAAATAGCTTGCGATTCTTAACGCTCAACCCTTCACGGCTCTCTTCCCGAAAAGGGTTGATGTCGCTCGAAAATGACTTTTTACAGCACCGTCATAGGGTAATAGTACCGAAACGCAGGCAAAAGCAAGGATCATTTTGGAGTCAGGGGAGAACTGATTGAAAACAAAAAGAAAACTTCCCATAATGCCGTTATTCTCCTGCGGCGCGATTCCTCAAACAGTTTATTGTGAGAGCCCGGCAGAGAAGATGCACGTACATTTGAGAAGTTTCAGTTGCCAGCACAAACATCTGGCTACGGTTCCACAAATATTCAAATTTTATGCCAAAACGCTATGCTTCAATATTATTTATCATTTCTACCTGTTAATCACCCGCCGCTTGAATTTGGAATTGAAAAATGACAAAAACCGTCAATTTGATCGCCCAAAAATGTCAAGTTCTCTTATCCGGGCATCGCCTGATGACTGGGAAGTCTTGGCGTGGTCAAAAATTTGACAGCTGCCTGGCTTCAATCCACCGCTGAAGAGCAGGAAACCTGCATTTTCGGGGCAAACCATCTGATTTTCAGATGATCGCCCCACTATGGGCACCTTGGCATGAATGTTGTATATTCAAAACCCTAAATTGAGGTAACAACAGGAACCCGGCGGGCCGGGATGCAACGTCCCGCCATAGCGGGGGCGGACGACAAGAATCCACACGGAAAGGCGAAAAACCCATGGTTTGCGTTGTCGAATACGGAGAAAATATCGGAACCCTGAAAAACATATTTCCGGACCTGAAACAGGCCCTTGTTTTTGCTGAGCAAATCATTGAAGTTGCCAATGAGGAATACACCTGCATCGGAGCCCATCAGTGGTACTGCAGGGCAAAAAACGAATACCTGAAAATCGAAAGCATTTAATTGCCCCCGGCGGCCGATGCCGGGCAGCGCGCATGAAACATTAGATCCGGCTATGCATTTGGCCACGATCAAATAGTGCTAAAGTTTTGCGACCGCATGCCGATATAAAGTGATAGCAGTGTGCTGGCGGGCGCACTGTTTATATAATTCCTTAGGGTGGGGGGCGGCTCCGCAAGGAGCCGCCCCTATTCTTTTTACGATCTCTCAAAAAAGAATGCGCATAATCCCCCTCCCCTGACTTTTTCTTTCCGGCCAGCCCTTCAAATCCATGGAATAATGGTTAACGTTATCACAGGTGCTGCGGTTGCCACGGCAACTTTATTCAGGTTGACACCCGGAGTGGTCCCATGAGAGCAAAATTACAAATCGTGTTCGGCTTGCTGGTCTGGCTGCTGGCAAACCCGCCGTTCGCCGATGCCGCCAAACTGACAAAGCTGGTGAACAAAATTCGGCCGGCAGTGGTGACGGTGATTACCTATGATGCCAACCACCGGGTGGCGGATATCGGCAGCGGGTTTTTTATCGACAAGTATGGCCACTTGATCACCAATTTTCACGTTCTGGAGGGCAAATACACCGCCGATGTCCGCACAGCCGATGGCAAGAGCTATCCGATCAAAATGGTGATTGCCGACAACAGGGCCACTGATCTGATAAAGGTGTTGGTGGATATCCCACGGGATAAAATCACATGGCTCAAAATAAGCGACGATCTGCCGGCAATTGCCGAACAGGTCGTGGTCGTCGGCAGTCCCATGGGACTCGAGCAGACCGTCAGCGAGGGCATCGTCTCCTCGATTCGCAAAATCCCGGCGGTGGGATCTTTTTTCCAGATGTCTGCGCCCATATCGCCGGGATCCAGCGGCAGTCCGGTCGTCAACCTGAACGGCCGGGTGGTCGGCGTGGCCACCTTCCAGATGGTGAGGGGCCAGAACCTGAACTTTGCCGTCGGCGCTGAATCCGTGCTGAAGCTCAAACCCACCAAAGCCGGCCAGGCGATCTCGCTGTGGACATTTAACAACAGCTTGCAGCAGCCCACACTGGCTGAAAAACTATGCCGCAACGGCCTGGGGTTTTCGATCAACGGACAGCCCCGCAAAGCGCTGGAGTTTTTCAAGCAGGCCACCGAAGAAGATCCCCGCAACGCCCTGGCATGGAACGGTCTGGGCTATTGTCAGGTGGGACTGAACAACCCGGAGGCAGCCATCGCCGCTTATGAGCAGGCCATTAAAAGCGACCCCGATGATGAGGATCTCCACCTTATCCTGGCAGACTATTACACCAGACTGGGCCGCTACCGAAAGGCCATTGAATCCTACAAAAAGGCAATTGCGCTCAAACCGGACCTGGAGGCCGCCTATTTCAAACTGGGGCTTGTGTACACCCGGCTGGAGCGGCTGATTGAAGGCAAAAAAGCCTTTGAAACCGTTATCAGGCTAAATCCCAATGCCGCGCCGGCCTATTTCAATATCGGCATCGCCGACACCCGTCTTGGCCGCTATGAGCAAGCCGTCAAAGCCCATCAGCAGGCCCTGAGCCTCGACCCCAATTTCGCTGCCGCCTACAACAATCTCGGAGTCGCATACGGAAAGCTGGGGAAAAGAGATGAAGAAATCAAGGCTTACAAGGAGGCCATCCGGGCGGATCCGAACTTTGCCCTGGCGCACTTCAACCTGGGCTATGCAATGCTGCAGCAGGGGGACAAAACAGCCGCCCTGGACGAATACCGAATTTTAAAACACCTTGACAAGGACCGTGCCGACAAATTATTTAATCTTATTTACTACTAGCCGATGACGGAGCCGTAAAAAGTCAATTTTCTCGCATGGAATCCGTAAAAAGCCCCAAGCCACTGCCCAACCGTGACAATCACAACTGTTTTGGCTGCAGCCCCATTAATCCTTCAGGCCTGCAGATGAAGTTTTACGCCGACGATTCCCGCGTTTTTTCCCGGCTGACGGTCCCGCAGCACCTGTGCGGATGGAACCAGCTGGTTCACGGCGGGGTCCTGTCGACGATTCTGGATGAAGTGATGAGCTGGGCCGCCATCTACCTGTTAAAACGCATCACATTGACCCGCTCGATGACGGTGGATTTTCTCAAACCGGTATACATCCACAACCGCTTGAGAGCGGAAGGCCGACTGCTGGAACTCAAAGGCCGGCATGAGGCGGTGATGGAGGGCGTCCTTTACAACGATGAAGAAACTGTCTGTGCACGTTCAACCGGCAATTTCGCGGTCTTCTCCCCGGCGGTCGCCAAACGCCTCGGCATCGCTGATGAAACTCACCTGGACTGGTTCAAGCAAATCTATAACATCTGAAAGGGTGCAGGGTGCAGGGTTCAAGGTTCAAGGTTGGTGAACCCGAAAAAACCTCTTGCGAGCAATTTTAAGCTAAAGTTTTTTTTAGATGTGCCGAGAATAATATAGACAGACCTGTGCTATATATGAACACAGGATCGTTTGACCTCCTTTCTGATTGGGGCGGCTTTTAGCAGGCCGCCCCAATTTTTTGTGAAAACCCGAAAGCGGAGTCAGGCACCCCGACTGTTCACGAAGGCTTCGAGGCCCGCCAGGGTTTCAAGCTGCACCTGCACCGGTGTGGCAGTAACGACTGCGAGCTGATCGGCCCGCTGCTTCATTTTTTCAAACGCCCGCGCCGTTACCCGCTCAGCACTGGCACTCAGGCGCACGCAGAGCTGAAAAATGAAAAAACTCAACAACAGGACCAGGCCGATCACCCACAGGGCGTGCAGAAAAAACCCGCCCGTCAGGTAGTTTGCGAGAAAAAACCGCTGCACCGTGATCCAGCCGATGTATCCCAGGATACCGAATACCGGCAGATTGAACAGGATTTGCAGCACCGCTCCGCTGAGTCTGCGCGACAGGCGTTCAATCTCGGACTGCAGGGCGTCCGTCCAGATTCCCGCCAGTTTTTCACTGAAAATGTTTTCAGCCGGCAGTACATCGGCCATCTGCCGCACGGCCGCATCAAAACCGCCGGCCACCAGGGACTCGGCAATATCCGGCCAGCTGCCCATGGTGGTCAGCTGGTAGGTTCGCAGGCCCGCATTCACCCGCTGCTGCTCGGCGGTTTCGTCCACGCCGGATTTTGATTGCTTGAAATGCCGCCAGGCCGACACCATGCCCATCACCTGGCGTACCGGACGGCCAAATCTCAGCAATGCGGCAATTCCGCTGCCAAAAATCATCAGGCGGGCCCAGACGGCGATCATCCAGCCCATGGGCCCCACCCAGCGCTGGGTCAACTGCTGGTAAACCATCAGGCCGACACTGAAAAACTGCCGGCTGTCATCGTTTTTCATGGCCGCCAACGCCGCCAGGAAAGATTTTTTTTCGGCCTCCCGGATTCGCTGCACGGCTGTCTCCAGCGGTTCGCGGTGGACATGGATTTGTCGGCGCACCTCCTCGAAAACAAAATCTCGCAGACTGGCCGCATTTTCAAGCCGGCGGTCGACCACATAGCCGGCCCGGTTGATGCCTTCAAAAATCAACTGCCGCAGCTCTTCGAACTGGTCAAAATCGTGCTTGGGAGCGGCGCTTTCATCCCAGCGCGGATCCTGCAGATTCCGCCGCGCACTCAGGCACAGCAGACGGTCGACCGGTGTTGGCCAGGCTGCACGGAGGTAGTCCGCAAAATCCGGCAAAATCCTGTCTTTCAATTCCTGCTCATCCTGGCGGTCGCATTTGTTGATCACCGCCACCAGGGACTGCCCGTCGAAGCGGCCGACAAACGGCGCCAAAAAATCCACATGGTCCTTGCGCTTGGGATTTTCGGAATCAAATACGCAGATGAGCATGTCGGAGCGAGCAATGGTTTCCCGCACCAGCCGTGCGTGGACCTGGTAAGCCATGCTGTCGGTATCCGGTGTGTCGATCAAAAGCACATGCTCCAGGCTCGCAGCCGCCGGACTGGATTTAACCTCCACCGATTCGCGGCCGAGGGTTTCTACCAGCTGGCGGCCATCGGCAGCATCGGCGCTGAAAACAATGATATGATCGGTGGTCGGCCGCTGATGGCCGGTCGCCGACAGGTCATCAGCTCCGGCCAGGGCATTGAGCAAGGTGGATTTTCCGGCACCACAAGGGCCGACAATGGTCACCACCAGCTTACGCTCGAGGCGCTGGGCAATCGCATCGATCATCCGCAGGGCCTCCGAAGATTGCTTTTTAAGGGCTGCGGCCGGAAGCCAGAGCGGCAGTTCCTTGAGGGCAGTCTGCAGGATGCTCAGGTCATTTCTGATGCTCTCGATGCTGCCGAAAGCCTTCAGGGAAGCAGCCTGTCGCTTGGATATCATAGGGTTTCATCTCCCGGGCCGCATACGGTCATGGCCTGATTGATTTCACCGATCAGTGCATCGGCCAGTTCAATGTGTTCCCGTGCCCTGCTGATGATGGCACCGGTGATATTCTGCTCAAACAACTGCTGCACGGTTTTCAGCTTGTGGTTCAGCCAGGTCTGCACGATGGGCCCGAGCATTTCTTCGATCTGCTTGCGTTCGGCGGATTTCAACCCGGTGGTGACCGGGATGGCAAACAGGGCATACAGGTCCTTGGCCCCGAAAAGGCCGGTCAACTTGATTTTAATACCGGCCGCTCCCACCGGGTCTCCGGTTGAAAGCACGTAGGTGACCGCCACTGTGGCCGGCAGAACATTGAGAAACGCCCAGAAAGTCTGGCTGACCTTGCGCCACAGCCCCATGCGGCTGCGAAAATGATCCGCCAGTTCGCGAAGATCGTCTTCCATAGCATGGGAAATATCGACAATAGCATCCTTTTGAGCCAGAATGGTCTGCAACAGGGATTTAAAATCCTCGCCGCGCAGCTTTTCCTGGGCAGGAGCAACCGCCGGGTGGGCGTCAACCTGAAACGTAAGGGTGGCCCCCTCTCCCGAGGCCTCGGCCCTCGGGTTGCGGGTGTTCAGCAGCTGTTTTTGATCCCGGATGCGTTCGGTGACCTCCAGCATCCGCCGGATGGCTGAGTCGGTCAAAGAGGCGGTCACCGAAATCTGGGGGCTGACGACCTGGTAATGCAGATCAGTGACCGCCGTCACAAGATCTTCATCCAGTTTCTGGGCAAAATCCCCCCCAGCCGTTCGATTGTCTCCGGCCGGTGAAAGCTGGTCCCTGGCCCAGCCGGCGGCTCCCAGCAGCATTTTAAGCGGCAATTCGATCAGGCTGCCGGTTTTGCGCATCAGCTTGACGTGGGGGGGGTCGGTGTCCGCCCAGATCCGCGCAAAACGCCGCATGACCCGATCCATGGGAAAATGCTTCAAGGCTTCATGCACACAATGACTCTGGGCGGTCAGCAGGGCATCCAGGTACAGCCGCAGCTCATCGAGGGAGATTTGCGCCCGGGCCACAAATTGTCCAGCCTGCTGCACAACATCCGCCAGGATGGAGCGGTAAAGTTCGAGCCGCAAGCCAGCAGCGTCAATTTCCTGCAAAGCTCTGTCAAATTCCACCGCCCGGGGCCGGACCGGCACCAGCCGCATCAGCTGTTGCCCGGCGGCCACCCGGTTGTCCTCATCGGTGCGGTACACCCCCAGCACGTAATGTTCGGCATCCTTGCCGTAAATGCCGTTTGCCACGGTCAGGGAATGTTCGATTATTTCCGCATCCGTAAAGCTCGGATAGGCGCGGTAGATCAGAAAACACTTGCGCCTGCCGATGCCGGTCAGCATCCGGGCAATAAAATCGGTGTTGTCCCGGTTGTTGTAATTGGAATTGGTAAAAATATAAATCAGGATGTCCGAGGCCTCCAGGGCCATACGGGTGATCTCCCGGTTGGTATAGGCCCCCCGGGCACCGGTGTCGAAATCCGGGGTGTCCAGCAGCACCAGGTTGTCCGGGCCGCGGCGGTTGAGCACGTAAAGCGGTTTTCCGGGCTCGGTCAGATGCCGGGCTTCCTGCAGCGGTTCGGGGGTCGCATTGAAGGGGGCGGCCAGATCGGCCAGCAGCCTGGTGTTCTCGGCCCGGGCGGCTGGAACCGAAAACAGCACCCGCCGGTTGAGGCCGGCCGTGCCGCCGGTGGGTGCCAGGGGTTGGCCCACCAGGGAATTGAACAGGGTGGATTTTCCTGAAGACCCGCCGCCGCAAATGGCGGCCACCACCGGAAAATCCGCAGCCAACCGGCTGAGCAGTTTGACCTCCACGATGTGGGTCCAGAAACGCAGCTGCTCATCGCTGCCGGGTTCAAGCAATTCGGCCAGGCGGGGAATCTTGGCGTGGAGCTGTTTTAGCGCGTTGTACAGGGTTGTATGCATCCCCTGTCTTATAACCTCAATCGGTCGTAAACAAAATAAAAAAATTATGAACGTTAACTCATGATGGCCTCGTAAAAAGCTTGTTTAGGCCGCTAGCGGCAACCTATGAACAACGAACTTGGGTTGACTTCGTTGGAAGTCTTTTGTGAGCGGCTTTTTACGGATTCATCAACCCATCAACGCTTCGATCTGTTCAATCTGCCTGGGAATGCCGGTGGTTAAATCAACCGGGCCATCGGCGGTGATCAAAATGTCATTTTCGATCCGCACCCCCAGGGCTTCATCGCGAATATAAATGCCGGGTTCGCAGGTAAACACCATCCCGGGCTCAAATTCACGGTGGACATCCCCGTAATCGTGGACATCCAGTCCCAGGTAATGGGAGACGCCGTGGGGAAAATATTTTTTGTAAAGCGGCTGCTGCGGGGATTGCTTTTTCACCTCGCCGGCATCCAGCAGCCCCAGGGAAATCAGCTCGGACTCCATGACCTTGCCAACCTGCCGGTTGTACTCATCCAGGCGCTGGCCCGGTCTGAGCATCTCGATGGCGGCGGTTTGAACCGCCAGCACCGCATTGTAGACCTGTTTCTGGCGCTCGGTGAACCGGCCGTTTACCGGCACTGTGCGGGTGACGTCTGCATTATAATGGGCGTATTCGGCGCCAAAATCGATCAACACCAGCTCACCGTCACGACACTGCCGGTCATTTTTGATATAATGCAGGGCACAGGCGTTTTCCCCGGAAGCGACAATGGTCTGAAAGGCCGGCCCCCGGGAACGGCGCATTAAGAACTCGTGGCAGATTTCAGCGGCAATCTCGAACTCCCAGACCCCGGGTTTGATAAATCCCAACAGACGATAAAAGGCTTTTTCGCTAATCGCGCAGGCCTTTTCGATCAGCTCAATCTCCGTGGCCGACTTGACGGCCCGCAACCGGTGCATGATGGGCGCCAGACGGCGATACCGGTGCAGGGGATAGGCCCAGCGACACCACTCAAGAAACCGCCCGTCCCGGGTCTGCACCCGGGTATCAGCCCGCAGGTGCTCATTGCTATTGAGGTAAATTGACTCGCATTGAAGGGCCAGGGGCCTGAAAATGCTTTCAAATTCCTGATTCCAGTACACGCTGCGGATACCTGAAACGGCTGTGGCTTCATCCTTGCTGTATTTACAGCCTTCCCACAGGGCAATCTGTTCGCTGGTTTCCTTGAGAAACAGGATTTCCCGGTGTTTTTCCTCCCTGGCGTCCGGGCAGATCACCAGGGTGCTTTCTTCCTGGTCAATACCGCTTAAGTAGAACAGATCGGTCTGCTGGCTAAAAGGATAAACACCGTCGGCGCTGGTGGGCATCAGGTCGTTGGAATTTAAAACCGCGATGGAATCCGGCTGCAACTGCCCGGCAAGACGCCTGCGGTTTTGAACGAAAAGATCCTTGTCAATCGGAGGATGCAGCATGGCATTTTTCCATTCTCAGGCATGGGGACGGAACCGGGCAACACCGCGAATTTCAGCCGTTTTGCCGGTGCCCTGGTTCAATGATCTTTCAGTACCGTCTTTTGGAGAAATGGTCAAGCCCGCTTTGGCGGCCGCGTGAAAGTTAAAGGACCGCTCCGGTCCACCCGGAAAAAGCGGCAGGGAAGGATCTCGACGGGTCGCATATGCCGGCGCAACGCAGCCACGTTGCGCCGGCTGCCGGTTAGAAAAGCACCAGTGGATACACCTTAATCACGGCTTTGAATTTCGTTGTCTTTTCCGGCGCCCCGGGGCTGACGCCGTCCTGACCTTCAATAATGGTTAAAATGGTCGACAGCGGATAGTGGTAGTGCGACTGTTTGTTCTTGACAAAAACGCTGAAGAATTCGTCGTTGGCTGCCACCAGCTCGGCCGCCCTGATTTCAGCCGAATTATCATAGTTGATTCCGATGGTTTGAGATTTGTATTTTTTCAACAGCTTCAGCATTTTCGTGTTGGACGGCAAACTCTGAACCGCTATTTTCCCGCTGGCAGTGCCTGCCTGAGCGGCCGATGGGCTGTTGGAGGCTTTGGCAGTCCCTTTTGCCGCCCGGGCCTGTTTTTGCTTCTTCAATGCTGCCGCCCGGGCCAGGGCCGCTTTTTTGCGTTTCAAAGCGATGGCCTTTTCCTTGAGTCGCTGTTTCTGCCTGGCAGCAGCGGTTTCCGTTTTCCGCTCCTTTGAAGCCTCCGTCTGTGCCAGTTTGGCTTTTTGCTGCTTTACCGCCTCTGCCATCTCCTGGGCTGCATTTTCAATTTTCATTGCTTCAGCGGCCAGCTGCGCGGCACCCTGAATTTTAAGCGCTTCATTTTCGGCAGGGGCCGCATCATCGCCCGGCGGCATACCGGAGGCGACCTGGTTTACGTCCGCCGACAGCTCGATATCAGCACCGTCAGTACCGGTTTGCGACACCTCCGTTGTTACTTCCGACGGCGGCGTATCCGCCGGAACCGTTGCAACTCCATCGCCTTCAACATTGATTTCCACCTCGGGCGCCGGTGTCATCGGCACCGCATCTGCTTGCGCCGGTGGGGTGCCGGCATCGACGGGGGCCGCATCTTCCTGGGGCAGCATGGCTTCATCTGCGGGCGTCGGCTGAATGGTGCTGGACGAAGACTCCTCGGCGTTGACCATGGCAGCGATTTGTGATCCAATGGTTTCAGATTCAAGGGGATCCTCGGGCTTCATTTCCAGTATTTCGGGCGGTGGCGATGATGGGGTGGCCTCAGCAGTCTGTTGGCCGGTTTCCGGATTGCCGGCTTCAACGCCCCCTTCCTTTTCGGCCGGCATTGTCTCCCGTGACCGATCATCTGCTGTGACTTCGACCGCCGACTGCGGCCCGGCGTCCGCCTGCACGGCGGAAGCGTCCCCGCCTTCCACAACCGGCTCCAGATCGATCATCTCGATCTCCACTTCCGCCGCGCTGTCATCCGATGCCTCCTGCATTACGGTTTCCGCTGGCGCCAAGGCGGATTCAGCCGGCGGCGGGGCCACTACGGCCGTTTGCTCAGCCGCAGAGGAATCTCCAATTTCAGCCGGGGGGTCGACAACGGCTTCTGACGCTTGCGCCGGCAGGGGGGGCGGCGCCGTCGTGGTCTGGGGCTGTCCGTCGGGTGGTTTGCCATCGGTCTGGGGATCGGTTTCTTGCCCTTGAAAGGACACACCGCAATAAGTGCAAAACCTGCCCGTACTGCTCACGGTATGACCGCATTTCGGGCAGTTCATAAGATTTGCATCCATTTTTTGATTACTCCTTCCTTGCGGTTGGGGTACCCGTCGTCACCGGCAACCATCCCACGACCGGTTCTGTCGACTGGTGGTCGCAAAAGATATTATTATATTCTAGTTTAGTAAAAAGGCGCGCCACTGTCAATTTTTTTCACATATTACTTATATATTCACACAGTTGTAATATAAATCGTTGCGGTTGACATCCATGGCCGCCTTCGATAGGCTCAGCAGTGCGGAAGGATTGCCGCCTGCCGTTGAAGAGCAGATCAGCTGAAAAAGCTTGCTTAAGCGAGAAAAGCGACTTTTTTCGGTTTCATCAGTATTTAATGAATCATATAAATTGAAATAAGGAGTGTGGCCTATGAACAGGCAAATGATCATCCGCTTTCCAGGAGGCAAGCGCGTCGATACCGAATATAAGGGTTTTACCATCAAAACCGATCAGAGCCGGGAGGACGGCGGCGACAATTCGGCACCCACCCCGTCGGATCTGTTTTTTGCCTCCATCGGAGCCTGCACCGGGCTTTACGCCCTGAGTTTCTGTGAAAAACGTAATATCGACCCGGCCCGGGTAAAAATGACGGTTGAACTGCAGACCCATGAAAAAACCCATATGGTTGAAAAAATTATTTTTAAACTTGACCTGCCGCCGGAGTTTCCGGAAAAATACACCGCGGCCCTGGTCCGTTCAATGGAGCTGTGCTACGTTAAAAAACACTTTGAACAGCCGCCGCAATTTGAGTTCATCACCCGGATACAAAAGGCCACCTGAAGATGGGCAACACCTACCGGGGGATGGTTTCATCGGATTGGAACGAATGCCTGGCCCCCTGCGGCCCGTTTGATTTCATCGCCTTTGCCTTCCCGCAGCTGGAACCCGAGCTTACGGAAATCTTCCGGCGCTATACCGGCAACCGGATCTCGCTGGGGCAGGCTGTCGGGCAGATCCGCGGCCTGCTGCCCGCCCCCATCAGCGAGGCGCAGATGGATATTTACCTGGAGCATGCCTTTGCCACCTACCCGGGCGTGCCGCAACTGATTCAATGGTGTGCGGACAGCAATATTTTATTCATGATCAATACCACCGGCATGATCGGTTATTTCCAGCAAATTTTCGCCAGGCGGCTGCTGCCGCCGGTGCCGGTGTTGTCCGCCCATCCGTTGATCCGTTTCAACGGGCGCTCCAGCGATCCGCCGCATATTTACGAGCTTCATGAAACCCGGGACAAAGCCCGCCATACCGCAGCCCTGGCCCGTCGCCTGGGAATTCCAACGGAAAGGATCATTCTGGTGGGTGACAGCGGCGGGGACGGCCCCCATTTCCGGTGGGGAGCGGAGGTCGGCGCCTTTTTAATCGGCTCCATGACCAAGGCTTCGCTGGACAGCTATTGTCGGCAGCAGGATATCACCATCAACCTGCGTTTCGGTCCGGATTTTTCAAGCACCGACCGGCCGGACCCAGATCTCGCGCGGAAGGTAAATTTCATGGACTTGGCCGCTGTCATTGAACAAATTGTCGGCCGGTGAGCAAATCCAACCCGGCTTCAACTCAAGGCGCCCATCTCTTGCGCGGACTCGCATTGACAACGGCGGGTCAGCCCGGCCCCTCCCCGAAAGCATCCCGGACAGCCCGGCTGATACGCGGGTCGTCATAATCCACAAACTGGCCGCTGAATTCACCGGGAGCATGCAGCGCCAGCCAGGCGATGGCCCGGGCCGGTACTGCCGGCGGCTCCAGCCGGCCGTCGGTCTTGAGCTGCCGGTAATAGGCCACCTGTTCGGCAGCCATGGCCCGGGCACCCTCTTGGCGAATGACGGCCTGCATGTCCGTATCGACAACCCCGGGACGCACGGCCAGCGCCGTCACTGCGGGCTCCTCGGCCGCCAGTACCCGTGTAAAATGGTTCAGTCCCGCCTTGGCTGCGCAGTAAGCACTAACGCTCTCCAGGGCCAGGTTGGCCGCCCCGCTGCTCACATTCACCACCCGACCCCTGCTGCTGCGCAAGGCGGCCAGGCAGGCCCGGGCCATGTTGAACGGCCCGATTAAATTCACCTCGATGCAGTAACGCCAGCCGGCAGGATCCGCCCGGGCCACCCTATCAACGGGCTGCACGATGCCGGCATTGTTCACCAGGGCATCAAGGCGCCCGAAGCGTTCCAGGGTCTGATCCACCGCCACCCGGCAGGCCCCGTAATCGGTGACATCCGCCCGGCAAACCAGGGGGCCGCCACCGTTTTGCGGCAGACCGGCGGCCACCGCTTCCATTGTCTCCCGAGACCGGGCGATAAGCGTCAGCGCCGCACCGGCACCGGCCAGCCGGTATGCCACGGCAGCGCCCAGTCCCCGTGAGGCGCCAGTGACGATCACCACGGGCATTGCGTGCATAAACCCTCCGTTTCACCGTCATCCGGTTTCAGCGGTTCAATCCCAGCAGCCGCCCCAGGTCCTCCCGCCGGGTTTTGCCAATTAGATATTTGATGGTTTCGATCACCAGGACCGACTGGGCCTGCTCCCGGGTCAGACGGCCCCAGTGAGTCCGGTCTTCAAGCAGGTCCACCGGCCATTTGGCGCTGCGCGGGTTGCCGTTCAGGTAGCGGTCTTTCAGGATCGCCGCGTACAGCTGCATGCGGGATGCAAGCTGCGCTTCGGATAATCCCCGTATTTTTGAAAATTCGCCGGCCAGGATCTGCGCCGACGGCAGCCGGGGATGCTCCAGGATTTCTTTATAAGGGCCCGCAAACCGTTTGAGCCCGTTGTATATGTGCCTGCGTTGGACCATGTTGATCCCGGCCCAGCCGGCCCGCAGCCACTTGAACAATGCCAAGCGCAGCTGAGGCGCCGCCGAATCCATTTCATCATAGATCTGGATGGCGGCGGAATCATACAAATAAGACTTTATCCATCCCAGGGCGGGGATCGTCAGCCCGGTTTCATCGGAATATAAATAGTCCCAGTCATCATCGGTGCCCAGGATGTATCCTTTTTTTCCGACGCTGGAAATATCCACCTGGCGTGTTACGCTCACCAGCACCCGGTGCTGCCGGTAAGTAAACATGACCAGTGCATACCGCACGCGGTAGCGGTAATAGGCCCCGGACGATATATCCGGTGTGATCTCCACCTCCTGGAGCCCTTTGAGGATTACCGGCGAGCCGTTCGCAGCCAGGTGCCGTTGGATACGAGGCGCGGGTCGCCGGCGGCCCTGGAGGTCCAGCCAGTGAAACAAGCGCACCGAAGACGGCATGGTGGCGACATCGGGAATGGCCGGATTAAACGCATAGGCCGCCAGGGCCTCCAGGCGGTATCGCAGATCACTTTCAAAATAGGCCGAGGGCATGCCGAGAATATCGTCGGCATAATACAGGTAGCTGTCTTTTTCGGGCTTTTCGATGAAATCCATCACCCCGGCAATCCGGGCAGGATCGAAGGAAACGCTTTTGGCAGGATCTACCAGATCGAACAGATGCCCGAGTCCCGTTGACAGGGAACCGGGGATTGAACGCTGTTCGAGGTTGCCGGCCGTCGTGCAGGTTGCCGGCAGCAGGATGCAGGCGAACAATACCAAAAACGCCACATACCGGATGCCGCCGCTGATTGTGGATGCGCGCCTGAAATTCAATGAAAAATCCCTGTCCCGAAAAATTCCGATTGCAAACCGATCTAAGGCGAATTAGTTTATTACGTATATTCTAAATAAACCCGACGAATCTGCTATGAACCGAGCGTGATATGTATTTTGGTTGTGCGCCCCAAATGGACACAGAAGCGAGGCCAAAATGCATATTGCGCTCGCCAATTGCAACTAATTGGCAACTTACTTTATTGCGAGTCAGATGTCATTTATTATTACCGCAAAATATTAAGACGTGCAACACCATGACGATCCCGTCGATTCGCATCAGAGGCGCCCGCCAGCACAATCTGAAAAACATTGACCTGGACATTCCCCTGAACCGGTTCACCGTGGTGACCGGCGTCAGCGGTTCGGGAAAATCCTCCCTGGCCTTTGACACCCTGTATGCCGAAGGCCAGCGCCGTTACGTGGAGACCTTTTCTCCTTACGCACGTCAGTTCATGGACCGCATGGACCGCCCCCATGTGGAAAAGGTGGAGGGGATTCCTCCGGCCATTGCCATTGACCGCAAGGATCCCGTGCGCACCTCCCGTTCGACGGTGGGCACCATGACCGAAATCACCGACTATGTGAAGCTGCTCTATGCCCGCCTCGGGCAGCTGCACTGCCGCTCCTGCGGCCGGCCGGTGATGGCCCAAACCCCGGCCCATGTTTGGCGGCAGCTGAAAAAAAGCGCTGACGGACGTCTGACAGTAATCACCTTTCCCTATCCCGTCGCCGGATCCCCGGCCCCCCAGGTCCGCCGCTCCCTGATGCAGATGGGCTTTGACCGCCTCTTTGCCGCAAACCACATCGAGCCGCTGCAGACCTGGCAGCCGGCGCCCGGACAAAAGGAAGTCGCGGTGGTGGCTGACCGCCTGAAGCTGCGCCTGAAAGAAAAAAAACGCGTGCTGGATTCCGTCGAACTGGCCTTTCGTTTCGGCGGTGGGCGCCTGGACATCTGGGTGGAGCCTGATGAGCACCGCAGTTACAGCAGCCGTCTGGAGTGTCAACGCTGCGGCATCGAATACAGCGCCCCCCGGCCCAACCTGTTTTCATTCAACAGCCCCATGGGCGCCTGTGAAACCTGCCGCGGCTTCGGCCGCACCATCGGAATCGACCTGGGGCTGGTCATCCCGGATCTGCAGCGCACTCTCAAGGATGGTGCCATCAAGGCGTTCGGCCTGCCGGAAAACAACCGCATGGAGTTTGCGGACCTGATGGATTTCTGCCGCCGCCGCAAAATCCCCGTCGATGTTCCTTTTGCCGAACTCAAGCCAAAGCAGAAAAGAGACATCATCGAAGGCACCCGCTCCTATTACGGTGTCAGGGGGTTTTTCCGCTGGCTCGAATCCAGAACCTACAAGATGCCGGTGCGGGTGTTTCTGGCGCGCTACCGCAGCTATGATGTCTGCCAAGCCTGCAACGGCACCCGGTTCAAACCCCAAACCCTGCTCTACCGCCTGGACGGTCTGGACATCGCCCGGGTGTATGCCCTGGACGTCGGCCGGGCCCTGGATTTTTTCAAATCCCTGCCGGTGGCTGACCGGGATGAGGCTGCCCGGCTGGTGCTGGCTGAAATCTGCAACCGGCTGCGCTACCTCACGGATGTCGGGCTGCAATACCTGACCCTGGACCGCCAGTCCCGCACCCTTTCCGGCGGCGAGGTCCAGCGGGTGGCTCTGGCCTCGGCGCTGGGATCGTCGCTGGTCAACACGCTCTACGTCCTGGATGAACCCAGCATCGGCCTGCATCCCCGGGACAGCCACCGCCTGCTGCGCATCCTCAAGGGGCTGCGCGACCTGTCCAACACCGTGGTGGTGGTTGAACACGATCCGGAAATCATCCGCGCCAGCGATTACCTGCTGGACCTGGGTCCCAGAGCCGGGGAGCAGGGCGGGCAGGTCATGTATTTCGGACCCACTGCCGGCGTCAACGGTTCGCTGACCGGCCAGTACCTCAAGGGGCAGCGCCGGATCCCGGTTCCCACCCGCAGGCGCACCCCCCGCAGGGGGCAGCGCCTGACCATCAAGGCAGCTGCGGCCAACAACCTGAAAAAAATCGACGTGCACATCCCCCTGGGGCTGCTGGTATGCCTGACTGGTGTATCGGGCTCGGGCAAGTCCACCCTGGCCGAGGAAATCCTGTACAAGGCCGCCAGAAGGCACCTGGGCGACGCCCAGGACCGGCCCGGCGAGCATGAAGCCATCCTGGGGCTGGACCGGGTCGATGAGGTCGTGCTGGTGGACCAGCGGGCGATCGGCCGCACCCCCCGGGCCAATGCCCTGACCTACACCCGGGCCCTGGACCCCATCCGCCGCCTGCTGGCCGACACCTCCGATGCCAAAGTGCGGCGCTTCGGTCCCGGCCATTTTTCGTTCAACGTGGCCGGCGGGCGCTGTGAAACCTGCAAGGGAGACGGGTTTGAAAAAGTGGAGATGCAGTTTTTGTCCGATGTGTTCATCACCTGCCCCGACTGTCAGGGCAGGCGCTTTAAATCCGAAGTGCTGGAAGTCCGCTACCGGGGGCGCAACATCCACGACATCCTGGGCCTGACGGTCAGCCAGGCCCTGGAATTTTTCGCGGACCAGCCAAAGGTGGTTGCCGCCCTCAGCCCCCTGGCCGACGTGGGGCTGGGCTACATCCGCCTGGGTCAGCCGATCAACACCATGTCCGGTGGGGAGGCCCAGCGTCTCAAGCTTTCACGCTTTATCGGGTCATCCGGATCACAGGCCGGCCACAAGCTGTTCATATTCGACGAGCCCACCACCGGCCTGCATTTTGATGACATCACCACCTTGCTGGCCGCACTGCAGGGTCTGGTCGACAACGGTCATTCGGTGCTGGTGATCGAACACAACATGGACGTGGTCAAAACCGCCGACTGGGTCATTGACCTGGGCCCTGGAGGCGGCGATGCCGGCGGCCGGGTGGTGACTGCCGGCCCGCCCGAAAAGATCGCCGTCAGCACGCGCTCGCACACCGGGCGGTTTCTAAAGGCCTATCTGAAAAAAGCCGGGCGCCTGGAGGCCGCAAAACCGCCGGGCAACGCGGTGGCCGAATCCCCGGCGGCGTTTTCTGCCACCGCCACTCCGGCGGCCATCTCCATTCAGGGTGCCCGGGAGCACAACCTGAAAAACATCCGCCTGAGCATCCCCCACAACGAAATGGTGGTGCTGACCGGGGTGTCCGGATCGGGAAAATCCACCCTGGCCTTTGACATCCTGTTTGCCGAAGGGCAGCGCCGCTACCTGGAAAGCCTGGCCCCTTACGTGCGCCAGTACATGAAAATCCTGGAGCGGCCGGAAGTCGATCTGGTGGCCGGCCTGGCCCCGACCGTGGCCATCGAACAGCGCACCAGTTATTCGGGCCGGCGCTCCACCGTGGCCACCCTGACGGAAATATATCACTACCTGCGGTTGCTTTACAGCAAGCTGGGCGTCCAGCACTGTCCGGGATGCGGCCGCCGGCTGACAGCCCAGAGCCGCACGGCGGTGGTCGACCAGATCCGCCGCCGTTACGCCGGCCGCTCGGCGACGCTGCTGGCGCCCAAGGTGTTCGGCCGCAAGGGATTTCACAAGGACGTGCTGGCCAGGGCCCTGAAAAACGGTTTTAAGAAAGCCCGCATTGACGGCCGCATGACGTCGCTGAAAACCGGCATGGCCCTCAGCCGCTACCAGGAGCATACCATTGAGCTGGTCATCGGCACCCTGCCGGCGGCTGATCTGGAAGCCCTGGTGGACCGCGCCCTGGACGAAGGCGACGGCAGCCTGGTGGTGGTCGACCGCCGGCGCAGCGAGGACGTCTTCAGCCTGCGGGGAATCTGCCCGGCCTGCGGCATCGGTCTGGAAAAGCTCGATCCGCGTCTTTTCTCATTTAACAGCCGCCAGGGAAGCTGCCCGCAATGCAATGGCCTGGGCACCCTCGGCGACGACGCCGCCTTCGCCATCTGCCCCCGGTGTGCCGGCAGCCGGCTCAAGCCCCAGGCCCTGGCGGTCAAGGTGGGCGGCTGTTCCATCTGGGAGCTGGTGCAGCTGCCCGCCCGCAAAGCCCTGGAGGTCATCGGCAAGCTGACCTTCGCCCCCCATGAAAAAGCGGTGGCCGAACCCATCGTGGCCGAACTGCTCAGCCGGCTGGACCTGCTGGATCAGCTGGGGCTGTCCTACCTGTCCCTGGCCCGCGGCGGCAATACGCTCTCCGGCGGTGAAGCCCAGCGCATCCGGCTGGCCGCCCAGCTGGGCTCCAACCTGACGGGGGTATGCTATATTCTGGATGAGCCCACCATCGGCCTGCATGCCCGGGACAACCGGGTGCTGATCGATGCGCTGCACCGCCTGCGCGACCGGGGCAACACCATCCTGGTGGTGGAACATGACGAGGAAACCATCCGGGCGGCCGATACCATCGTCGACCTGGGGCCCGGCGCCGGCCAGGATGGCGGCCGGGTCGTGGCCTGCGGACGGCTGGCGGATCTTAAAAAAACGCCGGCTTCGGTGACCGGCGCCCTGCTGGACGGACACCCCCGCAAAATCTCCTCGCGCCTCAGGAACTACCGCCGGCAGCCCAAGATCCGGGTGCAGGCAGCTGCCACCAACAACCTCAAACGCATCAGCGTGGATTTCCCCCTGGGCTGTTTCATCTGCGTGACCGGCGTGTCGGGTTCGGGCAAATCCAGCCTGCTCAAGGAAACCCTTTACGCCGGGCTGCGCAACCGCCTGCTGAAACAAAGTGCTCCGGCCGGAACCTGCCGCGACATCACCGGCTGGCAGAATCTGAAACGGGTGCTGGAGGTCGACCACAGCCCCATCGGCCGCACGCCGCGTTCGGTGCCGGCTTCCTACGTGGGCTTTTTCGGCGAAATCCGCCGGTTGTTTTCCCGCACTCCCGCCGCCCGCACCCGGGGATATGCGCCGGGTCGCTTTTCCTTCAACGTTGCCGCCGGCCGCTGCGAGGCCTGCAAGGGCCAGGGCCGGCCAAAGGTGGCCATGAGCTTTTTGCCCGATGTCTACGTGCCCTGCGAGGTCTGCCAGTCAAAACGCTACAACCCGGAAACCCTGGCCATCCTGTACCGCGGCAAAACCATCGCTGAAATCCTGGCAATGACCTTTGCCGAAGCGGCCCGCTTTTTTGCGGCCGTGCCCGCCATCCGCCGCCCGGTGCAGTTTGTCTGCGATGTCGGGCTGGGATACCTGGGCCTGGGACAGCCCAGCCCCACCCTGTCCGGGGGCGAGGCCCAGCGCATCAAACTGGCCCGGCAGCTGGCCAAACCCTCCAACGGCCACACCCTTTACATCCTGGATGAACCCACCACCGGCCTGCACATGGCCGACGTGCGGCGGCTGACCGACGTGCTGCAGAAACTGGTGGACGAGGGCAATACGGTGGCGCTCATCGAACACAACATGGAAATCATCCGCGAAGCCGATTACATCATCGATCTGGGCCCCGAAGGCGGGGAAGCCGGCGGCCGGGTGGTCGCGAAGGGTTCACCGCAAGAACTGCTGCAGCAAACCCGCAAATCGCATACCGCCCGGTGCCTGAAAAGTTACCTGGACCCGTGAAAAAGGAGTCGTCCATGAAAACCCTGACCCTCGCCGTGGTGCAGTTCACCCCGCAGTTCGGCAAAAAACAACGCAACCTGGCGCGCATGCAGCAACTGGTGGCCGATGTGACCGCCGATATCATCGTGTTTCCGGAGCTGTGCACCACGGGCTATTTTTTTCAGACCCGCGACGAGGTGGCGGCGGTGGCCGAGCCCGCCACGGGGCCGGCCGGCGATTTTTTCCGCCGCCTGGCGCTGGAGCGCCGGGCCATTGTGGTGGCGGGGTTTGCCGAACGGACTGACGACAACCTGTACAACTCCTGCCTGGTGATCGTGCCGGAAGTCGCCCGGCCCTACGTGTACCGTAAAACCCACCTGTTTTATAAGGAAAAAATCTGTTTTGACCCGGGTGACACCGGCTTTTTCGTGGTCCGGGACACCCGGCGCGATGTCAACGTCGGTGCGATGATCTGCTACGACTGGCGCTTTCCGGAAGCCGCCCGGGTGCTGATGCTCAAAGGTGCAGACGTGATCGTGTGCCCCGCCAACCTGGTCACCACGGCCTGGCAGAAGGTGATGCCTGCCCGGGCCATTGAAAACAATGTCTACCTGGCGCTGGCCAACCGCTCCGGCCGGGAAAAAAGACAAGACGAGCAATTGACCTTTCAGGGCAAATCTGCCATTTATGACCTCAGCGGCCGGGCTCTCAAAACGGCGGCCGCCAGCGGCGATGAAGTGCTGTGCTGCGCAATCGATCCGCGCCGCGCCCGGGACAAATCATTTAACGCCCTCAATGATATCGTTTCCGACCGCCGGCCGCAGCATTACAAGGCCCTGACCTTACAACAGGATGTTTAATAGAAACAGACGTGAACTGGCGGGGGGATGGTGTTTTCTGGAAACCGGCATGATACTCAGCGACTGCTTATTTTCGCAGTGCCCCTTGTTTGGGATAAGTGGCACAGGACGGATTCAATTTAGCAGGTAATAGGGTCTCGTCCCAAACAAGGGGTACGCTGCACAGGCATGGTTTCATACCGGTTGGAAGAAAATATCATTCGCCGGCCAATTCACCCCTAAAGCTAAACAGCAAGGAATTCCCATGCCCCCGCCGAAAGAACTAAAAGCTTCCGATCTGCGCTGCATCTGCGATCCCAAGGTGTTCAAGTTTAAAAACACTTCCCAGATCAAACCCCTGGATGAAGTCATCGGCCAGCAGCGGGCGGTGCGGGCCATCGAGTTCGGGCTGAACATGAAAAGTGCGGGCTACAACATCTTTGTCACCGGGCTGGAGGGCACCGGCAAATCCACCATCGTGCGCGACCTGGTCAACCGCCATGCCGGCGGGCTGCCCAAACCCGATGACTGGGTGCTGGTCAACAATTTCAAAGATGAATTCCGTCCGCGGGCCATTGCCGTGCCCACCGGCAAGGCCGTTTTGTTCAGCCGCCGGATGGATAAATTCATCGAGGATTTGAAAAAGGCGCTGCCCAAGGCCTTTGAGAGTGAAAGCTACCTGAAGCGATTGTCGGCGATCAAAAGCCGCTACGCCGACCGGCAAAACCGGCTGTTTCAAAAAATTGAAAAATTCGCCGCTGACCACCACCTGCAGATCACCCGCACCGAAAGCACCTTTGAAACCGTGCCCGTTGTCGACGGCAAGCCGATGACCCCCGAAGAATTCACCCGGCTGTCAGCAGCCGCGCAGGCTCAAATCGAAGACAGCATCCGGCAGACCCAGGCGCAGATTGAAATCGCTTCGGTGGAAGTCGACAAGCTCAGCAACGCCCTGCACACCGAGGTCGAAAAGCTGATGGATGAAGTCACGCTTTCCGTCGTGCAGTCGCGCCTGGAAAAAATCCGGGCCGAGTTCAAGCATCGGCCGGCCATCCTCGATCACCTGGCCCAGGTCGAACAGGACATCGTCGACAACGTGAATTTTTTCGTGGCCCCCGAGGAGGCCAAGTCCACCGACGACAGCATCTTCTTTGTGCAGCCCAAATCGAAACTCCAGCGCTACCGGGTCAACGCCCTGACCGACCGGGCCGCGGAAAAAGGTGCGCCGGTGATCTTTGAAACCAACCCCACCTATCATAACGTTTTCGGCCGCATCGAAAAACGGGCCATCATGGGAACCGTCACCACGGATTTCACCATGGTCCAGGCCGGTTCCATTCTCAACGCCAACGGCGGCTTTCTGATCATGGACATGGAAGCCGTGCTGATGAACCCGCTGGTCTGGGAAACCCTCAAGCGGACGTTGCAGACCAAGTGCCTGTTCATTGAAGACATTGCCGAGGAAACCGGTTTCGGCACGGTTTCGCTGCGCCCCCAGCCCATCGAACTGGAAGTCAAGGTCATTCTGCTGGGAAGCTATGAAGCCTTTGAAGTGCTGCAGAACTACGACCCCAAATTCAACAAGATCTTCAAGGTCCGGGCCGATTTCGATTCCGAGGTGGAAAAAACTCCGGAAACCGTACAGCTCTATGCGCGCTTTATTGCCCGGGTGTGCCGGGAGGAAAAGCTGCTGCCGTTTACCCCCCGGGCCGTGGCCCTGATCGTCGAGTACGGCGAAAAGTCCGTTGCCGACAAGGACAAACTGTCGATCCGCTTCGGTCCCCTGCTGGGAATTTTACAGGAAGCCGACTACTGGGCCCGTAAAAACAACGCCCGGCTGGTGTCCGACAAGTACGTGGTCACCGCCTTCAATGAACATCGCTTCCGCTACAACCTGTACGAAGAAAAAATCCACGAATCCTTTGTGGATGAAACCATCATGATTGATGTCAAAGGCCGGGTGGTGGGTCAGGTCAACGCCCTGGCGGTCTACCAGATCGGATCGTTTTCATTTGGCCGCCCCACCCGTATCACGGCCGAAGCCTTCATGGGAAAGCAAGGAGTCATCAATATCGAACGGGAGGCCAAACTCAGCGGCAAAACCCATGACAAGGGGGTGTTGATTCTGAGCGGCTACCTGGGAAAAACCTTTGCCCAGCAGGCACCCCTCAACCTGGCCATCAGCATCACCTTCGAGCAGAGCTACAGCGACATCGACGGCGACAGCGCCTCATCCACCGAACTGTACGCCATTATCTCCAGCCTGGCGGGCATTGCCCTCCGCCAGGGAATCGCCGTCACCGGCTCGGTCAACCAGAAGGGCAAGATCCAGGCCATCGGCGGGGTCAACCAAAAAATCGAGGGGTTTTTCGAGGTTTGCAAAAGCAAGGGAATCACCGGCCGACAGGGGGTGATGATCCCCAAGGCCAACCAGAAGAATCTGATGCTCAAAAAGGAAGTCGTCGATGCCGTTAAACGCAAGCAATTCCATATCTACGCGGTGGCAACGGTTGAAGAGGGCATCGAAATTTTAACGGGCCGGCCGGCCGGCAAGGCCGACAAAAACGGCAATTATCCCGCCGGCAGCGTGTTTGCCGCTGTTCAGAAAAAATTAAGACAGTTTCACCACAGCGCGCTGCGGCTGAAAAAAGAGTTGGAAGCCGCTGGCTGACACTGCAGCCACGTCGCAGGCAATGCGTTTGCAGGCGGGTTCAAACAATCCGGAATACCGACCTTGAATTCCCTGCCCATGTCCATTTGACGTTCGGGGAGACAATATTTTTCTTGACAGAAAATTGCTATATATGTTTATAACAATTTGAGCCCGCATCCACTGGCAGCCACTATTTATCCGGGTGTGATTTCATGCACAAATACAGCCGTTCTGCTGAAAACCCCGGTGGCACAGGATCGGAAGCGACCCCCGACCTGTTCGTGTCCACGGCCACCAAACCCAAGTACGGGCAGATCCAGGACCGCATCCTGGAAAAAATTTGTTCCGGCCAGTGGCCACCGGGCAATCGGATCCCCCCCGAGCGCGAGTTGGCAAAAAAATTTGCCGCCAGCGTGGGTACTGTCCGCAACGCCCTGCAATACCTGGTCAACCAGGGATATCTGCATCGGGTCCAGGGCAGGGGCACTTTTGTCAATAAATCCATTGAACTTACCGATTCCCTGCGATATTTCCGCTTTTCCGAGGACTTCAAAGAGCAGGTCGAACCGCTCACCATCCGCTGCCTGGGTCAACCCCGGACAGCCGTTTGTCCCGAGGCCGCCGCCGCCCTGGAAATGGATGCTGCCACCCGCTTTTTTAAAGTCAGGCGAATTTTTCTGCTGCGCTCCGACCCGCTGGTATATGTCGTCTCGTATTTGCGGCAATCTCTGTTCACCGATTTCGACCGCTTTTCCGTTCAAACCCTGGAAGAGCTTCCGATCTACCTTTTAATTGAAAAAAAATACAACATGCCGACTTTGGCGACCCGGGAAAGATTTTCGGCCGTCGCAGCCACCGCCCGGGTCGCCGGACATTTGAACCTGACGGCGGGGGCACCGGTGCTCAAGATTGCCATGGTGGCCTTTACCACCCGCAACACGCCTTACGAGTACCAGGTAAGTTATTGCGATACCACCGCAAAGCAAATCTGCCGGGATTAACAGGATATCATCGATCGATCATGGAGCATCAAATGAAATACGACTATCCGGTTTTGCAGTGCGACGTGCTGGTGGTCGGCGGCGGCAGTGCCGGCGCCATGGCCGGGATACGGGCCAAGGAAGTGGCCCCGGACCAGGAAGTCATCGTCCTTGAAAAGGGCCATGCCAAGTACTCGGGGTGCATTGCCCGGGGCATGGATGCTTTGAACATCGTGGCCGTGCCCGGTGTGGCCTCCCCGGAGCTGTACGTGGAATCCAACGCCATGGCGTGCGAAGGCATCATGGACGAGCCGGTGAACTACCGGATGGCCGAACGCAGCTGGCCCCTGATGCAGAAGCTCATCGACTGGGGGGTGTGCTTTCCCACCGATTCGAAAGGCAACTACGAAGTCCTCCAGGTGCATCCCAAGGGCCGCTTCTGTGTCACCATGAAAGAGCCGGAGCTTAAAACCATCCTGGCTTCGCGGCTGGTGGAAGGCGGCGCCAGGGTGCTCAACCGGACCATGGCCGCCGAACTGCTCGTTGAAGACGGGCGCATTGCCGGGGCGATCGCCCTGAATGTGCGCACCGGTGAAATCATGCTCATCCGCACCAAGACCGTGATTCTTTCCGCCGGCGGCACCGCTCGTTTCGGCCTTCCTCAAAACGGCAGCCTGTATGGCGTCTATGATTTTCCGGGCAATACCGGCGACGGCTACTGCCTGGCCTATGGGGCGGGCGCCGAACTCAGCGGTTTTGAATACACCCTTTACTATTACATTACCAAGGATATCAACGCCCCGCTGCTGTATATCACCCTGACGCGCGGCGCCCACCTGCTCAATGCGTTCGGACAGCGCCGCGACAAGGAGCATCCCTCCATCAAGAGCATGTGCATGGAGGACTTTTTTGACCATGCCGGTCCTTTGCGCATCCGGATGGACCATCTGCCGGAAGATAAGATCCGGGAAATCGAAGAAATTCTGTTCACCACCGAACGGCCGGCCTGCGAACGCTTTCATAAAAATCGCAACAATGATTTTCGCACCGGGGAAATCGAGCTGTGGCCCACCGAAGTCTATTTGTGCGGCGGCCACGGGATGACCGGGGTGCGGATCAACGAAAAGGGAGAAACCAATGTGCCCGGCCTGTATGCCGCCGGCGACACCTCCCTTTGCGCCCGGGGCCATCTTTCCGGTGCTTTTGTTTACGGCGAAATTTGCGCTGAAAGCGCCAGCGAGTACGCCGCGTCGGTAACGCCGGCGCCGCTGAACCACGAAAAGGTCGCCGCCTTTATCGGCAGACGGGACCGGTTCCAGGGTCAATCGAAAAATCCAATCGCCGTGGAAGAATTCGAGTTCAAGGTCCGGCGGATCATCAGCGACTATCTGCGGCCGCCCAAAAATGAATACAAACTCAAGCGCGTTCTGTGGTGGATGGATCGTTTCCGCCAGGAGCTGACGGAAATGGTCCGCGTTCACGATCCCCATGATCTATTCAAAATTTTTGAGGTCCAAAATATTGTTGAGTGCGCCACCCTTTGCGCGACGGCCAGCCTTGAACGTACCGAAAGCCGCTGGCTGCCCTGGCATTTCCGCAGCGATTTCCCGCAAAAAGATGACGCCAGCTGGCTCAAACACATCGTGCTGCGAAAAGACCAGCAAGCCGGTGAAGTGATCATTGAACACAAAGACATTATCAGAATGCCGAGTTAAGAAAGGGGCCTGCGCATGAATTTTCTTGAAGCCCTGTCAGACAATATCGTTATCGATCCCGATAAATGCACATTTTGCGGGGTTTGTGTGGAAACCTGCATCCTTGACAACCTGCGCCTCCAACTGGCCCCCTGCCGGGCGGCCTGTCCCCTGAAAGTCAACTGCCAGGGCTACGTGCAGCTGATTTTGCGCGGCCGGGAGCAGGAGGCTCTGGAAATGGTCGCCCAAGAGCTTGCCTTCCCCGAAATCCTGGCGCGCCTGTGTTCGGCTCCCTGCGAAAAGGCCTGCCAGCATAACAAGCAAACCGGTGCGGCGGTGGCCATCCGGCTGCTGAAGCGCTACCTGACGGACCTGGCGCTGGACGGCAATCCGTCTGTTCCGGATACGGCGGCTCCCAGCGGGAAGCGCTGTGCAATTATCGGCTCGGGACCGGCCGGCATGGTCGCCGCCTTCGACTTGCGACGCCGGGGGCACGACGTGGTTTTGATGGATGCTGAAAATGAACCGGGGGGAATGCTGCGCTGGGCCATCCCGGAATTCCGGCTGCCTTTGCAAATCTTGTCCCGTGAACTTGGCAAACTCGAAGCTATGGGGGTCGTCTTCCAGGGCGGTACCGTTCTGGGGCGGGACATTTCACTGGCGGCCCTCGCCGAAGCGCATGATGCTGTCATCGTGGCCACGGGTTGCCCGAAACCCAAAAAAATCGGTATTCCCGGGGAAGAAGTCGCCGGGGTTTTCCATGCGCTTCCATTTTTGCGCGCCGTGAGGTCCGGCAAACCACCGGTGCTCGGTCCGGTCGTGGTGGTTATCGGCGGAGGTGATGTGGCCATGGATTCGGCCCAGACCGCGCTGCGGCTCGGTGCTCAAAAGGTAACCGTCGTCAGCCTGGAAAGCGACGATATCATGCCGGCCAGCCAGGATATCCTGAAGATGGCGCAATCCGAAGGCGTGCACCTGGAAGGTTCCTGGGGACCTTCACGCATCCTGCCCAAAGACAACCGCGTCGCGGGGCTGGAACTTCAGCGCTGCCTGGCGGTCTTCGATCGTTTCGGCCGCTTCGCTCCCACCTTCGACGACTGCTCCCTGAAAACCCTGGATGCCGACAGCATCATCGTCGCCATCGGCCAGAAGCCGGAGATGGAACTTTTCGGAGGAACCGCACCGACCTGCAATCCGCTGACCCTGCAGTCCGAGTGGGAAACCGTGTTTTTCGCCGGCGACTGCATCAACGGCCCATCAACGATTGTGGACGCCATGGCTTCGGGCCGCACGGCAGCTGAAAGCGTGCATCGCCTGTTTACCGGACAGCACCTGGGATTCGGCCGCAGTTATCCGGGACCGGTGGAAACCGAGTTTGCCATCGACACCTCGCGCGGGTCCGGCGCTGAGCGACTCCAGCCCGACTGGAAAAAATACGCCGGCCGGGGAGACTTTACGGAACTTGAACAGACCCCGGCGGCATCGGCCGCCAGGCAGGAAGCCGGTCGGTGTTATTCCTGCGGACTGCCGTTCGGCAAATTCCGCACCTGCTGGTTTTGCCTGCCCTGCGAGGTGGAATGCCCCCATGATGCACTGTGGGTGGAAATACCGTACCTGCTGCGCTGACAGGACATTGGCGCAGTCTTTTCATTAACCCCGTCCAGATTGAAAGGAGGAAATAAAATGAAAAAGGGATCCGTACTGATTATCTGCTGCCTTGTCATGGCAATGCTGGGGAGCCTGCCGGTTCTGGCTGCAGACTATCCGGCCCGGCCGGTGACGGCCTACATCCCGCTGCCGGCAGGCGGCACATCGGATGTTTTTGTGCGCACCATCGCCCCTTACATGGAAAAATACCTGGGCAAGCCGCTGGTGCTGATCAACAAACCGGGCTCCGGCGGGGCGGTGGCGATATCGGCTCTCAACAGGGCCAAGCCCGACGGCTACACGTTCTCCTGGGCCAACCTGCCCACCCTGGTCACCATTCCCCAGATGCGCAAGCTGACCTATAATCCCAAGGACTTCGTCTACATCGCCTCCCCCATGCACTACGATTACATCTTGTACGTACGCAACGACTCCCCCTTCAACAATCTGAAAGAACTGATTGCCTATGCCCGCAAGAACCCGGGCAAGGTGACCTACGGAACCCCCGGTCTGGGCACCACGAATCATCTGGGTGTCGCCTGGCTGGCCAATTACGAAAAAGTGCAGATGCAGCCGATTCCTTTCAAGGGCAACCCCAAGTCCGTGGCCGCAGTGCTGGGCGGCCATGTGACAGCCTGCAACACTTCCACTACGGCTTCGGTCTCGGCCTATAAAAGCGGCCGGCTCAAACCGCTGGCAATTATGAGTGCCAACCGGATCAAGCTCACTCCCGACACCAAGACACTCAAGGAGCTGGGCTACCCCTTTTCCCAATTCTCCTGCCTGGGAGCCGTATTTCCCAAGGGCACGCCGGAAGCCATGCGCAAAAAAATTGAAGGGGCCATCCAATATGCCGTTTCCCAGCCCGAAGTGCAGAAAAAAGCCGATGAAGAGCTTTTCGTGAGTATCGACTTTTTAAACGGCAAACAGTACCGGCAACTGTGTGACCGCTACTGGGGCATCTGGGGATCAATTCTTGAGGAAGTCGGTCTCAAGAAATTTTAGCCTATATTCATTCTGACAAAGTCGTCACAATTCATTTTCGAGCGACGTCAAGCCTTTTAGGAAAAAGGGTGGCACCTATCCGCTTTCAGTGGATAGGTGACACCCCCGAAAAGGCTTGCTTCAGCGAGATAAGCGGGCTTTTTACCAGTCCATCAATTCTAGCTTTTATCGACGGATGAAGGGTTTTGACATGAAGGCGCGCACCGATTTATCCATCGCCGCAGCATTGATTGTCTTCTGCCTGATCAACCAGTTTTACCTGATACCCACCCAGGTGGTTGCCGAGGGATCTTCGCCGACCTACCCCATACTGGTCAATATTCTGCTAGCCGCCTTTTCAATCGCTTATTTCTGGGAAAGCCTGCGGCTGCTGCGCCGGCAGCAACCGCGCAATGAGAAAAACAAAGCGGCCCCGGCAAAAGGCTATCCGGACTCCTGGCGCCCGGTGGCGTTGCTGCTGGTATCGGGGGGCTGGATTCTGGTCATGGAATGGATGGGCTTCATCCTGTCTACGTTCATATTTCTGATGCTGACATCGCGCATTTTCGGGTCTAAAAGCTTCTGGAAATCCCTGATTTTGAGTACCGCCATGCCATTGATATTATATTTCGTGTTTCGCGGCCTCAACTCGCTGCTGCCCCAGGGGCCACTGGAAAAAATGCTTGAAATCCTGTTCGGCTGAACAATCTGATCTCCTTTGAGGGAAGGCCAATAATGTCCGAAATATTCTCCAACCTCTGGCAGGGGGCGCTGTTCGCGGTCTCGCTATCCAACCTGCTGGCCATCATTCTGGGCTACACCATCGGCGTCATCGCCGGTGCGATTCCCGGCGTGATGGCGGTTACCGCCATGGCCCTCATCCTGCCTTACACCTTCACCCTCAATCCGCTCTTCGCGATTACGCTGTTAATGGGCTGCTACAAGGGGGGTGCCTATGCCGGTTCCATTACCGCCACCCTTTTCAACATTCCCGGAACACCCGAAGCGGCGGCCACCGCCCTGGACAGTTACCCCATGTTCAAGCAAGGTCATCAGCAAAGGGCCCTGGAAATAGCCCTGTGGTCTTCGGTCATCGGCGGCACGATCAGCAATCTGCTGTTGATTTTCACCGCACCGCCCTTAGCGGAGGTGGCCCTGCGTCTGGGGCCGGCGGAAATCGCCGCCATTATCCTGTTTTCCCTCACGGCGGTCATCGCCTTGCTGGGAGACAGCCGCCTGGATATATGGAAAGGGTTTATTTCCATCACCCTGGGATTGATGCTGGCCATCGTGGGCCTTGACAACATGAGTGCCACCCGGCGCTACGTTTTCAACCTCGAGGACCTGGACAATGGCGTGCCTTTTGTTCTGACCATTATCGCCCTGCTGGCATTGTCCGAGGTCTTCCTTCAGGCCGAAAATGTCGGCAAACTGGTCATCGACGCCCAGCGCGAAAATGCGGTGGTCAAAAACATTCCTTACACCTGGAAGCAGCGCTGGGCGGACCTGCGCTTTTGCCTCACGGACCTGTTGCGCTCCTCATTTGTTGGATCACTTCTGGGAGCGCTGCCCGGAATCGGCGCCACCACTGCCGCCTTCGTATGCTATGGTGAAGCGCGCCGTTCCGCCAAAAAGGATGCCCGGTTTGGAGATGGCGATCCGCGGGGCATCGCCGCCCCGGAGGCCGGCAACAATGCCGTCGCCGCCTCTTCACTGATTCCCCTGGTCACCCTGGGCATTCCGGGCAGCGTCGCCGCCGCCGTGATGTACGGAGCCTTTATGATCCAGGGAATGATTCCCGGTCCCATGCTGATGCAGGAACATCCGGAGCTGATTTACGGCTTGTTCGTCCTGTTGATCCTGATAGATGTCATGGGAGCGTTTATCGTGGCCCTGCCCTTCATTTCCGTTGTCAGAAAAATTTTTAAAAGCCTGAATTATTCTCTGTTTTTCCCGGCTGTGGTGGTCTGCTGTGTGGTGGGCGTTTATGCCGAGGAATTCAATATTTTTAATCTGCGCATCTTTTTGCTGCTGGGCTTTGGAGGCTATCTCATGCGCAAGGCCGGAATCAGCATCCCGCCCTTCATTCTGGCTTTCATCCTGGGCCCCATCCTGGAACGCAACACCCGCACGGCGCTGCTGCTGTCCGGCAACAACCCGATAATCTTTGTCAAAAGCCCGGTTTCAGCAGTCTTGCTGATCCTCGCCGTAGTTGCCCTGGTCTGGTCTTTATGGCGCAAGACCCGTGGGCGCCGAAGCGTTCTGGCGGTGCCGGAAAAATTCAAGCACTGATCAGCGAGGTCCGCCCATCCCTGTTTATTTTCCCCATGGGGCGCTTCGGCAAAAGCCCCGCTATTTTAAGACGTCCTTCCAGGACCTTGGTCCTGCAATCGAAGTGAACAATATTTAGCAGGCAAGTCCGAAGCGTCCAGGAGCAGCGCCGCGGCCACGGTAAAACGCCCTTGCGGGGGCAGTCGCAGGCCCACCCGACTGACAAACCGGTGGTTGACGGCCGCCAGGCTGCGGTTCAGCCTTGCCAGGTCAATGACGGCATCATCGGGAATGACGGCCGGACTTTGAAAATTTTTCTGGCAGCATCCCACGCTGCGGCGGCCGCGGTATTCGGTGAGAACAGGAAAGCCGTGGGTGCGGCAGATAACCGCCCGGCTTGCGTACAGCAGGCAGGCGCCGTCTTCGAGCAGTGGACAGGGGCCGAAACTGCTGGTCTGCCGGGCTTTTTCCCGAATGCGGGCGATTGTTTGCCGCGGTAGTTTCTGCAGCCCGACGGCCAAGGACACGGCCTCGACGGGCAAGACCGCAAGGTGAATACGGCAGCAGTTGCCGGCGCAGCCCTTTGTGCAAGCCATGTGCTGTCCATGGCTCCGGCGAATGCGCTCACACAGCAGGTCGATGCGGTTGACAAATGCCTGATATTCTTTAAGCGCTTCCAACTCTGCCCGCCTGTTGATTGCAATCAAGTTTTTCAATTGTCCGTCGATTGTGATAGGATGCAGTTAATACAGCTTGCAATCTTTAACGCTCAACCCTTCACCGCTCTTTTTCCGAAAAGGGTTGATGTCGCTCGAAAACGACCTTTTAAGGAACCATTAATATTAATTATCCCCGCTTTGCAACCGAAAAACGCAGGAAGCCGGAAATGATCATCATTGCGGATGCCCATGTCAGCCGGGCGGCTCAAAATGACGGGCCTTTTTTCGAAATGCTGCAGGTCCTGTCAGCCAATGACCAGGACCTGGTTTTTCTGGGAGATATTTTTGACCTCTGGATCGCCCTGCCCCGTTACGAACAGGACATCCACCGGCGTTTTGCCGCCTGGTGCCGTGAGCAGAAAAAATATCGTCAGATCGGCTTCATGGAAGGCAACCATGAATACTTCCTGACGGACGAAATGGCCGCAACCTTTACCTGGTGCTCTCGAGAGGCGTGGTGGCGTGACACCGACGGCACTGTTTATGTGCACGGGGATCAAATCAACCGCCGGGATAAAAACTACCTGGCATTTCGCAGGCTGGTGAAAAACCCGGTGGCCAAATTCCTGTTGCGCTGGCTGCCCCTTGGCCCCGGGCTGGCAAATTTTTTCAAGCACGAACTGAAAAAAACCAACGCCGAATTTCGCCGCCGCCTGCCCCGCAAACAGATTGAACACTTCGCCAACACCCGGTTTGCCGAAGGGACGGACTCCATTTTCGTGGGCCATTTTCACCAACCCTATCATTATTGCCGACCGGACGACAAGGCATTGTACGTCGTACCGGACTGGTTCAGCACCCGTAAAGTAACGGTCTACCATCGGGATCCGCGGCGCGTCGAATTTGTGGACTGGCAGCGCCTGGAGGTTTAGAACGAATAAAAAATCAGGAGCATCTCCCAGACGATCACTGCGGAAAAAGCGGCAATCATGCAGGCAAACAGGGAATGGGCGTAAAGATTTGTGCCGGTGAGCACGGCGTTTTTTAACACCAGCAGGATCACCACGCCGGCGCTGGTCAGCAGATATTTGGCCACCACGAAAGAAAGCGGACCGCGTCGCAAAAAATAGGCCATCACCGGATTGAGCTCTGAAGACCCGTTGTTGACCAGGTGCAGGGTCAGCAAGCCGTCAAAAAGGCTCAGCATTAAAATGGCCATGATGGCCGCAAACAGTTTCGGGTTGTAGCGGTCGAAAAAAAACACTTTTCGGCGGTCGTCCTCGCGACGAATCCGCTCCCGGCGGCCATTGAACAGCAGGTACTTCAAACTGGCCTTTTTGTTGCTTCTACGATCCAGCCCGGAGCGTTTCTCCCGGGCGGCACCTCCCTTTTCCCCACGACCGGCTTCATCCCCACTGGCCTTTTTTTGTCCCATTTCGCCCAAGATCACTTATCCGCTTTTCAGATTGCGTAATCACAGCCAACCGCCGCATCCAGGCGCATTGCCCCGGCGGGAGGAGTAAAACTGACTTCTTCCAGGCCGAACATCTGCCGGTAATCCACGGGGCAGGGCTTGTTCAACTCGACGAGCCGGCGCGCGGCTGCTTCCAGTATGTCGGCTTTAAAGCTGCCGGACAAGCACCTTAATTTTCTAACCGTGCCCTTGAATCCATTCAATGGTTTCAGCAGTGTCTGGGTCACAAAATCCGCCCCAACCACCGAACGGGTGTCATAAATAGCATCGGGAGGCCGCAGCACGTCGGCGCCGGGGGCCATAAGAACATAAGACCGGATGTTGGGCCGCATCGCCATTCCCATCCGACGGGGCAGGATTTTATGTTCGGCAAGCAGCTCCTGGAGCACCTGCACACGTTTGCGATTTTCTTCAATGGGGGAATCGATGGCGTGATACCGTCGTCCGTCGAACACGAAAAACTCACCGTCGGCTGCAATTTTCAGGTTGTAACAATAATTTTTGGAATCCAGCAGAAAAATATCGAAAAACCGGTTGATCAGCGTATGATCGATCTGGGCGGCCACGCCGTTGCTTTCAATTCGCAGATCATGGATAACCGCCCATTGCGGGGAGTCGGCACAGTAAAAATTAAAAAGCCGGGCGGCATTCAGCCCACCGTTTTCGGCCGGGTCCAGATTTTTCAGCTCCCTTTCAATCAAAAACGTCTTTTCCGAACCCAGGTTCCGGAAAAGCAGGTCCTTGAGCAGTTCGACAACCCCTTCGGCGGGCGGCTCTCTATCCTTGATCAGCATATTGCACTCTCAAAATCATCAGGTTCAACCCAAACTCCGTCTTTATAATCGTGGGAAAACCGGATGTACCCGGACCGGTTGATCACGGTTTCTCAAAAAACAGCAACAAACTCAAGAATGATGGTCCTGTAAAAAGTCGTTTTCGAGCGCCATCAACCCTTTTCGGAATAAGAGCAGTGAAGGGTTGAGCGTTAAAAATTGCAAGCGGTTTGAGGAACTGGCAACGAATTCTTGTCCGCCTTCCTGAGGCAGGTAAACCTTAGGCGGATAGCACAACCCTGAACCTCTCCCCAAAAGGCTTGCCCAAGCGAAAAAATTCGACTTTTACGACTTCATCAAAGATGCTGCTGGCCGTTTTCCCCGGGGCTGCCATCCAATGATATATCGGCCTGGGGTGCGCAGACTTTAGCGGTTTTTGAAAAGACCGCTGAAATGTGATATGAAGGTTCAGACCACCATGCCGGCATCACGGCATGCAAAGGGAACCTGGCCCCATGCTGACCTGGGAATTTCGACCGGACAAAAGAAAGCAGCTGAGATTTCGCGTTGTCCCCGATGCAATCGTCGTACTCAAATCACATCCGCCCACCCTGGGAAAAATTGTTGATGTGAGCCTGGACGGGTTGTCTTTTCGCTATCTGCATGACCCACTGCGCCTCCGTCACACCGGAGTGCTGGACATTTTCAGAGTGGGGGGCGGGTTCTGCCTGGAAAAGGCCGTCTTTAAAATTGTTGCCACTGAAAAAATGGATGCCTTTGCAGAAAGATTCCATATTCAGTTCAAGGGGTTAAACCGCCGGCAGAAAGTGAAGCTCAAGAAATTTATTGAAAACACCACCCTCTACATGGCTTAAGGGGTCAAATGGGGGCTGCACCGATGAATGGGAAAAGAGCATGAACCTGTTGAGTGGAATAAAATACAATTTGCGCGGACTGGCCTTGAGCCTGAAAACTCCGAAACTGCTCGTCCTGGGTCTGATTCGATTTGCAGCGGTAATTCTGATCACCATCGCCGCGGCCAGCCTGATCCTGATCTACCACCAGGAAATTTTAAATTTCGTCTGGGCAAAACCGGCAAGCCATTGGCTGCAGTGGCTGTGGTACGTGTTCTCCTGGCTGTTGTCCATGGTTTTAGTCGGGGTATCGGCCTTGCTGTCGTATATCGTTGCGCAGATTCTGTTCAGCGCATTTATCATGGACCTGATGTCACGCATCACTGAAAAAATGACAACCGGCCAGATCCGTGAAAACAGCAATGCCGCATGGTGGCAGCAGTTTTTTTTCCTGGTCAGACAGGAAATCCCCCGGGCGATTGTGCCCGTTTTGCTCATGCTGCTGCTTGCCGTTGTGGGATGGTTGACCCCCCTGGGGCCGGTGGTGACAATTGTTTCTTCAGTGGTGGCCGCCATTTTCCTGGCTTGGGACAACACGGACCTCATCCCGGCCCGGCAGCTGGTACCCTTCAAAAAGCGGTTTGCCATTCTAATGCGCTCGCTGCCCTTTCATCTGGGTTTCGGACTGCTTTTCCTGGTCCCGCTGCTCAACATCCTGTTTCTCTCGTTTGCCCCTGTGGGCGCCACGCTGTACCACATAGATAAAACACGTGTACCACATAGATAAAAATAGACGCTGACCATCGGACATTCAGCATGCAAATTATCGACTTCCGCAAACTGACGGATTTAAAATGGATCAACCTGTTTGAGGTTCAATGGATCGATAAAAACGGCCGGGCGCGGTGGTGGCAGGTCACCTCCAGGGCAAAAGAGCCCAAATGCATCAGCGCTGATTTTGAAACCCCCGATGCGGTGGTGATCGTGCCGTTTCACGCCGCCGAGCACAAGCTCGTCATCACCCGGGAATACCGGGTGGCGCTGGCGGACGTGGAATACGGGTTTCCGGCCGGTCTGGTCGATGCCGGCGAAAGCATCGAGCAGGCCGCCCGCCGGGAGCTCAAAGAGGAAACCGGGCTGGAAGTCACCCGCATCGTCGGCAGCAGCCCGCCGATCTATTCCTCGGCGGGCATGACCGACGAATCGGTCTGCATGGTCCATGTCGAATGCGAGGGCACGCCCAGCACGGCTTTTACCGAAGGCTCCGAGTCCATCGAAGTTGAACTCGTTTCGCCATCCCAGGCATCCCGGCTGTGCAACAACCCGGACTTGAAAGTTGATGCCAAGGCCTGGCTGGTGCTTGCCAGTTTTGCCGCCTGCGGCACACTCCACCTCGGTGGAGTGCCAGGCGGATGAAACTCACTGCTGAGCCCATGCGCTGCCTTGACAAACCGGTCATTGTGCCCTATTCAATTAGTTCAGGGATACATGCAAAAACAGGCCCGAAAATGCCGTTTGCCTGGAAAAGACGGGGGCATCATGAAAACAACAACCCGTTCAGTTCAGAAAATCATCGAAGAGCAGATTCGCCGCTGGCAGCTGTCGAAGCCGGAAAAAAGCAAGGTCAAGTCGTCCATTCCGATCATTACCATTTCTAGGGAACCGGGAAGCGGGGGGCGAATCGTGGCCCAAAAAGTGGCGGCTGAACTCGAGCTGGAATTGTTTCACCAGGAAGTCGTGCACGAGATGGCCCGCAACGCCGACATCAGCGAAAGACTGCTTGAAACCCTTGATGAAAAAGGCCTCACGGTGCTCGAAGACTTGATATCTTCCCTGGTCAACGATCGACACCTGTGGCCGGACGAATATCTGCAACATCTCATGCGGGTTGTCGGGACCATCGGCAAACATGGTCGGGCGGTCATCGTGGGCCGGGGCGCCAATTTTGTGCTGCCGCCTGAAAACAGGTTCCGGGTGCGCATCGTGGCACCCCAGAAAATCAGGATCGAAAACGTTTCCCGGACGTTCAAAATACCGTTTGAGGAGGCCAGACGCCGGGTCATCCGAACCGAATCGGACCGCAGGGCATTTATCCGCAAATATTTCAATGCCGATATCGCGGATCCCTTGAATTACGACCTGGTGGTCAATACCGCAACCCTGGGAATCGACAGGGCGGCAGCAGCAATTATCGGTTCCCTGCAATGATTTTGGGGCTGATACGCCGGGATCATTGCCGGACCGTTCAGACCAGTTGATGCAGTTTGTGGAGCAGGTCATCAAACTCGTCGCCGCTGAAGCAATACTGCATCTCCACAAAACGGCTCCGCAAAGCGCTGACTTCCTGTTTGACAGCGGCATCTTTCAAAATGACATCGGCCATCAGCTGCGCCAGTTGCTCGAAATCGGCCTGTTCCATGCCGAAGCGCGTCATCTCCTGCACCCCGGTCCGCAGGGATCCGGCGGCGGTAAAACCCTCCTCCTCCGGCGCCGCCTGGTAGTTGAGAATGATGTTGTTGTCTTCCAGGCGCCGGGCAATTGCCGGGCCCCTGGCATAGCCCACGTTGATCACCACCTGGTGGGTTTCGGTGTAGTCAATCTGCGGGTCGCCGGCCACATCCAGGCCGCAGTCCTTTAACGCGCGGGCAAACGCGCGGGCATTGGCCAGCACGTTTTGCTGGTATTGATCCTTGAAATGATTCATTTCATAGGCGGCCAGCAGCAGTCCCAGCAAGGTGCCCAGGTGGTGATTGCTCATGCTGCCCGGAAAGGCCCGGCGCTGAATGGCTTCCCAAAACTCATAACGCGCATCCTCCGGACTGCAGTCAACCGCAATGATGCCGCGCTGGGTGCCATAATAGGTCTTGTGGGTGGAGCCGGTCACAATGTCAGCCCCTTCCTTGAAAGGCTGCTGGAAATGCGGCCCCACCAGCCCCAGCACGTGGGCCATGTCATACATCAGCATGCAGTCCAGCGCCAGTTCATCAATGGCAGCCCGCATTTCGCTGACCGGCTCCCGGTGGATGATCATGCTCTTGCCAAGGATAATCAGCTCGGGCCGGTGTTCGGCCATCAATTCCCGCGCGGCGGCCACGTCGATTTTGTACGGATTGTCGGCCAGCACCGGAAAGTTGACCACCGCCGGCTTTTCCCACTTGGGATCGCGCATGACGAAATCACGCAGGGCTCCCATCGGCTGGGCGCTCAAATGCCCTCCCTTGATGATGTGGTTGTTCATGGCCTTGCGGATGCGGCGCTGTTCACTTTTGCGATCCGCCCGATTCAGGTAGTCCACCATGGCGCTGAAAACCGCCGTGTTGGCCATCTGGCCCGAAATCACCCGTGCTTCCACCTCCCGGCATTCGAGGAATTTCTCAAATTCGCAAACCAGCATATGTTCGACTTCCTCAATGAATTCCGTGCCCTGGTAATAAAAGACATCCGCTTCCTTAAACGCCTTGACCGGTTTGTGCTCTGCGTAGCGCGCAACCGGATCCATGATGGACAGCAGCCGCACCAGACGCGATGGGGTCTGCTCGGAAGGAATCAGGTTGATGCAATGCTGCTGCCGCCAGGCCGTGTTGGCGGCCGCCTTTTCGACCAGGGTGCGAACATTGCGGGTCATCTGTTGTCCGGCACACACCGTTTTTTTCTCCTCGCGCAGTTGCGCGGCGGTGATCGGCCAGCAATACGGCGGAGCCTCGTTGCGAATGAAGTAAGGAACGATCACCGCATCGACTTTTTTACCCCGGATATCAATCTGCAGTGTGTCGCCTTCGACCAGGTCACTGCTCACCAGAGCCAGGCCAATGGCTCTCATTTTGCGCTCTTTTCCCTGCCGGGAGGAAAGTCCGACCCCTTCGGTTTGCCAGTAGGGCACCATCGTGCCGCTGGTGACATAACCGGCAGGCTTGCCGTTGCGATACACCGCGGCGGCGGCCCGGGCGATGCCCTTGCCCTGCAGTTCAAAAGGCTGGATCAGCCGGGGGAGATCCGCCTGCAGGGAGTAATTGCGATCGACAATTTTCTTAAAGGCCTCAAACTGCCTGGCCAGGGGCCGGCGGCCGATAAAATTCCCTTTAAGAGGTGAAAAACTGACGGCAAAACGGGCCAGACTGCAGGCAAAAATGGGAATCGGGTGACCATCGGCATCCAGCCCCAGTTCATGACCGTAAAGCGGCAGCCCGGCTTCCAGGCGCAAGGTATCACGCGCTCCGAGCCCGACGGGCGTCGCACCTTTTTCCAGCAGTAGATCCCATATCATGTGGGCATTGGGACGCTCGATGAACAGCTCAAAGCAAATCGGCTCACCGGTATAACCGGTGCGGGCGATCTGGACCCGGCGGCCGTTGATGGTAACCGTGCTCAATGCGTTGCGCAAAGGTTCGGGCAGGCTGCCGGAATCGATGAGATCGAGCAGGATCTGTTTTGATTGCGGTCCCTGCAAGCTCACCATGGCTAGGGCTTCGGTGCGATCTTCCAGGGTCACCTTTGCAAAACGGTCTGCAAAGGCTTTCAGATGCTGCCAGTCCGTATCGCGGTTGGCGGCATTGACCACCAGCAGGTATTGGTCCTCAACAAAGCGATACAGGTAGGCATCATCGATAGCCCCGCCGCTTTCATCGCCAATCATCGTGTACTGGCCCTCTTCCACCTCGATGGCCGCTGCATTGTTGGTCAGCACATGCTGCAGAAAATCAAGCGCTCCTGTTCCACCGACAATGAACCGACCCATGTGGGAAACATCAAATACCCCGGCCTGCTTGCGGGTGGCCAGATGCTCCTGGATAATCCCGGTGGCATACTGCACCGGCATGTCCCAGCCCCCGAAATCCACCATCCTGGCACCCAGCCCTACGTGCTTGTCGTAAAATACGGTTTTAAGCAGCTGTTTCATTGGCTTCATCCCCTCTTTGATGGTGATACAAATTGTAACCCGGCAACCCCTCCAGCGAATATCGCAGGAATCATAGAGAAAAGCAAAGGCGGTGTCAATTGCTCGTTCTCATGAAACGGCCCCGAAACACAACAGCCAAAAAGAGGGACCCCCCTCTGATCAGGTGAACAAAGATCTGGCGCTAATCATAAAAATATTAATCATGTTGATGTCGCCCGAAAACAACTTTTTACGGGCCCGATCATGCTGACAAAGCCCTTGGAGATCAAACCGTTGAGTCCCTGGAACCCGCCTTGCCAACAAAAGCGGGGGGAAAACAAAGAATATTATTGACACTTCCGGTGTAAGCTATTAGAATTTTATTAAAAACCAATCATGGGCGG
>CAZGNV010000042.1:0-41579 GCA_964527835.1 uncultured Desulfosarcinaceae bacterium | reverse complement strand
ATCAAGTTCGTTTCAATTAGGCTGCCGCTCGCGGTATAAATAAGCTTTTTACGAGGCCGTCAGAGTTGAACTGGATTAAAAGACCCGCTCCCATCGCTGAAATATATTATTTATGGAACCCGAAACAATGTACATCGAGGTGGCTGTTGCGCTGCCGGTCTATAAAACATTTACTTACCGTGCCGCGGACGATTTCATCCCCCTGGTGGCCACCGGCAAAAGGGTGCTGGTGCCCTTCGGGCGGCGCCGGGTGACCGGCTACATTTTTGGCGAAAGCCGCGACAGCAGCCGGAAACAGATTAAATCGGTGCTGGATGTTCTTGATGAGCAACCGCTTTTTCCGTTTTCCATGGTGCGGTTTTTCAAATGGATTGCCGATTATTATAAATATCCCGTTGGCGAGGTGGTCAAAAATGCGCTGCCGGGAGGTCTGGTGGTACGCGATTACGCCCGGGTGACGGTCACCGCCGCCGGGCACGAAGCCCTGAAAAAAGGCCGGGTGACACCGGCGGCCGCCCGGGTGCTGGCCGGCATACCCCCCGACGGCTGCCGGGAAAAAGAGCTTCGCAAAAAAATCGCCCCGGACATACCCGGCGCCCTGCTGCACACCCTGCAGATGCGGGGCTGGATCAAACGCAAATGGGAGCTTGCCGGCGCCCGCACCCGGGCCCGGCTGGAGCCGACGGTGCGTCTGGCCGACTCTGCGCCGACCAGCGATGATCTGACCGCAGTCGGCAAAAAAATTGTGGACCTGCTAAAAAGCGGGGGCACACGATCCCTAAGGGAGCTCAAAGCCGAGCTGCCCCGGGCAGCCGCGCAGGTCAAGGTGCTTGCAAAAAAGGGCTACCTGATCGTTGATACCCGCAGGGTGTGGCGAGATCCTTTCGGTGAAGCCATCACGCCCGACTGCGCTCTTGCATTAAGCGGTGAGCAGCAACAGGTGGTCCATGCCGTGTGCGGCCGCCTCGACAAGGGCTATGCAACTTTTTTGCTGCAGGGGGTTACCGGCAGCGGGAAAACGGAAGTGTATCTGCAGGTGGCTGCCGAGGTGTTGAAAACCGGCCGCACGGTAGTGGTCCTGGTGCCCGAAATTGCGTTGATCACCCAGATGGAAAGGCGCTTTCGGGCCCGTTTTGGCGAGTGTGTCGGCGTTCTGCACAGCGGCCTGTCGGCCGGGGAGCGCTATGACCAGTGGAGCCGTATCCGGCAGGGAAAAGCCACCATTGCCATAGGCGCCCGATCGGCCATTTTCGCTCCGGTTGACAACCCGGGGGTGATTATTGTCGATGAAGAGCATGATCCTTCCTACAAGCAGGAAGGCAAGCTGCGCTATAATGCCAGGGACCTGGCCGTTGTCAGGGCGCAGCAAAGCGGATGCATTGCCCTGCTGGGTTCCGCAACCCCATCGGTGCAGTCCTACTATAACGTGACCACCGAAAAGTTTTTGGCCCTCCGGCTTGACCAGCGCATCGAACAACGGCCGCTGCCGCCGGTGCAGATCGTGGACCTGCGTCAGCACAGGGACACCCGGGGGGTGCGCCGCTTCATTTCCGCTCAATTGCGCCAGGCAATGAAACAGACCCTGGCCCGCGGAGAGCAGGTGCTGCTTTTTTTAAACCGGCGCGGCTATGCGAGTTTTCCGGTCTGCGCGGCTTGCGGTCTTGCCGTGCGGTGCAAGCACTGCGATATTTCCCTGACATTGCACCAGCGGGCCAATGCCTATCGGTGCCATTACTGCGGTTACAGTCGTTCTGCGGCCTCAAGCTGTGAATTTTGCGGGTCCTCGAGCATCAAGCACCTGGGACTGGGCACTGAAAAGTTGGAGGCCGCGGTGGCAGCGCTTTTTCCCGCAGCGCGCGTCGCGCGCATGGACCGTGATACGACCCGGCGCAAGGGCGCGATTTTAAAGCTGCTCAAAGGGCTGCAGAACCGGGACATCGACATCCTGGTGGGCACCCAGATGGTGGCCAAGGGACATGATTTTCCGAATATCACCCTGGTGGGCATTATCTGTGCCGATCTTTCCCTGAGTTTTCCGGATTTTCGTGCCGGGGAACGGACCTTTCAGTTGCTGGCCCAGGTCGCCGGCCGGGCCGGGCGGGGGGACGCACCCGGCCAGGTGATTTTGCAGACCTATAATCCGGAGCATTTCAGCATCGCTGCGGCCACCCAACAGGATTTTGACGCCTTTTATCAGCAGGAAATCGACTTTCGTCGGGCATTGGCCTATCCCCCGTTTTCGAGGATGATCCAACTGCGGGTCTCGGGGCGCGATGCCCGCAAGACCGAGGCCCATGTACGCCTGCTGGGGGATGTGTGCCGCAGGCAGAAAGCGGCTGCGTCTGCCCGGTTGTCCAGCCTTGAGATCATGGGACCCATCGAGGCTTCCCTGGCCCGCATCGCCGACCGCCACCGCTGGCAGATCCTGCTGAAAAGCACCAGCACCGGCGCATTGCATCAATTTGTGGACGGTTTGCTGCGTGACCACTCCTCTATGTTCAACAGCGCCAAGGTTCAAACCGTCATTGATGTCGATCCGGTGTTCATGATGTAAAGCGAGTTGCAGCTTGACATCCCATGGGATGCATTTTAAAATTTAACAATGAGTTTATTAGGCCCTTAAGGGCAAACTTACAATAAGCTGTGGTTGGCAACGTAATATGCATTTTGGCCTCGCTCCCGGTGCCCATGGGTAGCAGAGGCGCTTTACTTTTATTCTGATCAGACAAGGATATAGTTATGCGACATGCAATTTTTGCAGCCGGTACGGTAATGCTGGTGCTGGTATTGCTGGCACCGGGGGCCATGGCCCGGGATGATGGCGCTCCCTCAGCCTTTTTTCCCCAGACCCGCTATGAATTTGCGCCGGTTTTAGACGGTGAAAAGGTGGTCCACGAGTTCGTGATTCAAAACAAGGGCACCCGTCCATTGAATGTCCAGCGCGTCAAAACCGGCTGAGGGTGCACGGCTGTCTCGTTTACGAGGCAGATCCCTGCCGGCGGCACGGGAAAGATCACCCTGAGCGTCAACACCAAAGGATTTGGCGGGCGGACCCTGAAAAAGAGCGCCAGCGTTTATACCAGCGATCCCAAGCGCCCGCGCGTGAACCTGGTGATCACCGGGCCGGTGGAAAAATTTGTCACCATTGCGCCGCGCCAGGTCAACTTGCGCGGCTATGCCGGCGATGCGGTCCATGGTTCGGTGACCATCACCCCTGAAAAAAAATATCCGTTTAAAATTGTCAACAGCCAGGCCAAGGACGGTCGCAACATTCGCTACCGGCTGGAAACAATCCAAACGGCCGGCAAACCAGCCTATAAATTGCAGGTTGAAAACGTCAAGCCGGACAGCGGCCGTTATTACGACGCCATTATCCTGGAAACGGACAGCAAAATTCGCCCCCGGCTGACGGTAAGGGTGTTCGGCTTTCTGCGGCCGCCCAGAAATAAAAGCAAAAAGAGCAGCAGCGGTACCCAATGAAAAATATCAAGGTGGTGGCTTTCGACTGCGATGGGGTCATGTTCGACACCGCGGAAGCCAACCGGGTCTATTACAGCAAGATACTGGAACATTTCGGCCGGCCGGCATTAACCGCTGAGCAGTTTGCCGTCGTCCACATGCATACCGTCGATGAATCCCTGGCGCACCTGTTTCCGGATAAAAAAGACCTGGCGGCGGCCCAGGCCTATCGCCGGGGCATGAATTATCAGGTCTATCTTAAATATTTAACCCTGGAACCGCACCTGGTATCGCTGCTGGCCAGGATCCGGCCGGCAATGAAAACCGCCATTGTCACCAACCGCACCGACACCATGCATCGTCTGCTGGCTGAATTCGGCCTGGAAGACGGCTTTGACCTGGTGGTGACGGCCAGCGATGTTGAGCAGCCCAAGCCGCACCCTGAAGGGCTGATTAAAATTTTACGGCATTTCGACATTTCACCCCGGCAGGCCGTCTACATCGGGGACTCCCCCCTGGATGCCGCTGCGGCAAAGGCAGCCGGTATTCCCCTGGTGGCCTATGACAATCCCCAACTGCCGGCGGACTATCATATCGCCAGCCTCAGGGAGCTTGAAGATTTACTGGAACTGCCAGCGGAGAAACAACCATAATGGAGCTGGAAGAAATGGAACGACCAGAAGAAAAAGCTGAAGAAAATGAAACTCCAACTTCCGATGTTGATTGGGAAAGCCGTATTCTTTGCAGCGACGGCAACTGCATCGGGGTGATCGGCCCGGACGGAAAATGCAAGGAGTGCGGCAAACCCTATGAGGGAGAGCTGCCGTCCCGCAGTTCCGGACAGGGGGAGGAGTCCAGCACAGTGACCGCCTCGCAGCCGGTCAGCGAATCCGGCAGGCAAGTCGATTCCGTTGCCGGGGGGGAATCCGAACCCGAAGTGGAAGCGGCTGAAGCAATGCCCGCAGATGCCGCAATGGATGATGACTGGGAAAATCGCATTCTTTGCAGCGACGGCAACTGCATCGGGGTGATCGGCCCGGACGGCAAATGCAAGGAATGCGGCAACCCCCATGACCCCAATCCGGAGTCGGCCGCGGAGAGCTGAAAAGCAGCAATTAGTCACGAAAATCCGCAACTCATCTCTCGTCCTTGTTTCAACCAGAGGTTTATGAAATCCTGGAAAAAGTCAGCCCAGTCTACTGCACTCGCTTAGAACGCGGTGCATTGTCCCCCTGGCGCGGCAAGCGGATCGTCACCACCGCGCCGTCTTCCGGGGCGTTTGCGGCGGTAATACTGCCACCGTGGGCCTCGATGATGTCATGGCAGATCGACAGTCCGACGCCCATTCCCATCGCTTTTTTGCGGGTGAAAAACGGATCGAAAATGTGCTCCAGGTGTTGTTCGGAAATCCCGGGACCGTTATCGCGCACGGTGATGAGGATGGCATCTTCACCGTCCCTGGTTTCGATGCGGATTTCACCTTTTCCTCCCGCTGGCGGATGCCGTTCGGCGTTAGGGGCACCACAGATGGCTTCAACGGCATTGTTGACCAGGTTCATGACCACCTGACCGATTTGCTGGGGCGATCCATTGATATCCGCTGTTTTGGCCGCCAGATTCAAATTGACCTGCACCTGGTTTTTTTTCAGGTGACTGCGGATCAAAGTAAGGGTATTTTCAATCACCTCGTTGACATTCATGGGCTGCTTGCTCTCACTGGTCGGCCGGTTCAGCTCGATGAGGTTTTTCACCGTGTTGCGGATGCTGGTGAAGGCCTTTTTGATGAGCTCCAGTTTTTTCATCAATTCTTCATCCTGCCGGTGGCTGGCGGTGATGACGGTGAGCAGCGCCGTGATCCCCTGCAGGGGCGAGTTGATTTCGTGGGCGATGGAAGCGGCCAGTTGTCCGGTGGCGGCGAGTCTTTCGGAGCGAATGAGCTGGTTTTGCAACATTTTTGTTTCGGTGACATCCCGGGCAACACATAGAAAGCAGGGCTTTCCCAGGTAATACACGAAGCGGCAGTTGATCTCGTTAGGGATCAGCCGGCCGTCTCTGGTCTTGATACTCATTTCAAAACGCATCTCTTTGTCCGCCCTGACTTTGTTCAGAATATTTTCCAGGGGCCCAACCTGGTCGGCCTCCACGATCTGGGCGACATTGAGCTTTAAAAATTCATTTTTGGAATACCCGGTGCTTTCCAGGATGCGGTCATTGGATTCAATAAACTTGCCGTTGGGACGGAACAAAAACACTCCTTCGGCGACATTGTCAAGCAATTCCTTATACCTGGCCAGCTCTTCGGCGCGCTTGAATTCGGTGGTATCAGACGAAATGATCGTGGCAGCAATCACCTGCCCGTTGAGTTTCAGCGCACCGATGCGGTAAGTGTACCACCTCGAAGAGCGGTGGTGACCCGTCTGCACTTCAAAGCTTTCAGACTCGCCGGTCTGAAATACACTTTCAATGCATTCGCGTGCCAGATCGCGGTAATTGGAAGGAAGAGACCGGTAGAAGCTGCGACCCACGGTTCCAGCCGGGGTCTGGGCAGAATGGTCCCTGTTGGTGAAGCGGACAATTCCCTGCCGGTCCACCGTCATGATGCTGTCAGGGGCGGTGGCGACCAGGCTGCGCCACAGCTGTTCAGATTCATCAAGCTGCTGCTTGGTTTTTTGGAGTCTGCTGATAATGGACTGGGCATGGGAGCCGAAAATGATAAACAGGCACAGCACGACGACGCGCAGGTAAATATCATACAGATGGGGACCGAAAAGCTCGGCGACGAGGTTGTACCTGTTTGAGAAAAAAATGTTCAGCACCGAATCCAGAAACCAGTAAATGGTGGCGATGAAAATCACGGCCGTTACCATGGAATCGGTCACTCCCAGGCGCTGTCCAGGGGTCGGCCTGTTGTCCGGGTTCCAGCGATACCGTGAATTCGGGGGGGTGAGGTGCAGCGGTGGTTTGGCCAGTTTGAAAGTTGATGCATTCATAACTGTTTTCACCTGTTGATTGGATAAAGGGTCAGCGATGGTGCCAATGAAAAAATGTCACCTGATTGATAAACGCTAATGAATCTATATTTTTATCATATTTAATCCCAATTGATAAAGCTAAAAAACGACAGATCGGGAAGTTGCCATTTCTAGGTTCGATTTAATGACAAAAATTGTCAGAACACCTCGGCAGCCGTGGAGGGCCTGTATATTTAACTATTTGAAAATTAAATAAAATTTTAATCATGGCAGGCTGGCATAATTATTGTAATATTATCTCTGAACACTGTTATGCAGCAGTGACCCATATAAAACCCGAGCGGGGAGATGGTGGAGGTGGCGATGGAATATTTTGAAAAACTTTTGGCCCAGGTGCCTGCAGCGGCCGTTATGGAGGCTCAATGTATTGACAGGCTTGAACAAAACGCATTTGATCGCGGACTGCCGAGAAAAAAGGATTCTATTATTCCCGCCCAGGATGAGTGGCGGGATAACGGGTGCAAAACCGGTATCTGCCAGGATGAAAAAACCTCTGGCATGCCCCCCGTCATCTTACTGGTTGATGATGAAGAACCCTTTCGCAAAGTCATTCGGCAGGTGCTGGTAAAAGCCGGATACGATGTCGTTGAAGCTGCCGACGGTCTTGAGGCGATCCAGCGGTTTTATGAAAAACCGGCGGATTTGATCCTCACCGACATTATCATGCCCGAGAAAGAAGGCATTGAAACCATTCTTGAACTGCAAAGCGTCCATCCGGGGTTGAAACTGATTGCCATGTCCGGCGGCGGTTGGTATGGGACCGACATCGATTTCGACATGGCCAGAAAGCTGGGCGCCCGCACCCTTGACAAACCCTTCGCGCTCCAAAAATTGCTGGAGATGGTTGATGAACTGCTGAATTGAACTGCCCTGCCGGCATATTTCCAATCCGATCATATATGACAACCCCGTTGTTTTACGGTTGGCCGGAAGTGCTCAGCCTGCATGGGGCTTGACACCCCTTGGTGGGGTTGCCATAATTGGGGCTGGAAAGGAGCGCCGGGGGATGCAAACTAAAACAAGATTGATATGGCTGGGGTTGCTGTTATTCTTCACCGCCCGGCCAGGTTGCGTTGCGGCCGAAGCTATCAATCGGCCGCAGTTCGATGCCAGCCGGATCGTCTGGAACGAGCTTGCAATGCAGGCCAAAAAGTTCACGGCCACTTTGGATGTCCAGATCAGGCTGGCAGCGGTTCCTGCCGCTGATATCACCAAGAAATTGCCCGCAAGTCCCCGCGGGACACCGGTGCAGCCCTCCGGTTCCGATCTGTGCCGTCTGGAGCTCAACATGCGCATTCATGCAGCTTTGCGCTCTGACGTGCGGATATTCAACCAGGTCTGGTTCGATCCCGGAACCGCCGCAGCGCTGGGGCGAATCCGACTGCGCCGGGGCCAGGACGATTTTAAAAAAGCTTACCGCTTTACCCGGCAGGGTGTCTTCCGGCATCGCCGGGAGCCATTGAACAAAAAAGAATTTTTGCTTGAGCCGCGACAATGGACCGACGTCAAGGACTCCTTCTATGACTATGACCTGCCGCGGCTGGGATGTTCACGGGTCTCCGAACGGCTGGCGCTGCTGTATATTTTATCGGCTGGCGAGTGGTCTGAAAGCAGCGAACCGTTGTCGCTGTGTGTCTTCGGCAAAAGGCAGCTGCACCGGGTGACGTTGCGCCCCCGGGGGCTGTATCCCCTGACGGTCGATTATCTTGCAAAAACAATGCGCGGTGAAGTCCGGCAAAATGGGCCGGTCCAAGCTCTAGAGATTGCCGTTGAAACCCGGCCCCTGGATTCGACTTTAAAGGCCGACGAGGATTTTTCATTGATGGGGCTGCATAAAGAGATTGTCATCTATATCGATCCCGAGACGCGCATCCCATTGCAGATTAGCGGCAGCACTCCGGCAGCCGGCAGGATGGATCTGAAGTTGCGGCAAGTCGAAATAAGATAGATCAAAGCCTTTCATCAAAATTAGAGGTCTGGGGATGCCAACAAGAAAATTGCGCATCAAAGAGACGAACGGACAGTTGGACAACAGGGTGATGCATTTTGAAAGGGCATATCAAAGTTGCCTGGAACATGTGCGCCCGGTAACTGAGCCGCTTGCCCTTATTTCGGAAATCCAGCGTTCCGGAGGGTCCATGCTCAGTCAGCTCTTCGATGGCCACCCGCAGGTGCATGCCCATCCTCACGAACTGAAGATCGGCTATCCCAAAAAATATATTTGGCCCCCCATCGAGCTTGCGGACCGCCCGCAGCAATGGTTCGAGATCCTTTTTGAGGATATCGTCGTACGGCATTTCCGCCATGGCTACAAAAAGATGGAAAAGTACAAGGATACGTTTCTTTTTGTATTCCTGCCTTCTTTGCAAAGGGAAATATTTTTAAAATATCTGGATTCAGTGAACGTCATCGCGTTGCGGGATGTTTTTGATGCCTATATGACTTCTTATTTCGGTGCCTGGGTGAACAATCAAAATGTGGGGGGGGCTAAAAAAATTATCACCGCTTTTACTCCCAGGCTGTCGAATATGCCGGAAAATATGAAGTCGTTTTTCAATATTTATCCTGATGGTCGGTTAATATCGGTTGTCCGGGATCCGAAAAACTGGTATCCTTCAGCTTCAAGGCACCAGATGGACAAATACGGGGATATCCGTAAAGCACTGGCCCAGTGGAACGAAAGCGCCGCGGGCATGCTGCGCAACAAACAACAATATGGAGCCCAGGTGTGTATCATACGCTTTGAAGACTTAGTCGCACGCACGGAAGCGGTCATGTGTTATCTGACCGATTTCTTGAACATTCAATTTGATGACATTTTGCTGACACCAACCTTCAACAAGACCCCCGTCAAACCGAATACCAGTTTTAAGCTGGAAAAACCCGGGATAACCGCTAGTGTGCTGGACCGCTATAAAACTTTAGGGCGGGAACAAATGCAGATCATAGAAGAGATGACAGGCGAACTCTACGCAAAAGTCCTTGCCATTGCCACGGTGATTTCCTGATTTGCTTGAACCCTGAACCTATTAATATGTACTTGTTTATTGTACGACATTTTAATGGTATTGACCATGTCGCGCTCGTCGTGTGCTGCTTGCAACGCGGCCGGGGTGTGCTCAAAAACTCTGAGCAGTTTATCAACGGATGTGCGATTTCAAAGGATTTAGTAGATGCTCTACCAGTTCATTAAGCGCCTGGATACTGAGACCCGCCTGGGCAAACGGGTCATTAGTCATATTATTCCGGAAACATATCGGAAGAAATTCAGCGCGCAATATAAGGAAAGATCAAGGGTCCGAACGATACGCAAGATCTGCCGGAAGCGGAAATCTCAAGTCAAAGATCTTTTTAACACCTGCCTGGCGCACATTCTGCCGGTTAAAGAGCCACTGGCCCTGATTTCTCAGGGTACTTGTTCCGGTGGCATGCTGCTCAACCAGCTTTTTGACGGGCATCCTGAAATTCATTGCTACCCCCACGAGCTGCTGATCGGTGACCCCTCAAAAAACCAATGGCCGCAAATTGATGCAAAAGATGATCCCCGGAGGTTGTTCGAAATCCTTTTTGAAAAAAATGTGTTCAAATATGCCCGCAACGGTTATTACCGGCAAGAGGAAGAGCAGCAACCCCTTCCGTTCATTTTTTTGCCTTCCCTGCAGAAGGAAATTTTTCTAAAATACTTGAATGCACTTAGCGGGATGACTCCACGCGATATTCTTGATGCCTATATGACTTCTTATTTCGGAGCTTGGCTGAACAATCAGAATGTCAATGGCTCGAAGAAGTTCGTTACGGCTTATAGTCGCGGGCTGTCAATGTCAGAAGACAATATGCAGTTTTTATTTGATCTTTATCCGGATGGCCGTTTGATTTCAGTTGTCAGAGATCCACTCAGTTGGCTGTCATGCGCGCGGAGCTACGAACCGGAAAAAGATGGTGAGTTCGAGAAGGCCCTGAGCCAATGGGAAGCTGGCGCCCGGGCGATGTTGCGCAACCGGCAAAGGTATGGTGAGCGGGTCTGTATTATCCGTTTTGAGGACCTGTTAAGCAAAACCGCTGCTGTTATGCACCATTTGGCAGAATTTATGGAAATCGAATTCAGTGATACTTTACTGGTGCCGACCTTCAATACATTTGCACTCAAAGGGCTTAAATCATTGCAGGAGCAAGGTTATGGGCAGCAGGATAAGCCTTCGCTGGAAGATATGCAGTTAACGCGGAGACAGAAAGATATCATCGAGCGGATGAACACCGAAAACTACTCCAAGGTGCTGAGCAAAGCGCACAGATTTTAACGCCATCCGACCGTCTCATCAGCTGATGCGGAACAGCTTCTGGTGAATCTTTTTCACGTCAAGTTGGTCGTCATCGCCGAGCACTTTCATAAATCTTGATAGCCGGGCGCGCACATCCTCTATGGTAACTTCAGGGTATTTTTTTTGCTGATGCTCCAGCGATAGGGCTGGATCTTTTTTTTGTTGCTTGGCCCTTCGCTGCTTGCGGCGGCGGCGCTTGACTGCCCGGTACCATTCATGCAGGCGATGGCCTATCGGTGGCTTCGACAAATCGAGCAGATCGGTGGCCGCTTTTTCGAGTACATCAACGATCCGTTCGCAGGCCAGCGGTCCCTTTCGTGCGGCCAGGTAATGATCGATGAAAGCTTGCTGCCCGTCATCATTGGCGACGCCAAGCTGCCCGCTCAGAATTTTCCTGACAGTTTGCTCCAATTGCTCGAAATTGAAGCACGGGTGGCTGAGCTTGTTGGGCAGCCGGTAAAAGCCGTTGTCATATTCGTCACTGGTGGTGGCCCGGTAGCTGACGGCCGGCACTCCCATTGCAAAAGCCTCGACGCTGGTGGTGCAGCCATTGTGGATGAGCACTTTGCAGGCTCTCAGCCAGAGGGCGACATTGCCTTTGTTTGTGACGTGCACGCGCTTGCAGCGTGCGGCAATTTGATGATAGACCTGCTGGCCTTCCACCTGGTGGGGACGAACGATAATCGTGGCATCTGGAATCGCCTTTTCAAGGGCCGGAATCATTTTCTGAAAATTCTCAAAGGTCGCCTGTTTGAGATCGCGCAGCCCTGCGGCATATTCCCTGGTCATTCCCCTGGCGGCTTTTCCGAACTTTGGCTCTTCGTCCGGCCTATCAGCGGGCATGAACAGGTTGCGGATCGGTGAAAATGCATTGACGTGGTTGAAGTTGGTGTTGATAAGGATGAAATCGCCGTATGTTTCCCGAATTTTATCGACTTCCTTTTTATAATAGGGCTGAATTTCAGGGCGCAGCAGGTCATTGCGGGGATTGCCAGTAACATGGATTGACAGATCGGGAGGCAGGTGCGGATACTGCCGCCACAGCTCGACGTTGTCCTGCCCCCAGGCAAGAAGATGGGAAACAAAACTCATCGATACGGGTGATAGCCGGCGGGAAAAATAGATTTCAGGTGGCAGGTGCACCAGTGCATCCTCGTCCCAGGCGGCGATTTGATGGCCAACCTTGCGGGTAATCTCAAACAACTTGCTTTGACTGTGCTGCAAGGATTTAGCGAGGTAAATGCCGCGCGGAAAACTTGCAATGCGCGCTTCGAGTTCCCTTTTGGCCCCGATGATGGACGGCAACCCCCGCTTTGCCGCGATGCAGGCTAGCAAAAGCTTGGCATCCAGTTCGCGCACCTGGTTTTCTACCGGGATCAACAATAAAGGTTTTTTCGACATCATGTGCCCGGCTGTCTCCTTTCACATCTTCTACAGATAATATCAGGTGCAATTTGATGCACAGCCGACGATGAATTTGACATAGTCGCTTAGCACGTCGCGCTCGGGCCCGCCGCCGTGCACAATTTCTGCTATGAAGTCGGCGACATTTCTCTTTTCATACGGCACTTGCATTTTATCGGCAAGCAAAGACTGCAAGGCATCCTTTAGTTCAATCTCATCGTGGATTATCCAACAGGCCCCCAACTGCTCGGACAGCGTCGTGTTGGCATGCAAATACTTGAGGTAAAGTGCAGGCTTGCCTTGCATCAGTGCTTCAGTAATGACGCTTGAGCCGATGACCAGCATGGCATCGGCCCATTCGCACAATTCGGCAGTCAGAACGTGGGAGACGTTTGCCAGCTCAATTCCGGCAAATATATCCTTGCCGCCCTCGGCCCGGGTATGGGGCTTTACGCAGACTTCAATGCCGTCCAGATCGGCCAGGATGTCCAGTGTATTTATCATTCTAGCCACATCCATGCGGCATTGTGGCTTGGAAGACATGAAGACAACTTTTAATTTTTTCGAGCCGGTGCCATCAGCGGGCATTACCCTAGGCACAATTTTCCTGTTTTGCTCCAGCCATTCACGGCAGTATCTGGCGCTGCCAAGCACGGTGATCTTTTCACTGGGGACGCCGGATTTTACCAGAATCTCTTTTCGCAGCCGGTCCGTGGCGATAATATGGTCGAAACGATTGAACTTGATAAATCGCCGTGTGTCCGATGCTTTCGGTTTCGTCGCCTCATTTGTGTATAATTGAATCCCATGGGGCAGTGAAAGAACCGGTACCGACATTTCATTTGCGGCCTTCAAAAAAGCATTGACCACGAAACGGTCGGGCATGACGTAATCAAAACAGACCGCTTTTGCAGCGGTCTGCTCTAGAACTGATCGGGCCCACCTTGTATGGTGATACATCTTGCGCATGAGTTTATAAGTGAATTTGCTCGTAAGTCTAGGGAATTGTTCGAGCATTATAAGCAGAATTTCAGCCCGTCCGAAATTGTGCGCCCGAATACTTGCCTGAATATTGAAGCCTTTATTCATTAACCACAGCAGGAATTTGTAAAACGGATCATCCGGCCGGCCATAGGCCGTATGAAGATAGTCGACGGCCACTCCCTGACTTTTCAGAAACTCAAGGCGATAATCGGCGGCAATCTCGTAGCGCGGGTTCATACAATACACGGCCACCGGATAACCGTCTGTTTTCATTTTCCAGGCGATGGGCGTGATGTGGTCGATATCGTTAAAATGTCGAACTAAAAACAGATACATGTTTGCCGTCTTTTTGGAGTTTTATCTTTATCGATCTTTTTTCGATCGCAAGAAAATATATCCCGTTCAACTGCTGGCAGCGCTGCAAGACCCTGTTTCTTTCAGCCGCTGATTTTAAATAGTGTTTTGGAGATCTGGCTGATGGGCGGGTTCGCATCCCCACCGAGCACGTCGCGAAATCTTGAGATTTTTTCCCGCACCTCGTCAAGAGTGATGTCTGGATAGCGGTGACGCTGAAACTCCATTGACTTCAGCGAACCGGGACGGCGAGTTTTCTTGCTCTGCCGTATACGCCGGCGGGTTGCCTCCATCCAGCCTGTCAGGCGGTCCGCAAAAGAAGGGGGCGGCGATTGAGACAGGTGTTCTGCAATTTTATCCAGCACGCGGACCATGCGTTCACATGCCAGCGGTCCGTCCTGGGCTGCCAGATGATGTCGCATCAAAGCTTTTCGATCATCTTCATTGGAAATATGCAATTTGCCGGACAGACATTCCCGGAGTTTATCGCGCAGTTCGTCGAAATCAAAGCATTGATGGCTCAACCGGTTAGGCAGCTGGTAAAAGCCATCGTCATATTCATCATTGACCGTCACCCGGTAGGAAAATGCGGGAAGTTGCATTGCAAATGCTTCTACGGCGGTCGTACAGCCGTTGTGAATAAGTGCCCGGGAGGCCATGAGCCAGGGGACCACATTGCCCTGACTGGTTACTTTAACCCGCTGGCAGTCGGCAGCGATGCGCTGGTAGACTTCCTGATTTTCAGTTGGATGCGGCCTGACGATGATCGCATAGTCCGGAAATGCTGCGTCCAGGGCAGGGATCAGCCGTTTGAAGTCCTCAAAGACGGCCAGTTTATGATTGTGAAATCCTTCAGCATACTCCCGAGGCATGCCTCTGGCAGCCTGACCAAACTCGGCTGGCTGGCCGGGTTCTTTGACCGGTTGAAACAAATTTTGGGCCGGATAAAACGCGTTGACGTGATTGAAATTGGTATTGATGAGGATGAACTGGCCGTAAGTGCTGCGGATCTGCTCAACATCCTTATTGTAAAATGCCCGCATTTCGGGCCGCAGCAAATCCCCTCTGGGGTTGCCGGTGACATGAATCGGCATGTCGGCCGGCAACTGGGGGTACTGACGCCAAAGCTCGGCGTTGTCCTCCCCCCAGGCAAACAGATGCGACACATGCTGCATGCCGGCGGCTGAAAGACGGCGTGAGAAATAGATTTCCAGTGGCAGGTGGACCAGTGCCTCCTCATCCCAGGCCACTATTTCATGGCCCAGCTTGCGGGCAATCGGAAAGATTTTGCGCTTTCCAATTCTCAGCGACTTGGACAAAAAGATGCTTCTTGGAAAAGACGCAATGCGTGACTCGATGTCACGTTTAAACCCAATGATGGATGTAAGATCGTGTTTGCTTGCGATATAGGCCAGTAGAAGCTTGGCATCCAGCTCGCGCACCTGGTTTTCAACGGGTATTAATAAAAAAGGCCCCCTCGACGTCATAGCCCTGATAATTTCCTTTTACATTGTTTAGCCAAACAGTCGGGATCGTATCCATACTGTAGCGAGAAATATTTACCATACAAATCAGTGATATTGCAAGTGCGAATCACCGAAATACATCGACCCTTGAAAGGATAAACATCGGGAATCGGTTCATAGCTGACAGTGGTTCCTATCGACAATTGCCTTCAAAACTTCAGAATAAATTGTGCCACCGTTTATCTACGGATCTTGCTATCTTTACCTCGTTGTTTGTGCAACGTTGAGGTTTATATTGGTGGAGTCGATACCGAGGATTGGTTCAGTTTCTCAATGGCTTTTACAAAAATAGGCGTACATGCAGTATCCAGCCCATTAGGGCGGATAAAGTTTTGGATGAAATGTTTGATACGTGCCTGGTAGGATTCACGGCCGGCTAAAATTCGGCTTAATTGCTCAAGATGTTCATCCAGGTTATGACTGACGTTAAGAAGCCCACCATTTGTTAGGTGATGAAAGTGAATCGTACCGTTTTGAGTGTCCCTGAATTGTGGCGTCAAAATGGTTAAAACGGGTTTGTTCAAAATCCCGGACTCGATCATCGTGCTGGTATTGATTCCGACCGTGACAACACTGTGATAGATAGAATCGAAGAAGTCGACTAAGGATTTCCCATGGATCGGATTGGCTCCAGCGCGGGGATAAATCGCGACATTGTTAAGATTTGAAAAATCTATATCGTACCACTGTGTTGCATTCTGAGGATGCGGCCGGATCAAAATTCCAATTTTTCGGAGCAGGGGATCTGCTGATCTCCGCAAGCAAGCAATCCATTTTGCAACAAAATCGACTTCCTGGGGTGCTATAAATCCAGATGAGCATAGATAGAGAATGTAAAGCTCATTTTCAGATAGGCCAACTTTTTTACAAAATTTTTCTCTGGAGGTGGAGGGGTGGCGAGAAAATAAGCGATCGTAGCACTGGGCGCCGGTAATAACAATTTTCGACGGGTCAATGTGATGCAGCTCGACAGCCTCCTGCTGTTGAATTTTATTCCAAACGAAAACCCTGTCAGGTTCAATCTGAATCAAGCTTTTATTCGTCAAATTATCCCAGCTGGCAACGCATAATCCGGATTTGATACCCATGGCCTTGGCACACTTGAGCCAGTCAATTTGAGAACCACGCAAATCAACCAAAGGAGTGACTAAAAAAACATCGGGTTGTTGAGATTTAAGAAAATCAACTATGAAAGGATCCAATGGAATGGTGTTTTCAATTTTCTTTAAAAAATTGATGACTATCCACTTATTTTCACCCTTGCGGCCAACAATCAAATTCACCAACCAACGAACAGGACCTGGTACCAGGGCGGCAGCCCTTGATTTGAGTTTATGAGCCTCTTTGTAATACGGATCCAAAAAACGAATATAGGTTTGCAGCCCCCGGATGAATAAAGCAGGTTTTTGCCAAAACCAATTCCGTTTTCTTAAAATAGTATAACTCACTCCGGAAATATCTTTTACTTGTCTATCAATCGCACTTTGAGGATAAATTTTATTTATTTTCAGAAAGCATAGCTGAACCAAGTGGCCTCTATCCGCAAGCAGACGCACTACCGATGTGTAATTGCGAAGATATCCTGAATTCTTAAACAAGAAAAATATTTTCATGCCGTGCGAATGGCCCCCTTGGCAATTTTTAATAGTTGTATCTTCATAACGATTTTCCAACGATTGTGGATTAGCAAAGGCTTTTTAAGCGCTTTCTAATTTTTTTTATGAATGGTTTTTTTGCGTGGCGCCATTCGTGATAGGAGCCGATCCAACTGCCTTTACCAAAACGACTCAGGTGGTAAAGCAGATACAACAGGGCGATTTTTGCTCCCCTATAACGATATGGCAGATTCTTGGTTGGTGGGGCCAGCACTGTGTTCCACGCCAGGACTGCGGCATTGACCAGCGGCCAGGGTAAGTAGAAGTACCAGGGCTTTTTGACAGTAAGCGCTCGCCTTTGTCTCGTTATGCTAAAGTCGGTTGTCTTTCGGCGGTACCATAATTTGGCTTGCACTTGAATGAAATGTCCCTGAAGACAAAGCTCATGCAAGAGGATTACATCCGGGAACAACACCCTCCGATAGATGCCGGCCCGGCGAAGAGCGGGCGCACGGAACAATCCATAGACCATCTTACCGAAGCCCCGGGCATCACGACAGACAGCTCGGATTTTCTGCGCTTCGCTCATACCTTCGGTGGAAAACATGAAGGATGTTTTTTTAGGTAGCACCCGTCCGTCTATGTCAATCGTCACACACCGCGGATAAGCCAGAACGGCTTCGGGGTTGGCATCCATTGCCCTGATCATTGATTCCAGCCATTGCGGGTGCCACACATCATGATCGCTGACCCAGGCAAAGTAGTCCGGATTTCCTGCTAGCTGGAAGCAAGCTTTCCAGTTTTCAACTATTCCTTTGCGAGAGGTATTCTTCTCATAGGATATTCGGTTATCCATAGCTGCAGCGCGTTTAATGATTGCTCCCGGTCCGGGTTCAGTCGAATCGTCGACAACGAGCAATCTAAAATCTCGGTATGTTTGAGCCAAAATGGAGTTTAGGGCTTCTGTCAGAAATTGAGTTTGATTGTACAACGGCATTCCCAAACATACTTGTGGCTTTCTATATTTGGTGGATGCGCTGCCCCTATTTAGGCGTGTTGGTGCAGTGTGGGATGTCTTCGCTTTATAAGTGCCTGATCTGTGCTCTGAACATTTCAAAATTAACATGTCGATAATAAATTGGACTTTCTTTAATGCCAGAATTGGTCATATGAAAAAGCCACCCGCCTTTAAAGCCATGCTGATTAAGCTCTTATTTCATTATGCGCTGAATTATAGAATCCACAATGCGCAAGATGCTGTTTTTAGTCGCCTTGCGCAGTAAATTTTGCATATAAACCGAAGAGTATTCAGGTTCAATGACCTGATTTCCAGCGAGAGCCCAGTCATCAAGATCGTAGCCGATCAGTTCCATGTAGTTTTTGTAAGCCGGTTTGAACAGTTCGACGTCTTGCTCTGTGAACCACTGGCGCCAGTCGCCAGAGGCTTTTTTGCGTACGACCTTGGCTTTGCCGGTGGATGCGGGGACTTCGGCATCCACTTTGACAGAAAAACCAAGGTAGTCATTCAGGGCGTCAAAATTGCCGGCAATCATGTCTTCATATTTGAACAAAAACCAGTCTTCCCCCAGTTCTTTCACGAAAGCGTGCATCCGATCGTAGCGCACCTGCTCTTCGGCGACAACATCGTCAATCGAACGGGGCCAGCCGTTGTGTCCGCTGTACCGACACAGTTCGGCAAAGGAAACTGATGCCGGATCTTTTTCTTTTTTCAATACCAGTGCCAGGTGGGCTTCATACTGCTTTTTTTTGCCTTTATGGCCCTTGTGCCAGCGGTAGAGCATCCGGCTGACCGCGGCATCACGGGGATCTCTGGCCATCCAGATTTTGCGGTCATAGGCTTCCTTTTTTAAATGCTCTTTGTACAGGTCGAAACTTTTGCCCTTACGCTCTTCGTAGGTGTGTTTATAGACGGCGTTTTCATAGTTGCCGACGTGTTTTCCGGGTTGCCCCCCGGAAAAAGCATGGCAATTTGGAAGTCCACCGGCCACCTTATACACCATTGCGGTGGTGCCCGATTTTCCTAATCCTAAAATTAAGACTTTCATTTATCTTTCTATCCTTTCTTCTCGCGCTAGGCGATCTTTGGGGCGAGTTTGTTATTATACCAGCGCATGGATAAAAATGGGCATCTCGCTTTTAAATTTATGCCGCATTGATCCGAAAAACATGCTTAAAAATCTGAGTTGCTGCCAGGGGCGTATCATCGCCGAGTATTTTCTGAAAATGGGAAATCCTAGTTTTTAGCTCATCAATGGAGATTCCGGGGTAGCGGTGGTGGTGAAACTCCGGTGGTGCATGTTTGCGCGAAACATATTTTCGCAAGTTTACCACCAGCCGGCGGCCATGCGCCAGCAATTGCCCGACGATGCGCTCTTTGACCTGGGGGGTCGGTCGGGTCGTCTGGCCGGCAACCACTTCTGCAAGCACACCGACGATTCGTTCACATGCCAGCGGACCCTCCCGGGCAGTCAGGTGGCCATCGACCAGGGACTTGAGTTCATCTCCATCAGCAGCCTCAAGGTTTCCTTGTAAAATTTTGCCGAGAGTGTCGCACAACTGTTCGAAGTCAAAGCACTGGTGGCTGACCAGGTTCGGCAGCCGGTAAAAGCCGAGATCATAGTCATCGTCTATTCGCGGGCGATACGATATGGCCGGCACTTGCATGATATAGGCTTCCAGGCCCGTGGTGCAGCCATTGTGGATCAGCGCCCTGGCCGCCATCAGCCAGGGAACGACATTGCCGTCGTTGGTAACGCGCATTCTGCTGCAGCGTGCGGCGATTTGGCGGTATACCTGCTGGTTTTCGGTCGGATGCGGACGGACAACCACTGAATAGCCCGGAAAGGCTTTCTCCAGCCGGGGGATCATCTGCTGGAAAGCCTCGAAAAGCCCCTGCTTATGGTTCCGCAGCCCTTCGGCATATTCACGGCTCATTCCCACGGCGGCCTTGCCGAAAGGTGGCGTTTCATCGAGATTTTTTTTTGGTTGAAAGAGATTCTGGGCCGGGAAAAAAGCATTTACATGGTTAAAATTGGTGTTTACCAGGATAAAATCACCATGGTCCTGTTTCAGCTTTTGGGCCTGTTGGTCATAAAATGGCAGCAGCTCGGTCCTTAACATATCACTGCGGGGATTGCCGGTGATATGAATCGGTGTTGCCTTCGGCAGTGCAGGATACCGGCGCCACAGCTCGGCGTTGTCCTCACCCCAGGCAAACAAATGGGAAATATAACCAATGGCTTGCGGTGACAGCCGGCGCGAATAGTAGATGTCCGGCGGCAGGTGCACCAGCGCCTCCTCATCCCAGGTGACGATTTCATGGCCGATTTTGTGCATGATGTCAAACATGCGCAAATTGCTGGCGGTCATGCTTTTTGACAGGTAGATGCTTCTGGGAAAGGAAGTGATGCGCAAATCGATCTCCCGGTGTGAGCCGATGAACGCTGTAAACCCCTGCCTGGCGGCGATGCAGGCGAGCAGCAGCTTGGGATCGAGTTCGCGAACCTGGTTTTCCACCGGAATGAGCAGCGGTATTTCTTTTGTGTCAGGAGTCATTTATTAGTTAATGCGAAACATTACGTCCGATAGCGGTACAATCTCCAGTTGGCGGTCGTCGTTTAGAAGCCGCTGGAACCGGGCCACTTTGATTTTGATTTCTTCCATGGCAATACCCGGATAGCGGTGGCGCTGAAACTCAGGCTTGTTATGCGATCCCGGGAGGCTGGACTTGATTCCTCTGACGACTCGCAGCCCCGTGCTCAGGACCCGCCGCTGCAATTGCTTTAAAAAAGAGTCGTTTTCGCTGTTGTGCATAGATTCGGCCATGGGTTCCAAAACTTCAACCATGCGCTCACAGGCCAGGGGCCCTTGCTGGCCTGACAAATAACGTTCGAGCATTGCCCTGCGTTCATTTCCATTAGCGGCTCCCACATGACCGGCAAGGATTCGCTTCAGCATATCCTGCAGCTGGTCGAAATTGAAGCACTGATGGCTGACTGCATTGGGAAGGCGGTAAAAGCCATTGTCAAATTCTTCATTGACCGTTGCCCGGTAGCTGATGGCCGGCACTCTCAGGACAAAAGCTTCGAGACCTGTGGTGCAGCCATTGTGCAATACCACTGCGGTGGCCATCAACCAGGGGACGACGTTGCCCTCGTTGGTTACGTGCACCCGGGAGCAACGGGCGGCGATTTCATGGTACACATCATGGCGTTCCGTCGGATGGGGGCGAATGACAATGTTGACATCCGGGAATACCTGATCCAGTTTCGGGATCATTTGCAGGAAATCATTGAAAACAGCATGTTTGTGATGCCACAGCCCTTCGACATATTCCCGACTCATTCCCCGGGCGGCGCGGCCGAACCTTGGAGTTTCACCCGGCTTTTTCACCGGTTGAAAAAGATTCATGTCCGGACCGAAGGCGTTGATGTGATTAAAATTGGTGTTGATCAGGATGAATTTTCCGTATTGATCGTGCAGGGCGCGCACCTCGTCTTCATAAAACGGATGCAGCTCCGGGCGCAGCATGTCTGTGCGCGGATTGCCGATGCTGTGGATCGGCAGATCTTGCGGCAGGTGGGGGTACTGTTGCCACAGCTCGACATTGTCGGGACCCCAGGCGAATAATTGCGAGACATAGCGGATCGCCCTGGGATGCAGCCGGCGTGAGAAGTAGGTCTCAGCAGGCAGATGAACCAGCGCTTCTTCATCCCAGGTGATGATTTCGTGGCCGAATCGACGGGCAACTTGAAAAAACAAAAGGCTGCGGACCGTCATGCTTTTGGACAGGTAAATACTCGGTGGAAAGGAATCGATACAGAACTCCATCTCGCGTCTGGAGCCGAGCACCGAGGCGAAGCCCCGCCGGGCCGCAATACAGGCCAGCAGGAGCTTGGGGTCCAGCTCGCGCACCTGGTTTTCTACTGGAATCAGCAATAGGCTGTTTTTCGTAGCCATTTTTATAAACTTTACGCCTGTTTCCTGTTTGCTGCGTCTGCAATGCGTGCCGCCAGGCTCTTGCCGTCCAGTTTGTGGTAGGCAAGGGCTTCGGGCGGTGTGCCGCAGGCCGGAAAATCGTCAACCGCGAATTTTTCAAGCTGTTTTTTTCTTAACGCCGCAGAGGCCATCAGGCCATTAAGCAAAAGGTCCCCCAGTCCCCCATAAGGAGCGTGATTGTCCAGGGAAAAAAGCAAATTGCAGCCACCGGCGACCCCTTCCAGCCAGTCATTGTCAATCCGGTTCAGCCAGGGCATGTTGACGACTTTCAGCGCGAAGCCATCGTCCTGAAGCAATTCGGCGGCCTTCAGGGCCTCATTGAGCATCACCGGACCGTAGGCGAACAAGACGGCGTCATTGCCCTCATTGAGCACGACACCTTTTCCAGGCGTCAGGCGATAATCCTCCGGCAGGGTGATGGTTCGCGGGGAAGGCGAAATCACCAGTCGCAGCATGCAGCTTTGTTCGGCAGCATTTACGCACCAGTCCAGGGCCATCTTTGTTTCCACCGCGTTGCATGGCTCCAGGATTACAATGTTGGGCAGGGCTCCGAAAAGAGAAATGTCGCGCAGGCTCTGGTGGGACTTGCCGGGGCCTGCCGGAATCAGTCCCGCATAGTGACAGACATAGACAATTTTGGTGTTTTCGGTGGCATTGTTGTAAATCTGCTCATTGGCACGGGAGGCTAAAAAGACGCCGAAGGAATTGACGATCGGCAGCAGCCCCTGCAGGGCGAGCCCGCCGGCCATGGAGACCATGTCCTGCTCGGCAATGCCGTTTTCGATGAAACGCTCGGGAAACGTGTTTTCGAACAGACGCAGGCCGCAGTCGGCGGAAAGATCGGCATCCAGCACCACCATGTCTTTTCTTGCAGCACCCACTTCCACCAGGGCCTCGCCGAAGGCAGTGACCACCTTTTCGGCGGTATCTTTAAGGCGCACCCGGTTCTTTTCCCTGGTTTCCAGCAATTCGGTTTCCAGAGGTGCCAGACCGTATTGATCGAGCCGGGCGTTGGTGCGTTCGATAAGTTCAGCATATCCGGCCTCAAAAGAATCATCGTCCGGGGCGCCGGCATGCCACTGGTACAGGGCCTCTTTTTCTTCGAGCACGCGCTGTCCTTCCATAAATGATACGCCCCGGCCCTTGACAGTGTCGGCGATCATCACTTTGGGTTTGTCTGTTACCCGGTCGAAGTCTGCAAAAACTTTTTCCAGCTCGGCAAAATCGTGCCCGTCGCAGCGCTGAACATGCCAGCCAAAGGCTTCGAATTTTCTTTCCAGCTCTCCCAGGGAAATAATATGATCCACCGGCTTGTCGGATTGAATCTTGTTGCAGTCCACAATTACTTGCAGATTTGTGATTTTCTGGTAGGCCGCGGTCTGCAGGGACTCCCAGATCTGCCCCTCCTGAAGCTCGCCGTCTCCGGTCATGACAAATACGCGTCCCGACCAGCCATTCATCTGCTTGGCGATGGCCATGCCCTTGGCTTTGGATATTCCCATGCCCAGCGATCCCGAATTGGCTTCGATCCCGGCGATATGAACATCCGGGTGGCCGTGGGTGCCGCCGAGGCGCCGCAGATTGATAAACTGCTCACGGTCGATGATTCCCAGCGAATACAGCACGGCGTAATGGCCAGGGGCATCATGGCCCTTGGAGGAAAAATAGATGTCGCGGTTTTGATGGTCCACGCCAAGCTCAACGGTGTTCATGTGGTTGTAATAAAGAAAGGTGACGATATCCAGGCAGCTGAAACTGGAGCCGAGATGTCCCGAGCCGGCGCGTTTGACCGTGGCCAGTGCATTGGCCCGGCACATGTCGCCGATCAGCTCAAGTTTGTTGCGGCGGTTCAAATCAGCGTTTTGGATGCGTTCAAATTCGGTTTGCGGAATGAGTTTGATTTCGATCATCAGGTTGTCTGCTCCTCATTTGTAAATTGTATGCCGGGCATCTGTTTCCGGGCAACTTGTCGAATACCTTAATGTTGCAGCGTTGAGGTGTACTCAGGTTGAGTTACGTCCGGCAGCCGCGCCTCGCCGTTTTGAACCAGCTGTTCGGCAAGCTGCCAGTCGTATGGATTGTTGACGTCAAAGCCTTCATGGGCCTTGGTGAAAAACGGCATGACCACGTTGCCGGCAATGGTGCGCTCCTCGAAAACCACCCGCGACCATGCAATTTCCAGGCTTGCATTCTGGACATATATTTCCGGCAGCGAGTGGTACTGGCTGCTGTGCCAGGGTCGTTTGGCAGGACCTAGGGGCAGCAGCGGCGTCATGCGCCGGCCGCGCACCACCCACATTTTGCCGGGGTGCTGGGTGCATTTTTCCACCGCCCGCAGCGAGTCCACGCCGGTTTCGGTTAAAAACGCCTTCCAGGCCCGCCGAATGGTCTCCGGCAGCCGGAACGGGCTGGTGGGCCGCAAGATGCTGAAGCAGTCATATTGGCGGCCCTGCTTTTGCAATCGCTGCAATGTGGATTCCAGCCATTCGATGTCCGGGGAGTGGTCGCCGGCAATATCAGCCGGCCGCAGAAAGGGCACCTCCGCGCCGTAATAGCCGGCGATATCCGCATACTTTTGTGAATCCGTCGACACGATTACGTCGCTGAAAATTTCGCTCTGCCGGGCGGCCGCGATGGTATAGGCAATCAGCGGATGGCCGGCCAGCGGCCGGATGTTTTTATCCGGCACGCGCTTGGAGCCCGAGCGAGCCGGAATCAAAGCAACAATTGTAGGTCTATTTTTAGCCATATCGGTGCTTTACGTATTAAATGAAAAACTTATAGTAGTTTGTATTCTGGCTTCTTTTTAAAAAGACGGAGCGAAGCGATGCCACAACTTCAGGCACTTAAGGCATTTTAGTGCACTTTAGGCACTTCCTATTATTATATATGCTAACTGAGCTTTTCTTTTTCGATATCCTCTTCATTCTTATAGCTGACCGGCGTCGGTAATAATATAAATATCTTTCAAATCCGAGTACACATCCAGCGCCTCGGTGCCGGGCTCCCGGCTGCCGTTGCCGGACTGGCGCAGGCCGCCGAACGGCATGTGGGGCTCGCTGCCGTAAGTTCCCCCGTTGACCACGGCCACGCCGGCCTGAATTTTGTGTGTAAATTCGGTCGCCCGATGGATGCTGCGCGTGTGAATGCAGGCTGTCAGGCCGTAAGGCGAGTCGTTGGCCATCTGCAGAGCAGCCTCAAAATTTTTCACCCGATACAGGCAGGTGATCGGGCCGAAAAGTTCGGTGGTCGAGATTTCATCATGGGGATCCGCATTTTCAATCAGCGTGGGGGCCATGTAAAAACCCTGCGCGTGGGCCTCATCGGTTAACCGCTGGCCGCCGGCCAAAATGACCGCCCCGTTTTGTTCGGCACGTCGGACGACCGCCAGCATGTTGTCCAGCTGCTTTTCGTTGATCACCGGTCCGAGATCGTCGCCGTCGTTCGGCCCGACGTTCAGCCTCTTTGTGCGCTGCACCAGCATGTCACGCAATTGGTCATAGACACTGTCAAAGATAATAATCCGACTGCCCGATGCGCAGCGCTGGCCGGCATTGCTGAAGGCCGACAGCAATATCCAGTCCGCGGCTTTTTCCAGGTCAGCGTCGTCACAGACGATCAGGGGGTTTTTACCGCCCAGCTCAAGGGAAACCTTCGCCAGGCGCTCGCCGGCTACTGTGGCGATTTGCCGGCCCACGGCGGCCGATCCCGTAAAGCTGACAACATCCACCTGGGGGTTGGCGACCAGCGGTGCGCCGGCCTCCACGCCGTATCCCTGAACAATATTTAAAACGCCGGCGGGCAGGCCGGCCTCATGGGCGATTTTGCCGAAATACCAGGCTGTGGCCGGGGTATCCTCGGCGGCTTTGAGCACGGCGCTGTTGCCGCACAGCAAAGCCGGAAAAACCTTCCAGGCCACGTTGGCAATCGGCGTGTTGGCGGCGATAATCAGTCCGGCGACTCCCAGCGGCTGCCGCACGGTCATGGCATACTTGTTGGGCACCGCACTGGTGGTGGTGCGGCCGTAAAACCGGCGGCCTTCACCGGCCATGAACTCTCCCAGGGCAATGGCGCCGCCGGTTTCACCCAGGGCGGCGCCGGGCGCCATTCCGGTTTCCGTGGCAACAATGGCCGCAATTTCCTGACGGTGTTGACGCATGGCCCGCGTGATGCCATAGAGCAGATCCCCGCGCTGGACCGGGGTCAGATCGGCCCACGCCGGCTGTGCCTGCCGGGCGGCTGCCACCGCTGCTTTAACATCCTCGGTTCCGGAGCGGGCCGCCTTGCATATTGCCTTGCCGGTGGCTGGAGACAGTTTGTCAAAGTTGTTTTGCGAGATTGCCTCCGCCTGTTTGCCGGCAATCCAGTTGGGGATTGTGTCCGGAATCGTTTTTACATCCATTTTAGCTCCAAGTGATTGTTATGCTGCTTTTGCTGGGAATTGTCTTTGCACGAAAATCTGCAGGGCTATCCAGGCAAACTGAATAATGCTACCAGGCGGTGTAGCCTCCGTCCACGAGCAGCTCGGTGCCGGTTACATAGGATGATGCCGGTGAGGCCAGAAAGAGCAGCGGACCCCGCAGGTCCTCGGCCTGGGCCATCCTCCCCATGGGCACCCGGCTGCAGAATTTGCGCTTGAACTCCTCATCCTGCCCGCCGAGCACGCCGCCCGGCGACAGGGCGTTGACCCGCACCCCCCGGGGCGCCCACAAAGTCGCCAGGTAACGGGTCAGGTTGATCACGGCAGCCTTGGAGGCGCCGTAAGCCGGCGGCTTGAGAAACGGCACATCGCCGGGAATGTGATCATAAAAGCGCTGATCCGGGGAAACACCGGCGTAAAGCGAGCCGATGTTGATGATCGATCCGCGGCCCGCTGCCGCCATCCGGGCGCCAAAGACCTGGCACACCAGGAATACGCCCAGGGTGTTGACATCCAGGATCTGCCGGTTTTCTTCCAGGGGGATGTCCTCCAGCAGGCAGCCGCCTGCCGCTGCCGAGGGGGGGCGGTCGATGCCGGCATTGTTGACCAGGATGGTGGGAACACCGAAGGTTTCAATGCACTGTTCGCAAATCACTTCCAGGGAAGATCGATTTGTAACGTCGGCGCGCGCCAGCACAAGGCTTTGCACATCAAAACGCGCTTGCAGCTGCTGGAATTCTTCACTGACCGGGGTGTCGGCAAGGTCGAGGGCAAAAACCGAGGCCTGCGCCTCGAGCAGGGCTTCGATCCAGATGGGCCCCAGTTTACCCAAGGCCCCGGTGACCACGGCCACCTCCGATTTCAGGCTGAACAGGTCTTTCAAGACGCGGCCTCCGCCCAGCGCTCGGAACCATTCAACACCTCGATGGTGATGTCGTCATCTTCTTTTATTGCCTGGCGGGTGACCCTTCCAATGACCTTGTCGATCTCGTAAGGCTGCAGGCCGTCGCCCGGTGACTTGAGGGCCAGGTCTTCACGCCGGATGGTATGGCCGGCTGGAAGATCCCGGGCCGCCACAATTTTCTTGCCCATCTTGATGATGGGATTGACCTCGCTCTCATAGGTGCGTTTGATTCCATCACCCAGGGCGGCTCTCGTACGCTGCAGATCGCGCACCATTTTCCGGAAGCCAATGGGCTCCAGTGAAAAGGCATGGTCGGTGCCTTTCCAGGTGTGATTGAGGGTAAAATGCTTTTCAACAATTCTGCTGCCCAGCATGTAGGCGGCCACAGCCATGGCGATGCCGTTGTCATGGGAGGACAGGCCCACCACGACCTCGGGGAAGCGTTCGCGAAAGGTGGTGATGACGCGCAGGTTCAGCTCACTGAATTCCGCCGGATATCCTGCCGTGCACTGTAAGATGCACAGCTGGGGGTTGATGGGCATGATGGCGTCATAGGCCCGGTTGACATCTTCCATGGTGCCTCCGCCGGTGCTGATAATCATCGGTTTCTGAAAAGCAGCGACGTGGGTGAGCAGGGGGATGTTTTTCAGATCGCCGGATGCCATTTTATAAATCGGCATGTCCAGTTTTTCCAGGAAATCAGCGCTGGCAAAATCAAAGGCAGTGGCAAACAGGGTGACGCCGAGCTCGTTGGCATAGTCCTTGAGTTCCTTGAATTCGATGTAGCCGAACTCCAGAAACTCCCGGTGCTCTCCGTAGGTGGCGCCATAGCTGTTGGGATTATCGTAAGGTTTGTTATAACCTGCCTTGGTAAAAAGCGAGCGGTTGTCTCTTTTTTGCAGTTTTACCGCATCCGCACCGCATTCTTTAGCCACCTTGAACATTTCCTTGGCGGTTTCAAGTTTTCCCTGGTGGTTATGACCGATTTCGGCGATGACGTAACAGTCGCTGTCGTCCTGCACGACCTTGCCGTCCAGTGTTATTTGTCGCATTGTAGGTCCTCCCTTGCAAAATTGTTGGTTGCTTCTGTTATATAATATTTTTCTTTTATTTGAAAGTACGGGTGCTGAAAAAAATCAACTATTATGATCCTTCTGTCGCGATCAGCATTCAGGAGTCTGGTCTGCCGGTTGAAAGGACCTGCTCGAACAAATCGCAAACCTCGCGCACGGCACCATAGCCACCCGGACGGCTGGTGCGGTAAAAGGCATGTTCAATGACTTCCGGATATGCATCTTGAACCACGATGGGCAGACCCACGCACGTCAGACAGGGAAGGTCATTGATGTCATTGCCCACAAAAGCGACCTCGTCTAAAGAAATACCGGTTTCCTTTGCAACGTCTTCCAGGGCGGTACGTTTGTCTTCGCAGTTCTGGATACAACGTATTTTCAGCTTGCGCGCCCGGGCCGAGACCACCGGGTTGGCCTCGGTGGAGATGATAACGGTTTCAATCCCAAGTTGTTCCAGTTTCTGCAGGCCGAGACCGTCACTGCGGAAACAGCGCACCGCCTCGGTGCCATCCTGCAGGACATACACCATGTTGTCGGTGAACACACCGTCGAAATCAAAGGCGATCAGGCGAATACTGCCAATAATTTTTTCTATATTTTCTGTGATTTTATCCTGCAATAGTTTTTATCCTATCCTATTTTGCCGGCTGCAGATTCCACCTGAAATCCAGGCAATTGGTCTGTTTCAGATTTTACGGCGTTTATTGTGTTGTCCGGCGTAATTTCTACTGAAAACACCGATCCATCCTGTATCCGATAGGCCCGGTTTGCCACTTCCAGAATGGCGGTCTGGTGGGAGATCGCCAGAATGGTGATTTCCCCCTTCAGTTTTCGCAGGGTATCGCAAATGGCCAACTCACTTGCCGGATCCAGTGCCGTGGTGGCTTCATCGAGCACCAGCAGTTTGGCCTTGCGCACCAGCGCGCGCGCAATGGCTATGCGCTGGCGCTGACCGCCGGACAGTTTGAGGCCGCGCTGTCCCACTGAGCTGTACATGCCCTTGGGCATTTTTTCGACAAATTCCCAGATCCCGGCCTTTCGCAGAGACTCTTGCACATCAGCTTTCGTAATGTCCGGGGCTCCCAGGGTGACGTTGATGAAAATCGATTCGTCAAGCAGCAGGGTTTCCTGGGGCACATATCCGATCATGCGCCGCCACTGGTGCAGATCCACCTGCTGCAAAGGCAGATCGTCGATCCAGATCTCCCCGCTTTTCGGGCGTAGCAGGCCGATGACCAGGTCCACGATGGTGGTTTTGCCGGCGCCCGAAGGGCCGACAATGGCGGTGATCTCCCCGGCAGGGAAAACGACCGATACATCGTTAAGGACGTTTTTGTCTGCATAGGCAAACGATACCTCGTCCAGGCGAATGGCTTGCCTGAGTTCCGGTTTATGGTCCCCGAGCTTTGGTTCGCGCATTTTTTGGGCGATCTCAAGGGTCTGGGTCATGGACCAATACCCGTTTTCCTGGACACTCAGGGTTTGATACTGTTTTTGAATTTTGCCCAGCTTGCCTATGATGCGGCCGAGCAGCAGAATCAGAATCATGACCGTCGTCGGCTCCATGCCCCACGGAACAATCGCCACGTAAATGGCCAGCAGCATAAAGGTGACCTTCATGGCTTCCTGGTAGGCCCCTAAAGACTCCTTGCTGATAATCTCCTTTTGCAGAGCTTTTTTCAACTGGTTGGTTTTGTCGATCAGGATGGCTTCCGCCCGGTCTTCCCGCGCCATGGCCTTGAGCGGCTTTATGGACAGGAGACTGTTTACAAACTCTCCAGACATGGATTTTCTTAATTTTACCTGACGGCGGCCGGCTCGACGGGCTTTTTTTACGAACCGATTCAGGGGGTACCAGAAAAACAACCCCGCTGCCAGGGCAATCAGTGTCCCCTGCCAGGATACCATCATAGCCACCACGATATAAATTGCGGTGTGGATGATAATAACAACGATGGATACGCCAGTGGCATAGGCCTTGGCTGTTTGAGTTGTTTCGCCGCCCATGGCGGCCGCAAGTTTGCCGATGGGCTGGCTGAGATGAAATTCCCAGCGCGCCAGCATGTACGCCCGCAGCATTTGCTGGCGCAACTTGGTCGTTAAATGCGCCACCGTATATCCAACGTTGCGGTTGGCAATCAAAACCAGTACACACTTCAACAGCATGGCAGCCAGGATCAATATCAGCAGCAGTTCCAGCGTGGGGGTCAAGCCGATGGAATTAAAAATGTCCTGGATCATCTCGCCGGCCATGGTGCCCTGTTTGCCGGTCAGCCCACTGGATCCTCCCAGCGCGATGGTCAGCAGCGGCAGCAGCGCCGACAGCCCAATGCCTTCAGCGATGCCGGACAACAGCAAAGCGACCAGCATGGACAGAGTCCGCCACGGGTATTGCCGGGAAATGATCAATATAAGGCGCATCGTTAGTTAGTAATTCAATTCGTTGGCAAATTATTGTGTCTGGTCAGCCGGTTTGCCGCGCAGCGGAAAATGCCTGGCAGATGTTCTCGATCTGCTCGGCCGTGTGGGCGGCGCTCATGCTGCAGCGCAGCAAGGCGCTGCCGTCGGGGGTGGCCGGCGGCAGCACCATGTTGACGTATACGCCGTGCTGCACCAGGGCGTTCCAGATGGCCAGCGCTTCTTCCATGTCTTTATACCGGACAGCGACCACGGGGCTGGGTTCGGGCCCCAGCGAAAAACCCAGGCCCTGCAGTTTTTGATATAGCATGTTGGCATTGTCCCAGAGGCGCTGACGCAGCTCGGGGCGGGTGCCCAAAATGTTCAATGCCCTGCGCGTGGAGGCAATGATACCCGGTGACGATGAGGCTGTAAATACGTATGGCCGGCTTGCATAGCGCACCAGGTCCAGCTGGGGATGGTTGCTGACGCAAAACCCGCCGATGGCCCCCAGGCTTTTGCTGAAGGTGCCGACGATAAAGTCGACTTCATCTTCCACGCCGGCTTCCTCGGCCAGCCCGCGGCCGTTTTCGCCCAGCACTCCCAGGGAGTGGGCTTCGTCCACCATCAGGTAAGCGCCGTATTTTCGTTTTACCGCGGCGATGTCCGCCAGCGGCGCCCGATCCCCCAGCATGCTGTAAAGTCCTTCGACGACAACCAGAATGTTGGTGTTGCGCCGGGACAGCCGCTCGAGCCGTTTCTCCAGGTTGCCGACATCGTTGTGCCGGAAGCGAATCACCTCGGCGCTGCCCAGGCGGCAGCCGTCGTAAATGCTGGCGTGGCAGTCGGCGTCCAGCAGGATGATCTCGTTGGAGTCCACCAGGGTGGACAGCATGGCCAGGTTGGCGATATAGCCGGTGGAAAAGACAATCGCACGCCGGCGTCCGAAAAATTGGGCCAGCTCTCTTTCCAGCGCCACATGGCCCGCAAAGGTCCCATTGGCCATGCGGGACCCGGTGGTGCCGGTGCCCGCCTGGCGGGTGGCCTCGCAGGCGGCCTCGATGCAGTCGGGATCAAAGGAAAGACCCAGGTAATTGTTGCTGCCGGCCAGGATCATGCGCCGTCCATTGACCATGGCTTCGGTGGCCGAAATGACGTCGTCGACGACAATATTGAAAAAGTCCCCGCAATTTTGCTCCAGGGCCTCGCGGGCAGCGGCCAGGCGGTCAAATTTGTCGAAAATCGTCATTGTTGTTCATCCTCGTCTAATTTCTGAATCTGCAAAACAAAGTCCTTAACGGTGCGGATATCCGGCAGTACATTCAATGGCACCAGAATGTCGAAGCTGTCTTCCACCGTCTCTATGATTTTCATGACTTTCAAAGAATCCAGTCCCAGCTCGGCCACCATATCGGTTTCCTCGGCGATTGGCTGGCCCTGGGGAACGAAGGGCTGCACAATTTCAATAATTTTCTGCAGCGTCTCATCGTAACTGCGCATTTTTTCAGACCTCTTTTCTTTTTTCCCGGGCTGCCGGCACCGGTCGGCCGGGAGCACCCTGGTCCCACAGAATCTGCTCAAGACCGTGGGCCAACGATATGCGCGGGGTCCATCCGGTGTCGGTGTTCAACGGGCCATTGTCGCAAACCCAGTTGACATGGCAAAGCTCGCGCACCTTGCCCGGGGTTAGCATGGGAGCATAGCGCGCTGCGAGGGCAAAAACAAGATTAAAAGCCGCCAGCGCCCTGAGAAAAACCGCTGGGATCCTGATTCGAATCACGGGCCCCCCCCGCAGCTTGGCCACCACATCGGCAATATCCTGCTGCGAATAGCCGTCCGGATGCCCGTCATGGATTTCATAGATTCGACCCCGGGTGTTTTCGGATTCCAGCCACCGCACCACCGCTTCAGCCAGATCCTGCACGTGCAGCATGGAAAAACGGGCCTGGCCGGCGCCCGGCAGAAAAGCGATCCCCCGCGCCATCCAGCGAAAAAGCGGCAGCAGCTCCCGTTCTCCCGGGCCGTATACGGCGCAGGGGCGAAAAATGGTCCAGGGCGTGCGCGTGGCTTTTTCAGCCAGCACAATCTCCCCCTGTCGTTTGCTGGCCGCGTAATGGGACAGGTGCGGCTCTCTGGCGGCCACAGATGATATCAGCAAAAACCTGGGGGCGGGTTGCTGTTGTTCAATGGAGTGGACCAGTTGCGCCACTCCATCGACATTGATGCGGTCAAACTGGGCCCGGGTCGCCCCGCGCACCGTGCCGGCACAGTGCACCACGGCATCTGCCCCGCGAACCAGGCGCTGCAGACCCTTAAGGTCGGCAAGATCGCCCTGGATCCACCGGATATTGGGTTTCTCAGGCCGCTTATGGATCGATGCCGGGCGCACCAGGGCCTGCACGTGACAGCCGGAGGCTGCCAGACGCTGGGCCAACGCACTGCCGATAAATCCCGTGGCACCGGTGATGGCTATTGTTTGCGGCATGCAATCCGTCCCGTGAATGCGAGGTTGTTTTTTTGATCATAGACGCCGACATCCTTGCCGATGTCGGCAAACACTTTTTGCGCGCCGGTCGACCCCGATGGGATCGACCGGTTTGCAAATGTCGTTTGTATGGTGTCGTGATTGTAAATTCCAGGTTAGACGGCCCGTTGGCGGAGCGTTGCGGCGTAAAGGTCTTCATGGGGCACCCTTGATTGTTCGTCGGCAACCCGTTTAAGATAAACCTTGCGTGCTCCGGAGCGAGACAGCTTGCCGGACGTGGTTCGGGGCAGGGTGTTGCGGGGAACCAGTTCGATCAGGCAGTCAATACCATACTCCTTTTGGACACAGGCGTGGATTCGCTCTTGCAGATCAGCGCGCTTGACTTCATTGGATTCCCGGCATTGGATCATCATCACGGCCTGTTCCCGGCCCTGGGGATTGGTGATCGAAAAAGCCGATGCATCGCCGGTGCGGATTTCGGGCTGCTGTTCGGCCAGGTGTTCGAGATCCTGGGGCCAGATGTTGCGGCCGTTGATGATAATCAGATCTTTTTTGCGGCCGGTGATGACCAGGCCGTCGTCAATGCGATAGGCCAGGTCTCCCGTGTTCAGCCAGCCGTCGGGGGTCAATACTTCCCGGGTGGCCTTGAGATCTCCGAAGTAGCCGGACATAACGCTGGGCCCGCGAACAAAAAGGGTGCCACAATGCCGCTGTGGCAGGACCCGTCCCTGGTCGTCACGTATTTCCACTTCAAAGCCCGGCAACGGAACCCCGCAGTTGATCAGCGGTTTGACCCGGGCAGGGTCGACGCTGTCCAGGTTTTCGATGGGCAGGGCTTTTTGCTCCTCAGCGAGGCTGTTGGCGTCCACGATGTCAACGGCCACTCCCTGGCCCATGGGTGAAAAGCTGACCGCCAGGGAGCATTCCGCCATCCCATAGCACGGTTGGAAGGCGCGCCGGTCAAAGCCGCTGGGCGCCAGCAGATCGGCAAACTGGTCCAGGGGTTCGGTGCGGATCGTTTCCGCTCCCACCCCGGCAAGGCGCAGGGCGCTCAAATCGAAATCTTTGGCCTGCTCCGGGCGCACTCGCCGGGCGCATAGCTCGTAGCCAAAAGGTGGGCTGATGGACAACGTGGTCTTGTTTTGGGACATCACTCGCAGCCAGACCCGGGGGCGCATGGCAAAATCCCGTGTGTTCAGATAATCCACGGAAAGCTGGGCGGCCATGGGAGACAGCACCAGGCCAACGAGTCCCATATCGTGGTAAAAAGGAAGCCAGGAGGCCGCGCGATCTGCCCGTTTGACCTTGATCCCATATTTGAGGATTGCCAGCAGGTTGCTGAGCACCGCCTTCTGGGTGATCATCACCCCACGCGGAAAACGGGTGCTGCCGGAAGTGTACTGCAAATAGGCGATTTCGTTGGGCTGCGAGGCCCGCAGGGGGTCATCGGATTGTGGCAGCTGGTAAAAATCTTCCGGCCGGCCCACGAATCGCAGCTTCAGGCCCTCGGCCGCCTCGGTCAGGAAAGGCAGAAAGTCTTCCGGGGCCATGGCAATTTCAGCCTGACAGATGGAAAGCAGACGGTTGAGCTGGGTGACATAGGCTTCGCGGCCCCCCAGGTAGATGGATGCCGGAAGCGGAACGGGGACCAGACCTGCGTACTGGCAGGCGAAAAAAAAGCACATGAAGTCCGGGTGCGTGTCGGCCACCAGGGCAACCCGTGAACCTCGACTGACGCCCAGACCGATCAAACGGCGGGCCAGGGCCTGAGCTTTTTTCTTTAGCTGTGCATAGGGCAGTGCGGCATACAGTTTGCCGGCACCCGTATAAAAATTATACCCGGTTGTTCCCCGGGCAGCGTAATCAAGCGCTTCTGCAAGCGTAGAGAAATCCGCAATCCGCAATGGTAGCGTGCTCTCAGCAGGTGTAGCTTCCATAGCAATTATAGCCTCCCTGATAAGTCAGATCCTGCGGCCGATCTATCTCCCTTAGATCAGCTGCCAGATTGTTGTCGGCAAAATATCCGTCATCTCCCCAACCTTTGCCTGTTGGGGAAGGTAATATTTTACCGTCTGCGACTTGTACATCACTTTAAATCAAATGTCAAATGTCCGCTAAAAAACAGCCTCTTTGCCTTGCAGGGCCGCTTGCCTTAATCCGTAATCCGTCACTTCCGGCAGGCGTTCTGCGATCAGGCTGCAACTCTATCCGGTTCTGATAATTCTATTATAAAATTATCGATTTGGCCACAAAAAAAGATATATTTTGCAGCCTAACATGAATTTTTAGCCTTGTAAAGGCTATCTTCCAGTCATTCCGAACAGTTGCCGGCTGAAAGGAGTCCGCTGCACCTATTCTTTTTGAGCTGTTTTGGGCAGTCGGCCGGGTCTTCGAACCAGCAGCTGCGTATTGATTTTAAGTTTCAACAATAACCAAATCTATTGCATTTGTCAAGAGTTAAGGGTAAAAAAAATTTATTGTCAAAACATTCGTAAAAAAAATATATTAGAAACAGAAAACTTTTATAAACTTTAATGTTTGGACATTGATGTTATGGCGGCCTGTGCACACCCTGCCCCCCAACCCTATCTGGCGTGACAGCACCGGCTAGGGGATGTCAGGGGCCGTGAAATTATCATGGCGGGACACGATTTTTTCAGCCAGTTTCCAGTCAGCGGCCGAGTCCACATCAATGGCAGCCTCGGCAAACGGAAGGATGACCGCTCCGGCCTTGAACCCCAGGCGTTGGGATACGCGTTGCAGGGCTTCATCCAGGGACAGCCATCCCAGCAGGTACCGCACAATGGCGCTGATGCCGAGCACCCGGATCAGGTACAGCGGCTTTTTGCGCTGGCTTTCAACCCGCCGCCAGAAAACGGCGGCCTGGCGGGCCCGGGGAGTCAAAAACGCAAACAGGTTGCAGCCGCAGTAAGCGCCGTCCTGCAGCCGGGTGGCCGTGCGGCGGGTCTGGGGATAGGCGGCGGTCACCGTTTCGAGGCGGGCAACGCCGACCACCACATCACAGCCGGTTTGCCGGGCCTGGGAACAGAAAAAGTCGACGATCCGTGAGCTGAGCAGGGCATGATCGGAAGTCGTCAGCAGAACCGGGGTTTGCTCCGGCAGTTTTCCCAAGACCGACTGGGTGCTGGTGCTCGGGGTGGCCCGGTTTTCAAACCACCGCACCTGGCCGGAGGCAACCAGCGCGTTTAACTCGGGTGCCCGGTCCAAAACCGACTTTGGCGGTCCGCACAGAATGCGGGTGCTTATTTGCGCAGAAGTTGCCAGGGTATTGAGCACCCGCAAAACCATCGGAATTCCGCCGACCGGGGCCATGGATTTGCATTCGACGCCGGCGGCGGTGGCCACCGGGTCGCCGGGGCCGCGGTCAGCGGCCAGGACCACGGCCGTAAAAGCTTTATCAAAATCCGGCATGGAGGGCTCCGGCTAGAGTTGCCTGTTGTAAATACGATAGGTTTTATAGACCCGGCCGCCGATGGATTCGATAATATTGCGCATGGCCATATTGTCTTCCAGGATCCAGGACATCTCAACTTCCTTGAGACCGAGTTTAAGACCGGGTTGTTGGGAGGCGGCAATCACCGTGAAAGCCAGTGCGGCTCCCATCAGGCTGTCATGGTAACGCCGGCGCACCCCCATCAACGGGATGCGCGCGGATTTGGGATATTTCACCTTCAGCCGCCACAGCATCTTGAGCCAGCCGAAGGGCAATAGCCGTCCGTTGAGATCCCGGATGACCTCATTGATGTTCGGCAGGGTGACCATAAAGGCGGCCGGCTCTCCGTCCACTTCGGCAATTTTGACCAACTCTTCGTGGGCCAGCATTTTCAGGTCCTTGCCCATGTGTTCGAATTCTTCGTCGGTGAAAGGCACAAAGCCCCAGTTTTGCGACCAGGCATCGTTGAAAATGTCCTGGATTACTTTCAACTCGCTTGTAAAATCAGATTTTTTCAGGGGCCGGACGCGCACCTTTTTTTTTGCTCTTTTGATGACGGTCTGCATCGCAGCCGATGGTTTAAAGTCCGCATCGATAATGTAGGCCAGCAGGTCTTTTTCCTTGGCATAGCCGTTTTCCTCCAGCCGCGGCCCATAGTATGGCCGGGCATGGCCCATCATCAGCGAAGGCGGCGTGTCGAAGCCGTCGACCAGCAGCCCCAGTTCATGATTGATGGAAAGATTGAAGGGACCTGAGATTTGCTGCATGCCCTGGGTTCGCAGCCAGTTTTCGGCGGTTTCCAGCAGGGACTTGAAGACTGCAGGACTGTCTTCGGCTTCCAGCAGGCCGAAAAAGCCCTTTGCATCCTGGTAGCGCTCCAGGTGAAGCCGGTCGATCTGGGCGCTGATGCGGCCCACCGGTTTTGAGTTGCGATAGGCCAGCCATGAACAATAGGTGGCATGGTCGAAATAGGGGTTGCTGGGCGCCAGGTGCATGCGCCGCTCCAGCAGCAGGGGCGGAACCCAGTGCGGGTCATCCCGGTATATCGGCCAGGGAACACGGATAAATTCATTCAGGGCGCGGCGTCCCTCGACCTTTACGATTTGCAGTGAGCTGTCGGTTGGATTTTCAGCATGTTGCCGTACCGGGTGCGTTTCAGCTTCCATGATGTCCCCCCTCCACTGTGAATGATATTGTCTGGCTGAATGTCGATTATGCAGGCATTGTAAAAGCCTATACAAAGCTTTGGGGCCCAGGTCAATATTGAAAATGCAGGCCATTCAGGTTGGCGAACAATTCAGAAATGGAATTATTATGAAAAATTTAAACTTTAATTAGGAAACTCTTTACAGAATTCATCTTTTTGTATTATAAACATTTTCAGGCATTGAAAAAACAGGGAGAAATGGTAAAGGGAGACCGATGAAAAAAGCCACAGAAACGATCATTTATGAAATGGCCTTCCGGGTGCGGTTATACATGGCCTTGAAGAACTCCGGCAAAAGGGTGGCCAATTTAAGCGACCGCGAAGCCCTTATCCTGGAAATGATTGGTATCAAGGGCAGGATGAGCATTTCCGAGATTGGCAGCCTGTATCCCAAGGTCAGCAACAGCACGATTTCGACCACCATTACAAAGCTGTGGAAATCCAAAAAGCTGGTGGACAAAAAGATTTTGCCGGAAAACCAGCGGGTGACCTCGGTCAGCTTGACCGACAAAGGCCGCCAGGTGTTGGCGGAGATCAAACGCACCCAGACGGAGGTGTTTCGCACAATCAACGAATCACTCGGCCTGACGCCCGACCAGGAGCAATTCTTCCAGAAAATCCTGAAAAATGCGATCGGGTTTTTTGACGAGACCCTGGGACTGAAACTTGACAACAAGCTGTAAGGCAGCCGTAAAAAGTCAATCTTTTATTGCACTGGCGTTATGAGTGGATCCGGACTCAGCAGCGCTTTTTTAAATGAAAAAAATTGATCATCGATCGCTATATCGCCCATGAAATCGGCAAGCCCATGGTGGTTATCAGTGGGGTGTTGATCGCCATTTTTGCCAGTTACAGTGCGGCGGAATATCTGGCGGATGCCGTCAGCGGGCTTTTTCCCCCCGGTGCCGTGCTGCTGATGCTGGTGCTGCGAATTGCCATCGCCCTGGAGGTGCTGCTGCCCACCACCCTCTATCTTTGCGTGGTGATTGCCCTGGGGCGCATGTACCGTGATTCCGAGATGGTCGCCTTGTCTTCGTGCGGCGTCGGGATCACCCGTATTTTGCGCTCCGTTTTCTATCTGGCGCTGGCCGTTGCCCTGCTGGTGGCGGTGCTGTCGATTTTTGTGCGGCCCTGGGCCTATAAAAAGGTATACGGGTTGAAAACCCTGGCCAAGAAGGGCTTTGACATCTCGCGGATGGAAGCCGGCAATTTTTACGAAATCAAATCGTCTCACATGGTCATTTTTGCCGAAGAAGTCGACCATGAACACAGCCGCATCGGCAAGGTTTTCATGCGCATCAAAGACGGTGAGCAGCTGAAGGTTATTTCGGCGCGGCAGGTCTACCAGCCCCCAAAGACCCTCGACGGCCGGCAGCCGCTGCTGCTGCGCGACGGCTATTTTTACGAATTCAAGCGCGACGCAACCAAGGGCAAAATCACCCAGTTTGCAGAGGCAACCTACCTGCTGGCACCTCCCGCAGCAGCTTCCCGCAAATATAAACGCCGGGCCGCATCCACCGCACACCTGATGCGCTCCGATAAAAACGAGGACATTGCGGAATTGCAGTGGCGGCTGTCCACGGCGGTTTCCACCATTTTGCTGGCGCTGCTCGGCGTTCCATTGAGCCGCACAACCCCGCGGCAGGGAAAATATTACAAGCTGGTGGCGGCAGTTATTATTTTTGCCGTCTACTACAACATCACGGTGGTTGCAAAAAACTGGATTGAAAAAGGCGTGCTGGGTGCCGTTCCCGGAATCTGGTGGGTGCCGGCCGGACTGGCAGGATGCATTGTGCTCCTGCTGTACAAATCCGGCGAGGTGTTCAGCTGGCGCCGCAGCAAAAAAGTATGAACAATGAAAACGCTTGACCGCTACCTGGCGACCCATACCATCCGGGGGGTTCTGCTGGTATTAACCCTTTTTATCATCCTTTTCAGTTTTCTGGAACTCCTGGCCCAGATAAACGATGTAGGCAAGGGCCATTACACAATGGCCGATGCCTTTATCTTTGTGGCTTTTACCATCCCTGCTCGGGCGGTGGATTTGATGCCGGTGTGCATCCTGCTGGGCAGCATCGTGGCCCTGGGGCTGCTGGCCGATCACAATGAACTGGTTGCCATGCAGGCCGCCGGCATTTCGGTCAAACGAATTTGCGGCGCTGTGCTTGCCGGCGGAGCCGTTATTTTGCTGCTGACCATGTTTTTGACGCAGTTTGTCGCTCCACCCATGGAACAGTATGCCCGCATCCGGCGTTCAAAGGCGCTTTACGGTCAAAATGTCATGATGACCAAAAATGGGTTCTGGGTTCGCCATGGCCGATCGTTTATTCACGTCAAAAAGGCCCTGTCACGGGTGCAGGCGGCCGGTATCGAAATTTATGAACATGACCGGCAGGGGCGACTGCGCAGTTTTACCCGGGCCCGCAGGGCGACCATCGGGCAGGGCAACCACTGGCGACTGGAGGGGGTTGAACAGCTCCTTTTCGGCGAGCAGGGTATCAAAGCTTTGAAAAAGGACGGGATGGCGTTGAAGTCATTTTTGAGCCCCGAGCAGATGGGCATCCTTGAGCTTCCGCCTGCAAGCCTTTCGCTGTCTGATTTATACAGTTTTGTTGAGGGGTTGCGCAAAAGGGGGCAGAATGCTGATCGCTACAGCCTGGCATTATGGCAGAAGCTGACATTGCCGGCCACGATTGCTGCGATGGTGATGCTGTCGCTGGCCTTTATTTTCGGCCCCACTCGCAGCATAACGGCCGGGCGCCGGATCGTGATGGCCTCCATGGCAGGCGTTGGCATCTACCTGGCCTATCAGGTCGTGGGGCATCTGGGGCTGCTGCTGGAGCTGCCGCCGCCGGTCACCACCCTGACACCGGCGCTGGTGGTCCTGGGGGGGGCCGCCAAACTGCTGGGACGCGCAGCCTGATGTTGTTGTTCAGAGGGTTTCAAAAAAGCCTAAATATTCTTCACTTTCGGGGACAAACCGGCTGTTTTCCGGAGAGTAGACGCGCACTTTCATGTAGAGCTCCCAGCCGGCGGCCTGGCGGCTGAAGCGGTAGATGTGATACCGCGCCCGGCGCTGAATCTTGCGGTCCGAGGCGCAGACCGCCGGAATTCCGATGACCGGGATTTCTCGCGCTGGCCCCGCCAGGCGGCGCTGGCCACTGCGGTGGGCATGGCCATGCAGGATCAGCTCTGCGCCGCAGCGTTTGACAACCGCACGAAACCGGTCGGCATCCGTCAGGCGTTTGCGCCAGGCGACCAGCCCGGCAACCGGCGGATGGTGGATGAGTACCACGCGCAGCAGCTGCCGGCGGCCGGTTGCGCGCAGAATTTGCTCCAGGCGGTGCAGCTGAGCGTCGCCGGCGGTGCCCACGGCCAGCAGCGGGTTGACCGGCTGCGCCGTGCAAACACCGATAATGGCGATCGGCCCGCGTATCTGCAGGATAGGAAAAGCAGCATCCGCGGCCGATGTCCGGGGAGATTTTTCATCGGAGGCCATGAAATCGGCCCAGCGGGCGAAGGTGGTTTCCCAGTCAGTCTTGACATACATGTCATGATTGCCGGGGATGACGGTCACCTGCCGGGAGGGGGCCAGCGACTGAAGCCATTTTGCGATCCGGCCAAATTCTTCACTGCGGCTTAAGTGCGTTAGATCCCCGGTGATGACGATGTGGTCGGGGCGGTCGTTTTTCAGAGCCCGCCGCAGGACGGCCATGATTTCGTCTTTGTAGCCGGCATGCCGGATCAGACGCCATTTCAGGTATCCGAACAGGCGTTTGTTTAAAAGTTCGTGCAGCCGCAGATCGTCTAGGTTGCAGTAGTGCAGATCTGAAAAATGGGCCAATGAAAATGTCCGGTCCAAGGCAGCCATGATTTTTCAAGTAACGTTAAGGTTGATGGCCCCGTAAAAAGTGGGGCTCAATAAACCAGTCCGATAGAGTTTTCGA